>JBEKWU010000047.1:0-35025 GCA_049512775.1 Bryobacteraceae bacterium
CGCTACAGGCGCGGGCCTTCGAACTGCTCGGCGTGTAGCCAGAAACTGGAACCTGCCTCCAGGGCCATCACCCGCACCCTCAGTCAGATACTCGCCGCTGCGGGATGGAACTTCGGATTAGAATGTCTGGCCATGCCAGACGATCCATGCGTATCTTCGGCCGCCTGGGTATTCGACGTTGGCCGAGAGGGGCGCGGGCCGTGGACCACCGCGCGCACGAAGCTGCCGTCGCCGGGGGGCCACCCCGGCTCCGTTCGCTCAGCGTCGTAAGTCCTGGGAAGAGGGTAGTTGCGAAGCGTCCCATCCGCCGCCAAGGGCTTGGATCAAGGACACGCTCGCGACCATGCGTCGCGTGAGAATATCGACTGCCGCCCGTTGATTCTGCAGCAGGCTGGTTTGCGCGGTGATTACCTGCAGATAGTTCGCGATGCCTCCACGATATTGGATCGTAGATATCTCGAGCGACCGTTGCGCGGCTTTGATCGCCCGGTCCGTGATCTCAGCCTCTTCGGAGAGGATGCGCAACTGCGCCAGGCTGTCCTCCACCTGTTGAAACGCCGTCAGTACCGTTTGCCGGTAATTCGCCACAGTGGCGTCATAGGCGGCTTGCGTCAGCTTGACTTGAGCGCGGCGCTTGCCCGCATCGAAGAGAGTCTGGGCCAACTGCGATCCCACGGACCAGAAGCGGGTTGGCCATGTGAACAAATCGAGGATGGCCGTGGCTTGCGAACCCGCACTGGCGCTGAAGGTCAGCGACGGGTAGAACGCAGCCTTGGCGATTCCGATCTGTTCGTTCGCGGCCGCGACCTGCCGTTCGGCGGCAGCGACGTCGGGCCTTCGTTCCAGCAGAGTGGAAGGAATACCGATCGGAGAGACCGGCGGCGGAGACTGGTTCGGCGCAGCGGGAATCGACAACTCGGAAGGTGGTTTGCCCGTCAGCACTGCGATCGCATGTTCAAATTCGGCCCGCTGAACTCCCAAGTCGGCCAACTGCGCGCGTGCTGTCTCCAACTGAGTTTGAGCCAGTGCCACATCGCCCATCGAGGCGACACCGCCGTCGTACCTGTCCTGGGTCAGTTGGACATATTGCTCATACGACTTCACTGTGGCGTCCAGCAACTGCCGCGAGGCGTCCAGACCCTGAATCTGGAAGTAATCCGCGGCGAGTTCCACCTGATACAACAAGCGGGCATTCTCCAGTTGCGCCGCCGAAGCCTGCGCGATGGCTGAATTCGCCGCAACCCCGCGCCGGACGGTTCCCCATACGTCGATCTGATAGGCCAAATCAACCGGTATCGTGTAAACGTGTTGCACGCCGGGAGCCGCGCCCGTTCCGGAACGCGTCGCGGAAGGCGCGGCGGTCACAGTGGGAAACTGACCAGCTCGGGCGATGCGCACTGCTGCTCTGGCCTCGCGGAACTGAGCCTCGGCGGCCAATACATTCTGGTTCGAGATGCTCACCTGGTCTTCGAGCGCGTTGAGCCGCGGATCGTTGTACGCCTTCCACCACTTGCCGCGAAGCGCTCCGTCATTGGGTTGCGCTTCCTTCCAGCCGGCGGGCGGCTCTTCTTTGAAGGCCGGCGGCGCCGGAGCGCCAGGACGCTGGTACTTCGGACCGATCATGCAGGCGTTCGAAAAGAGCAGCAATCCGGCCGTCCCGAAAACGATCGATGGGCGAAGACGATGGGAGAGGGCTGTGCCTTCATTCATACCGGAGAGCCTCAATCGGATCCAAGAACGCGGCCTTGCGCGCCGGGTAGTAGCCAAAGAACACTCCCACGAGCGCGGAAAACATAAACGCCAAGAGGATCGACATAGGGCTGACCTCGGTCGTCCATTGCGCGAAGTGCGAGATGAGCAGCGAAGCCGCCAGCCCAGCGACGATCCCGATAATCCCACCCAGCAAGGAGAGCGTCACGGCTTCCACCAGGAACTGCAACAGGATGTCGCGCGTCTTGGCGCCCACCGCCTGCCGCAAGCCGATCTCTCGCGTCCTTTCGGTCACCGACACCAGCATGATGTTCATGATCCCGATGCCGCCCACGATCAGCGATACCGACGCGATAGCGCCGAGCAGAATCGACATCACTTGCGCCGACGTTTCCTGGGCCTGGAACACCTCGGTGAGATTGCGGATCGTGAAGTCGTCCTCCAGGCCCGGCAAGATCCTGTGCCGTTCGCGCAGCAGCGCCTCTATCTCTTGAATCGCCGGGTCCATGGCCTGCGGGCTAATGGCCTGCACCATCAGCGAGCCGACCGCTTTGGCATTGGCCTTGTTGGCGCCGAGTACCTTTTGCGTGGCCGTGGTGATCGGCAGCAGGATGACGTCGTCCTGGTCCTGACCCGTCGGCGACTGGCCTTTCGGTGTCAGAACGCCCGCCACGGTAAACGGCACGTTCTTGATGATCACCACCTGGCCCGTGGGATCGTTGTCGCCAAACAGATTCCGCGCGACGGTTTCACCCAGCACGGCCGTTTTGGCGGCCGCATCCACGTCCTGCGTGGTGAAAAACTGGCCGGACAACATGGTGTAATCGCGGATCGTCATGTAATCCGGAGTCACCCCCTGGGCATTGGTGGCCCAGTTGTTGTTCCCGTAAACCACCTGCACTCCGCCGCGCACGGTAGGCGCGGCGAGAGCGACGGACGGGCACTCGTCCGCGATGGCCTTGGCGTCGTCTTGCGTCAACGATGCTACCGCTCCGGAGCCGAGCCGGACGCCGTTGCTGCTGATGCTGCCCGGCAGCACGATGATCAGGTTGCTCCCAATGCTCTGGATCTGCTGCTGGATCCGCGCGGTGGCGCCCGCGCCAACACCCACCATCGCGATCACTGCCGCCACCCCAATGATGATCCCCAGCATCGTGAGCGCCGAGCGCATGCGGTTCACCTTCAGCGCGCGGAGCGCGATGCGGATGCTGGCAACGATCTTATTCATGACGAGACGACCTCCTCCGGCTGCTCGGCGGGAAGCTGCTCCAGGTCCTTCCGCGCTTCGCGTGGCTGCGCATGCCTCTCGTCGAGTTGCAGCCTGCCGTCTTTGAAATGGATGCTGCGGTTCGAGTAAGCCGCGATATCCGGATCGTGCGTCACCACGATCATGGTGATCCCCTTTTCCCGGTTCAGCCGTTGGAAGATCGCCATGATCTCGATGCCGGTCCTCGAGTCCAGCGCTCCGGTCGGCTCGTCCGCCAGGATAATGCTGGGATCGTTCACCAGCGACCGCGCGATGGCCACGCGCTGCTGCTGGCCGCCGGAAAGCTGGCTCGGCTGGTGTTCCTCGCGTCCGGCCAGTCCCACCGCGAGCAGCGCCTCTCGTGCTCGCTCGTGGCGCTCGCGCGCTGGGGCCTCGGT
Source organism: Bryobacteraceae bacterium (assembly GCA_049512775.1). Classification (GTDB taxonomy): domain Bacteria; phylum Acidobacteriota; class Terriglobia; order Bryobacterales; family Bryobacteraceae; genus Fen-330. Next base: position 3,355 of record JBEKWU010000047.1, read on the forward strand.
GTACATCAGCGGCAGTTCCACATTTTCCGCCGCACTGGTCCGCGCCAGCAGGTTGAACTGCTGGAATACGAACCCGATCTTCTTGTTCCGGATCTCCGCCAGTTGGTCGCGATTCAGGTTTCCGACGCTGACTCCGTCCAGCGCGTAAGCCCCGGAGGTAGGCTTGTCGAGGCACCCGAGGATGTTCATGAGCGTGGATTTGCCGGATCCGGATGGCCCCATGATGGAAACGAAATCCCCCCGTTCGATCTCGAACGAGACGTTCTTCAACACGTGCACCGGCGCCTCGCCGAGCCTGTAATCCTTCACCAGATTCTTGACTTCGATTACCGGCGCCATTCCGCTCACCTAGAATCCCGGCCCTCTGCGGCCCGGGCTGCCGCTCTGGGAGCCGGGGCTGCCGCCCGAAGCGGAAGCCGCCTTGGCCAGCGCCGCGACAATCACGCGGTCTCCGTCCTTCAGTCCGCCTGTCACAACCTCCGTATTCGTGCCGTCGCTTTCGCCCGTAGTGACCACGACACGCTGCGGCTTGTTGTCCGAGTCCAGGATCCAGACAGCTTTCTCCGGCGCCCCGCCCTTGCGTACGCCCGTGCCGCCACCGGCCGCTGCCGTCTCGGACGCCGGGTGATAACGCAGCGCGGCGTTGGGGACCTTCAGCACGTTCAGGCGCTGATTCACCAGAATCTTCACATTCGCCGTCATACCCGGAAACAGCTTCAGGTCCTTATTCGAAACGCCGATCACCGCGTCGTACGTGATCACGTTTGCCACGTTGATGGGCGCCTGGCGGATCTGGGTCACGTTGCCTGTGAACACCCGCCCGGGATACGCATCCACCGTGAATGTGGCAGGCTGGTTCACGCGCACCCGCCCCACGTCCGCTTCCGACACGTTCGTATCCACCTGCATCTTCGTCAGATCCTGGGCGATCAGAAACAGCGTGGGAGCCGCCAGGCTCGCGGCCACGGTCTGCCCCACATCCACGTTCCGCGACACCACCACGCCATCCACCGGCGCTGTGATCTTCGTGTGGTCGAGATCGAGCTGGGCCGATTGCAGCGCCGCGGTAAACTGTTTCACCTGCGCCTGGTTGGCGGTCAAGAGCGAATTCGCCACATTCAACTGCGCCTGTGCAACCTTCACGCTGTCTCCCACCGCATGCTGCTGCGCCACTAATGCGTTGTGGTCGGCAACCGCCGATTTGTACGTAGTCTGAGCGGTCTCGAGATCCTCCTTGGCGTCCGCACCCTGGCTGACCATGATCACGCGCCGCTCGACCTTGACCTTGGCGTCCTCACTGACGGCCTCTGCTTTCACGACATTCGCCTGAGCGGCTGCCAGAGAAGATTTGGCAGCCTGAATGCCCGCCAGAGCCTGCTGGACGACGGCCTGGGCATTGGCTACGGCGGCCCGCGCCGCATCGAGGTTAGCCTGTGCCTGATCGACCTTCGCCTGGAAGGGCGCGGGATCGATCCGCGCAATCAACTGGCCCTTGGTCACTTTGGAGTTGAAATCGGCGAACAAGGCCAGAATGATGCCCGACACTTGCGATCCCACTTGCACGGTTACGACCGCGTTGGGATTGCCGGTGGCCGAGATGGCGACGTTGATGTCGCCGTGCTCGACAGTCGCCGTGCGGTATTGAATTCCGGATTGTCCCCCGACCACGGCCCACGTCCCCAACCCTATAGCCACGCAAGCCGCGGCGACGACGATGAGAACTGTTTTCCTCTGCATACTCATCTCATACTCTACCTTATGATGCTTTTCTATGCATTACAGTCAATGGCTTGGCAGTGCGCAAGCCCTCGAAGGCGCCGGCCTGCTCCGCGCGGCGGCGATTATCGCTTCTTGTCGTTGGTGTCTTCTTTCCGGGTCGGGTGTGTCGGCCGCAGCTCATGACGTTCCACACGAGGACCGGCTGGTTGGCGTGGCGCGGTATACGGATGGCTGTATGTTTCGTGATTCTCTCTGGTTCGCACCCAAGGACGACCATCGATGACCATCGTGCGGGAAGCCCATCCAAAGCCTGACCGGCCCCAGCCCCACGACGCGAAGGCAGCTCCGACTGCAATGCGGGGGCCAAAGGTTATTCCGACGGCCAAACCTGCCCTGGGCCGGCCGAAGACAATCAGCGGGTCATAGATCGGCAGGAAGTAGAAGGCTGGATCGACGGGCACAATCTCGATGATTCCAGGGCCAGCGACCATGACGCGGTACTGCGGGCAGTTCTGCAAGTAACCGAAGTTGCTTGCCTTTTGTCGCATCGTCTGGATCGCATCCATTACATCTGCCCTCTGGCCGAGAACTGCGTCGCCAAGTTGCCGTATCCAGAATATGTTGGTTGCCATCATGTCGAGGACCGACGGAAACGGCAGCAACGCCAGAACGCTCGGGTCCCACGGCAGATTGTCCTGGGTGATGGCGCCTGCCAGATTGTCGCCGGTGAGATAGCTGTGCTGGTCCGCCCACTGTGCCGCATCTGGGATCTGCTCCGAATACGTACACGCGGTCAGCACCTGAGCCAGCAAGGGGTCCGGATACAGCGCGACCCGGGAGACAAGCTGGTCCAACTGTCCGGGAGTCAGGAGGACTTGAGCGGACGCTGGAAGCGGGTGCATCCCCACACCCATCGCGACGAACAAGATTCCGGCCCGTATCGACGGTCGGATCTTTTTGGCGGCGACTGTTCTGGTTACGGTTCTCACACTATTACCTCTCATCTGTCATGACGAGACCGGCACCCCGAAAGACACCTTCTACCCCGTTGACCGCTGACGAGATACCAGGCAATTGGTAGTCGCCGGGGAGGCAGCGGGCGGTACGCCGGTTTCCTTGCCCGCCGACGGCCTGCCTTGTACGTCAGTCTCAAGGGATTGACGATGACGCGCATGGTGAAGCCGGGCCGGGTCAACCGGTCCGGCTTTCAGTATTTCGATGGCGCCGCCGAGCCGGATCCGGGTCCCGACGTTGACCTGCTCGAAGCCATCCGGCCGACCACGCCGCCTCTCTACCCGCAGGTCCTCACCGTTTCACGCGGAGGACGTGATGCTCGTGTTTCCCCTTCGTGGCATACACCAGGACACCATCCGCGCCCGGCTCCCAAAGCTCCGAGAGCGTGTAGGTGGTCCCCACCTTGTCGAAGACGATGTGTGCGTCTGTCGCGTCGGAGTGGGGAGCGGCGGCGAGTGCCGTGAGGATGGGTATCATCCCACCGGAACCCTTCGGGCCGAGGATGCTCACCATCTCCGTCTCGCGATCGATGGAGAATTGGTACTCACCGGCCGGCAGGGTTTCGGATTTGACCTGGAACGGAAAGGCAACATTCGTCTTGATGACGCCGTCCGCGCCGAACGCGCGGGGAATCGTGAACAGTGTGAGGAGAACGACAATTCCGAGCGCCGCCGCTCCAAAAGTCGGGGTGATCTTCAAAGTCATATCCTGTTACTCCGTTGCATGCTCCTATCGAGCTTTACTTTACGACCCTTTTCTCCACTCTTCCAGCCTTGGCTGGGCAGTGCGCAAGCCCTCGACGCCGACGGCCTGCGTCCCCCCGCGGCGATTATCGCTTCTTGTCCTTGGTGTCTTCTTTCCGGGTCGGGTGTGCCGGCCCCAACTCATGACGTTCCACACGAGGGCCGGCTGGTTGGCGTGGCGCGCTATACGGATGGGTGCAGGTTTCGTGGTTCTCTCCGGTTCGCACCCAAGGACGGCCATCGAGGAGCGCGGCGCGAGTAGCCCATCCAAAGCCGGACCGGTCCCAACCCCATGGCGCGAAGGCCGTTCCGAGCGCAATGCGGGGGCCGCATCCGCAATCTGCTCGGAATACGGTAGACGCGGTCGGCACCTGAGCCGGCAAGGGGTCCGGATACAGCGCGATCCGGGAAACAAGCTGGTCCAACTGCCCGGGGGTGAGCAGGACTTGAGCGGACGCGGGAAGCGGGTGCAGGGCCATGCCCAGAGCGACGAGCAAGACGACTGTTTCGGTTGCGATTCTCGTACGGTTACCTCTCACTGGTAACGGCCAGACCGGCGGCCCAAAAGATACCATCTACCCTTTTGACCGGATCGGAAATACCGGCAAGGTCTGGCTCATTCCAGTGCCGCCGTCACGTAGATCAGTTGCCCGTACCGTTCCACCTGGAGTGCGATGGGATCGCCGGATTTCTTGCCCTTCAGCGCGTCCCGCAGCTCGTCGAGCGACGCGATGCGCTGGCTGTTTAGCGAGTAGATCACGTCGCCCGCCACCAGGCCCGGATTCAGCCCGGCATATTCCGCCGGAACCGCCGCCACCGCGACGCCCGAAAGATGCCTCAGGTCCGGCAGAATGGCAGTCACCTTCTCGTCCACGGTCACCGCCAGAATCCCCAACTGGCGAACCAGCGCGGTATCGTAGTTGGCGAGGTCCTCAAGTAGGCTGGGCTCGTTCTTCCGGTCGAGAATGGCGACGGTCTTGGACATCCGCTCCTTGCCGCGCTGGATCTCCATGCTCAACTCGTCTCCGGGCGCCCGCTGGAACACCGCCAGAGCCAGGTCCCGCGCCTCTCGCATCGGCTTTCCGTCGACAGACAGCACCACGTCTCCCGGTTCGAATCCCGCGGCCTCCGCTGCACTATGCGGCGCCACGTCCGAAAGGATGACGCCCCAATCCCTGTCCAGTCCCAGGGCCGCTCCCAGCCTTGGCGTGATCGTCTCGGGAATCACTCCGATCGCGCCGCGCCGTACCCGCCCGTCCTTGCGAAGCCTTTGATACACGTCCTTGGCCAGATTGGCGGGAATGGCGAACCCGATTCCTTCGTTGCCGCCCGATTCCGAGAAGATCATCGTGTTGATGCCGGCAATCCGCCCCTCGATATCCAGCAACGGCCCTCCGCTGTTGCCGGGATTGATCGGAGCGTCGGTCTGGATATAGACCATCGGACTCTCCGACTTGAGTTGCCGGAAAGTCGCACTTACCACGCCATGCGTGAGGGAGTTCTGCAATCCAAGTGGGCTGCCCACAGCCAGTACCAACTGCCCCTGCCGGAGATTGTCCGAGTTCAGGAAGGAAAGCGTCGGAAGATTCTGTCCCTCGATCTTCACAACGGCGATATCCACCTCCCGATCCAGTCCGATCAGTTTTGCGGGCATCAGGTGCCCGTGCGGCTCCTGCCCCTTTTCGTCGGTCCGAAGAATCTTGACGTCGATACGGCGGGCGTTCTGCACTACATGAGCGTTGGTGACGATATACCCGTCGGGGTCCACAATGACGCCTGAGCCGGTAGCTTCCTGCTCCGAGACGAACCCCGCGTGTTGCGATTCTCCATTCCCCAGGGGCGCCAAGGTCTGTACCAGGATCTGGACCACAGCCGGGCTGGCGGACTGGGCGAGGTCTTCCATGGCCGCGCTGTAATCGGCCAGGGATTTCGAGGGCTTGGGAGACTTCGCGCCTGTCTGCGCGGCGTCTGGTCCGGGTGCCAATAACAGGACTATCGTGCCGAGAATAGCCGTCCTGATCATGTCTCCTTTGTACCTCCGCCGGCCACTGCTATGAGCCACCCTGCGCTCCTACGCCGCATGCAGCTTTAGTGTCTTCGGCACGCTGGTGCGGAGGTACTGATCGTGCCAACTGCGTGAGGCCAAGCTCACGATTCGGATGACTTCGTCTGTTTCAAAAGGCTTTTCCAGAACGTCGTACGCTCCGGCGTTCAGAGCTTCCGCCCAAAGGTACTCATCCGCCAGCCGTGAAGTCACGATTACGCATGGCGGTTGAGGCAAGACGATGGCCTCATCCAACATCTCCTTCCAAGTACCCGGGGCCAGATCACGCTCGCAAATCGCGACTGGAGCTTGGTTCTGCGCCAAGAATGCCACGGCGGATGGAAGCGTTAGGGCCCTATGCAGAGTCCATCGAAACCTGCGGAAAATCTGTTCCAGGGAATTGTGGTCGTCTTCGATGGGACTGATCGACAGTACGGTTCCAACGGCGGACGCCCTCGTTTCGATGCCCGACAGCGCGGGCGCGATCGCCGTTGGGTTTGTTTCGATGCCGGTTTGCTTCTTCACGACGGACCTCCAGAAAGCTCAACTCGAAGCGCCCAGGCTACAGTCCTGGCCGTGTTCTTGTTGGACGCTAAGACCGGGCGTACAGTTACCAACAGGCGATGCACTCGTTGTCCGGAGCTGTCAAGGTCGATTGAGCATCGCACTGACTGGAAAGGGATCACCATAGCGAAGCGGCGGGGCCCAGCTCCAGGTGACGTGCTGCAACCAACGTGCCAGCCGGCCGCCGCGGGTGGATGTGTTGTGACCGGCGCCCTGGTCTTCTCCTCCTGCATCGGATGCTGTGCTCCAGGCGGTCCGCTGCCCCGTCTCGAACCCTGCCCACGGCTCGAGTGGGAGCACTCCGTACTTGGGCAACACAAGAAAGTCGGGGCATTCGGCCGGCCCCGGCCGGAGCCCGTTGAGGCCGGCCGCTGTTGGGCAATTCCCGCCGCTGCCCTTGGCCAAATCCTCTGCCATGACGGGCAGGGTCGCTGCAACCAGGAACGCTGCCAACATCCCGAGGTGAGGTTTGCCGAATTGACCGATCATTGGTGACTCCTCGACAAGCTAGATCTTTCGTAGCGACGGAAACCGGCCTCAGTCCTTCGCAGGAAGACTCTGGGGCCGGTTCGCGCCTCCAAACCATGTGCCGCGCGCGGGCAATGCGCGCCGTACCTCACGACTTCGGCTCCACCCGCAGCTCCGGACGCACGCGCAGGGTCTTGCCGTTCACCACGTAGATCCGTTCCGCGTATGTCGCACGGCCCGGAGAACGGACTTCCAGGTTGTACGCCCCTTGCCGCAGCCACATTGACTTCAGATCCCCGGCCGTGCCGGCGAAAGCGCCATCGACGAAAACCTCCGCGTCTTTGACCTTCGTGTCCAGCTTGACCAGGCCGGCATTCGGGTGCGAGACCACTGGGTACGCTCCATAGAAATATGGCCCATACCAGTAGTCCCACGGACCAAATGCCGGGCCAACAACAAAGCCTCCCCGGACGCCACGGACGGCCGCGCTCGCGGGCAGCGTCACGACCAGGGCGGCGCACACGAACAGCAGTTTTCGCAGGATCGACTTCCCGATGTGGGATCCCGCCGCTCTCGTGCCAGTTGTGAGTGTCATTGTCTTACTCTCCTTATCCGAACCTTGCTTCCTGCTCTGTCACATTGATGGACGGCGCGCAGACGAGCGGGGGTCTAACGTCGATCGGGTAATGCGGCGGCAGACGGAAGAGTAGACCGGTTCGAGGACCACGACGAGACCCAGGTCCTGCCTCCCTCGCAAATCCCGGAAGGTTCGGAGCGAGACCACGTCCTGGCGGAACGGTTGGCTGGGTGTTGGTTGAGGCGGGCGATTACGGTAGCTATCCCAACTACGGAAACCGGCCTCAGGCATTCCCGAGGAAGTGCCCGGGGCCGGTTCGTGCCTCACCCGGCGTGAGGCGCGGCCAATTCACGCAACCGTTCATGGCTTCGGTTCGACGCGCAGTTCCGGACGCACGCGCAACGTCTTGCCGTTCACCACGTAGATCCGTTCCGCGTATCGCGCACGGCCCGGAGAACGGACTTCCAGATTGTACGCCCCTTGCCGCAGCCACATCGACTTCAGGCTCCTAACCGTCCCGGCGTAGGCGCCATTTATGAACACTTCCGCGTCTTTGACGTTCGTGTCCAGCTTAACCTCGCCGGCGTTCGGGTGCGAGAACGCGGGGTACGCTCCATAGAAGTACGGCGCATACCAGGTGCCCCACGGACCATATGCCGGGCCAAAACCGAAGCCTCCCCGGACGTAACGGACGGCCGCGCTCGCGGGCAGCGCCACCATCAGGGCGGCGCAAACCAGCAGCAGCTTTCGCATAATCCACCTCCCTGTCTGGCTTGGAGCAATTTCCATGCCAGACGCTAACTGCTTGCACTCATAAGCGACTCGCTAAAGCGGTCTATGGCCGAAAACCACCACCCTGGCCGAACACCAACAGCGGCGCTGCCGCCACGTTCGACCAGGTCGACGGCCCAGATGGGGCCGGTTTACCGTCAGCCCGAATGGGAATCGCTCCCAGGCTCGGCTAGTTCTGGGCCTGGAGGTCAGTCGGCTTAGCCACCGAGAAGCTGCCTATGGCCGAGGCCTCATCCTCAAACGTCTCGAAGACCGTGTACAGCTTGGTGATCTTCAGAAGATCGTGCGCCCGCTTGGCGAGGTTCAACAGCTTCATCTCGCCTCCGGCGGCGGTCACGGTCGTGTACGCGGTTACCAACTCACCGATGCCGGAGCTGTCGATGTAGGTAACGCCAGCCATGTTCAGAAGGATCCGCCTGGAACCGCCCTCCACCAGTTCCCGCGTCTTCTGGCGCAGGGCGTCGGTGCCTTCGCCCAGCGTCAGCTTTCCGCTGGTGTCGACGATGATCACGTCGCCCTTTTCGTGGGTTGTCAGTTTCACACTCATTGAATTATTCTCCTTTTCCTGTTGAGTTCTTCCCCACCTGGAAGCGGACCTTCTTCGACGGCTCGCCTCCGCCTGCTCGCCGCTGTCGACCTGTGTTTACCGAGGTGCTCCGCGCCCTCCGGCTCAGGACTCATTCGGCATTGCGGTCGGAATCTGCCCAGATGCGTTCCTCCACTTGTACCTCCTGATCGCGCAGCTTCTCGTACTTCAGGTAGTCCTTGAGGGTCTTCGCAATCTGTGCGGAGTCCTCCCAGACGCGGTCGGCGTAATCGCGGTAAGCCTCCGTCCACAATCGGTTCCTGTTCTCACTGACGTACTCGATCGCGCCCTCGGTGTTCGCGGCAGTCGCCTGGAGCAGCGGCAGAACCTCGTCGACGGCCTGCTGTTCCCACGGCGCCAGCGACTCGCGCTCCGCCTCCAGGCTGCTGATCTCCTGGCCCATCCGGTTGACTTCGACCTTCAAAGCCGTCAGTTTGTCGAGATGCGAGTCCGGACTAGACTTCGAGTTGGCGATCATTCTCAACCGGTCGGCCTCATCCGCCACCACAGCGGCGGACGCCTGGACCTGCTTTAGGGTCTTCTTGGCCAGAGTCTCCTTAGCCAAGTCGGCAACCGTGATGGTACCGGCCATCTTGACGGCCGCCTGCGCCAGCGGCAACGACAAGGTGATCAGCATCGCAGATGTGATGGAAATGCTCTTCTTGGTCATGGCTGGTTTGCTCTCCTCTTCAGACTGTTGGCCGAGAATGCTGTCACCAATTCGGCTCACTAGGGAAGACGAAGACGCTCGAGGAACCGCCTCTACCCGCGACAGGGCATACTCTGCCCAGGCGAGTTGGGAGCCCTCTGGCGAAAATGGATCTCGGGCAAAACCCTCTTAACGGCGAGCTGTGAAGCGCGTGCCGCTCTTTCCGGGTTGGTTCCCGTGTTCGCACACACCGAGCGCACGTTGGCGCCTCAAGCAGGGCAAAAGCTATGAACTCAAGCTGTGGAAGATGGGTTCACCGAAGCGATACCGTATATGAACCAGGTCCTGCGGTCTCAGCCCTTGTGGTTATTGGGCATGAACCGGCGGACGAAGTTGGTGTCGAAGCTGCCGCGGAGGAAATCCGGATCCGCCAGGATGTGCTGGTGCAGCGGGATCGAGGTGTGGATTCCCTGGACCACGAAGGTCTCCAGAGCGCGCTTCATGCGGGTGATGGCCTCGCTCTCGATGCCGCGTTCTGAACGGACCCCGGCCTAGATTCCGGGCTAGATTCCGCTTGACTCCTGAGTTTACATTCTGTAAACTAAAGCCGTGAGGGTGATCGGCAGGCCAGCGATCCTCAGGTTCTCTGAAAAACACCCGGACGCGCTGGTTCCCCTGGTGAACTGGTATCGGATCACCCGCAAGGCGGACTGGAATTCTCTGGCCGAGTTGCGGAACGACTTCGGTCATGCCGACGTTGTGGGTCGGAGGACCGTGTTTAACATTCACGGCAATGACTACAGGCCGATCGCGCGTGTGAACTACGAGACGAAGCGCGTTTTCATCTTGCACATCCTGACCCACGCCGGGTACACGAAGGGAGACTGGAAAAGATGAGCGCGACACTCGAAATCGACGATGCGGCGTATCGGGAACTGCTCGCGAAATCGTTGCCGCGACCGATTCGCACCGGCGAGGAGCACCAGCGGCTCACCGCGCTGCTGCTGGAACTGGACGAACGGGAGGGCCGCACTCCGGAGGAGGATGCGCTGGCGGAAGTGCTCGCACTCCTCATCGAGGACTACGAAGAAAAGCACTATCCCATGCCTGGTGTTTCACCGCACGAGTCCCTCAGGGCGCTGATCGAGGAGCGCGGCCTGAGGCACAAGGACATCTGGCCGGTAATCGGCAACAAGGGCGCCGCGACCGAAGTGCTCAACGGCCGCCGCTCCATCAGCAAGGCCCAGGCAAAGCGGTTGGCGGAGTTCTTCCGCGTTCCTGTCGACCTGTTCATATAAGAACCAAGCCCTGCGGGCCGCAATCTCACTCCTTGTGGTTGTTCGGGGCGAACCGCCGCACGAAGTTGGTGTCGAAGGCGCCGCGGAGGAAATCCGGATCGGCCAGGATGCGCTGGTGGAGCGGGATCGAGGTGTGAATTCCCTCGACCACGAAGGTCTCCAGAGCGCGCTTCATGCGGGTGATGGCCTCGCTGCGGTCGCGACCGTAGGTGATGAGCTTGGCCACCAGGGAATCGTAGTAGGGGGAAATGACGCCGTCGGTGTAGGCGGCGGTGTCCACGCGCACGCCAATGCCTCCGGGCAGGTTGAGGCCGGTGATGCGGCCGGGCGAGGGGGCGAAGGTGACCGGGTCCTCGGCGTTGATGCGGCACTCCAGCGCGTGCCCGCGGGTTCGGACGGGCAGCTCGATGATGTCGGGCAGCTCCTCACCGGCGGCAATCAGGATCTGGCTCTTGACCAGGTCGATTCCGGTGATGAACTCGGTGACCGGGTGCTCGACCTGGATGCGGGCGTTGACCTCGATGAAATAGAGCTGGCCGCACTCGTCCATGACGAACTCGACGGTGCCGGCATTGACGTAACCGCAGGCGCGCATGGCCTCCCGCAGGGCGCCGGCGATGCGGTCCCGGAGTTCGGGAGCGACCGAAGGGGAGGGCGCTTCCTCGACCAGCTTCTGGTGGCGGCGCTGGATGGTGCACTCGCGCTCGCCCAGGACTTCGACGTGGCCGTGCTGGTCGGCCAGGACCTGGAACTCGATGTGCCTCGCCGACAGAATGTACTTCTCGAGGTAGACGTCGGCGCAGTCGAAGCTGGCTCTGGCTTCCTGCTGGGCCTGCACGAACTGGGCGGGGAGTTCCTCGGGGCAGCGGACGATGCGCATGCCGCGGCCGCCGCCCCCGGCGGCAGCTTTCAGGATCACCGGATAACCAATCTGGGCGGCAATTACCAGGGCCTCGTCGGGGGACTTCACCACGCCGTCGGAGCCGGGCAGGGTGGGTACGCCGGCGGCCTTCATGGCGGCGCGCGCGCGGTCCTTCAGACCCATCAGGCGGATGACGTCGGCGGGCGGGCCGATGAAGCGGACGCCGGAGGTCTCGCACACTTCGGCGAAATCGGCGTTTTCGCTGAGGAAGCCGTAGCCGGGGTGAATGGCGTCCACATTGGTGATCTCGGCGGCGCTGATGACCGAGGGAATGTCCAGGTAGCTGAGGCTGCTCTTGGCCGGACCGATGCAAATGGCCTGGTCGGCAAAGCGCACGTGGAGGCTGTGGCGGTCGGCTTCCGAATAGACGGCGACGGTGGGAATGCCCAGCTCCTTGCAGGCGCAAATGACGCGGAGCGCAATCTCCCCGCGATTGGCGATCAGGATCTTTTCAAACATGCGGGACTCAGGCGGGTCGAATGGCGAACAGGGCTTCTCCGTATTCGACGGGCTGGGCATTGGCGGCCAGCTTGCTCACAATCGTGCCCCCGGCCTCGGCCTCGATCTCGTTCATCAGTTTCATGGACTCGATGACGCAGAGGACGTCGCCGGGCTTGACGACATCTCCGACGCGAACGAAAGGAGGCGCGCCGGGGGAGGGCGCCTCGTAGAACGTGCCGACGATCGGAGACTTGACGGTGACCAGGGTGGGATCGCTCAGAGGGTCCAGCGCAGGTGCGGCGCCGGCGGCGGTCGAGACAGCGGGCGTCGCCGGCCCGGCCACGTGCGGGGTGTGGTGGGTGGCCAGTTCGGCCGGAATCACGTACTCCTGAAGGTGGCCGCGGGCGACGCGGCGGATGCGGACCCGGTTGTCGCCGCGCTGCACTTCCAGCTCGGCGATGCCCGTCTCGGTGACCACTTGAATCAGCTCGCGGATTTCGTCCAAAGTCATGGTAGTAAGAAAGGTCGTGGGCGGACTCGAAACCCGCCCCTATAGTATCAACAGGTCCTTCGAAGTGGGCGTCAGAACGCTGGCACCGGAATGGGTCACGACGACGGTGTCCTCGATGCGAATACCTCCGAACCCTTCCAGGTAGATGCCAGGCTCAACGGTAATGACCATTCCCTCGGCGAGCGAACTCTTCTCGCCCCTGCCGAGGCGCGGCGCTTCATGAATCTCCAACCCTAACCCGTGGCCAGTGGAGTGGACCATAGCCCGCTCCAGCTTTCCGGCGCGCAATACCCGCCGCGCGGCGCGATCGATCTGCTCGGCGCGGACGCCCGGCCGCACCGCCTCGAGGGCCGCCGACTGAGCTTCCAACACCGTCCGGTACAAACGCCCGACCTTCCGGCCCGGCCGGCCCAGGAAGGCCATCCGCGTCATATCGCTGGCGTAGCCGTCCCGGCTCGCGCCCACGTCTATCAATAGTAGCTGATTGCGCCGTAAAGTGTTAACGGTGGGCTGGGCGTGGGGCAGGGCGGAGCGGGGGCCGGCGGCGACGATGGTGTCGAAGGCGGGTCCCTGGGCGCCCAGCAGGCGCATCTGGTAGTCGAGTTCGGCGGCCAGTTCGCACTCGCGGACGCCGGGGCGGGCGCGGCGAATGGCTCTGTCGAAGGCGGCGGAGTTGGTCTCGACGGAGCGCTGGATCAGAGCGATCTCGGCCCGGGACTTCACCATACGCTGGGCCTCGACAACGCCCGCAAGCGGAACCAGCGAAGCGCCCAGCGTTAGCCCGGCCTGGAGCTCCTCGTAGTCCTGGTAGGGGAGACGGCCCTTCTCGAAACCCAGGCGGCGGAATCTCCTGCGCGCGGCGGCCTGCATGACGGCCCGATAGAGGGAGCCGCGCGCGATCCTGATCCGGCAAGCGGTCTCCTGGGCCGCCTGGATCTCGTAGCGGGGATCGGTGAACAGCACCGTGCCGGCGGGCGAGAGCAGCGCCAGACCGTTGCTGCCGGTAAAGCCGGTGAGGTAGCGCACATTGGGCGCGCCCGAGACGATCAGGGCGTCCAGATTCCTCTCGGCGAGCGCGGCGGCAATCCGGCTGCGGCGAGCGAAGAATTCGTTGGCGCGCACCGGATCAATCCGGGAGCAGCAGGACCTTGCCGCTGGTCTTGCGGCCCTCCAGATCGCGGTGGGCCTGGGCCGCCTCGGCGAGGCGGTAGGTTCGGTCGACGCGGACTTTGAGTTTGCCGGCGCCGATCCAGCCGAGCACGTCGTCGGCGCGCCACAGAAGCTCCAAACGCGTGGCGCAGTAATCGCCCAGCTTGGGGCGGGTCAGGAACAGCGATCCCTTCTGGCTGAGGAGCAGCGGATCGATGGGGCCGACGGGGCCGCTGGACTGCCCGAAGGAGACCATCATTCCGCGGGGGCGAAGCGAGTTCAGGCCTTTCATTAAGGTCGAAGCCCCAACCGAATCATAAATCACGTCCACGCCCCGGCCGCTGGTGAGGCGCCTGACCTCGGGTTCGAAGTCCTGGCGGGTATAGAACATGACGCCGTCGGCGCCGGCCTCCAGAGCCAGGTCGGCCTTGGCCTGGGTCGAGACGGTGCCGAGCACGCGGGCGCCGCGCATCTTGGCGATTTGTACCAGCAGCAAGCCGACCCCCCCGGCGGCGGCGTGGACCAGGGCGGTGTCGCCTTCCTTGAGCGGATAGGTCGAGATGGCGAGGTAGTGGGCGGTGAGGCCCTGGAGCATCGCGGCGGCGGCGGTGGGGAAGTCGATCTCATCGGGCAGCTTGACCAGCACCGAGGAGGGCACGATGGCGTACTCGGCATAGGCGCCGCGGGCCAGGCAGTAGGCCACGCGATCCCCGGCCGCTACCTCGGAAACGTCCGGACCGGTTTCCTCGACGGTGCCGGCGGCTTCCATCCCGATGAAGACAGGCAGCGGCGCCTTGTACAGCCCGGTGCGGTAGTAAACGTCGATGAAGTTAACTCCGGCGGCGGCGATCTTGACCAGCGCGTGCCCGGGGCCGGGCGCCGGCGTGGGAACCTCGTGGACCCGCATCTGGTCCGGGCCGCCGCAGGTGTGGACAAGGATGACTTTCATGGGAGTGCACTATTGGTGTACCACAGAAGAGAGGAGGCCGGCGAGACTATCGTGAGAATTGTGAGCGTCGGAGAGATCCTGTGGGACGGCTTCGGGGAGACGGAACGTCTCGGTGGCGCGCCATTCAACTTCGCGGCCCACGCGCGGCGGCTGGGGCACGAAGTGGTGTTCCTCAGCGCCGTCGGCGACGACGAACGAGGGCGGCGGGCTGTGGCGCGGGCCGGGGAGCTGGGGCTTTCGACGAAGTTTGTCCGGCTGGTGGCGGACCAGCCTACGGGATTCGTGACGGTGCGCCTCGATGCCGCGGGCCAGCCGGATTTCACCATTCACCGGCCGGCGGCGTATGACTGTCTCGAGCTCGGCGATGACGACCTCCGCCAACTCGCGGAGTTCCAGCCCGGCGGGTCTACTTCGGCACCCTGCACCAAATGGACCCGCGGGTTCGATCGGTTACTCGAAAGCTGATCTCCGCGGCGCCGGGCGCCCGGCGGTTCTACGACATCAATCTCAGGGCGAACTCGTACACTCCCGCGCTGGTTTGCGAGTTGCTGCGGCAGGCGAACGTGGTGAAACTGAATGACAGCGAGGTTGCCAGCGTGGAGGGGTTTCTGGGGTTGAGCCGTGCCGGGTTGGAAGAGTTCTGCCGGGGCGCGGCGAAGCGCTTCGGATGGCAGGCGGTGTGCCTAACGCGCGGGGAGCGCGGGTGCGCCGTGCTCATCGACAGGGTCTACGCGGAGGTGGAGGGCTATCCGGTGCTGGTAGCCGATGCGGTCGGGGCTGGCGATGCCTTCGCCGCCGCGTTCCTCCATGGCTTGGGGGAAGGCTGGCGCGCCGCTGAGATCGGAGACTTCGCGAACCGCTTGGGCGCGCTGGTCGCCAGCCGGCCCGGGGCGATTCCGGAATGGACGTTGGAGGAATGCCGGGCGCTGAGTCGGGCAAGACCCCTGGTACTAAAGTACTAGTACAAAATGCCGGGCGCGTTCGAAAAAAACTCCTTCCCACAGCAAAAAAAGGAGTATAACTGGCAGAAGGAGCGGAAGATGCGAAATCCTATTCTCTTGCTGTGTCTCCTGGCTGGGCTGGCGGCCATCGCGTTCGCGCAAATCCCCCCCTGTGACCGGTACGTCCCGCCGGCGGGCTCTGACTACGGCATCTCCATTTCGGAGACCCTGCCCTTCCAGATCGCTATTACCTCCACCGACGAACAGTACGGCTGCATCTTGCCGTTCTCGACTGTCACTGAGGGCTACTTGGGGATGTACGAGGATGCCGGGCAGACCGTGCTCAGCGATTACGTGTGGTTTACCAACATTGGCGGCCCGGCTGGTCCGTCCTATGCGGTCATGTATCTATACTCCGACGTGGAGGGCGTTCCCTTGCAGCCGCCGGTGGGGACGGAATTCGGCGCAAAGGTGACGGAGATCGGTGTGGAAGGCTCGAACTACGCCACCTACATCGCCGGCTCCACTGATCCCGGCGGCTACAGCGGCTCTGGCACCATACACTACACGATTTACAGCGACGTGCCCGAACCCGGCACCCTGCCGCTGGCCGGAGCGGCTCTGCTTGTGGTTGGGCTATTGAAGCGGAAGCTGGCCTGATATCTCATCCGTCCCGACCTTGGGCTGCCCTGACGGGAAGCGCTGCCGGGCAGGCAAGATGAGGTATCTGCGTGTGCGACCTCAAGAAGTCCAAAGTCCTGGTTGATGACCGCCTCGTAAGTCACTAAGACAAAGTACTGTTTCTATACGCGGCGTCACCGATTCTTGCGCACCAGACCAGCCGCTTGTTCACGCGCGCGGCTCAGTACCTTGGCCGAGCCGCGACCGTGAGGGAGCGGTGGCGCATTCAATTCCTTCGCTGCGTATAATTGCGGAGAAGCAACGGCAGCAAGCTCCCGAAGAGGTGCCGGAAGCCGCTTTCCACCAGCAGGATGCGGTCCGTCTCCAGGATGCACCGCCGGAAGAAGTAGCGCATCTCAGACGCCCCACCAGCAATCCTCGAAGGCCTTGGTGACGGTTTCGTCCTCTTCGGTGAGGCGCATGAGCTCGAGGCGGATGGCGGCGGCGCCGCGTGCGACGTCACTCGGGAAAGGAAGTCTCAAAACGCGACGATGTCTGCCCACGGGACTTCAGGATGGCGCTGCTGTAGTTCAGGACTCAGTAGCGCCGCGGCCTCTCCAACCACGTTCAGACGCGGTCACGCCGCGTAAACGACTTGAGCCTCGCTAAGAACGCTGGGGCGGATCAGCGGCTTCAGCGCGGGCTTGACCGCCAAGTCGACGTGGCGGCCCAGCAACACGGACAACTGGCGCATCATGGCCGCAAGTTTGAGCGCCCTGGATGGGCATCGGGTAGGAAATCTACCAGCAAGTCGATGTCGCTCTCAGGACGCATCTCTCCGCATGCCGCGGAGCCGAACACAGCCAGCTCTTTCACCTGGTATCGGCGGCAGATCTCGGAGATCTCGGCTTCGGGCCACACGATGCCGGGCGCGATGGTCACGGGTGACTCCGCCTCCTATTGTGCAACGCAGACGCGCTCCACAATTAGGGCGCCGTCGATCGCAGCACCCGCCGGCAAGCGCGCCGCAGGTGCGCTGCGGCGGCGCAGAGGAGGAGGTAGAGGAGGGTGAAGGGGAACAGGGCCAGCCGCGTGAGGGTGCGGACGGCGCCGGGACCGGCCCGGCCGCGGTAGTTGCCGGTGTAAAAGACGGCGGTCTCGGGCTCGGGCGGGAAGCCCGTAGGGAGGCCCGCGTGACATGTGACCAAGTCGACGGCGATGTGTTCGCCATGGTTGCGGCGCAGCAAGGGCAGCAGGCGCTCGCAAAGGTGGCGGGCGTCCTCGCTGAGCCGGTCGGCGGAATGATATCGCTGCTCTGGTGCGCGCGAGAACGCCTTGTGGCTCGCACCCAGTTGGTACACTCGTCGTAAGGTGGCTGGTCTCGATGCACCCCTACGATAGCTCGCGTGGGGCCATGCCGTGTTTTGTTCTACAGCAACGAGGGGCTGGAACCGCCCCACGTCCATATCCAGCGGGGGCGCTCGCTCGCCAAGTTCTGGTTGGACCCTGTGGCGCAGGCGTCTGCGTCCGGGTTCCAGGCACGCGAGCTTCGGGAATTGGAGCGCCTGGTCGACGGAAATCGACATATTTGGCTGGAGGCCTGGAATGAGTTCTTTAGTAGTTGAAACGCATCCCCTCGCGCGCGAGGTTTCGGTGAGCGAAGATGAGCTGACGGTCGCCCTGGCCGACGGGCGGAGGATCTCCGTGCCTCTAACCTGGTTCCCGCGCTTGCTGCACGCAACACCCGCGCAACTGAGTAAGTACGAACTTCTTGGCGACGGCGAAGGCATCCACTGGCCTGATGTCGATGAGGATCTGAGCGTGGCCGGGCTTTTGCGGGGCACACCCGCTCCCCAAAGACGAAGCTGAGGCCTCTACCGTATCAAAGTGGCTGCGGGGTGAAAGCGCCGCAGCACCCGCCGGCACTCGCGCCGCAGGTGCGCCGCGGCGGCGTAGAGGAGGAGGTAGAGGAGGGTGAAGGGGAACAGGGCCAGGCGGGTGAGGGTGCGGACGGCGCCGGGGCCGGCCAGGCCGGAGCGGATCAGGAGGAATTGACGGATGATGCGCCAGTTCGAGTAGTCCACCCAGAAGTAGTCGCAGTTCTCGTTGATGACGAAAACCTTGGCGGGGAGGCGGGCGGCGATGACCCACTTCCACTTGGCCAGGATGGGATCGTCCGAGCAAATGATGCCGAGGATGGGGTACTTCCGGGCGCGCAGTTCGGCGAACAGACGCCGCCGGCCGGCCCGGCCGCGGTAGTTGCCGGTGTAAAAGACGGCGGTCTCGGGCTCGGGCGGGAAGCCCGCTGGGAGGCCCGCATAGCAGGTGACCAGATCGACAGCAACCTGCTGGCCGTGATTGCGGCGCAGCAAGGGCAGCAGGCGCTCGGAAAGGTGGCGCGGGCCGCTTTCCACCAGCAGCACGCGGCTAAAATCCGGGATGCGTCTTCGGAAAAAGAAGCGCATACGTCAAGATGCCAGTATAAGCCGGGTCAGGGGCCCCGGCGCGGTTCGGGGAGCGGTCCGACGGCTCAGACGCCCCAGCAGTAGTCTTCGACGGCCTTGGTGACGTTCTCGTCCTCTTCGGTGAGGCGCATGAGCTCGAGGCGGATGGCGTCGACCATGGCGCGCCAGCTTGCCTCGATGACGTTGTCGGAGACGCCGACGGTGGCCCAGTTCCGAAGATGGTCGCTCCACTCGATGAGCACGCGAACCTTGGCGGCGGTGCCTTTCCGGGGTTCCAGGACGCGCACCTTGTAATCGGTGAGGCGCACGTTGGCAATGCTGGGATAAAGGGCCGAGAGGCACTTCCTGAGGCACAGGTCGAGCGCATTGACCGGGCCGTGCCCGGCGGCGGTGGCGGAGTGAACGCCGTCCTGAACCTTGACGACGACGGTGGCGGAGGTCTTGGACTCGAGGTTGTCCTCCATCTTGGTGGTGACCTCGAAGTTAAGGAGATCGAAGAAGGTGACGCCGGGACGGAGGGCTTCGCGGACCAGCAGCTCGAAGGTGCCCTCGGCGGCCTCGAGCTCATAGCCGAGGTACTCCATGTGCTTGATGCGCTCCAGCAGCTCGCGGCGGGCATCCTCGCTGAGCCGGTCGGCGATGCCGTGCTGCTTGAGCTTGTAGAGGATGTTGCCGCGGCCGGAGAGGTCGCTCAGCAGAACGCGCTGGCGGTTGCCGACGGCGGCGGGAGCGACGTGCTCGTAGGTGGCGGCATCGCGGAGCACGGCGCTGACGTGTACGCCGCCCTTGTGCGCGAAGGCGCTGTGGCCGACGTAGGGGTCGTCGCCGGGCAGCGGCAGGTTGGCGAGCTCGGCGACGAAGCGGGCCACGGAGGTCAGGCTGGCCAGCTTGTCGGGAGGGAGGACGGTATGGCCGAGCTTCAACTCGAGGTTGGCGATGACCGGGCAGAGGTTGGCGTTGCCGCAGCGCTCGCCATAGCCGTTGATGCAGCCCTGGACGTGGGCGGCGCCCTGCTCGACGGCGGCGATGGTCGAGGCCACGGCGGTGCCGGAGTCGTTGTGAGCGTGGATGCCGAGGACGCCGTCGAAGCGCTTGCGAACCTCGGCAAAGATCTCGGCGAGGCGGGTGGTCAGGACGCCGCCATTGGTGTCGCAGAGGCACAGGATATCGGCGCCGGCGGCCTGGGCGGCCTCGAGCGCGCGCAGGGCGAAGGCGGCGTTGCCGTTGTAGCCGTCGAAGAAGTGCTCGGCGTCGAAGATGACCTCCTTGCCGTGGTCCTTGAGGTGGCGGACGGTCTCGGAGATCAGCTTGAGGTTCTCCTCCTCGCTGATGTTGAGGGCGCGGCGGGTATGCAGGTCCCAGGTCTTCCCGAAGACGGAAATCACGGGGGTGCCGGCCTCGACCAGGGCTTTGACGTTGGGGTCGCGGTCGATGCGGTTCTTGGCGAAGCGGGTCGAGCCGAAGGCGGTCAGCCGGGCGTGCTTGAGCGGGAGGTCCTTGGCGCGGGCGAAGAACTCCTTGTCGCGCGGGTTCGAGCCGGGCCAGCCGCCCTCGATGTAGTCGATGCCCAGCTCGTCGAGCTTGAGGGCGATGGCGAGCTTGTCGTCGACGGTGAACGAGACGGCCTCGCCTTGAGTGCCGTCTCGCAGGGTGGTGTCGAGGGTCGAGATCTTCATCTTGAGGCTGCGCCGGCGGCGTCGTCTACTGGTACGCCGGCCTCCTTTTTCTTCTTGAGAAAAGTCATCATTTCACGGAGACCGCGGCCCACGACCTCGACGCGCTGGTTGCGGGCGGCTTCGCGCATGGCCAGGAAGTTCTTGCGGCCGGAGCGGTTCTCCTCGATCCACTCCTTGGCGAACTGGCCGGACTGGATCTCGGCGAGGATCTGCTTCATGGTTTCGCGGACGCGCTGATCGATGACCCGGGGCCCGCGGGTGTAGTCGCCGTACTCGGCGGTGTCGGAGACCGAGAAGCGCATGTAGGCCAGGCCGCCTTCCTGGATCAGGTCGACGATGAGCTTGAGTTCGTGGAGACACTCGAAGTAGGCGATTTCGGGGGCGTAGCCGGCGTCGACCAGGGTCTCGAAGCCGGCGCGGATGAGCTCGGAGGCGCCGCCGCACAGAACCGCCTGCTCGCCAAACAGGTCGCTCTCGGTCTCTTCGCGGAAAGTGGTCTCGATGACGCCGGCCTTGAGGCAGCCGAGCGCCAGGGCGTAAGCCAGCGCGCGCTGGAGGGCCTGGCCGGAGGCATCCTGGTGGATGGCGACCAGGGCGGGAACGCCGACCCCCTCGGTGAACAGCTCGCGCACGCGGTGGCCGGGGGCCTTGGGAGCGATCATCGAGACATCGACGTCTTTCGGCGGAACGATCTGGCCGAAGTGAATGTTGAAGCCGTGGGCGAACATGAGCGTCTTGCCCGCGGTCAGGTGGGGGGCGATGCCCTCGGCATAGACCCCCTGTTGATGGTGGTCGGCCACCAGGACCATGATCACGTCGCCGCGCGCGGAAGCCTCGGCGGCGGTCATGACCGGGACGCCGGCGGCTTCGGCCTTCTCCCAGTTGCCGCTGCCGGGCAGCTCGGCGACGACGACATCGATGCCCGAGTCGCGCAGGTTGAGCGCGTGGGCGTGGCCCTGACTGCCGTAACCGATAATCGCGACGGTGCGGCCTTTCAAATCGTTCAGAGTTGCGTCTTGTTCATAGTAGCGTTTAGCCATGGAATTACTCCGTTGTGATGGTGTCCTGAGTTCTGAGCGCTTCGCCCCGCGTGGGAATGGGAGGAGAGAGGCGCAGTTTCTTGGATTCGAGCGAGACGGCGATCAATCCCGAGCGGGTAACTTCGATTTCGCCATAAACCCGCATAACATCGATAAACTCGTCGAGCTTTTCCGGATCGCCGCTGGCCTCGAGGGCGAAACCCTCGACCGAGGAGTCGACCACGCGGGCGCCGAAGATCTCCGCTTCCTTGAGGATGGCGGTGCGGGTCTCCTTTTGAGCGCGAACGCGCAGCAGCAGCATCTCGCGCGTGACGGCGGGGCTTTCGGTGAGGTCGCTGGCCTGAAGGACGTTGATCAGCTTGTTCATCTGCTTGACCACCTGCGCGCGCAGGTTGGGATCGACGTCCACCACGATGGTCATGCGGGACAGCGTGGGATCGAGCGTGCGGGCGACGGTGAGACTCTCAATGTTGTATCCGCGGGCGCCGATCACGCCGGTGATGCGCATCAGGGCGCCGGGTTTGTTCTCGACTAAGAGCGAAATGACTTGTAGCATCGGATCACCTTTCCGTGGGCAACCTACTTCGGCACCGGGACGGGCTGGGGCGGCGCCAATACCATCTCGTGAATGGCGGCGCCGGACGGGACCATCGGGTAAACGTTCTCGCATGGCGAGACCCGGACGTTGAGCACGAACGGTCCGGGCTCGCGGACGGCCTCCTCGAGGGCGGGCCGGACCTCCTCCGGCCGCTGGATGGCGCGGCCCTTGATGCCGTAAGCGGCGGCCAGCTTCTCAACATCCGGGAAAGCTTCCAGCTCCACCGCGCAAATGCGGTTGTTGTAGAACAGCTCCTGCCACTGGCGCACCATTCCGAGATAGCCGTTGTTGGAGATGACAATCTTGATGGGGAGGCCGTGGCCGGAAATGGTGGAAAGCTCGGGGATCGACATCTGGAAGCCGCCATCGCCGACAACGGCGAAGACCAGCTTGTCGGGATGCGCGAACTGCGCGCCCACGGCGGCGGGCAGGCCAAAGCCCATCGAGCCGAGGCCGCCGGAGGTGAGCCAGAGGCGGGGCTCCTCGAAGCGGATGAACTGGGCGGCCCACATCTGATGCTGGCCCACGTCCGAGGTAACGATGGCGCGGCCCTGGGAGATGCGGTCGATCTCCATCATCAGGTGCTGGGGCTTGATCTCGTGGGCGGAAAGGGCGGGCACCAGCGGGTGCTCTTCCTTCCAGGCGCGGATCTGGCGCCACCAATCGGTGCGTTTGGCGGAGTTGGCGGGGCGCATCTGGGGCTCGAGTTCGGTCAGGACTTTGACGATCCTGCGCAGCACGCGCCTGGCGTCGCCGACGATGGGCAGGTCGGGGACGCGGTTCTTGCCGATCTCGGCAGGGTCGATATCCAGATGGATGACCTTGGCGTGGGGAGCGAATGCGGAAAGCCGGCCGGTGACCCGGTCATCGAAGCGGACGCCGAGGGCGATGAGCAGGTCGCAGTGGGTCATGCCCATGTTGGAGGCGTAACTGCCGTGCATCCCCGGCATGCTGATAAAGTTGGGGTGGCTGCCCGGGAGAGCGCCCAGGCCCATCAGCGTGCAGACGGTCGGGATATCGACCAGCTCGACCAGCTCGCGGAGTTCCTGGGAGGCGCCCGAGGAGACAATGCCGCCGCCGGCGTAGATCAGGGGCCTCTCGGAGTCCCAGATCATCTGGGCGGCGCGGCGAATCTGGCCGGTGTGACCCTCGGTGTAGACCTTGTAGCCCGGCAGGTGAATCGCGGAGACTGGCGCGTAGTGCGCTTGGCCCTGGAAGACGTCTTTCGCAATGTCCACCAGGACGGGGCCGGGGCGGCCGGTGGAGGCGATGTAGAAGGCCTCGTGAATGATTCGCGGCAGATCGCCGATGGCCTTGACCAGGTAGTTGTGCTTGGTGCAGGAGCGCGAGATGCCGAAGGTGTCGGCCTCCTGGAAGGCGTCGCTGCCAATCAGCTTGCTGTGGACCTGGCCGGTGAGGGCGACCACCGGGATGGAATCCATCATGGCGTCGACCAGGCCGGTGGTCAGGTTGGTGGCGCCGGGGCCGGAGGTGGCGCAACAGACGCCCACGCGGCCGGTGGAGCGGGCGTAGCCGGAAGCCGCGAACGCGGCGTTCTCTTCGTGACGTACAAGGACGTGGCGGATGGGGTGGTCGTAGACCGCGTCGTAGAGCGGGAGCGTGACGCCTCCGGGGTACCCGAAGAAACAATCGACGCCCTCGCGGACCAGGCATTCCAGCAACATTCTTGCGCCGCTCATCAAGTTTGGCATTCGTTCTCCTTAGCTCAGGCCACTGCAATAACAAAAAAGGCCACCGGCCGGATTGAAGATCCCCGCCGGTGGCCTCAGATTCCTATCAGGCCGTATCAGGCGGGGTCCGGTACAGCGACCCCGATGCTAATGACGATGATGATTACCGGAAGAACAGCCCGTGAGGACACACCCAGGAGAAGCGCATCGAACGGCTGATCGAGCTGGAGGCTTCGTCGCATCTCCTTTGGGACAAGAGTAGCGTACCGGCGGAAGAAATGCAACCGCTAACCGCGAGGCATGCCGGCTCCGCCCCAATGGCGCGCAGCGAGCACGTCGGCGCTACGTGGCGCGGTGGGCCAGGGCCAGGAGGTCGGCGCGGGTGCCCTGGAAGCGGTCCATGTCCACCTTGCCGGTGATGCCGGCGACGGCGCCGGAGTCCGTGTACTGCCAGATGGTCCAGGTGTCCCAGCCGGGGGGAAGCGCGGGTTTGAGCGCCTTGGTGTAGTGAGCGACCCAGAGCGGGTAGCTTGCGAGCGCGCCGGCTTTGCCGAGCTTCTGCTGGACGAATCCGCGGCGCGTGTAGACGATGGGCTTGCGCCCCAGCGCCTGCTCGACGATCTGGAGCCACTGGAGGGCGAGCGGAACGCGCTCGGCGAGCGGCACGCCGTCCCATTCGTCCTTGGCGGCCGAAGTCTCCTCGAGGTCGAGCATGGGCGGCAGATCGCCGGGCGCCAGCGCGCCCACGGCCGCGATGAACTTGGCGGCTTGCGTTTGGACGGGTTTCGCGGGATGGAAGAAATGATAGGCCCCCCTGGGGAGGCCGGCCTGCTTCATCCCGGCCCAGTTGGCCGCGAATCTCTTGTCGGAGACCGCGACACTTTCGGTGGCCTTGGCATACGCGAACGCGATGCCGGCGGCGGCGACCGCCTTCCAGGAGATCGCGCCGTTGTAATGGGACACGTCGATGCCGAGCAGGTTGCCGCCGGCGGCCAGGTTGTTGGCTTGCGTGGTTGAGCCCATGATTCCACTCCCAGAGACTTATATTTGTAGATGCCGGCGAGCTCGAGCTGGCCGCTGGAGTTGGGGCGCGGCATGATGACGCAGGCCGGTTCTTCACACCTGAGGCCCGGTAATAGAATAGGGGGGAAAGGCGCTCAGGGAGGGTTGCAGGAGGCGGAAATGGCTGAGGGCGCGGGAGATGGAAACTGGCGGTCGCGGTGATTACAGGGTGCAGTATGGTGTAAATGTGTTGGTATTTCGCAAATTGATGCGCGTGCTCGTGGTCCTGCTTGCCGGGTTGGGCCTTCTGATGGTGGTGGTGACCTTCACCCCGCTGGTTTCCTGGTATGCACGGCTGCTGGCCGGCGCCTGGAACGATCCGCGCGGCGAAGTGCTCATCGTGCTGGCCGCCGAGAAGATCGACAGCAGCAGGCTGGGGCTGGGCTCATACTGGCGGAGCGTGTATGCCGAGCTGGCCTGGCGTGAAGGCGGCTTTCGCCAGGTGGTGGTCGCGGGCGCCGGCATTGCCCCGCTGATGCGCGATTTCCTGGTCTGCCACGGAGTGCCGGCGGGCTCGATGGTGATCGAAGACGCCTCGAGCAGCACGCGCGAGCAGGCGCTCAACGTCCAGCGGCTGCTGGCCGGGACGCCCGGCGTGAAGGTGCTCCTGACCAGCGACTACCACATGTTCCGGGCGCGCCGCGCGTTCCTGAAAGCCGGGCTGGAGGTGCGGCCCCGGCCCTTCCCCGACGCGCTCAAACAGTGCAGCCATTTCTCGGGGCGCTGGTCCGCGTTTCTCGCAGTGGCGGCGGAGACGGGCAAGATCGTCTACTATTTCTGCCGGGGCTGGATCTGAGGCCGCCGTGCCAACCCTCGCAGCCCCCCGCGCCACAGATTCTTTGTAACCTTTTCTGGTCTTCTCAGTTTTCATGATTGAGGCGTGTCCCGGATGCATTCGGCGACCGACGACGATCTCATGCTGGAGGTACGCGACGGCGATGTGCGGAAGCTCGGTGTGCTGTTTGAGCGATACCAGGCGCCGCTGTTCAACTATTACCTGCGCATGAGCGGCGACCGGGCGGCGAGCGAGGACCTGGTGCAAGAGGCGTTTTTCCGGATCCTGCGCTTCCGGCAGACGTTTCAGGCGGGCAGTTCGTTCGCGACCTGGATGTACCGGATCGCCCGCAACCTGAGCATCGATCAGTTCCGGAAGAGCCGGCGCGAGGTCGGCCTGGAGCCGGACGCCGAGCTCCCGGCGGATCAGCCGTCGGCGGCCGAGAGCCTCGAAGCCAAGCAAGAGGCCGCGCTGGTGCGGCGGGCGCTGGCGAAGCTGCCTCAGGAGAAGCGCGAACTGCTGGTTCTGAGCCGTTATCACGGCCTCAAGTACGAGCAGATCGCCGAGATGCTGGGCTGCCAGGCCAGCGCCGTGAAGACGCGCGTGTTCCGGGCGCTGGGCGAGCTGCGGCAGATTTACTTCGGGATGAGGAAAGAACCGTTATGAACTGCGAAGAGGTGCGAGAGCTGCTCCCGGACTTCCTGGCCGGGAACGTCGAGGGGACGGAGCGCGCGGTGATCGAGACCCACCTCGGCGGCTGCGCCGAGTGCAACGCGGCGGTGGAGATGTGGGCCACGCTGGGAGCGCTGCCCGAGGAGCAGCCGAGCCCGGCGCTGCGGGCGCGATTCGAGGCGATGCTGGCGGCCTACCACGAGGGCGCGCGGCAGACGGAGCGGCGGCGGCGGCGGTTCAGCCTCAGCGGCTGGCTGGAATCGTGGTGGCCCTATCATCCGGCCTTCCAGTTCGGCATTGCGGTGGCCTGCCTGATCGCCGGGGCCGCGGGGGGCCACCTGCTGACCGCGCGCGGCGGCGGCAGCCAGGAACTGGCCCGGCTGCGCGAGGAGGTGCGGAATACGCGCCAACTGGTGGCCGTATCGCTGCTGCAACAGCAGTCGGCCAGCGAGCGGTTGCGGGGCGTGGACTGGAGTTACCGCGTGGCGCAGCCGGACCGGCAGGTGCTGGCGGCCTTGCTCGAGACCGTCCGGTACGACACCAGCGTGGACGTGCGGCTGGCCGCTGTGGACGCGTTGCGGCGCTACGCCGGCGAGCCTCTGGTCCGTAGCGGACTTCTGGAGGCGCTCGGCGGCGCACAATCCCCGCTGGTGCAGATCGCGCTGATCGATCTGATGGTGGAAACGCGGGATCGCCAGTCCATCGGGGCGCTCCGGCGGCTCAAGGCGGACCAGGCGGTCAACGAGGCGGTGCGCGAGCGGGCCGAGTGGGGATTGCAGCATTTCTAGGGGACCGCTCCCTTACGGTCGCGGCTCGGAATGAGATCGGGATGAGATCGGAATGAGAGAGGAGAGGTGTGTTCCAACGCATTCGAAGTGTGTGCTGGCTGGCGCCGGTGATGCTGTTTGCCGCCGTCGAGGAGAAGCAGACGACCCAGAAGAGCTTCCCGGCCGCGAAACGCATTGAGGTCGAAAACGTGAACGGCTGGATTCGCGTGGCGGGCTACGACGGCCGCGAAGTGCAAGTGACGGTCCAGGAGACGCTCAGCGGCGATTCCAAGGAGAAGCTGGAGCAGGCGCGCAAAGAGGTCAAGCTGGATATCTCGACGCCCCAGGAGGGCACGCTGCGGTTGTACGTGGACGGGCCGTTCCGATGCAAGTGCCGCGACGGCTCGGTCAACTTCCACGGGCGCGACGAGGGCTACACGTTCCGCCACGAATTCGAGATCAAGGCGCCGCGCGACGCCGCGATCTACCTGCGCAACATCAACGGCGGGGCAATCAAGGTGGAGAACATGGCCGGCGACTACGACGTCGAGAACATCAACGGCGGAGTGGAGATGATCGAGACGGCGGGCTCGGGCCGGGCGTATTCCCTCAACGGAGGGTTGAAAGTGCTGTTTCGAAGCAACCCGAAGGCGCAGTCCTACTTCGGGTCGCTGAACGGCCGGGTGGACCTGTACTTCCAGCCGGACCTGGCGGCCGACCTGCGCATGAAGACCTTCAATGGGAGCATCTACAGCGATTTCATGGTGACGCCGCTGGCGGCTCGGGCCGCGACGGCGGAGAGGCACGACGGCAAGCTGGTGTATCGTGCCGACCGCTTCACCAACGGGCGCGTGGGCAACGGTGGGCCGGAGATCAAGCTGGACGGTTTCAACGGAGACATCCGAATTCTCAAACGACAATAGGAGCGATCGATGAAACGAATCATTTGGTGTTTGCCTGTGCTGGCACTCTCGGTGGCCGCGGTGGCGGCCGACCGGGTGACGGCGGCATTCAGCGACCCGTCGCGGCCGTGCCTGCTTAAAGTCAACCTGATTAACGGCAGCATACGCGTCAAAGGCTACAGCGGCAAGGAAGTGATCGTGGAGGCGCGGACGAGCAACCGCGACTCGGAGCGCGAGTCGCGGGAGGGGCTGCGGCGGATTCCCATGAGCTCGAGCGGGCTCGAGGTGAGTGAGGAGAACAACGTCATGAGCGTGGGCGTCGGCGTCCCCACGCGCACCGTCGATCTGGACATCCAGGCGCCGGTGCGCACCTCGCTGAAGCTGCGGACCATCAACGACGGCGAAATCAGGGTCGAAGGGGTGCAGGGCGAGATCGAGGCCAACGACATCAACGGCTCGGTCACGCTCACCAACGTCTCCGGCTCGGCGGTGGCGCACGCGCTGAACGGGCGGGTCACGGCGACGTTCGCGCAGGTGGATCCGCAAAAGCCGATGTCGTTCAGCTCGCTGAACGGAGACATCGACGTAACGTTGCCAGCCGCGATCAAGGCGAACGTCAAGCTGAAGTCGGATCACGGCGAAGTGTTCAGCGATTTCGACATTACGACGCGGGAAGCCGCGGGGCCGGTGGTCGAGGATTCGCGCTCCGAGAAGGGACGGTACCGGGTACGCTTCGACCGGGCGGTCTACGGCACGATCAACGGCGGAGGGCCGGAGATCCAGTTCAGCAACTTCAACGGGTCGATTTATATACGGAAAGGGAAGTAGGCGGCTGGGACCGCTCCCTCACGGTCGCGGTTCGGTCCTGGGTGGGCGGCGGTTTTCGTATCATAACAGTGATGGCCACCACACTGGAGCCGCCCGTCGCACTGGCCAAGCTCGGCGAGCTGGAGACGGCGCTGGGCTTGGCCATCCGCGGGAAGGCCGAAATCCTGCGGTTCTCGCTGGTGTGCCTGCTGGCCAAGGGGCACCTGCTGATCGAGGACGTGCCGGGCGTCGGCAAGACCACTCTGGCGCACGCGCTGGCGCGCTCGGTGGACTGCCAGTTCCACCGGCTGCAATTCACCTCGGACATGCTTCCGAGCGACGTGCTGGGGGTGACCATCTACAACGCGCACACCCAGGCGTTCGAGTTCAAGCCCGGCCCGGTGTTCACGAATTTCCTGCTGGCGGACGAGATCAACCGCACCACGCCGAAGACCCAGTCGGCGCTGCTGGAGGCGATGAACGAGCAGCAGGTGACCATCGACGGACACTCTTATCCGCTGCCGCAGCCGTTCATGGTGATGGCCACGCAGAACCCGGTCGAGCACCACGGCACGTACCCGCTGCCGGAATCGCAGCTCGACCGCTTCTTCATGCGGCTGCGGATCGGGTACCCGGACCGGGCCAGCGAGCGCGAGATCCTGCGGAACGCGGACGCGCCGCTGGGCGGGCAGGTCGAGCCGGTGCTCACGGTGGAAGAGGTGCTGCAAGTGCAGGCCTGGGCGAACCGCGTGACGGTGGACGAGTCGCTGGTGGATTACATGCTGGCCATCGTCGAGAAGACCCGCACGCACGAATCGCTGGCCCTGGGGGTCAGCCCGCGGGGCGCGCAGTCGCTGTACCGGGCCGCGCAGGCGCTGGCCATGATCGAGGGCCGGGAATACGCGATTCCGGACGATGTGAAGCGGCTGGCGGTGCCGGTGTTCGCGCATCGAGTGGTGGTGAACACCCGGCTGGCGCTGTCGCAGCGCACCGCGGACGTGAGCGATCGCATTCTGGAAGAGATCTTGACGCTGGTGGACGTCCCGCTGTGAAAACCGCCATTGTCGGCTTGCCGATGACCGGCAAGACCTCGCTGTTCACGATTCTCACCGGCGTCCACGAGGCGGCGCACATCGGTTCGATGGCCGTGCGCGTGGGGGTGGCCCAGGTGCCCGATCCCCGCGTCGAAGAGCTGGCGGAGGTGTTCAGCGCCCCCAAGACGACGCATGCGGTGGTGGAGTACGTCGACACCCCGGCGCTATCCAAAGAGGCGCTGCGCGATCCGGGCGTGGTGGCGAGCCTGAGAGTGGTGGATGCGTTCGCCCACGTGCTGCGCCTGTTCGAGGACCCGAAGGTTCCGCACGAGGCCGGCTCGGTCGACCCGCTGCGCGACCTGGAGCACGCGGAGCTGGAGCTGATCCTGAGCGACCTGATGGTGATCGAGAAGCGCATGGAGCGGCTCGACAGGGACCGCAAGAAGATGAAGGCGCCGGAGCTGGACCGGGAGTTCGAGGCGCTGGAGCGATTCAAGGCGGCCCTGGAAGCCAACCAGCCGCTGCGCGAGCTCGAGTTGAGCGAGGAAGAGGAGAAGCGCACACGGGGTTTCCAGTTCCTCTCCCAGAAGCCGATGCTGTACGTGCTGAACCTGGGTGAGGCCGACGGCGCGCGGCTGCACGAAATCGAGGCCGAGTACCGCAGCGGGCCGCTGGCCGGCCGCGCGCGCACCGCGGTCACCGCCATCTGCGGGAAGATCGAAGCCGAGCTGGCGGAGCTTTCCAGCGAAGAGGCGGGCGAATACCTGGCCAGCTTCGGCCTGAAGGAATCCGGGCTGGAGCGGCTGATCTCCGTCACTTACTCGCTGCTGGGTTTGATGTCGTTCCTCACGGCCAGCGAGACCGAGGTGCGCGCCTGGACCATCCCGAAGAACAGTACGGCGCTCAAGGCGGCGGGCGCCGTCCACACGGATTTCGAGAAGAAATTCATCCGCGCGGAAGTGGCGAACTGGCGGGTACTGGCGGACCACGGGGGCTACGCCGGGGCGCGCGAGAAGGGATTGCTGCGACTGGAAGGCAAGGACTACGTCGTGCGCGAAGGGGACGTGCTGCTGATCCGGCACGGCTGAGCGCTAACCGCGCGGCAGGGCGGCTCCGCCGCAAGGGCATGGGCAGACACACTTCGGCGCTAGCGCGGAGGTAAAGCTGGAGCATCGCCTGGCGCTGGGCATCCGGCCCGTGCGATCTGCCACGGGTGCGGCGCGTGAACCGGCTCCTGAACCGAACGAATTGACTGAGCGACAAACCACCGATCTCTGCTTGGGAATCGATTCCTCTTGTCCCGCTCTTCTCCTCCTATATTTCGGAGCGGCAAGCTCTCTTTCACCTTGGATTCGAACCTAATAGGTCGCACCCCTTAACGGCAGTGCCACTGGCCCACCACAGCTCCCGAGAGCGCAGAAAACACCAACAGGGCGAAGGGGGTTCCGGAACCCTTTGCGCAATGCAGTTGCCCCCGCGGTCGGGGACAACGATCTGACTCCAGGGTAAGGGGTGGGCGGAGCGACGGGGAGGGGAGAGTGGGGGGAAGTTGTTGAGGGAAGGGGAGAAAGAATGGTGAGGAAGTAATGATCAAAACTGCGGACAGCGGGATGCTATGAAGCTTCTCGGAACGGCGCTTCGTCGACGGCTCGGGGATTCGGGGCGATCACAAGCAAGTAGGCCCGCGCCGCGCTGTCGGGGATGCGCCGGCCCTGCTCCCAATCTTGCAGGGATCGGCGATTGAAGCCGTAGCGGCTGGCGAAATCCGCCTGAGAGAGCCCGATCTTCTCGCGAATGCCGCGCACATCGACGGCCGGCGGCACGTTGTACACTTCGACTCGGCCCTTGAGTTTTCCGCGTTCGTAAGCGACGGCCTCGCGCAAGCCTCGGGCGAGAGAGCGCCCGAGCGCGGCCGGCTTCGAGGACTTGTGACGGTTGGTGGCTGTCTTCCTGGTCATGCCTACTCTTCTGCCTTCAACGTGGCGATACTGCGGAGGGTGGCCCTTTTCTGAGGGGGCGTGAGGTCCGGCTGTTGTGCCTTCGCGTAAACCGTGAGCAAGTCTCGGGACTGAAGAGGGACTTGCAAAAAAACGGACGATTGCGCCGGAAAAAGGCACTAAGGACCCGGGCGGTCACCCTCGTGCTGAAAACGCAAGCTTTCCGCGTCGCTACGCCCCCGTTGCGCCTCTACTCC
>JBEKWU010000048.1:0-34731 GCA_049512775.1 Bryobacteraceae bacterium
CAACGGGTCGACGCTTCCACCGCCTTGCGACGCTCCGCGCCGCCCCGGCCAACGACGTCTATCAATTCGGTAACATTGCTTGGTGAGGCAACACGGCAGGGAATTCTAATTGTCGCCGAACAGGACGCAGGCGCGGACGGGGTCATGCGTCCGCGCACCAGGTCGTTGATCTGTTCGAGCTCCAGCACGAACGCGAAACCGTCGGTGTTCAGCTTCCAGCGGCCCGCGAAGTTCCTCGTCGCGGGGTCACTTTTGCCACTGGTTGTTCCTGCGAACTCAATCTGCATGGCGCAGCCTTGTGTCAAACACCAACTCATGGTTCCCGCCGCTGAACGCTCGCCGGGTTTGAGGCGAATGTCGTAATAGCCGTTCTGAGGGTGACGGAAGCGGAGGACACCGTTAGAAAACGACTCTGCGGTGACTCGGAACTCAGCCGTTTTCAGTGCGTTGCTTCCGGTGTTGCGATAGCGCACCGTGTACACGGTGGAGTCTCCGACACGCGTCCAGGTTCCATTCCAGTCCCACTCCGGCTTCAATTGTTCGTGGATCGTCCACTCGGTCCCAAGACTCGTCAGGACGCTGGTCAGAGATTGAGCCTGGAGCGCGGCTCCCAGGCATGCCAGAGCCGCGAGGCAAACCATTGGCCTCAGCATATTGAGGATATTCTACCCTGAAATTGGGTCGTGAGCCTTGGTCACCTCCTTTGCGGGGCTTGGCTGACGGCGATGAACTCGGGCAGGATCTGGTACGGGCGAGGAGATTGGCGCTGCTGGCAACCACGGGTAGCCTTAGCGCTCCTTCGAAATTGGCTCCTCAGGTAGGACTCGAACCTACAACCCTTCGGTTAACAGCCGAATGCTCTACCATTGAGCTACTGAGGAGCAACAGGTTGGCAGTCATCATTACACCAAACCCGACGGAGCGCAGTCAACCTGCGGCCACCCGGTGGGCCCTTGACGCAATCGCTCCCTGCTGATATATATAGCTAGGTATCTATATGGGCCGAGACCGAACTGCTCCCCTTGCCTTCCTTCCTCTCAAGCCCAACTGGTTCCATATTCTTCTCTCCCTCGCGGATCAGGACCGCCACGGCTACAGCATCATGCAGGAGGTGCTCGAACGCACTGGGGGGAAGCTGCGGCTTTGGCCCGCGACCCTCTACGGGTCCCTCAAGCGGCTGATTGAGGAGGGCCTCATCGAAGAGTCCGAGGAGCGGCCGGCGCCGGAACTCGACGATGCGCGGCGCCGCTACTACCGGCTGACCTCTCTCGGAAAGCGTACGCTGGCAGCCGAGAGCGACCGCCTCGAGGACTTGGTGCGGCTCATCCACGCCCGGCGCGGCGCGACCACCCCGGAGGTGGCTTCTTGAAAGGCTTCGAGAGGCTCTCGCTTCGTCTGTACCGGACGCTGGCGGGCCTGATTCCGGCGGTGCTCCGCATGCTCTCCGACCTGCTCGTGCGCCTGGCAGTCGAGCACCTGAGCGGACTCGCCCAAGACACGCGTTACGGCGCGCGCATGTTGGCCCGCTCTCCGGGCTTCACCCTGGCGGCGGTAGTCTGCCTGGCCATCGGCATCGGCGAGGCGGCGCCGGTTTCGCTTCCCGATTACGAGCATTTTCGCGACGACAGCGGCCAGTTCGCGTCCCTGGCCACCTTCATGGGTCCGGTGCCTCTGGTGGTGGCGCTCGGCGGCCAGCCGGAGCGGGTATGGGGGCACCTGGTTACGCCCGACTATTTTGCGGTCTTGGGCGTGGACGCCGCCCCGGCTCGCCGCCCGTCGCCGTGATCAGCGAGCGTTTCTGGCAAGCCAGGTTCGGCGGGGAACCGGGCGTTGTGGGCCGGAGCGTGCGCATCAACGGCCAGCCCGTGACCGTGATCGGGATCGCGCCGAAGGACTTCCTCGGCGCATCGCCGATGCTCGCGGCGGCGGACCTGTGGCTGCCCACCACGCTGAACCCGCGCGCTGCGCCCGAATTGGCGCGCGACCGGCTCGAGCAAGCTCGAAACGACCCCGGCGAGGATCGCAAGGGCCGGCGGGTGACGCTGGCGCCGGGGGGCAGGCTCTTCCCGATCCGCGATCAGGATCTGCCGGCTTTGATTGGGTTTCCGCTGGTCCTGATTGGCCTGATTCTATGGATCGCCTGCGCCAGCGTAGCCACCATGCTGGTCGCTCGCGGAATCGCGCGCCGCAAGGAGATCGCGGTGCGCCTGGCGATGGGCGCCAGTCGCGGCCGCATCGAGCGCCAGTTGCTGGCGGAGAGCATGCTGCTCGCCGGGCTCGCGCCCGCGCTGCACGCAACCCGCGAGGGGATCGCTCCGGCGTTGAAGACCGGCCTGCCGGTCCGCATCCGCGGCTATCGCTGGTTCAGCCTGCGGAATGTACTGGCGCTGCAACAGGTGGCGTGTTCCCTCGCGCTGCTGCTGCTCACCGGGTTCATGGTGCTGGGCTTCTACCGGTCCAGCTCCGTCGAGCTGGGCTTCGACGCGCGGCACGTGCATCTGGTCACGCTCGACGCGGTCCGCGACGGCTACTCCCCAGCTCGGGCGGCGGGGTTCTTCGCCAGGTTGCCGGAGCGCGTGCGGCGGATTCCGGGAGTAACGGCAGCCAGCCTGAGCCAGTCCGCGCCCATGATCGGCGAGCAAGTGGTGGTGACCAAGCCGGAGTCGGACCGCGATTCGAAGGTGGTTCGCACGGTCAACGGCGAGCGCGTGGGCGCCAGGTATTTCGAGACGCTGCGCATTCCGATCCTCACTGGGCGCGATTTTCGCGAGACCGACCAGAAGGACGACTCCCGCGCGGCGATCGTGAACCAGATGCTCGCCAGGCAGCTCTGGCCCGGCCAGGACGCAGTCGGCCGCCGACTGGAGGCCGAAGGTACGGTCTACAAGATCATCGGCGTCGCTCGAGACGTTCGCTCGACGCTTCCGTTGGTTCCCGCGCGGCCCTGCGTGTACCGGCCGTTGCCGCCGAGCGATTTTTCCAGGCCGCCCATCGAGGGAGTGCAGTTGGTGGTGCGGGCGGAACCGGGAGTCAATGCCGCAGTCCAACTCCGCCACGACCTCGCCGCCATCGACCCCAACGTGACCGTGTTCAAAGCCAGCACCATGACGGACGAGGTGAACCAGATGTTGTACCTGGTGCGAGCCAGCACGACAGTCTACGGAGCAGCGGGCCTGTTCGGTCTGGTTTTGGCCGCGGTCGGGCTGGCCGGCGTGACCGCCCAGGCGGTGGCCAGGCGCAGCCACGAGATCTGGATTCGCATCGCCTTGGGGGCTGGACGGGGCGATGTGCTGTGGCTGGTGCTCAGGGAGGGCGCCGTTCTGGTGATCATCGGAACGCTCTTCGGGCAGGTGGCGGCTTTCGCCGTGATCCGGGTGCTCCGGACCATCCTCGCGGCCCTGGCGGAAATGACCCGGGTGAGCGCCTCGGATCCTCTGCTGCTGATCGGCGCATCGCTGCTGCTGGCTGCGGTGGCGATGCTGGCCTGCTACCTGCCCGCCAGGAGATCCGCCCGCATCGATCCGGCCTCGGGCGCTGCGGGCCGAGTGATTTCGCTCCACGCTGGGCCGGCCCCGCGCGTCAAGTCCTTTGTGACCCGTTTTGTGAGCGCGGTTTGTCTGCTCGCTGTGTCGGCGTGGGCGGCGGCCCCGGACCTGATGGACATCCTGAAGGGCGTCGAGAACCGGTACAACCGCGCCCAGACGGTGGAAGTCCTTTTCCAGCAGACCTATACGGCGCCTCGCCGGGGCGCCAAGACCGAGAGCGGCCAACTCTTCCTGCGCAAGCCCGGGCGCATGCGCTGGCAGTACACCACGCCGCCCGGCAAACTGTTCGTGAGCGACGGCAAGTACATCTACCTCTACACGCCCGCCGCCAACCGCGTCGAGCGCTCCAAGGTCAAGGAAACCGACGACATGCGCGCGCCGCTCGCCTTCCTGCTCGGCAAGCTGGATTTCCATCGGGATTTCAAGCGCTTCATCACCCGGCAGCGTGGCTCGGATTTCTCGATCACGGCCGAGCCTCGCTCCGGCCGCGCGCCCTTCAGCCAGGTCGAGTTCCGGGTAGGGCCGGCCTTCGAGATCCGGGAGCTGGAAGTCACGGGCCAGGACAACTCCGTGATGCAGTTCCGTTTCGAGAACGAGAAGCTGAATCCGCCGCTGAGCGACAAGCTGTTCCGGTTCCAGCCGCCGCCGGGCGCGGAAATGGTGGACGAGGCGCCCTAGGAGCGTTATGGCGGAATGGGTTCTAAGATATGCGGACAGCCGCGGGGAAATGCACCAGCAGGTAGCCACCGCGGCCTCCGAGCAGGAAGCCCGCGACCACTTCTCCCAGCAAGGATTCCTGGTCTATTCGGTTCGGCCGCGCGCCGCCGGCATCGCCAGGCTCGCCCCGGCCTTCTCTTCCCGCCGCAAGATCAACCTGGGGAAGTTCCTCATCTTCAACCAGCAGTTCGTCACCCTGGTCCGCGCCGGGCTGCCGATCCTGAAAGGGCTCGACCTGCTGGCCGACCGCCTCACCGATCCCAAGCTGGGCCGCTACATTCGCGCCGTCCGCGACGACGTGCGCAACGGCGTGCTGCTTTCCGAGGCCTTCCGCAACCAGGGAGTCTTCCCGGCCATTTACGTCACCTCGATCATGGCGGGCGAGAAGAGCGGCAGTCTGGCCGAAGTTCTGGACCGCTTCATCGCCTACCAGAAGCTGTCGCTGTCGGTGAAGAAGAAGGTGCTGGTCTCCCTGATCTATCCTTCGCTGCTGCTGACGCTGGTGTTCTGCCTGGTCGTGTTTCTGATCACCTACGTGGTGCCGAATTTCGCCCAGCTTTATGCCAGCATGCAGGCGCGGCTGCCGAAGATGACGCTGGTCCTGATCGCCGTCGGGACCACGGCGCGCAGCTACATCCTGACGGCGTTGCTGGCGCTGGTCGTGGGCGTCATCGGGTTCCGGCTGTGGTCGCGCGGCGAGTCCGCCCGGGCGAAGATCGACCGCGTAAAGATGGCCCTGCCGGTGCTCGGCGATATCTGGCTGAAATACCAGGTGGCGCAGTTCTCGCGCGTCCTGAGCACGCTGCTGGTGGGCGGCATTCCGCTGGTGCAGGCGCTCCAGACGGCCGCCCAATCCCTGGACACCAGGCTGCTCCAGAGAGCGCTGGAATCGGTCGAGCGGCTGGTGAGAGAGGGGCAGGCGCTCTCGGCGGCGCTCGAGAGCATGAAGATCTTCCCGGGCCTGGCCATCGACATGATCGAAGTCGGGGAATCCACCGGGGCGCTGCCCTCCATGCTGGCCAGCGTCGCGGAGTTCTACGAGGACGACGTGAACACCCGCATGCAGGCCGCCCTCTCGCTCATCGAGCCGATGATCATGATGTGCATGGGCGTCTTCGTGGCCTTCGTGCTGGTGGCGCTCTACCTGCCCATCTTCTCGCTGGCCGACACCTTGGGATAAGACTGATCGGGGGTGCCCCTTCATCGGCGCTAGCCTAAGCCGTGGCGCACGCACGTTGCGTGCCGCGTCGCCACTTTTGGCGACGCCTCCTGGTTGGGCAGCAATTAACTACACTGACCACACCTGCTAGACTCTGGGCATGTCGAGCTACAAGCAAGCCATCAACTGCTTTGCCGAAAATCGGAATGGGACGGACGCGGCCGCCTCTCCGGAACAGTGGAACCTGAACTCAGGGCTTCTGTCGCTATCGAGCGGTATCGAGGAAGATCTCGCTCAGGTAAAGGTTCTGTTGAAGAAAATCCTTGAGGAGATCGAAAGCCGCCACTGACTGCTAGCGCCTGCTTTGCGGTCACTCCTTCGGCTGTCACGAATTCGTATAGCGTCACCCCCAATTCTCCCTTATACTGAGATTGAGCGCGAAGACCGACCTCCGCTCTGGCATACTGTTGGCAACTCGAACAACTCGCAAAGCCTAAAACGCTAGAGAGGTGTGAAGTGCACCCTCAAGGCTAGTTTACGACGACTGGCAGAAGAGATACAACGCGCGCCAGTCTATCTCTGATTGATCTATTGCCTACGAACGTAGATGTTCCTAAGGATCATTTGCGCGTGATAATCAAGTCCTACTTCGATGGTGGGAACAAGGCCGACAGCACACAGTACGATGTCGTGACCTTGGCAGTTATTTCTGGCAGAACGGACCAGTGGAAATCCTTTGAGGGTGAATGGAGTAATACGCTGAGGAAACATGGCGCTCCGTGGCTCCATACCACCGACGCGGTGACGTTCAATGAGCCGTTCAAACGGGATGGCGGATGGGACCAACTGAGGAGAGATCAGTTCATTGCGGATTGCGTCAAGATCGTCGAAGGACATATCGCTCTTCCGATAGGGGGGAGCCTTCCGTCCCGAGATGGACTGCTGCCCTTCACTGTGACAGTTGTTCTCGACGACTTCAAAAGGGCGAGAGATGCCAATCCAGAAGTACCCAAAGACGCTACGGAAATATTGGCGACACAAGCCCTTCACGCTTGCCTTGAATGGGGCCAGAGTCGGGGAGCACATGTTTGGTATCTGTTTTTCGATCAGAACGAACCTTACCGTGGTCACATTTCTGATCGACGGCATAATCCCAAAGCGGTGAGGCAAGTTCCTTTAATGGATCGCGTATTTATCCAGGAGGAAGCCGACATGCGCTATGTGGCAGCCCTTCAAGCGGCCGACCTGTTCGCGTGGTGCGTCAGCCATAAGAAGAAGCATTTACATGCGTGGCAAACGGACCTATTGAGGTTACCGAGACTTGATGAATGGATCGAATACGGCGATTTGTTGAAGCCAATCCCTGGGGTGGCTGATCTTGTCAAGAAATGGAAACTTCCACGTCGCAGGGCCACGCGCTGAAGGATGTATGATGCTCTCATGAGAGTCCACCCTGAAACGAACGAAGGGCCGGGAGCGTTCATGCGGTTTCGCGACGCACTCAAGGCAGTTCCGACAGTTCCTGAGAGCGGGATGCCTCTTAGCCCGTTCAAGAAGTCTGCGCCAAAGGAGAGGAGGCGAGCCACTGGGGGCGAGCGTGTCTTCCCGCGTTTCTGGTGCTTCGCGTCGTTCTCACCATCGACATGATCGAAGTCGGGGAATCCACCGGGGCGCTGCCCTCCATGCTGGCCAGCGTCGCGGAGTTCCACGAGGACGACGTGAACACCCGCATGCAGGCCGCCCTCTCGCTCATCGAGCCGCTGATCATGATGTGCATGGGAGTGTTCGTGGCCCTCGTGCTGGTCGCGCTCTATCTGCCCATTTTGTCGCTGGCCGACACCCTGGGGTAACCCAAGCAGTTCTGGTGGATGTTGTTCCGCAGGAGTTAGAGAGTGTAGACGCTCAAGTTGGGTCGGACCATGAAAACTTCGATACCAAGGGACTTCAGGACCGATTTTACAGGTTGTAGGTACTCAAGAAACCACGCGGTGTCAGGACACGCAAGGCCGATTTGGTCTCCATTCTGCCGATTGGCGTACATGGCAGTGGCAGTGTAGACGCCCTTGGCAACACGGTCAAACACTTCGGGCTTGCGGTAGTCCTCACCGTAGCGTGGACTACCGGGCTTTGAGCTTTTTGCACCCTTAGCCTCGATCAAGAGGTTGCCAGAACCAGACGGCGGCTTGGCGATTATGTCAATGCCCCGGTTATTTGTCGTGCATTGCTGAAGGATGACGTAGCCCTGCGACTTCAGGTGGTTGGAAACAGCCGTCGTGACATCGTTCTCGTCGAGCATGGGGGGCCGACCCTATGCCAGCCTTGCCTGTTGAACACCAAGGATGTAGGCATCACGAAGATGCTCGGCGATGATCCGCTTGATTTCCTCTATCGGCAGTTTGAGGTGATATCGAAGGCAATCTTCGGCCTCAACTTCCGCCCACCTGCTAAGTTCGTCTTGGGTCATTGGCATAGTTTCATAATACTCCCATGTCCGACGGTTGGCTACCCCGTTGGGATCTGAGGTCACAGCCTTTTGATATGCGGGATGGAGCCTGACTTCACCGATTTAACCCACCCAGCATGGATTCGATCCTTCCGGCAGCAACACATTTTTGGGACCCAACTCAGCGCCCCCATCCGTCTCGCCCTCGTACCGGCTACACTGGTTGGGACGTGATCCTGTTCGCGGGAGTCGACAGATGAAGAAGCTGCTTGTGCTTGGGTTCCTGGCCCTTGCCCCAGCGCTGCTGGCACAGAAGTTCGAAGGGCTGGCTCTCACGCCGCCGATGGGTTGGAACACCTGGAACACCTTCCAGGGGAAGATCAGCGAAACGCTCATCAAGGAAATGGCGGATGCCCTGATCTCGAGCGGCATGCAGCGGGCCGGCTATCGATACCTGGTGATTGACGATGCCTGGGAAGCCAGCGAGCGGGACCCCCAGGGCAACCTCATTCCGGATCCCGCGCGGTTTCCGAGCGGCATGAAGGCGCTGGGCGACTACTTGCATTCCAAAGGCTTCCAGTTCGGCATTCACAATTGCGCCGGAACCAAGACCTGCGCGGGTTTCCCCGGCGGGCGCGGCCATGAGTTCGAGGACGCCCGCGCCTACGCTTCCTGGGGCGTCGACTATCTGAAGTACGACTGGTGCAACCACGGAACGGCCAACGCTCAGGAGACTTACAAGACCATGCGCGACGCGATCTTTGCCGCGCGCCGCCCGGTGGTCTTCAGCCTGTGCGAGTGGGGGGACACCAAGCCGTGGCTGTGGGCCAAGGACGTCGGCCATTTGTGGCGCACTACCGGCGACATCATGGCTTGCCACGACTGCCAGGGCGTCTATTCCCTGGGCTGGAAGTTCATCCTGGAAAGCCAGGTGGGATTGGAGGAATACGCGGGGCCCGGCCACTGGAACGATCCCGACATGCTCGAAGTCGGCAATCCGGGTCTGACCCTGGCCGAATCCCGGGCCCACTTCAGCCTCTGGTCCATTCTGGCGGCCCCGTTGATGGCCGGCAACGACGTGCGCAAGATGTCCGGCGAGGTTCGCGACATCCTCACCAACGCCGAGGTCATCGCCATCGATCAGGACCCCCTGGGCAAACAGGGCTACCGGTACATGAACCACCTCGGAAAGCAGATCTGGGTGAAGGAGCTATCGCACGGAGAATGGGCTGTCTGCTTCTTCAACAGCGGCGACGACACCGTCCAGTTGCGCATCGACTGGAACAACCTGCCATTTCTCAAGGGTTCTTATCGCATCCGCGATCTTTGGCAGAAGAAAGACCTCGGCCAGAGCTCCGCCGAATTCCGCGCCCCGCTCGCCCCGCACGACGTAGTTCTGCTCAGGCTGACGCCCATCCCATAACCCTGGATTTCCGTTCTTGACCACTGACGCATGACCTCGCGAAGCCATTGGACGAGCGTTTTGGCATCGGCGAACTCATCCCGCTGGCGGGCTAGGACCGTATGAACACTATCGTTGCCGCTTGCTTACGCGCGCGGTTCGGTGCTGCCACCAGCTTGCACCGAACCGCGACCGTCAGGGAGCGGCGAAGGGAACTTACTTGGCGGTCATGGAACCAGTCGCCGGTGCCACCGGGCAGAAAACCGTCGAAAAACGCCAAATTGGTGCATCATTGCTGGTGGCCGGGACGCCAAGACGGGAATCCTGGTTGACAGCCCAGGGGAGCAAGGGGATAATCAGAGCACAAGACTGGAAAAGGGACCCCCAAAATGAGTTCCCCCGGTTCAATTCGGCCTCCAGGGGCCGCCTCATCCAAGGCGTCGCCAAAGGCAGGTCGCGCCAGACCTGCGGCCAACCGGAATCCTGGACCGGCAGTCTAAGAACAGGGAGGATTCCATGCCCGAAAACTCCGCCGGACAAATCGGTGCGGGACAGATCTGTGCGCTGCTGATTGCCGGAATCGGAATCGGCTGGCTGGCCGGCCTTTCGCTGTCGCCTGTCGTCGCCACCGTGCTGGCCGCCATCATGAGCGCGGTGGGAGGGGCGGTGGCGGGGTTGGCTTCCGCCGGCTACGCTCCGGCGCGGCAGCGGGTGAACGCGTGGCCCGCTGCGATCCTGGTGCTGGGGGTCGCCATAGGCAGCCCGGCCGGCATCCTCGCCCGCACTCACAACCTGTTCGGACGGGCCGCTTTCGAAGCTGGGCAAGTCAAGACCGAACCTCCGGCGGCTTCGAAGACCCAGGATCCTCGGGTCGTTTCGGCCGGGCTGTCCGCCCTTTATTCCGTTGCTGGGGACGACTGCAAGCGCCTGCTGGGCAGCCCGGATCAGGCGCTGGCCGGCGCCCTCGATACCTCCCGCTTTCCCTGGGCGGTGCGTCTGTCCAAGCGCATCTCCGACCCCAAGGTTCTGCGGCAGGTTGTGGAGTGCCTATGCGAAGAATGACAGCCCTCGTGGGGGCCGCCGTCGCACTGCTGCTGATCGCCCCAGGGCTGGCCGCTCAGTCCGACTATCGCCCCGCCATATTCATGGTGGAGGCCTCCGATTGCGTCAGCCTGCCGCTATTGCGCACCCAAACCGGCTTCCTGCTCGAGGGCGCTCCGGGGCTGGTGACGGCGTTGCACGGCGTGGCTGGCTGCGCCACCGTCTCCGCGCGGCAGCCGGATCGGAACAACATCACCCACAAGGGCCTGCGGCCCCGGTCGGTGGACGTCGAGCGCGACGTCGTCATTCTGGCAGGGCCTACCCTGCCCACCGCCGGAGGACTGACACCGCATCCGACCAGTCTCCCCGGCCCCGGAGCGGTCCGGGTGATCGGGCACCCCGCGGGCATCTCCGGCCTGTGGGAGATGGAGCTTCAGTTGGCCTCCAGAACCCTCATGCCGCTATCGATGGTCGTAACGCAGGACCTCTCTCAGGCCGTTGCCAAGCGGGCCAGCCCAGGCATCAACATCGAGGTGCTCGGCCTGAATGGTAACCTCCAGCCGGGGCACTCAGGCGCGCCTATCCTCGACTCCTCGGGCCGGGTGCTCGGGGTCGCAAGCGGCGGCCTCGCCAGCGGTTCCTTGGGAATCGGGTGGGCGATCCCGCTGTCCAGAGTCCAGTGGGCGGAGGCATCCGTCCGGCAAAGGGAGATGGACAGTCTGGCCTGGAACGAACCAGCCCTCGTGTTCGCCTATGACGAGGCCGCGCACCCCGTCGCCCCGCCGGTGATCCGCTCGCAGGGCTCCGGCTGCATCAAGCAGGCGGGGCTGTTCGATCTTGACCGGGGCGCTTCTTCGCCCGCCCTGCCGCAGGGGGATCTGTTGTTCGAGGCGCGCACCCAGGTCGAGAGAGTCCTCGAACCGAATCCGTGGAGCGCCTCGGGAATGGCTGTCATCGGCGGCCGCGCCTTCGACCGCGTGACGCTGGAGGGCCTGCGCCGGACCGAGTATCAGCGGCAGGGCGTTGACGCCAGCCGCGACGAGCGCAACCGTTTGCCCCCCGGTACCGTTCTGGCCGTACGCACAAAGGAAGGCCGCTTCGCCAAGCTGAAGATCGCCGAGAGCCGGGGCGATTTCATCAGCTTCAACTGGGTCACCTACGCGCTGCCGGACGAGGGGCCGTCCCCGCTCGCCCCGTCACTGGAGCCTTGTAGCACAGCAGCGGCGCTCCTGTGTGGGTCCGGCGCGCTCCCGGGAGACGAGATCCAGAGTTTCTCCATCCTCAGCCGGACCCCCGAACGATTGGGAATTACGGTCCGGTACCGCTTCAACCCGGCGCACGGAACGGTTTACCTGGGCGCTCGTCTGCTGGACAAGGATGGAACCGGGCTCAGCTCAGGCTTTTACCCTGCCGCGGCGCCGTCCTCGGGCGAGTTGTCGACCACGGTGGACCTCGGGCAAGGGACTTCGCGCTTTCTTCTGGTCTGGCTCTACGAGGCTTACAAGAGCGAAGCCTTCGCTTGCCGCCAGTTCGACTACCGCAATTGACGCGGCTGGTTCGCTTCCGCACGGCCACGTGGCTGCGGCGGATGCGTTCCCGCTCACAATCTGAAAAGCCGCAGCGCCTCGCGCGTCCCTCTCTCGTACGCGTCGATCAGCTTGTCCCATGCGGCATCGGCTTCCGTGTCGATTTGCTTCCGCGCGGGGTCGGCGTCGAACCAGGCCAGCGTCCGGCGGATGCCTTGCGCGAAAGGCATGGTCGCGCAGTAGCCGGGAACGAAGCGTTTGATCTTGCTGTTGTCGAACACCGCGCTCTGGGACTTGTCCCCGATCAGGCTGCCCACCTCTTCCGGCAGGCAGGCGGCGATGAACTCCGACGGAATATGGATCAGTCGCGGCTCCGCGCCCGCGGCCTCGCACACGATCCGGTAGAGCTGGTCCCAGCACATGACCTCGTCGCTGGTGATGTGGAAGGCGTGCCCGATGGCCTGATGCCGCCCCAGCAGTCCCACCAGCCCTTTGGCGAAATCGCTGTTGTGGGTGATGACCCATAGCGACGTGCCATCGCCCGGCACAATGACTTTCTTCCCCCGCCGCATCCGGTCCACCACCGAGTAGGACTTCGTCCAACTGTTGA
This sequence comes from Bryobacteraceae bacterium, assembly GCA_049512775.1. Classification (GTDB taxonomy): domain Bacteria; phylum Acidobacteriota; class Terriglobia; order Bryobacterales; family Bryobacteraceae; genus Fen-330. Next base: position 12,444 of record JBEKWU010000048.1, read on the forward strand.
CCGCCAATGTTACCTGCGTATCGCCGTAGGTCAGCGACGGCCGCACGATGGCGACCGGGAAGCCCTCTTCGCGGTATGCCCGCAGCAATCGCTCCTCGCACGCAATCTTGTTCCGCGAATACTCCCAGTACGGATTCGCGAGCGGCGTGGATTCGGTGATCAGGTAGTGCGTCGGCGGCTTCTGATACGCGCTGGCCGAGCTGATGAAGATGTACTGCCGCGTCCGGCCGCGAAACAGCCGCAAGTCGCGCTCGACCTGCTCGGGCACGAACGCGATCCAGTCGACCACCGCGTCGAACGATGCGTCCCCGAGCGCTCCCGCGGCGCCGGCCTCGTCCTCGACGTCCACGCGGAGCGTCTGCACTCCGGCGGGAAGGTCCGCCGCCCGCCTCCCGCGATTCCATAGCGTCAGATCGATGCCGCGCTCCGCCGCCAACCGCGTGCACGCGGTGCTGATAATTCCCGTTCCACCAATGAAGAGTACTTTCATATCACCTCGCCGTGCGCGCCTTCAGGTCCTCGATGTACACCTCGCAGCACTCGCGCCGCATGCCCGACTTCGCCACTGCGCCGTGATCCGTGAACGCCAGGTAGTCCTGCGCGTTCACCGTGAACTTCGGCCACGCCGGCAGGCCCTCTCCGTTCGGGTCGCCGGTGCGCGCGAAATTCGCCCAGTAGGCCTGCACCTGCTCGGAGAGCTTCTGGTCCTCCGCCGCGAGCTTCACGTTCTCACCCCAGGTGCCGAACACGAAATTCAGTTCCGAACTGTGGAAGGTGGCCTTCTCGCCCGGCAGCGGGCGCTCGAACTCGTACTCGTAGGTGGCGTTTCCCGCCGCGGCGTGCGCCACAGCCTGCGCCGTGGATGGACAGCGGAACTCGATATCCGTGGTCCACTGCCTGCCCGGCACGCCGTAGAGCGGGTCCGTCAGCCCGTACAGCTTCAGCGCCCGGTCCGCCAGGTCCCCGTAAGCCTTTTGAATCGCCTCTCGGAGCCGTCCGGAGGGCATGCTCCCGCCGGTCTCCTGCGCGTTGCTCCCGGTGATCATGGGAACGGGTGCGCCGTGGCCTTCCGCGAACACCACCGCCGGGGGCTCCGGTAGAACATATCCGTCCACCGACGTTTGGAGGCCGGTTCGGTCCGCGTTGGTCGAGTCTTTCGCAGCTTGCAGGATCTCTCTGGGCCCCACCGTGCGCAGGTAAGGGATCGCACCGCCCTCCGGCGCTTTCAGATGCGCCGCCATCTTCCGCCCATTCGCTTCCGCGTGCACCGCCGTCATCGACCAGTTGAACCCGGAAGCCGCCCCGCTTTCCGCGATCGCGCGGTGGAACAGTCCTTTCGCCAGCGGCGACGTCATCAGCAGGCTGATGTCGAACGCGCCCGCCGATTCCCCCGCCGCGGTGACGTTGCGCGGGTCTCCGCCAAACTTGCGGATATTCCTCCGCACCCATTGGAGCGCCGCGACCTGGTCCATCAGCCCGTAGTTCCCCGAAACGTGGTGCCGCGATTCGCGGGCCAGCTCGGGATGGACCAGGAACCCGAGCGCTCCCAGCCGGTAGTTGATGGTGACGAGCACCACTCCGCGGCGCACCAGCGTGCGCTGATCGAATCCCGCCGCTTCGCCCGAGCCGGCGGTGTTCGAGCCGCCGTGGATCCAGACGAAGACCGGATGCTTCGATTTCGGCGGCCATTCCGGCGCCGCGACATTCAGGTACAGGCAGTCCTCGGCGCTGCCCTCCACGAGGCGCTTGTTCCAGCCTTCCGAGAGCTGCGTGCAGGGGAGGCTGAATGCAGTCGCCTCCCGAATCCCCTTCCAAGGCGCCACCGGCTGGGGCTCGCGCCAGCGCAGGTCCCCGAGAGGGGGCCGGGCGTAAGGAATGCCCTTAAATGCCGCGCCGCCATCCGGCGCCAGGCGCCCCCGGATTCTGCCGCCGGTCACGCCCACCGCCGGGCCACTCTGCGCCGCCGCCATCCACGCGACCAGAAACCCAAATACCGCCCTCTTCCATCTCATCGCCACGATGGTACCAAGACCCGCGGGCGGGCCAGTGAGCGTGCCCAGAATCGAGCGGGCCGCGCCTTTCTGACCCGCCCGCGCGCCCAGCTTCAGCTCGGCCATCCGCGCGGATCGAGAGCGGAATGAGTCGCACTCCTCAACTTGACTTCGGTTTGTAGGCGATGGCGTCGATCTCGACCCGCATGGGGGCCACGAAGCGGGCCTCGACCGTGGTGCGCGCGGGCTTTTCGTCGCCGAAGAACTCGGCGTAGACCTCGTTCATGGCGGCGAACTCGCTCGCGTCGAGCAGATACACCGCGCACTTCACCACGTCGGCCATCGACGCGCCGCAGCCCTCCAGAATCCGCCGGATGTTGCCCAGCACCAGCCGCGTTTCGTGCCGGATGTCGCCGGTCGACAGCCGGTCGTTCGCCACGTCCACCGGCCCCTGGCCGGAAACGAAGAGGAAGTCGCCCGCGCGCACGGCGGGCGAGTAGGGCCCGCGAGGCGAGGGAACGCCCGGCGGGCTGAGCCGTTCGACCATGGCGTCACTCCATGGGAGGCTGCGCCAGGGTCTTCCGTGGCCGGCGAGCGCGCGCCGGTGTGGGGCTGTGACCCGCAGCCGCCTTCTTGGTGCGGCGGGTAGCGCCGGCGGGCGCGGTGCGGCGCGGACGCTTGGCCTTCTTCGGCCGCTCCATCAGCGCCGGGGTCTGGTTGCTCTCGGGTTGCTTCTCGTCCAGTTCGGTCAGCACGGCGGCGGCCAGTTCCTCGGGGGTCGGCTCGGGCGGCGCCGGCGGATAGAACTCGGCGCCAAGCGACACCATCAGCCCGCGTTCCTCGTGCGGCTCCACGCGCACCAGCAGCTTGTCCTGGGCGTAGTTGAGGAACTCCTGGAATTCCTGGAACCCGTATCTCTGCGGCGCGAAGCCTTCGTGCTCGGCGCGGACCCAGCCCTCCAGGTCTTCGGCCAGGGCTCCCGAATCCAGCTCCAGCCGGTGCGTCTCGAGCACATCGCGGAGCAGCGGCAGCGCCTCCTCGGGTTTGTGGGGCGGCTCCTCGGGCTGCGCCGCGGTTTTGCGCTCGATCACGTACCGGCCTTCCGCCCCGGTGACATTTACGTAGTCGGCGGCTTTCATTTTCTCGACGAACTCGGTGAAGCTGCTGGCCCCGTACGCCTTCTCGCTGAAAGTGGGGTCCAGTTGCAGCATCGTCGATTTCAGCAGCCCAAGCTGCGGAGTCACTTCGCGGCGATCCAGCACCTGCAAGGCGCGCTCGACCAGCGGCATGGCCTGCGACAGCTCCAGCGGCGCCGGCCGGTGCCGCGGTCCCCGCCCACGCCCGCCCCCCTGCTGCTGGTGCGGTTGTTGTTGCTGCGGCGGCGGTTGCGGCGGCGGTTGTTGCTGCTGTGCCTGCTCCTTCGGCGGTTGTTCCTTGGGCGGTGGCTGCTGCTGCCGCCCGCCTCTCTGCTGCGGCTCGTCCGTCATCAGCGATTCGAAGCTGATGAACTCGTGGCAGTTCTTCTGCAATATCGTGCTGGTGAACGCGCGGCCGCCCACCACGAACACCATCTTGCCGTACTCCTTCAGTTTGTTCAGCAGCGGGATAAAGTCGCTGTCCCCGCTCACGATGGCGAACGCGTTGATGTGGTCGTGGGTGAAGGCCATCTCCAGCGCGTCCAGCGCCAGGTTGATGTCGGCGCCGTTCTTGTCCCCGCGCGGTGAAGGCACGCGCTGCACCATCTGCACCGCGTTCTCCGCCATCTGCCGCTTGGCCCCTTCCTGCCGGCCCCAGTCCGCGTAGGCGAACTTGGCCACGATGTCTCCACGCTCTCTCAAGCTCTCCAGCACCGAGGCGACTTCGAACTCGCGCTGTAATGTTGATTTCACGCCGATTTCAATGTTGTCGTAGTCGACGAACACGGCGATTTTCAATTTGTCAGTCATTTTGATCTCTTCTTGGAGCGTCCCGTTCCGGCGGCCTCTGGTACAGAGGACCGGATGAACTGGACGATCTCCTCTAGCGAGGCGCCCGGCTGGAACACCGCCGCCACGCCCTCTCTCTTCAACTACGCGGCATCCTCTTTCGGGACGACGCCGCCGACGATGACGAGCGCGCCGCTCATGCCCTTTCCGCGAAGCAGTTCCATTGCCCGCGGCACGATCGCGCTGCGATCCTTTCCGGAGTCTGGCGGAGGCCCGTGGAAACGACCTCCCTGCTGGCGCCCCGCGGAGCGCGTGTCATCACCTTCGCCCCGCGGTCGTGCCCCTCCACACCCGGCTTGGCAACCAGAACGCGAATCCGCTCGTCCATAAGACCGCTGATAGCGATCAGCCGACAGCCATCAGCAAACCGGCTGCCCGCAGATCGAGCGCCGGCTTCCTCTCCAGGATACTCCTTTCCCGCTCTCCGGCGGCGGCGCATTTGGGAGCGTCAGGCCGGTCCCCGTCCAGCTTCAGCGCCGGCGAAGCCAGATGCTCCCCCCCGTCTGCCGCCGGCATTGCGGCATGTGCTGCCCGGCCAGGTCCGCGTGCTTGTTGTAGATCCAGTCGTTGAAGTAGATCACGGGGAAGGCCTCGTTGTATTGCAGAAACGCCCGCAGCAGGTACGCTTCGTTCCACGACCGATTCTCCTGGACGACCCATTCGGGCGGGTACTCGAAGGGATATAAAATGTCGTGAACATGAACCAGGACGCCGGGCTTCAGCGCGGGCAGGACGCGGAAGCAGTAGTCCGTGACGTCGCTCGCGGTCTTGCCCACGTGCGAGGAGTCGATGAACAGCACATCGTCCTCCCCGAGCGAGGTGAACAGGTCCAGGCCGGCGTCTTGCAGGGCCAGGGTTTGAACCCGGCCCAGGTAAGGGTCGCCGGGCTCCAGCAGCGACGCCAGCACGTCGGGGTACGGATCCAGCAGCGTCAGCTCGATGGCCCCGCCGAAGAACCGGTCGTTGGTGTCCATCATCAGGCAGGAGGAGAATCCCACGCCCACCTCGACAATCCGCGCGGGCCGGAACTCGCGCATCATGCAGAACAGCGTGATCCCATCGGCATAGGAGAAAGCGGGATTCGCCAGGTAGTAGCGCCAGCCCGGCGTCCGGGTCTCCGGGAACGGGACCTCGGGATAGTGCCGGCGCAGCCGGTGGAACAGATCCAGCATCGCGGCTTCGTCCAGAGCCAGCGGCGCTCCCTGCCATTCCCAGCGCTCCTGCATCCGCGCCGCTCTCTGCGTCTCGGGCCGCTCCGGGTCCACGATGGGCGAAGCGTAGGTCCCGGGCTCGGCATACAGGAGCCGGCCGATCCGTTCCAGCCGCTCGATGTGCGCTTTGAGCTCGTCGCGTTCCTGCCCCAGATGGGCCACGTGCTCATCGAGCAGCCGGCATTCCTGGTCCAGCCGCTGCGCGTGGGCGAGGAGTCCGTCTCGTTCCTTCTCCAGCTCGGGAACGTGCCGGATGAACGCGGGCACCGAGAGAGCCGCCCGCTTGAGGTTTGCCAAAAGCCGTGACTTCATGAATTTGCCTGCACTGGAACGGGTCCCGCCGCAGCAATGTAAGAGTATACACAAAGGCGACCGTAGCCCGAACCCAATGCGCGCGCTTCGTTCAGTGGTAAACGATCGTGCGCCGCTGGGTGTTCGTGACCGTGAACGCCTCGTCCGGCTTCTGCCGGCTCGAGACCACACGCTCGGTCCAGTTCCCGTGCTCGTCGTATTGATACTCGAAGCGGACCTCGGAGCGGCGCTCCTCCGGCGGTTGCTCCGGCTCGATCAGCCGACCCTCCCCATCCATCGAGAGTTCCCGGATGTGCTCGATTTGGACCTTCTCGGCAGGGTCGCCTTGCTCGTTGTACGTCACGGTCGTGCGCTGCCCGACCAGGGATCCGAATTCCATCGTGGTCTCGACCCGGCGGTCCTGCGTATCGTAGCGGTGGCGCCTTCTCCAAAGGTTTTCGAACAGCGCGCGCAGGGCGTGAGTCTGCTCGGGCCCCATTTTTTCGAGCATGGCGGCGGGGAAGGGCTGATTCCACGTCTCCTCGATCAGGCGGCCGGCTTCGTCATAAACGAATTCTACGCGGTTCACCAGGCGCCGGTCGGCGTCATGGAACAGGATCTCCAGGGGCTGCTCCCGATCGCCGTAGACGGTTGTAATCGTCGTCGCGCCCTCGGCCGGATAGGCCCCGCCTTCCACGTTGTAGCCGACAGCGCCCGCTGGGGGCGCCTCCAGGTGCTGCGTCCGCGTCTTCCGGCCCCGCTCGTCGCGGCCCCAGGATTCCACGACGCACTCGTCGCAGACGTTCATCGTGGTCCACTCGGAGCCGTCGGGGTTGCGGTGCTGGACCTCGGCGAGACTGCCGTCGGGACGGTACGACCAACGGGTGGTCGAGCTCGCGCAGGTCTTCACCGGCCCCCTCAGGCCGTTCTTTTCCCGCTCCGTCATTGGGCGGGAATCTCCAGCACTGGATCGGGGCCGGAGCCCGGCGCCGTCTTGAAGGCGCGCACGATCTTGCGGTCGGCCAGCGAGACCACGTACACAGTATCGATTTCCTGCGCCGAGGCGTAAGCCCGGCGTCCATCCGGAGACACCGACAGCGAGACTGGCCGCCCGCCCAGGTGCACCTTGCCCAGCACTTTCCGCTCCACCGGGTCCGCGATCTCGACGGTTTGGTCGTGCATGCAGGCGTAGACGAGCTGCTTGCCGTCCGGGGTGAGCGCGATCCGCGCGGGGCCTCGGCCGCTGCGAATCTCCCCAACCACCGCGCGCTTGCCGGTATCGATGATCGTGATCCGGGCGGCCTCGCGGTTGGCGACGTAGAGCAACCGTCCGTCGTGGCTCATGACGCTGCCCTCCGGCCGCGCGCCGGTCGGGATAAGCTGGACCTCGCCGCTCACCAGGTCGATCGCCGAGACGTTGTTCGATGTGCAGTTGCTCACGAACACCCACCGCGTCCCGCTCCCCAACGCTACCAGGTGCGAGGTCCGGCCCCCCGTCCCGAGGTTCCGCAGCACCGAAGCGTGCCGCGGATCGAGCACCAGCAACTGGTCGGGCAATTCCGTCGTAACGAACAGCAGGCCGGTGCGGCGGTCGATCGCGATTCCGTGCGGGCGGCGGTACTGGCCCAGCAGGATCTCGCCCGTCTTTTTGCGCGCGGCGATATCGACGATCGAGATGGTGTTGCCGCCGGCGCCCTCGTCTTCGATCTTCATCACGCCGTTGTCGGTGATGTACACCGTGCGGCCGTCGCCCGAGAGCGCCATCTCGTGCGGGTGCTGTCCCACGGGAACCGTGGCCAGCAATTCGCCCCGCCGGCTGTAAAACCCGAGCGAGCTGCCGCCTTTGTGCAGGATCAGCAGCATCGAGTCCTGCCCCCACAACGCCAATGGAAGCAGCAAGAAGGTCAGTGCACGCATGTTTCGCCCCGTCCCTGCCATAATGTCACGCCTGCGGTATCATTGCAATTCGGATGGAAGAGACTCAAACTCCACCCCAGGTTTCGGCGCTGATCGTCTCCTACAACTGCGCCGCCGCGCTTCGAAAGTGCCTGGCCGCGCTCGAAGCCTCCGCCGAACGCGACAAGATGGAAGTGCTGGTCGTCGACAGCGGCTCGGTAGATGGGACCCCGGAGGCCGTCGCGGAGTTCCCCCAAACCGTTCTTCTCAAGCTGCCGCGGAATTTCGGCTTCACCAAGGCGCTGAACATCGGGATGCGGACGGCCAAAGGCGAGTTCTACCTCTACCTGAGCCCCCAGGTGGACGTGCCGCCGGAGACGGTGCCGGCCCTGGCGGCGCGCCTTTCCGCGGAGCCCGGCGCCGCCGCGGTCTGTCCCTTGCTGCTGACCGGGGAAGGCGAACCCTCGCCGGAACTCTACCGGCTCCCCCGCCCGGAGACCGTGTCCGCGGTGGCGCGTGCGGGCGCCTTCCTCCCCAGCCCACCGCCGGACCTGACCCAGGAGAAGGTGGCCGTCGAGCTTCCCTCGCTGGCGGCATTCATGGTGCGCAGCTACTTCCTCAAAGGGCTGCGCTACATCGATGAGCGCTACGCGCAATCCTGGGCCGACGCCGAGCTCGCGCTCCAGATCCGCCGGGCCGCCAAGAAGATTCTGCTCTATCCGGGCGTCCGCGCCGTGCGGCGCGCCGACGACGCCCTCGCGCCCCCCATGCCCCCGGCGGTCCGCGCGCTGCTGGCTTCCGACTTCGCCCTCGGCGCCTCGGTTTACGCCGGAAAACACTTCGGCTTCGCCGCCGGGTTCAAGGTGCGTACCGCCGCGATCTTCTGCGCCCTGGGAGCGGCGTTGCTCGCCCTCCTTCGCTTCCGCGACGTCCACTACCACTTCTCCCGCTTCCTGAACGTGGCGTCCGGCGCGAAGGTAGACGGAACCCAGGGGATCATGTAGGCCGCAACCGAGGGACTGCCCAGGCCGTCCGCCGTGGGGACGGCTCAGGCTGTCCCCGGTTGCCCATAACGCCGCCTGTCACCGTTTCTCACCACCGCTTGCACCCACGATTTCCAGCAACTCGATCTCAAAAACGAGGGTCGCGCCGCCGGGAATCGGAGGGCGTCCTTGGTCCCCATAAGCCAGGTCGGAAGGGCAGACCAGGATGGCCTTCCCTCCCACCTTCATCTTCTGCACGCCCTCCGTCCAACAGGGAATGACTCCCTTGAGAGGGAATTGCGTAGGCTGGTTTCGACTGTAGGAGCTGTCAAACTCCGTCCCGTTGACGAACGTGCCGCGGTAGTGCACCTTGACCGTGTTGCTAGCCGCCGGGGAGGCCCCGGCGCCGGGCTTCAGTTCGCGATAGACCAGACCGGACGCGGTTTTGATGGCGCCCGGCTCCGCAGCGGCCTTCTCGAGATAGGCTTTGCCGGCGCCCTTCTCCCGCTCCGCCGTGCGGCCGGCGCGCTCGCGGGCGAGCTGGGCAATCTTTGGCCCCCACTCCTTCAAGTCGATGGCCGGTTTGCCGGCCGCCGCGTCCCGCAGACCCTGCATGAGGATCTCGATTTCGCCCGCCGTCAGCTCGAACTGAGCCAGCGACCGGTAGACGCTCAGGCCCAGGGCGTAAATAATCTTCCCGTGGTCGGTCGCGAGCCCAGGCTCGGCCGCGGCGGGCTTCGGGTTGGCTGCCTGAGGGGCCGGCGCAGGAGTCTGCGCCATCAGGACGGCCGGAAGAAGTATCAGTAGTCCACGCATGTGTTCAGGCTAGCATCGTTCCCCGGCTCCCTGCCCGCTTCGCGGAAGCAACGACGCCTACCGGCCCGTTGTCAGATACTCGCCCGTCGTCGCATCCACGAAGACCGAGTAGCCGCTCGCCGACACGGACTCACCCCAGAACACCTGCCAGGCCGGATTGGGGAAGCGCCTGCTTTTCTCCAGCAGGAACTTGACCGCCTTGTCAGGGTTTTTCCTGGCGTAGTCGTGACCCTCCTTCATCGCGATCCCGTAAGCGGCGGGTGAATCCGTCCTGAAGGCTTGGACCAGAAAAGGTTCTGAGTCGCCGCGGCCCGACCAGGCTTCCGGTGGGTCCGCGTTGACCCCGCCCCGCAGGTTCCTGGCCGGCCGGTGAATGACGGAATAGATGTAACGGCGGCCCAGGCCCTGGCTCTGGGACACGAACACAGCCTCCCACGCACCGGCCTTGCCGCCCTCCGCCTTCACTTCGTCGACATCGATTTCCGCAACGCGCACCGGCTGCGCGTCCGCCGCCCAACTCCGTGCCGAGACGAACATCTTGTAGAACGCGGATTGCGCCGGGATCGGCTCGGGCGCCTTCGGCTTCGCCGGCCCGGGGCTCTCGGAACAGCCGGCCAGCAGCAGGAAAAACCCGAGGAATACCAAGATGCGACGCACTGGACTCATCCTGTCCTCATTCTATGACATGCCGCCACCCGCAACCGAGGGACTGCCTCGGCCGTCCGCCGTCGGGACGGCCCAGGCTGTCTCCGGTTGCCGGCGATTGGATGTACACTGAACCCCGAGCCATGCGCAGACTCCTTCTGGCGTTTGCCGGCCTCGCCGCGGGCCTTGCGCCGGCACAAACCCTGCCTGGACCGCCCTTGTCCGTCGACGCCGGCGCCGCGCGGCATTCCATCAGCCCCGACGTCTACGGCATCAATTTCTATTGGGATCTCGGCGACGACAACGACCCCAACCGCCCCGCCTACCTGGCCGCCGGCCCCGACGTCCGCGCCACCCTGCGCCGCTGGGGCGGCAGCAGTTGCAGCGAGTACCACTGGCAGTTCGATGTCAGCAACGTCGACGTGTATTGGTTCTTCGAAATCCTCCCCGACTTGAGCATGGACGCATCCAAGCTGCCCGATGGCTCCTACTTGAATCAGTTCGTCGATCAAGCCCGCTCGACCGGCGGGAAGATCATGGGCAGCGTCCCCCTCCTCGGCTGGTTGCCCAAAGCTCGCGCGGAGATGTGCAGCTACAGCGTCGCCAAGTACGGCCCGCAATGCAAGGTCGACCCCAACCCCGCCATGGCCTGCGGCAACGGCATCGTCTACGATCCCGCCTGCGGCGACCCATCCGTGGTCGATGGCAGGGCTCCTCAAAGTCCCGTCTATATCCGGAACGACCCCGCCGACGCCTACGCCTGGCACGACGAGAGCTTCCAGGTCGAGTGGATCCAGTACCTCCTCTCCCGCTACGGTAAGGGGAACCAGGGCGGCATCGCCGTCTGGGACCTCGACAACGAGCCCATCTGGTGGGACAACGACCACCGTGACATCCATCCCGCTCCCTACAGCTATGACGAGCTCCTCGACCTGAACATGCGGTACGCCCTGGCGATCAAGCAGACCGATCCGACCGCCCTGGTCGCCGGCCCGGTCGGCGACAACTGGGCCTCCCTCTGGCTTTCGAAGCGGGACATCGTGGCCGGCTGGTCCAGCGCGAGCGGCATCTACTGGTCCAACCCGATCGACCGCAACGCCCACGACGGCGTCCCCTTCCTGCCCTGGTACTTACAGCAGTTCCGGAATTACGAGCAGCAGCACGGCACGCGGCTGCTCGACTATCTCGACCAGCACGCCTACCTTGCTCCGGCCAACCTCGCTTTCGCGCCGGCGGGCGATAGCGCTACCCAGGCGCTTCGCCTCCGCTCGACGCGCGTCTTCTGGGACCCCAACTACTTGGTCAGCGGAGATTACTGGATCCGGGATGTGGATCGTAACGACGCTCCCGTGGCCCCACGCTTCATCCCGCGCCTGCGCGAAATGATCGACCAGAACTATCCCGGCACCAAGCTCGCGATCACCGAGTATAACTGGGGCGCGCTCGACGACATCAACGGCGGCCTCGCTCAGGCCGATCTGTTGGGCATCTTCGGCCGCGAGGGCCTGGACATGGCGGCCCTCTGGGAACCGGGTCCCGTTCCTAGGCCGGCCCTGTTCTCCCCGCCCACACCCCCCGGGCTCAAGCCCACCGATCCGGGTGCTTTCGCCTTCAAGATCTACCGCAATTACGACGGCATCGGCGGCACGTTCGGAGAAACCGGCGTCCAGGCTGCCACCAGCAACGCCGATGAGCTCAGCATTTTCGCCGCCCAGCGCTCCGACTCCGCGCTCACCGTCCTGGTGCTGAACAAGACCACCGGCGATCTTTCGAGCACCGTCAACATCGCGAACTTCACCCCGGCCGGCGCCGCCCAGGTGTGGCGTTACAGCCAGGCAAATCTGAACGCGATCGTGCGCCAGCCCGATGCCGCCGCGACCGGCGGCGCCACCACCGCCACGTTCCCCGCCTACTCGATGACGCTTTTTGTGATCCCGGCGGCGCAGTCGGGCCCCAAGCCCGTCGTGGCGGCCGTCACCAACGCCGCTTCGTTCCAGAACCCGATCGCGCCCGGCCAGATGGTGGTCGTTTGGGGAGCCAACCTCGGCCCCCAACAGCTCGACAACCACATCGTCGCGGGCCCGAACGCCATGGTCTCTACCGAGATGGAGGGCGTCAGAATCCTCTTCGATGGCGTAGCGGCGCCAATGGTCTACGTCTCCGAGCGCCAGTGCTCCGCGGTCGTGCCTTATCTGGCGGCGTTCAAGCCGGTCGTGAACGTCCAGGTGGAGTACCAGGGCCTGCGCTCGGATCCCTTCCCGGTTGCCGTCTTGCCGGCGGCGCCCGCGCTGTTCACCCTGAGCATGCAGGGTTCCGGCCAGGCCGCCATGCAGAACCAGGACGGGCATACACAGAATTCGCCCCAGGCTCCCGCGCACCCCGGAGAGGCAGTCGTTCTGTGGGCCACTGGGGAGGGCGTAACCGACCCGCCGGGGGTCGATGGCCGCCTCGCCACCGACGTCCTGCCCAAGCCCGTCGCAGCCTGCTCGGCCGAAGTCGGCGGCCTGCCCGCCAGGATCGAATACTGCGGCGCGGCCCCGCTCAACATGCCCGGCCTGTTCCAGATCAACGCCCGCCTCGATCCCGCGGTGGCCCCCGGCGACGCCGTCCCGGTGCGCGTCCGCGTCGGCGGAACTCCCAGCCAGAGCGGCGTGACCCTGGTGGTGCGCTAGCGGTGTATACTACCGAGGATACCCACGCGAGGTGCATACCATGAGCGACGAACCATTTCCCATCTCCTTCGGCGAAGCGATTTCCGAAGAGGTCCTCCGCGACTTCTTCACCACAATCACTTACGTCCCTCCCTCCGCTCCCGAGCTGAGCTTCAGCATCATTCTGCCGCGGGACTGGACGCAGGCCACCGGTGTCGAAATGTCTCCGCTCGGGGCGGGCAGCTTCTCGCAGGTCGCGGTTTTCTCTGGCGGCGATGAGATCGGCGTCCAGGTGCTGGCGACGCTCATCCGCTACGAAGTCGACCTGGTGGACTGGCTGGGATTGCAGGCCGAGCAGATGGGCTGCATGCTGAGCAACCTCGTTTCGGGCCGAACCCCCTACGGCCAGGCGGTGCACGCGGTAGGGCGCAGCGGCACTGGCGCGGACCTCCGGCTGCTGGCGACGGGCAACGGCGCGAGCGTCGTCTTGCTCATCGCCGGGATGCCCGGGCACTCCCCCGAGGAGATCCGCGAGACGCTCGGCGTGGCCGCCGCCTCGTTTCAGTTCACCGCGCCCTGCACCCAGCAGACCCGCGAGCCGGTCGCGGTGTTCACCGATAGCGGCAGCCTGTTCCGCTTCCTCTGCCCCGAGTCCTGGTCCATCCAGCCCCTCGACGCACTGCGGCCCGTCAAAGCCGGCGCGGATTGCCGCCTCGCCATCGAGTCCACCCTCATCGCCTATCTGCGCATCGAGGCCGACATCCGCTACCCGCGCGATGGGGCGGGCTTGCCGCAGATGGTGGCGCTGGCCTTCCAGGAGATCACCGAGACCGGCATCAATATCCAGGAAATCCAGGTCATCTCAAACTCGGAGGCGGGCTTGCCCGAGCAATGGCGCGGTACTTGCCAAGTGGGTGAGGAAACCGCGCAGGTCGCCCTCCTGCTTCGCCCCGCCCCCAACTGCTGGCTGGGCGCCTACGCGTTCTTCCCCAACCGCGACGCCGACCCCTGGGGCTGGCTCCGCGGCAAGCGCGCCTACGACCTGGCCGTCGCCACCCTCGAACCCGCCGCCTAGAAACCCGGTTTACGTCCGCGGTTCGGCACCGGCCAGGTCGACGAAGCCGCTTTTCTTCAAGCGTTTGAACATCTGGGTTTCGCTGGTGATTTGCCTGCCGCGCGCCCATTCTTTGTAGAACCAGTCGAGGTAGTGCTTGTAGCCCTTCTTCTTCCAGTCCTCGCTCAGTGGCATGGCTTTGTCGTCGTATTGCAGGACGATGTGGTCGAGCTCGTCCTTGGTGAGCCGGTGATACTTCTCGTAGTGGATCACGGCGGGGCCGCTCAGCCGGCCTTTCTTGTGGTCCGGCTCGGTCCGCGGATATCCCAGGATGAGCGCAATCAGCGGGAAACACGACGTCTGGGGCAGTTCCAGCAGCGTCCAGATCCGTTCCATGTCGCCGCGATGAATTCCGTTGGTCAGCAGGGAGTCGATGCCCAGCGAGCGGGCGGCAATGACCGCGGTTTGGGCGGCCAGTATGGTGTTGGTGCTGGCGGTGATGAATGCCTCCATATTCTCCGCGTGATAGTCGTAGCCCATATGCTTCGCGGTGTCGATGGTGCGGTTGTAGTCCGCGCAGTAGAGCAGCAGGCAGCTTCCGCGATAGCCGGTAAGCTTCTGCATCATCGCGGGGTCTCTGACCACGACGATGCAATACGACTGCATGTTGGAAGCATTGGCGGCGCGGATGGTGGCGCCGAGGATTGCCTTGACTTCCCGGTCCGGCACCTGCTTGTCGGAGAAGTCTCCGTGGATGGTCCTCAGGCTGTGGATGGTTTTCAGGGTGTCATTGGTTGGGCCGGCGTCCGGCGTCTGGGAGAGGGCCGGCACAACCAGCAAGCCACCGCCCAATTCCATGCCACTACGGATGAACCGCCGCCTGGAAGCCGCCTTCGGCATGATGCGCATAGTCTCTCCTTGTGGGTTGCGTGAACCTGACACGGCATGGCGAGCAATTCGGATTCCAAAATCCGCAGTTGCCCTGGCAGCGTCCAGCCTGTGCCCAGCCGCGGCAGGTGTCCGCTCCTGGGAAACACGCGTCCGAAAACGGACAGTCACCCGCGATCTTTGGAAATCCAGGTTCACACTTTCTCACCAACTGGGGATATAATTCTCTGGCAGATGCAGGGTAAAGGGGCTGTGTTTGTCCTGTTCGCGTTCCCGCTGCTCGCGCAGCAGACGGCCGCCACGGGCGAGTTCTCGATTGCCGGCGCGGTGGTCAACTCGGTCACCGGCGAGCGGATCAAGCAGGCGTTCGTGCAATTGTGGTCTGCCGCCGCCCGAGGCGTGCCCAAGACCGCTTTCGCCGATGCCGCCGGCACATTTCGCTTTTCCGGGCTTCCGGCCGGGTCGTACACAATCACGGCCACCAAGCCGCACTTCGCCCCCTCGTCCCCGCAAGTCTCCCTCACTCTCAGCGCCTCGCGCGAGGACGTCTCGCTGCCCCTCGAGCCGCGGGCAGTGATCAAAGGGCGCGTCCTAGATACCTACGGCGATCCTCTCCCCGGCATCCTGGTCCATGCCTTGCAACCGCGAATGGAAAACGGCCATCGGCGGCTGGCGATGTATCGTTGGGGGAGGTCCAACGATCGCGGCGATTACCGGATCGGGGATCTCCCCCCGGCCGTTACTACGTCAAGGCCGTGGGCCGGAGCGCGGCCACCATGATGTACGTCGGCGAGCTTCGTCCACCGGCGTCCGACGAGGCCTTCGCCCCGGTCTATTACGGCGGTGGGACAACCGCGGCCACGGCGTTGCCACTGACTGTCGCGCCTGGCGGCGAGATCCAGGCCGACTTCACGCTGGTGCTGCAACCCGGTCGCAGCATCCTCGGAGCGGTGATCAATGCCGTGCCCTATCGCCCCGTCCAATTCCAGTTGCTCAGCGGCGACGAGGACGTAGGCGAGACCCGCGCGGCGTTCAACGCGGCCGACGGCCGCTTCCGCATCCAGGACCTGGTCGATGGCGCTTACACGCTGCGCATTACTCAGGGCGAAGGCTCCGAGCGCACGCGCGCGGTCGAGACAGTCGAGGTGGCCGGCCGCGACATCCAGGGCCTCATAGTGCGCCTGGCCCCCGGCATCACCGTGAAAGGGAAAGTGCGGGTCGAGGGCAAGTCGCCGTCTGGCATTCGTGGGACCTATTATGAGGTGTCGCTGAGTCCGCGGGACGCTCCCGATCGGTCGGAGGAGGAAGACTACAGCACGCAGGTGGACGATAACTGGGAGTTCGCAATTCCAAGCGTCCTGGCGGGCCGCTATCGCGTCTCGGTGCCCACTTCGATCGGCTACGTTGCCTCGATTACTTCCGGCGACCGGGAGGTGCTCCCTGACGGCGAAATGACTGTAGTCCCTGATGAGCCCCCCGCGCCGTTGGAAATCGTGGTTCGCACCGATGCCGGCCAGGTCACCGGCTCCCTCGTGGTCGAGGGGCGGCCGGCCGCCGCCATCGTTGCGCTGGTGCCAGTGAGCGGTTCGGGCCGCGAGGTTATGATGACGCCCGCTCTCCAAGCCGTCGGCTTCAAGTTTGACAACGTGCCACCGGGCGAGTATCGGGTGCACGCCTGGAAGCAGGATGCGGAGCCCGAGTACGCCAATCCCGAGGTGCTGCGCGCGCGCTCCAACCGGGGCGAGCGCCTGCAAGTAACGCCCAACGGAAACCACAAGCTGGATTTGACCGCGTTTTCGGAGGTGACGCCATGAGTCCCCTGCTCGCACTGGCGGCGCTGGCGTCCACCCTCCCGATCGCGGTGCAGACCTACCGCATTGCCGGAGTGGTTGTCAATTCGGCGACCGGGGCGGCGCTGGATCGTGTGAAGGTAGGCATCGCAGCCACCTCCGAGCCCGCTCGAGTGGTTTACGCCACTACCGGATCGGACGGCCGCTTCACCTTCGCTAAACTGCCCGCGGACAAGTGGTTGCTGACGGCGCAGCGCCGTGGATACCTCGAGCAGATCTTCGGCGAGCCGGCTTCCCTCCCGGCGGCAGGAGTCGCGATCATCACCGGTCCGGACGAAGACACCGAACACCTCGTCTTCCGCATGCATCCGCCCGCGCTGATTACGGGCAAGGTGGTCGATAGCAGCGGCGACCCGGTCCAAAACGCTCTCGTACAGGTCCTGCGCTGGGCTACCGTGGCCGGGCAGCGCAAGGTCCGTCCCGTCCGCTCCGGGTGGACCAGCGACGATGGCGTCTACGCCATCGGATTCCTCCCGTCCGGGTCGTATTTCGTGGCCGTCACCGCCGAGCCGTGGTACGGGCAACCACGGCGCTCGGACGGTACTGCGGAGGCTTTCCCGCCGTACTTCCATCCGAACACTCCCGATCCGCGCGCGGCCGCTGCCATCGTGCTGCGCCCCGGTCAGGAAGCCGTTGCCGATTTCACACTGACACCTGCCCCGGCCTTCACCCTGACCCTCAGAGCGCGCGGAGCCCAGCCAAGCCAGCTTCGACTCGCCTCTGAAGGCATCCAGGGAACTCCGATTTGGCACTCGGCAATCCAGAACGGCTCATTGCCCGTGTACTCGTTCCGGCTGGTTCCGGGCCGCTACACCGCGTGGACCTGGGGCGGCGACGGCCCGGTTGCCGGGACCCAGGCGATCGAGCTCGGCTTCAACAACACCGAGCTCGACCTCGGGGCGGACGAGCCCGTGAACGTCGCGGCCGCGGTCGGACTGGCAGGCGTGAAGCCGTCTGAGGTCCCTAACCTGGGACTTACCCTGATGACCGAAGACGGCGCCCGCCATACCTCGCGGATGATCCCGCACGACGGCGCGCTGAAATACCCCGCCACGCCTCCGGGCCGCTACCGGCTTGCGCTGATCGGCGTGGGAGCCCAGGAGGCCTACATCGACAGCGTTTCAGCCGAAGGCGCGCGGTTCGCCAAGGGCGTTCTCGAGCTCGGCGCGGGCACGACCGTCCGCCTCCGCGTCGCAGTAAGCGGCAACGGCGGGCGCGTCGAGGGCAAGGTCTACCGGGCCAGCCGCCCCTTCCCAGGCGCCCTGGTCGTGCTGGCGCCGCCCAGCGACACCGGCAATCCCGCCGACTACCTGGGCTTCGTCAGCGACAGCGACGGCAGCTTCGAGTACAAGTGCGTAAAGCCCGGCGAGTACGTGATCTTCGTGGTCGAGGACGGCTCGGAACTCGAATACACCAATCCCTCCGTCGTCGCGCCATACCTCAAGTCGGGACGCCCCGTGCTCGTGCAGCCGCGAGAATCCATGAACCTCCGGCTCGATCTCCCCGCACCCGCCAGGGCTCGTTGATCCCCATGGGTGACGCGGCATCCACACTCTGGGGTGCCACATCGCGTTCCGGAGGCGACTGTGCCCCACATGCCGGATCAGCATCTACGGAGGCTCGCGTAATCGAGTGACGCAATGCTCACGGCGTGGCGCGGGCTTCAGCTGCCGCGGCAGGCAGGGTGCCGAATGCCCTCAAGTACCTCGTGACCGCACCAGATCGCGCAGGACTTCCTCAGGCGCCCTCATAGATCACCCGGCCGTACCTGTGCGCGGGGTACGCGATACCCCCGAAGATGTTCTTGGACTCCTCGAATCGCTCGCTGGCAATCACGAACACATCGAACGGAAACCCGAGGCCCCGCAAGCAATCCCCGATCCGCAGCCTTTCCTCCCTGGTGTTCGACGGCGAGCGCTCAACCACCAGCAGGTCGATGTCGCTGTCGCGCGTCATCTCGCCCGTCGCCGCGGAGCCAAACAGTAATGATGCGCTCCGCCGCCGCAACGCTGAGAACGCGCCGCACGATCTCCTGGGTCAGCCTCTCGTCGATCCCCATCACCCACATCATACGCGATGCACTCGCGCGTCAGGGACGCTTTGCTGCCTTGAACGCGCGTCTGTCCGCCCCCGCCCCAGCAGCCGGATACAGTCACAGCGTCTTCAGATACGCCAGCAGATCGTCCTTCTCCTGCTCCGACAGCATGTCTTTGTACGGAGGCATCCCGTTGCCCCCCTCATCGACCTTCGCCCGGACGTTCTGCTCGGTCGGCCTCTTCCCGTTCAGCAGTCTGTCCTTCCGGAACAGCCCCTTGAGCCCCGGCCCGATCTTCTTCTCGGCGCTGTCGCCGCGGTGGCACATCGCGCATTGCTGGAACACCACCTTGCCTTTCGCCGCGTCCCCCTTGCCCTTCGCCATCCCAAACGCAACCACGCTCAAGCACGCCAGCAGGATTGATCCCGTCTTCATACCGCCATCTTATCAACACTCCACCCGTGGCTCTGCCGGCCGACCGCTAGAATAGAGGTGATGCGCATCCTTCTCTTCAGTGGCAAGGGCGGAGTCGGCAAGACCAGCCTGGCCGCGGCCACCGGCGTCCGCCTCTCCCAGCTCGGCTACCGCACCTTGGTGATGAGCATCGACCCGGCCCACAGCCTGGCCGATTCCTTCGACCTCGAGACCGGCCTGTTCCACGCCCAGACCTCCGACCCCTTCCCCCTCGGCGACCGCCTCGCCATCCTCGAGCTCAACATCCAGAAGGAAATCAAGCGCCATTGGCAGGAAATCTCCACCTGGGTCATTTCCCTGCTCCGCACCACCGGCATCAGCGGCGTGCAGGCCGAGGAACTGGCCATCCTGCCCGGGATGGAAGAGCTTAGCGCCATGATGTACATCAACCAGTACCGCCGGGAAGAGCGCTACGACGTCATCGTCCTGGACGCCGCCCCCACCGCCGAGTCCATGCGCTTCGTCAGCATGCCCACCACGCTGGACTGGTACATGAAGCACATCTTCCCCTTCCAGCGCAGCGTGCTCAAGGCCGTCCGCCCCATCGCCAACCGCGTCGCCCCCTTCGAGTTGCCCCCCGACAGCTACTTCGCCAACATCCACAACCTGTTCGAGAAGCTCGGCGGCGTCGGCGAGCTGATGGAGGACCCGCAAATCACCAGCGTCCGCCTGGTCACCAACCCGGAGAAGATGGTGCTGCGCGAGACCCAGCGCGCCTTCGTCTACTTCTCCCTCCACGGCCTCACCGTCGACAACGTCATCATCAACCGCGTGCTCCCTCGGGAAGTCTCCGACACCTGGTTCAACGAGTGGCATTCCTCCCAGGAAAAGATCCTCGGCGAAATCGAGGACTACTTCGCGCCTGTGCCCACCCGGCGCGTTCCGCTGTTCACCCACGAGGTCCTCGGCCGCCGACGCCTGGAGGATTTGGCCGCGGTAATGTATGCTGAGGGGGAAGATCCGGCCGCGGTCACCCGAACCGAGCGGCCCTACACCTTCGGCAAGAAGGACGGGTTCTACGAGGTCCGGGTGCTGCTGCCGTTTGCCACCAAGGGCGAGGTCGGGCTTTTCAAGAAAGGCGATGAGCTGGTGGTCGAAATCGGCACTTTCCGCCGCCATATCGGGCTGCCCACGTCCATGGCGGCTCTCACGCCCAGCCGGGCGCGGCTCGAAAACCGCGTCCTCACCGTCGAAATGAAGGAGGTTCCATCATGAGCGAGCAACAGCCGGCTCCGCAACCCGCGGGCGAGCGCTGCATCTGCCGCGAAGTGGCAGACCACCTGAGAGAGCTGCTCCAGCCCCGGTCGGAAGCCGCGCGCGAACACCTGCGCAACTCCCGCATCGAGTTCCTCAAGGCCATTCGCAGCCTCATCGACGAGCGCATCGCGCATTTGTCCGCCGCCGGCCAGCCGCAAGGCACGAAGGTCACGGTCGAATGAAAGAGGGCGGCCTCGCCCCCGGCCGGGGCGACGCCTGTCAATTCCTTCCCGGTCTTGTTGTTCTGGGAACTCCCGGAAGCAATTCCGGCGGTTGTCGAAGGAGGGAGAATGTCCAAGCGTGGAGCAAGAGCGATTGGAGTTGGTCTCGTCACAGTTCTTAGTCTCTGTTGCGCACTGGGAGCGGCTCAGGAAGCGGGACAGCAGAAGCTGGCGATCACGGCAAAGGAAAGAGACGTGGTGCGTGCGATCTTGGCAGCCGGTCCCGGAGAGCGTTTGAAGGTCAAGGACTTTCTGCTCAAAACAGACGAGGGGCTCATGCGTTTCGATATTGGCGGCCCGCAGCCCGGGGACTGGCTGATCGTCTTCAAAGAGTCAAGCGGCGGGAAATACGACGTTCTGTCTAACTATCAGACCTGGAACCCGGCAGACAGTCTGACCGGGCGCCAGAGGGATGTGCCGGAGTTTCTTCGTGGCTTGTCCGATGGCACAGTGATCCGGTTTGTCGGAAGGGTGCTGATAGAGCCGTGCACCTTCGACGGCTCTCCCGATGATCCGCTGACTTTCATGTGGAGTTTCCGGCAAGGCCTCGTTTACCTGGACGGCAAAGGTTCCGTGGGATGGCCCAGTGGCGCGTCCGTAACCTGCAATGGCGTGGAGTGCTCGCCGTCAGGCCAGAGCGGCGCACAATCCTCCGCGCTCCCTTCCAAGCCGGAGATGCAGCCATCCCCGGGGCGGATTCACGTTGCGGCTTTTGACGCAATGGCCAATGTGAGAATCGAGAGGGACTGGGAGAATTGGCCCGAACTGTCGAAGCAAATCCGAGCTGGCGCCCAAGTTGAATGGAAAAAGCAACGGATCGTCAGCCACATAGTCTTCCTCCCGCCGAATGGCGAGCTGAAGCTGGCTTCTGGCGCGATCTTCCGCGGCTACCCAGAAACTGGGAGCGAGTTTAAGTTCGAGTTTCTGGGGAACATGGATGACGCCGGTAGCGGATTGTACACCGACCGGTGCAGTCTGGTGCTGAAGAGATCGGCGGTGGACCCTGCCAGGGGATTGGATGGGTTCACGCACGTTTTCAAGGCGGGAGAGGGAGACATGGTGTACGTGTCCGGCAAGGGACGAGTCGAAATCTCGGAGAATGATAGAGTACTGAACACATACCAGTTTGGTAAGTAGCATGTAGATCTTGCCTGCGCCCTTGATGCCGCCGGCGAACCGATGTAAGGTTCTCATTCCTGGTATTCAGTGAAGTCTGTGCAGCCAGGCTACTGAGGGTTTTGCGCGGTCCTGGCATTGCCCCGGTTTGCAACCAAGGGAAACCCCATCCTCACCGTCGAAATGAAGGAGGTTCCATCATGAGCGAGCAACAGCCGGCTCAGCAACCCGCGGGCGAGCGCTGCATCTGCCGCGAACTGGCAGACCACCTTAGAGAGCTGCTCCTGCCCCGGTCGGAAGCCGCGCGCGAGCACCTGCGCAACTCCCGCATCGAGTTCCTCAAGGCCATTCGCAGCCTCATCGATGAGCGCATCGCGCACCTGTCCGCCGCCGACCAGCCGCGGGGCACCAAGGTGACGGTCGAGTGAAAGAAGGCGATTTCGCGCCGGACATCCAGCTCCTCACCGATCGGGGCGAGCCGTTCCGCCTCTCCAGCCTTCGCGGCAGGAAGGTCGTACTCTACTTCTACCCCCGAGCCGCCACGCCCGGCTGCACCACCGAGGCTTGCGAGTTCCGCGACGCCTCCCCTGCTTTCTCCCGCGGCAACACCGTGATCCTCGGCGTCTCGCCCGACCGCCCCGCCGCCCAGTAGAAGTTCAAAGCCAACTACGACCTGCCGTTCACCCTCCTCTGCGACGTTGACAAGGCCGCCGCCCAAGCCTATGGCGTCTGGAAGGAGAAGTCCATGTACGGCAAGAAGGTGATGGGCATCGAGCGCACCACCTTCCTCATCGGCGAGGACGGCCGCATCCTCAGGATCTTCCCCAAGGTCAAAGCCAAGGGCCACGCCGCCCAGGTCCTGGCCGCGCTCGGCTAACGCGCCGCTTCGGTCGAGAACTTGTAGATCGTGGTGGTGTGGTACCG
>JBEKWU010000049.1:0-34607 GCA_049512775.1 Bryobacteraceae bacterium
CGAGGGTGTTGTCTCTGGCAAGAAACATTCTATTGGGAAAGCAGCCCTCTCTCAAACATTTCTTCAGGTTTTGTTTCGACCGGGCCTGGGCGCCATTTTTGCAAGTCCCTCTGAAGCCCCGCACGGGGTGCCCCCCCGGCTCACTTCCAGCGCGTAACCCAACCGCGTGCGGGCACCTTGATCGCGGCGCCGTTCAGTTCGACCGCGGCCTCCTGATCGCCGAAGTTTTCCACCACGTAGCTCCCGCCGGCAAACAGGTACAGCCCCACCTGATTGGGAGCGCGGAAGGTAGTATTCAGCGGCTGAAGGAGCGGGGCGCGAATGGGATCGAGATCCTGCTGTGTGAGGCGGAGCAGCGACTTGGGGTCGCCATTCACCGGCAGAACCCGCACGTTGCGCGCCTTCACCAGGTTGGGGTCCAGCCGTTCCGCC
Source organism: Bryobacteraceae bacterium (assembly GCA_049512775.1). GTDB lineage: Bacteria > Acidobacteriota > Terriglobia > Bryobacterales > Bryobacteraceae > Fen-330. Next base: position 433 of record JBEKWU010000049.1, read on the forward strand.
AGGCTGTCGGTGAGCAGCGTGGGCCGCCCGGAGGCGATGAACAGGGCCACCTTGGTGATGAACTCCGGGTCTTTGAGCGCGTGAACGGAGAAGAACGCAGCCGGAGCCTCCTCCGGAAACTGAGGAGCCGGTTCGAGCGGCAGCCCCAGCATTCCGACATAGTCGAAGACGTAGGGCTCGTTTTGTCCGGGGCTGTTGGGCGGTTTGTAGGCAGCGACGCCGACGGTGGGGCGCAGGCGCATCTCCTCGGCGGCGGCCAGCAATTCCGGCATGTTCGCGCGCAGCGCCTCGACGTCGGCCGGGCCGGTGTCGCGTCCCAGCGCGCCGAAGCAGAACAGCATACTCTCGCGCGCCCCGGCGAGCAGGGTCTGCCGCGCCTGCTCCAGGTAGGTGAGGGGGCTGGTTCTGAGCGGATCGTACCAGCCGCCGCCGGTCTTCTTGCCGCCCAGCGCGCCCAGCCAGCGCATGATGAAGTAGGCCTCGTACGGCATGCTGCCGCCGCGGTTGCGGTCGCGCGTCTCGGTACCCACCCAGATCCTGTCGAAGCTGGCGGTTTCGCGCGTCACGTCGTAGCCGCGCTCGTGGAAGCGGTCGTACCACTGCGGATACTTGAGGATCAACCGCACCTTGCGGTTCACCCGCCGGGACGCTCCCAGAACGCGCTCCTGAGAGAGGCGCCACATGAGCGCGCTGCGGTAGTCTTCCCAGGTCTGGCCGGCAACCGGCCAGGTGCGCCCCCCGATATTCACCGTTTGCAGCCTGCGCGCCGCGTCGCACTGCTGGCAAGTGCAATCGGTGAACCAGAAGTCGTCGATCATGATCTCGTCGAACAGGCCGGCCGCGAACTCGAAGATCGCCTGGACCTGGTCCTGGGTCGCGTGATCGGTGTAACAGGAGAGCGGCTTCCAGCCCGTGGTCGGCTTGCCCACGTTCGTGGTGGTGACGCAGCCGGAAACTTCGAAATCGGCCGCGCGGAACCGCTCCTTCGCCTTCTGCAAGGTGGCGCGCTCGGCCTGGTAGCCATCCCGAAAGGTCTCCAGGTAGACCTTGGTCACGCCGGTCTTGCGGCACCAGTCGATGGCGGCGCCTATGCCGGCGTCGTCCGAAAGGCGATCGCGCACGTCCTGGGCGGTGAAGAGGGCCGAGAACTGGTGGATTTGCCGCTTTTCCTTGGCCAGTTGCCAAAGGTCCGCGGCCCTCGCCGCGCCCGCCACCGCCGATCCAACCAGTATGAGTGCAATCCAGTTTCCGCGCATAGGAACGACCTAGCCGAACAACTCCTGCGCACGGATCAGCCGCTCGGTGACCCGCACGCCGTTGGGGCACTCGATCGGGCACGACGCGCACTCGCGGCAGCGCACGCGGGCGAGGTTCCCGGGTAGCCCGAGGAACCGCTCGCGGCCGAGCGGGAACTGCCCATAGCCCTCCGCATAGGTGAGGTACCGCAGGACGTCCGACACCGGCAGCCCTTGGGGGCACTTGCCGTCGCAGCGCCCGCACATCCGGCAGTAGATCGGGCGGATCTCCTCCAGGCGCGCGCTCAGGACCTTCCGATCGGCGTCGGAAAAAGTCCCCGGCATGGCCTGGAGATTCTGCTGGAGTTGATCGGAGTCGGTCATGCTCGGGATGGTGGTGGCGATGCCGGGGTTCTTCAGCACCCACTTCAATGCAGCAGCGGGCAGGCCCTCGCGGGGCTTCCTGCCGCGCATCCCGCCGCCCATCACCTTCATCGCCACCAGGCCCACGCCCGCCTTGTGCAATTCGGCGATGGCCGCATTCATGGCGGGGTCGGTCATGGTGAAGTTGTAGGTTGCCAGCACCACCTCCATCTTCCCAGCCCTGAGCACGGCCTCGGAGATCGCGGGCAGCCGGTGCGTGCTCACGCCGATGAAGCGCGTCTTGCCTTGCTTCTTGGCGATCTCCTGGGCCTCCACCAACTCGTCGGAGATGGCCTCGGGGCTGCTCCTGCCGTGCAGATACCAGATGTCGAGGTAATCGGTCCCCAGCGTCTTGAGGCTGGTCTCGAGCTGCTCCAGGGCTGCTGGCTTGTCGTTGGCCTCCGTCTTGCTGGACAGGACGACGCTCTTTCGCTTGTTGCCGAGCGCGGCGCCCACCATTCGCTCGTTGTTGCCGCCTTGATAGTTGCGGGCGGTGTCGAAGTAGTTGACGCCCAGGTCCAGCGCCTGGGAGATCACCGCCGGGTCGGAGGTGATCATGCAGCCGAAGCCGACCGTAGTGACCTTCAGCCCCGTCTGGCCCAGCACGCGGTAGCTGAGCCCGTTCGCGCCGGCGGCCGGGCCGGCTTGGGCGGAGAGGCTGGGAAGCGCGCTCGCCGCGGGAAGAACCAGCCCCGCGGCCAGGAAGTCACGGCGAGAGAAATCCGAGTTCATGGTAGGTCCCCCGGCAATCGAGTCGAAGCTGCTATTATCCCCGATTTCACCGCTCGAAGGGGCTGGGCGGCGGCCTGTGGGTCAGCGAAGCGGGCGCGCCGCAACGCGTCTCTAACCCTGGCGCAACAGGGATGTCACATTAAGGCTCCGGAACCTTCCGAACAATTCGCCCCGTCGAACCGTCTAAGAATAGGAAGGCAGTCACACGGCCGACGGACAACGTCATTCCTGGGGCGTCACGTCAAGCCAGCGAAGTGAGCATTCCCATGAGCACTGATTCCGAACGCGCCAAACTCGCAGCCCTCCGTGCGAGAACGGATTGGCAGCTAGTTGGGCTCATCCACAACGAACTGCAACGCGGCCTCGAGCATGCAAGCGCGTCCTCCGCCAAGGAGCGCGATTACGCGGAGCAACATCGAGCGAAAGCCGAACGAGCGTGCACGAATGCAATCAAGCTGTTGCCGGTCATCTACGGCCTGAGCGAATCGGAGCGGCGACGAATCGAAGCGGAGCTGAGGGAACTCGGCGCTCTGCTGGGCCGCCTGTCCGCACCGGGCGATCCGAAAGTACGAACGGCAAGTGCATGAGGTCAGGCGGGGACGGTCCGGGTCTGGGACCGCCCGTCCCCTTAGAGGGGGTCTTTCGCAGGAAGCCCCGGCAGGCTGACGAAGTCCCGATCATGGGTCCAGATCTCAGTGGCCCCTCCTTCGAGGGATGCCAGGGCGATCTGGAGGTCGAAGATGCGAGGTCCCTGGAGGTTCAGTTCCGAGGCAAGCCCCACCAGGCGTTTGGCAAACCCCTCTGGAGCCGCGACCGCCACAGAGAATGACCGCCTTCATGTGCCCTCCCGAGCCAAGCGATTCCTCGCTCGCGGCACAGGCTGGCCAACGCGTCCCCCCACCTCCGGGAGGAAGCGCGCGTATCGAGGAAGGGCCGGCAGGCGTCCTCTGCCTGCAACCTGCGCCGCACCTGCGCCCGCCTTTCCGGGGTGGTTGCCAGCTCCGTCGCGATGCGGATGTACTCCTCGCGGCTGTGGGCGATATGGTCCTCCGGTCCCAGCGTCCTAAGCATGGCCGCTCCCATGCCGGAGCGGAAAGTTCCCCCCTGCCAGGCCACCGCCGGGCACCCGGCCAGCAGCGGGTCCAGCATGGAAACGGCGCCCGAGTACGGATGGCTGTCCAGGTAGACGTCGGCGACCGAGATCAGCGCCTGCATGACGGCCTTGCTCACCTGCTCGAGGGCGAGGATACGCAACCGCCAGGGCGCCACGCCACGGTCCGCCATTTGCTTCTCCATTCGCGCGACAGACGGCCCGACTGCGTAGGCTGCCGACCAATTCTGGTTGTAGGGCGCCAGCACCAGACAGCTTCCGAGCACCCGGGACAGGATCTCGGCCCAGGTCTCGGAGAGTTCGGGAATGATCTTGTGGTAAGCCGCTCCGGAGAAGAAGACCACGGCATCGTTGGGCAGGGCCAGTTGCGCCCGCTGGAGGGGCGCGGGCGTCGGCTCCGGGACCCGATGGTAGGCCCCGCAATGAGAAGGCCCGTCCAGGAACACCAGTTGCTCGTTGAATTCCGCAGCAAGACTCGACGGTTCCGGACCGTCGGCGCGCGAGGCGATCATCAGGTCCACGTTGCGAAAGCCGGTGCTGACCGGCGAACACATCAGTCCCACCTGCAACCGCGCCAGGCGGTGCGCGGATAGCGCCACCGCCAGCGTGCTCGTGGCGGTCACATTAGTGCCGCTGAGCATGACGTCCAGGTCCGCCGCCCGGATCCGCGCGACGTGAGCCATGATGTCGCCGCCCGGCAGCGCCACGAAACCATCGGCCCGGCCGCGCGCGTATTGCTCCATCGGACAGCCGCTGACGGCAAGACTGAACAGGGTGAGGGTGAAGCGGCCGCGATCCAGATATTCGAAACAGGTCAGGATCGAAACCGTCTCTGTGCCGACCGAGAAGTGCCGGGCCAGCAACCCCGCGCGGATCTTCCGGTTACGCGCCGGGTCCGGGGGAAACGCGTAATCCAGCCGGCACCCGTTCCGTTCCAGAAAGGCTTCGATGATCCGGGCGCGGCGGCGGAACAGCTCTCGCAGGTTCGCGCCGTTGAAATAGGCCTGCGTGAAGTTGGTCCCGTAGTAAAAGGCCTCGGCCAGCCGGTCCGCCAGAGGGGATTGGGGCTCCCGGGCAATGGCCCGCTCGATCAGCGTGGTCACCTTCTCCAGGTAGCTCAGATAGGCTGCGGACTCGCCAATCCGGTGAAAAACTGGCGGCATCTCCAGCAGAAAGCGGAGGTAGTCCTCCAGCAACCAGCCGGGAAGGGACCGAAAGTCGGGGGGAAGCGGCAATTCGTGCGGCATCCCGAGGAGCATGCCCGCCAGGATGGCGTTGACCGCGCGCGGCTGGTCGAACCCGCCGCACAGGTTCTCCCGGGCCTCTTCCAAAGTGGCATCCTCCTCCGCGCCCCGAAGGAGACTGCGGAGTCCGGACTGGGACAGGGAAGCCTGCATCGGGGCGACCTGCTGGTATCGCAACGCAAGCTGGCCGGACGGCTCATCCAGTCACGACCGCGCGAAGGCCAGGCGCAGGCGCCTGATTTCGCCGCTGGATCCCGAAGTGGCGTGCACCCGAAATGCGCTCACCGCCTCTTCCACTTCGTGGGGGTCCAAAACCGCCAGGTTCGATCTCAAACTGGAGCGCACTTCTCTCCTCGTTCCGGCTCCAAAGCCGAACGCCTCCTATCTATTGGTAGATCCGCGCAGGTGCCTTATGCCCCCATCCAGCCGCCGCCAACCAGGGTAGATTGGTGCACCGGTCCCTGGACCCCGGTACGCTATAATCCCCTCATACTTCCCGATGACTGGACACGAACCTTTTGGGTTCCACTCTCTCGATGAGTTGCGGGCGCGCATTGGCGGGCTGGGGGTTGACCTCGAGGTCAGCGAGGACATCAGTCCGCTGCTGGAGCCCCTGGAGATCGGCGGCTTCGGGTTGGCGAACCGGCTGGTGGCGCTGCCGATGGAGGGATGCGACGGTTTTCCCGACGGGTCGCCGGACGAGCTGACGTTTCGCCGCTACCGGCGGTTCGCGGCCGGGGGCGCGGGCCTGCTCTGGTTCGAGGCCACGGCGGTGGTCGAGGAGGGACGCGCCAACCCGCGGCAGTTGTGGATTCGCGAGGACACGGTGGACGGGTTCGCCCGGTTGGTGGAGGCGAGCCTGAAGGCCGCGCCGCATCGCCCGTACCTGGTGTTGCAGCTCACCCACTCGGGCCGCTACAGCAAGCCGGGGCGCGCTCCACAGCCGATCATCGCGCACCACTCGCCATTCCTCGATCCGCTCCACAACCTGCCGCCGGACTATCCGGTTGTCTCCGACGACGAGCTGGAACGCCTGGAGGACCGCTATGTCGAGGCCGCGCGCCTGGCCCAGCGGGCCGGCTTCGATGCGGTCGACGTGAAGGCCTGCCATGGCTACCTGGTCTCCGAGTTACACGCCTCGCACACGCGGGAGGGGCGCTACGGCGGCTCGTTCGAGAACCGCGCGCGCTTCTTTTGCAACGTGGTGGCCAAGATCCGCGCCCTGGTTCCGGGGATCACCGTCACCTCGCGCATGAACGCCTACGACGCCATGGAGTATCCCTATGGATTCGGCGTCGATCGCGAGGACCCGGCGAAGCCCGACCTCAGCGAGCCGATGGAACTGGTCCGCTGCCTGAAGCAGGCGGGCGCGCCGCTGGTGAACGTCAGCATCGGCAACCCCTACTTCAATCCGCACGTCAACCGGCCATTCGACCTGCCGGTGGCCGGCGCGCCGGCGCCGGCGGAATCGCCGCTGTATGGGGTGGCGCGCTTCGTGGCCATCGTGCGCTCGATCCAGAAGGAATTCCCGGGAATGGCGGTGATCGGCGGGGGCTATTCCTGGTTGCGGCACTTTTTCCCGAACGTGGCGGCGGCCGCGGTGCGCAACGAATGGGTGTCCTTGGTGGGCTGCGGGCGGATGACGTTCGCCTACCCGGATTTCCCGCGCGCGCTGGCGGAAAGGGGACGGCTGGACCCCGAGCGGGTCTGCGTGGCCTGCTCGGCCTGCACCCAGATCATGCGAGACGGCGGCCGTAGCGGCTGCGTGCCGCGCGACGCGGCGGTTTACGAACCGATCTACAAAGCGGGACGCGCCGAGGCCCTGGAATCGGTTCTGGAGATGGCCCGGACCTGCCGCCAGTGCAACGATCCGACCTGCGTCACCGGCTGCCCCGCCCGGGTGAACATCCCCGAATTCGTGGGGCACATTGCGTCCGGCCGCTTCCGCGAGGCTTACCAGACGCTGCGGGCCCGGAACGTGCTGGCGGCGGTTTGCGGGTATGTGTGCCCGGCGGAGACGCAGTGCGAGCGCGGCTGCATCAACCAGCACTATACCGAGAGCGTTCCGATTCGCCATCTGCAACGCTGGGTGGCGCGCAGGGCGGTCGAGGAAGGCTGGACGGCCGAACCGCGCCCCAGGGGCCCGGCCAGCGGCAAGCGGGTGGCGGTGCTCGGCGCCGGACCGGCTGGGATTTCCGCCGCCGCGGCCTTGGCCTCGCTCGGGCACGAAGTCAGCCTGCTGGACCGCGGCGCCGCCCTGGGTGGACTGGCGCGGGACACCATTCCCGCGGAGCGGCTGCCCGTGGAAGTCCTGCACCGCGAGATTCGCGATGTGCTGGAGGGGAGCGGTGTCAAAGAGCACCGGCGGTTCGCCCGCATCCACCGGGGCTACAATCTCGACGACGTGCTGGCGGAGGGCTTCGACGCGGTCCTGATCGCGCTCGGGCTGAGCCAGTCCGTGCCGCTCCCGGGTTCCGAACGGCCCCAGTCCGGGGTGGTGAGCGCGCTCGACTTCCTCACCCGCGCGAAGGACGGCGCGCCGGTTTCGGGAACGGTGCTGGTACTCGGCGGCGGGAACACGGCCATCGATGCGGCGCTCTCCGCCAGGCGCGCCGGAGCCTCCGATGTCGCGATCGTGTACCGGCGCTCGTTCGCCGAGATGCCGGCTTGGCCCGAGGGGCGCGGTCGGGCCATCGAAGCCGGGGTGCACTTCCTCGTCCTTACCGCGCCGCTGGCTTACGTGGCCGGCCCGGAGGGAACACTCACGGGCTTGAGGGTTGTGCGAACGCGGTTGACCGTGCCGGGCGCCGATGGACGCCGTAAGCCGGAGAATCTCCCCGTTTCCGAGCACGTCATTCCCGCCGATCTGGTGATTGAAGCGATGGGACAGCAGATCGACGACGAATTGGCCGAAGCGCTGGTCGGCGTCGAGGTCTCGAGCGACGGCCTGATCCGAACGCGCGAGGGGATGCTCGAAACGAGCCGCCCCGGGGTGTTCGCCGCCGGGGATATCGTCCACGGCGGCGCCACCGTGGTGCAGGCGGTAGCGGAGGGCGCCCGCGCCGCGCGCGAAATCGACGCGTTTCTCCGCGCTCATTGAAAGGGACTTCCATGGACGGATTTGTCGACTATTACGAATTGATGCAAATCAGCCAGAACGCCGAGATGCAGACCATCCAGCGCGTCTATCGCATGCTGGCGGCGCGCTACCACCCGGACAACCCGGAGACCGGCGACACCGACAAGTTCGTGCTGCTCAAGCAAGCCTACGACGTGTTGGGCGACCCGGAGCGCCGCGCCGCCTACGATGCGCTGTGCAGCAAGGAGCGCAACCAGCCGATGCCGGTCTTCGAGATGAAGGAGTTCGTCGTCGGCATCGACGCCGAGGTGAACCGGCGCCTGGGGGTCCTCTGCCTGCTCTACAACCGCCGCCGGGAGAGCTTCGACCATCCCGGCCTGTCGCTGCTGGACATGGAGGCGCGCATGGCGGTGCCTCGCGAGCACCTGGAGTTCACGGTCTGGTACCTGCGCGAAAAGGGCTACGCGCGCCGGGATGAGTCGACCAGCGAGATCCTGATCACCTCGGACGGCATCGATTTCGTCGAAGCCAGCCTGCCCTCGAACCGGATCGTCTACAAGCTGCTCAGATCGGCGGAGCGGGGCGAGGCGCACCCCGGCCGTCCGACGGACGAGGAGCGGTAGTTCGCTCCGCCTTAGAGGCCGCCGGGCGGTGTAGAATAGCCGCTAATGCCCCGCTTGATGTGCTCGCTCTTGCTATTCCTGCTGGCTGGTCCCGCCCTGCCCCAGGAGACCTATAAGAAGCCGCCGAAGGAGATCCTGGACGTCCTCGACGCACCCGTCACGCCGATGGCGGTGGTCAGCCCGACCTGGGACACCATGCTGTTGGCCGAACCGCTGCGCTACCCGCCGATCGCCGATCTGGCACAGCCCATGTTGCGGCTGGCGGGCTTGCGCATCAACCCAAGTACCAACGGGCCGCACCAGCCCTTCACCATCGTGTCGCTGGCGGTGCAGAAGATCGCCGGAGGCCCGGCTGTGAACGTCGCGCTGCCTCCGGCCGCCAAGCCCGGCATGCCCGAATTCAGTCCCGACGGCAAGCAGTTCGCCTTCACCAGCAGCGCTCGCGGCGGCGCCGAGCTGTGGGTCGGCGACACGGCCACGGCGAAGGCGCGCCGGCTCGGCGCCTGGCGCGTCAACACCGCATACGGCGATGCCCTCCAGTGGATGCCGGACAGCCGTACTCTGCTGGTGCGGCTGATCCCCGTCACTCGGGGCAGAGCGCCCGGGGAGCGGCGCATGCCGGCCGGACCCAACATCCAGGAGAGCTACGGCAAGGGAGCGCCGACCTGGACCTTCCAGGACCTGCTGAAGAATCCGCACGACGAGGATCTGTTCGACTATTACGCGCGGGCGCAACTCGCTTTCGTGGATAGCGCGAGCGGCCTGGCGGCGCCGGTGGGCAAGCCCGGTGTCTACGAGACCGCCGCTCCCGCCCCCGACGGCAAACACTTGCTGGTAGCGCGCATTCACCGGCCGTATTCGTACCTCTATCCGAGCGAGTACTTTCCCAAGGAGGTCGAGGTCTGGGACCGCGCCGGCAAGGTAGTCCACGGGCTCACCAGCCTGCCGCTGGCCGACGCGGTTCCGATCGATGGCGTGCCCACCGGCCCGAGGGACTACGAATGGCGGCCGAACGAGCCGGCCACGCTGGTCTGGGCCGAGGCGCTGGACAACGGCGACCCCAGGCAAAAGGTTCCGTACCGGGACCGGCTGCTGATGCTGAAGGCGCCGTTCAGCGGCGCCCCGGTGGAAATCCTCAAGACGGGGCAGCGCTTGGTGAATCTGAGGTGGTGCGAGAAGGGCGGCCTGGCGCTGGCGACCGACTATGAACGGGAACGCCGCTGGACCCACACGGTCTTGATCGACGCCGACCGGCCCACGGAGCCCGCGCGCACCGTCTGGGACCGCGATCAACGCAACCGCTACCAGAACCCCGGCACGCCGCTGATGCGCACGCTTCCGAGCGGCCACCGCGTGCTGCTTCAGCACGGCGATTCGATCTTCCTTTCGGGCGCAGGCGCCTCTCCCGAAGGGGACCGGCCGTTCCTGGATCGCCTCAATCTGAAGACGCTGGCCTCCGATCGCCTCTTCCGCTGCGGTGCGAACGAGTATGAGAGCGTCGTGGCGGTGATCGACCCCGCCGGAGGCAAGGCAGTCACGCGGCACGAATCGCCGAGCGAGCCGCCCAACTACTTTCTGCGCACGCTGGGCCAGAACGCGGCCGCGCAGGCGATCACGAAGTACCCCGACCCAACGCCGCAGCTCCGCGGGATCAAGAAGCAGATCGTGAAGTACAAGCGTGCCGACGGCGTGAACCTTTCCTTCACGCTCTACCTGCCGCCGGACTACAAGGAAGGCACGCGGCTGCCGACGGTCGTCTGGGCCTACCCGCTGGAGTACAATGATCCGGCCACGGCCGGCCAGGTCGCCGGCTCGGCGCAACGGTTTACACGCATCCTGGGGATTTCGCACCTGTTCTTCCTGCTGCGCGGATACGCGGTGCTGGATGGCGCGACGCTGCCGGTAGTCGGCGATTTCCAGACCGTCAACAACACCTACATCGAGCAGATCGTGGCCGGCGCCAAGGCGGCCATCGACAAGGCGGCCGAGATGGGGGTTGCCGATCCCAAGCGAGTGGGCGTGGGGGGCCACAGCTACGGCGCGTTTATGACCGCCAACCTGCTGGCTCACTGCGACTTGTTCCGCGCCGGCATTGCCCGCAGCGGCGCCTACAACCGCACCCTCACCCCGTTCGGATTCCAGAGCGAGCGCCGGACCCTTTGGGAAGCGCCGGAGATCTACCTGAAAATGTCGCCCTTCCTGTCCGCCGACAAAATCAAGGCGCCGATCCTGCTGATTCACGGCGAGGCGGACGACAACCCCGGCACGTTCCCGGTTCAATCCGAACGCATGTACCAGGCGTTGCGCGGCAACGGCGGGAAGGTCCGGCTGGTGATGCTGCCCTTCGAGGCGCACGGCTACGCGGCGCGGGAATCCGTCGAGGACACGCTGTACGAGATGCTCGCGTGGTTTGATAGGTATGTGAAGGAGGCGCCGGCTCAGTAGGGGCGGTGCGGGAAGGTCATGTGCAGTGCAAAGGTATTGTTGGTCTGGTTGAGTTGCTCCACGCTGTGGGCGGCCGGCGGGCCGGCCGTTCGCTCGCTGGCGTTCGCAGAGGACGGAGAGAACCTGGTGGCCGGGTACGAGGATGGCCGGGTTCTGGTTTGGACCGTGGGCGGGCCGCGGGAAGCAGCGCGCTGGGAAGGACACAAGGACAGCGTGTATGCGGTCGCTGTCGTTCCCGGCGGCAAACTGGTGGCGACGGGATCCGGCGACGGCTCGATCGGGCTCTGGTCGTGGCCGGAAGGGTGGCGGGTGGCCACCCTGGAAGGCCACAAGGAGGCGGTGCTGGCGCTGGCGGCGACCCCGGACGGGAAAATACTGGCATCCGGTTCGGGAGACGCGACCATCAAGCTGTGGGCGATGCCCGGAGGCCGACTGCTGGGCACGCTGGAAGGGCATCGGGAATCGGTATTGAGCCTGGCGGTCTCCCCAGACGGCAAGAGGCTGGCTTCCGGCTCGGCGGACGCCGAGATCGGCCTGTGGTCGCTGCCGGAAGGGAAGCTGCTGGGCCAGATGAAGAGAGGCAAGTTCAAGTCGCTGAAGTCGGGCATTGTGAGCGTCTCACCCGGCGCGGGCAACGCGACCGCGATTGGGGTGCGGGCACTGGCCTTCAGCCCGGACGGCGCCGAACTGTACAGCTCGGGCCTGGAGATCAAACGCGCTCCGGGAGAGCCGGCGCGGGGCGCCGTGCGCGTCTGGTCCGTCGAGAGCCGGACAATGGAGCGGGTCTTCAAGGAACATCTGACCATGGTGACGTCCCTGGCGGCATCGCCGGACGGCAAGACTCTGATATCCGGTTCTTCGGATCGGACGGCGAAGCTGTACCCGCTGCCGGGCGGTGAGGGGCCGGCGACTCTGCTGCACGATGGCACGGTGTACGCCGTCGCGGTCTCTCCGGACGGCAAGACCATAGCCACGGGCGACAGCACCGGTGCGGTCCGATTGTGGGAGCTGGGCGGGAAGTCGCCCAAGAGCACGCTGCGGGACCCGGCGCCGCGGCAGGAGGGGAGCAGCCTCTGGCGGGTAGAGTCCCCGGATCGAAAGACGCCCTTGGAGATCGGCTTCGTGGACCGGGCAGGTTCCAGCCGGATTGCGCCCCGATTCGACGAGGCCGGAGATTTTTCGGAGGACCTGGCGTTGGTCAAGCTCCGGAAGCAGTCGTTCTTTGTCGATCCGGCGGGAAAAGAGGCGATCCCCCTGCCCGCGGGGGTGAACGAGTGCGATGCGTTCCGCGAGGGGCTGGCGCGAATCAAGAAAGGCAAGCTCATCGGTTTCATCGACAAGACGGGAAGGACCGTGATCGAGCCGCAGTTCTCGGAGCCGAAAGCAAGCGAGCGCAGCCTCGAGTTGGGAGGCGCCGCCGCGGTGCCGCTGTTTTCGACGGCCTCGCCAGGGTTCTTCGAGGGTCTGGCGGTGTTTGAGAAAGAGAGGAAACAGGGGTACATCGACCAGAACGGGAAAGTGGTCATTCCGGCCCAATTCGATTACGCATCCGGGTTTCGCGAGGGCCTGGCGCTGATCGGCATCAACGGAAAGTGGGGTTTCGTCGATCCAGGCGGGCGCCTGGCGATCCCCGCCCAGTACGACGAAGGGACGCATTTCTCGCAGGGACTGGCGGCGGTGCGGTCGGGCCGGCGCTGGAGCTACGTGGACCGGGCGGGGGAGACCGTCCTGGCCGTCGAGTTCGATGAGGCGCGGGCGTTTTCCGAGGACCTCGCCGCGGTGCGCCAGGGGAAGCTCTGGGGCTACATCGACCGCACGGGGAGACTCGCCATCCAGCCCCGCTTTTCCGCAGCCTGGGAATTCCAGGAGGGACGCGCACTGGTCGCGGACAAGACGCCGCCGAATTGGGATTTCGGGTTCATCAACCGGGCCGGCAAGCTGATCGACACGCTGTGGGCCCGGTGGGCGGGCGATTTCCGCGGAGGGCTGGCGCGGGTGGAGGTCATGTACAGCCGGAGCGAGCGCCATGACAGCGTGCTCATCGATCGCACGGGGGTGATCGTGATAGACCCGCGCGCGCTGGTCGCGACCCGCACCCCGTAGCGACGGCCCGGCAACCTACTCGACCGTAAACTCGTGCCTGGATTCGACGGTCTGGTTGCCGATTTCGTCGCGCAGCGTCAGCAGGATGGTGTATGCGCCGGGCCGGACGTTGTTGGACAGGTTCAGGCTGAACGTGCCGGGCAGGTAGCGCTTGGGATAAAAGGACTGGCCCTGCTCGACGGCGGCCTGCGGCTCGGAGTACATGGTCTTTCCGGAGGGGCTGAGCACGGAAACTCCGTAGGAGACCTGCAAGCGATTCTTCTCCCCGAGCTTGTATCCCACGATGTCAAAGCGCACCCACACGGCATTGCCGGGGCGGTAGACCGGCGGCTGGAGCGGCTGCAAGTCGTCCTCGCCTCGCAAGAAGCGGACATTGCGGGCGACCAGCGTATCGCTGGGGGCCACCTGCCGCCCTCGAACCGGGAAGCGCAGCTCGGCCTTGACCTCCTGCGACGCCAGCCGGTCCTCGACTGCCATCAGGATGCGGTACTCGCCCGGAGGCGCCAACGGCGGGATGACGAAACTCTGCCGCACGATGGGCGTCCAGTCCTTGTCCTCCGGCGACACCGCCGTTCTGACCTCCTGCCGGATGACTTCCACCAGCGGCACGCCCTGTGGGTCCAGGGCCTCGATGTGGCAGACCAGATTCACCTGGGATTCTTCCGACACCTGGTATCCGCTCACCAGGAAGCTCAAGAAAACGCTCTCGCCGGTCGAGAAGCCCGTGCCAGGCGCTACGGGAGGGCCATCCTCATACTGGTGCAGAGCGGGCCTGAGGATCGCAAGAGGTTTGGGGGGCGCCGAGGCCCACACCACCGCTACACAGGAAAGTGCAGTGGCCAGGGCAGCCCGCAACATAGCTCAGCCGCTCCTCCTACTATTGCGGCGGAGTCGTCTGGGGCGCCGGCATCGGGAGGGGGGACCCAAGTTGCAGCGGGATGTCCACCAGCGCCACCTTTTCGTTCTCCGGGTCGGCATCGTTGGCGAGCCGCAGCCGGTAGGCCCCGACGGGCACGTCGAACAGCACGCGGCCGCGCTCGGTCTGCGCCGGTTTTACGCTTCGCAAGTACCCGAGCCATTCCCGAAGCCCCTCTCCGTCGCTCAACTCCTCGTAGGTTCTCCCCTGAGCATCCACCAGGCGCAGGGCCGGCACGCCGGACGGGCCGGCGCCACTGTTGGTGACCGACAGCCGGATCTCCAGAAACCGCTGTTGCGGCGTGCGCACGCTCGGCGGATCGCCCAGTTGCTCGGACCACTCCGCCTCCAGGATGGTGTAAATGAGCGGTCCCACCTGCACCGGCTGGCCCATCGGGTAGACCGTGGGGCTGGTCCGGAAAGTGCCCGAGGAGCAGCCAACCGCCAACGCGCACAGCAGAAGCACGACAACCGCCACCGAGAATCGACGCATAAGCAACTGGTTCTCCGCCTCACATCCTAGCAGAACCCGGTCGGGGAATCCCAGGAGGCGCGGAAGCGCGCGGTCTCCAGCGGGTCTAATGAAACAGAACTCGCGCGCTCTGCTGGATCGCAGCCGCGCCCGCCGCGCCGGTCAGCGCCGGCAGGAATGCGGGCACACCGCGCCGCCACTCCCCGTGCACGGCGTGAAACCCGAGATAGAGGAAGCTCCCACCGGCCAGCGCCAGCGCATATGTCACCCAGCTCACTCCCACACGATCGGTAATCGCCGATTCCAGTACGGCGCCTAGGAGCGTGGAGGCTTCCGCCGCCACGCACCAGGCGAGCGCGGCGAACCGCGAGCGGACCGCGGCGCGCAGCATGATGCCCAGGGCAATGCCCTCGGGGATCTTGTGCAAGGTCACGCCCGCCACAACGGTCGCGGCCAGGCCCTGAGCATGCTCTTGCTGCGAGGCGACGATCCCCAGGCCATCCAAGAGGCTGTGGAGGGAGGCGGCGGCCACCAGCGGCAGGGCAAATCCGTGCAGGGCGGTGACGCAGTGCTCGTGGTCGTGCGTGTGGGAGCAGGAGGGACAGACCGGGTACACATAACGGCCTACTACCCAGAGCAGCGCCACGCCCAGCGCCAGCACAGCGCTGCCCAGGACCCATCCGTAGCTCCCCGCCAGCTCGGGCAGCACGCCGAAAACGGCGATCCCCATCAACAAGCCGCCGCTGAACGGGACGATCCTGCGCGCCGCGCCGATCCGCGCACACACCCCCACCGCGGCGCCAGTGACGCCAACCAAGGTCGCGACGAGCGCGGGAACCGGCCCGGAAGCGGACGACAGCACGAGCACGCGAATCTACTCTACTGTAACATCGGCGCGCCTGGTCTCTCGGGCCGCTCTAGCGTTGCAGAGTGAAGCTCACGTCCACCTGGGTGGTGACGTCCACCGCTTCGCCGTTCAGCGTGCCGGCCTGGTATCTCCACTGCCGCACCGCGTCCTCGGCGGCCTTTCTCAACAGGGGCGGTCCGCTGACTGCCCGGACGGCCTTCACCTTCCCGTCTCTGCCGATGGTCGCTTCCACTTTGACAGTGCCGGATACTCGCGCCTGCCGTGCCAACTGAGGATAGGTGGGCGCGATGCGGCTGAGAACCTTGGCCTCCTGCACGTTGCCGCCGACCCTCAACGGCGCCGGCTGCTGCTGAGCGGGCGGCTGAACCTTGGTGGCGGCGGGGGCAGGCTGCGCCGACGGTTGGGCCGCGGGCCTCGCCGGCTCCTGCTTCGCGGGCGCAGCGGCAGGCGGCGGGGCCGTCGGCGTCGGCGCGGTGGAGCTCGGGATCGAGCGGGCGGTCACCGCCGAGCCCGGGCTGTCAATCTTCGGGGGTTCGGGCAACGGTTGGAACGTCACCCTGGCGGCGATCGAATCGGGCTTTGGAGTGGAGGCCGCCGCGGGAGCGCTGGGTTTGGGCTGCTCAACCGGCGGGGGCGGGGTCTGGGCAGCGGCCGGAGGCGGAGCAGAAGTCTGCGGCGTCGGCGCCGGGTTCGCAGGCGCTGTCTGTACCCTGGTTTCGGCTGGCGCTGCCGCCGGCTTGGGCGGGGCTGGCTGCATCAAGGGCGACGGCCGCCCTGCCAGCACGCGAACCGACTCGCTCTTGCTGATGCCCCTCTTCTGGTCGGTGACTTCGAGCTTGAAACTCACATCGTTGGTGATCGGCGCGTACACGATGCTGCCGCCGCGGAGTTGGCCGACGTCGACGGGCACGTCTTCCGTGTGGTCGCCGTCGGTGATCGTCAGGGTGGCCGTTTGTGCGGTCTTCACGAGATCGGCGTCCCGGTTCCAGCTCAGCACCAACTGGCCGGCGTTGCGCTCAACCTTTAGGGCGAGCGCCGCATCGGCGGGCTTGGTCTCGGATGGCGCCGTGCGCGATCGGTATGCGAAATAGCCACCGACGGCCAGAAGCACGACTACGATGGCAACCCATAGCCAGATCTTGCCCCGCTTGGCGGGTTCACCGGCCAGGGCCGGCTCTTCGGCTCTTGCGGGAGCCACGGCCGGGGCGGGCTCCAGCTTGGCGGGAGCGGCGGCGGCCACCGCACGTTCTTCCTTGCGCTCTTCCTTCTTCTCTGCGGCGGGCGCGGGGGCGGGCTCCTCGCGCTTGGCGACGACCGGTTGGATCGACGGCCGCTCCTCGCGCTTGGCGACGACCGGTTGGATCGACGGCCGCTCCTCGCGCTTGGGGGGCTCCTCTGGTTTCGGCGTGACCGGCGGCGGCGCCGGCTTGGCGACGACCGGCGGGACGGGCACCGGCCGTTCCTCGCGCTTCGGGGCGGCTACGGGGCGCTCCTCGCGCTTGGCGGTCACCGGTGGTTGGGGAGGCTCCTCGCGCCTGGCCGTCACCGGCGGCGGCTCCTCGCGTTTGGCGGTCACCGGTGGTTGGGGAGGCTCCTCGCGCTTGGCCGTCACCGGCGGCGGAGGCTCCTCGCGTTTGGGCACGGTGACCGTGGCGCCGAGACGCTCCTCGCGTTTGAGGCTCAACGGTGGGGGAGCTGGCCGCTCCTCGCGCTTCGGTAAGACCGGCGGCGCGGCGCGTTCCTCGCGCTTGGGCGGGGGCGGCGCCACAGCCGGCCGCTCCTCGGGCCTGAAGCTCAACGGCGGAACCGGCGGCGCCGGTGGCTCCTCGCGCTTGGGCGGCAGTGTTACAGCCGGCCGCTCCTCGCGCTTGAAGCTCAGCGGCGGAACCGGTGGCCGCTCCTCGCGCTTGGGCGGGAGGATCGGCGGCGGCGCAGGCTCTTCGCGCTTGGCGACCGGAGGTTCTTCGCGCTTGGGGGGCGGCACCACGACCGGCCCGGGTTTCGGCTCTTCGCGCTTGAGCACGGGCGGCGCCACCGGGGGCCGTTCCTCGCGTTTGGGAACCACTACCGGCCCGGCCCGCTCTTCCCGCGCCACCGGCGCCGGGGCGATGGCCGCTGCCGCTTTGTCCTCGCCGGGCTGTACGATCGATTGGGGAAAGCCCTTAAGCAACTCCGAGCGCCGGAAGGGGAACTGGAGAGGAGACTGGGACGGAATGTTCCCGTCTTCCCAAAGGAAGAACCCAGCCACGCTCGGCTTCATGGCAAACGGCTTGACCAGCAGGAACACGTGGTTCGGGTCGGAGAAGAACTCCTGGGCGATAGCCAGGTCCTCCTCTTGGTCGATGAGCAAGTCCTTGCGCGTGTTGCCGCGGAAGAAGCCCACGATCGACAAGGGGCCGTTCTTCAGCCGCAGCAGGGTCAGCCGGAGATGATCTTTGTCCGAGTCCGAAAGAAGATACAGCGGGCCACGGCTGTAATCGCACGCGACCGACTCGTAGTTCTCGACAAACACGGTTCGCCTGTCCGCGCGCGCAATCCGCCCAAGCAGGATTCCCCCCACCTCCGAGCCGCGCTTGGTGACCGCCTTGAAACTGTCGAGGACCTCGCGCTCCAGACGGTCGATCACATCCAGGCTGATCTGGATACCAATCGGCTTAGTGGGAACCTCCCAGCGAAAAGAGGCCGTGACGGGCGACAGAGAGCCGACCGCCTCGGCCGGGATCGTCGAATTAGTCATGGAGACTCCTCCCCAACACGAATTCCGGGGTATGCGTCGGTTCCCGATTTTACATGAAAATGTCGGGATTTACCACAGAGTTCGTGCCGTTTCGGGCCTTCAAACACGTTTGGATCGAAGCTGTTGCGCAGCGCAAGGGGCTGCGAAAAGCCTAGCACTAGCAAGAAAGTAATTATCACTTTGCAGCCCGGTAATACTAACCATAGCCAGGGGTGGGTTGATAACTTGGCCCCCACGCCCCAGTACGCGCGGGCCGATACCCCTCCCGCTGAGCTCGGATTCCCCCCGTACCGTTAGGAGTACCGGGAGGTCTGGCGGGGCCAGCCCCTGGCTATCCGGCCGCAGGTAAACCGCTTTTGGCGTTGGCGTTGCCCGAGGCGAACAGGCGCGCCTGGGGTTCCCCGCAGGCCCGCCGCCCGATCTCCTTCCCGATCGGCCGGCCACCCCTTGGGCCGAGCGGGCAGCACCACGCAAACTCAGGGTCGGTACCAGTACGGCAGCCTGGTACTCTTTTCGTTTGACACAGCGGCCCGGGTGCTGCCGAGCCGCCCCGGGTGGGGGGAATTGGAGGGCACGTCTTAAGGAGCGGCTTGAATCCGGCGCAGCGATTCGGGGAACGGCGGGCGGGCCACGCCGCGCTCGGTGACGATGGCGGTAACGTACCGGCTGGGCGTAACGTCGAAGGCGGGGTTCGCAACCGCAACGCCCTCTGGCGCGATCCGGACGCCGAAGACGTGCGTCACTTCCCGCGCGGGGCGCTCCTCGATCGGGATCTGGTCGCCGGAAGCCAGCGAAAGGTCGAGGGTGGAGACTGGCGCGGCCACGTAGAACGGCACCCCGTTCTCGTGGGCCAGCACGGCCACCGGGTAGGTCCCGATCTTGTTGGCGACATCTCCATTGGCGGCGATCCGGTCGGCTCCCACCACCACGCAGCCGATCCGGCCGGACTTCAGAAAGTACCCCGCCATGTTATCGGTGATGAGCGTGGCGGGGATGCCGTCGTGCATCAGTTCCCACACGGTAAGCCGCGCGCCTTGCAGGAACGGGCGGGTCTCGCCGGCGAACACGTCGATCTTCTTGCCCGCGGCGACGGCGGCGCGGATCACGCCCAGCGCGGTGCCGTAGCCGGCAGTGGCCAGCGCGCCCGCGTTGCAGTGGGTGAGAACGGTCTTGCCGTCGGGGATCAGTTCCGCTCCATGACGGCCCAGCGCCTCGTTGATGGCGATATCCTCGCGCCGGATCTCGATGGCCTCGGCCACCAGCCGCTTGCGAATCTCCCCGAGCGGGCGTCCGCGCAGCGACTGGTACAGCCGCTTCATTCGTTCGATCGCCCAGAACAGGTTGACGGCGGTGGGGCGCGTATGGGCGAGCGTATCGCAAATCGTCTTGAACTCCGCCTCGAGGTTCTCCGCGCGTAGCGCGCCGAGCGCGACGCCCATCGCCGCCGCGACGCCGATAGCGGGCGCACCGCGGATCACCATCGACCGGATGGCCCCGGCCACCTCGCGGTAGTCTCGGCAGGTGACGTAGACTTCCTCGCGCGGCAGGCGGGTCTGGTCGATCATGACCACGCCGTCATCCGTCCATTGAATGGTCTCTAGCATCTGTGTCAACGAAGCCTGCCCGGTCTTCCGGCCGCAAGGAGAACAAAGAACACGAGGTTGTACGCGCAGTGCATGACCGTCGCCGCGGCCGTCGAACCCGAGCGGCGCCGCATCCATCCGAACGCCGCGCCGGCCAGGAAAATGATCGCCAGCCGCTGCCAATTCCAGGAGTACTCGTAGCCGTGCAGCAGCGCGAACGGAGCCGCCGCCAGCAACACGCCGGCCACGGCGCCAAACGAGCGCACCAGCAGCGGCATCAGGAATCCCCGAAACATCAACTCCTCGCACAGCGGGCCGAGAGTCACTCCGAAAACGCCGATCAGCATCAGCGAGGCGGGGTCCCTCAGCAGCTCCTCGAGCGGCGTCTTGATCTCCGGCGGCCGCAGCACCAGGCTGAGAACGATTGCCGCCAGCGCCAGCACCAGCCCCCAGCCAGCGCTTTCCCAGAGCCCCCGGGGCGGCCGTACCCAGGCCAGCGAGCGCCAGAACGGCCGGCCGTAGCGCAGCCGGATCAACGCATAGAGCGCCAGGAACCACACGCCATAGAAGGAAAAGGTCAGAGCGATCGCGGCCACGGCCCGCTCCCGTGGGATCGGCGGCGCCGGGTGTGGCGCTCCGCCGCCGGCCGGCACCATGGGCCAGATCAGCGGCAGCGCCAGCGTGGACAGCAGCGCCACATCGAGCCAACCCCAGAAGGGGTATCTCTCCGGTTGCGGCTGCGGCTCAAGCGGTTGAGGATCGGTCATGATTCCCGCTCGATGAGGGCGGCTGCCAGCAGGGGGAGCATCAGTTCGTGGTGGCCGGTGAGCGCGAAGCCGCGGCCGCCCGAGTGCGCGTGCGGACGCTCGACCACATTGACCCGGGGGCGGTAGTGCTGGAGGAAATCCAGGTTCACGGTGGTGAACTCCTCGAGCCGGCAGCCCAGGTTCCGCACCGCCGAAACGGCTTTCAGGAAGACCTCCGGCAGCACCACCGCGGAGCCGGCATTCAGATACACGCCGCCATCGTTCAGCTCGGAAACCAGCCGGCAGAAGAGACGGAAATCGCGGTGAGTAGCGCGGCCGATCGCGCCCGGATCGGCGGCCGGGTGCGTGTGCGGCGTGTCGGTACCGAAGGCCACGTGCACGGTCACCGGGACGGAGGCGCGGTAAGCCGCCGCAACCAGGCTGGAGGCGGCAAACCGCGGGTCCGCGATCGCCTCCAGCCGCCGCCCCAACGCTTCGCCGATGCCCAGCGAGTCGCGGTCGCCCTCGATGATCGCCTGGTTCATCTCCCGCCCGGTCTCCTCCGCCGTCCCGAACCGCCCGTCGGGAAGCGCCGCTTCGACGTCCTCGCTGGTCGCGCCGGCGATGGCGATCTCGAAATCGTGGATGGCGGCCGAGCCGTTCATCGCAAATGCGGTGGCATGGCCGCGCCGCATCAGGTCGATCAGCACCGGTGCGAGCCCGCACTTGATGACGTGCCCGCCCATGCCCCACAGGATCGGCTTCCCCCTAGCGCGCGCCGCGACCACCGCATCCACCACCGCGCGGAACGCCTCGCCCGCCAGGATGCGCGGCAACCGCTCCAGCCAGCCGCCGAGGCCGGCGCCTTTCTGGTACGGCCGGGCGAAGTCCTCGATGCGGACCTTGCCCCCGCGGTCGCGGATGGGAATGGTTTTGAGCGCCGTGAAATCGAGTGGCTCCTTGTCATATCGGCTCACGAGGGGCCTCCGTTCTTGCGCAGGACCTTGGCCAGCGCCTGCCCGGTATAGCTTCTGCGGCTGCGCATCACCTGTTCCGGCGTGCCCGCGGCCACGATGTGCCCGCCGGCCTCGCCGCCCTCCGGCCCGAGGTCGATGATCCAGTCCGCGGTCTTGACCACGTCGAGCTGATGCTCGATCACCACCACCGTGTTGCCCAGGTCCACCAGCCTCTCCAGCACGTCCAGCAGCCGCTTGATGTCGTCGAAATGCAGGCCGGTGGTCGGCTCGTCGAGAGTATAGAACGTTCGGCCGGTCTGGCGCTTGCTCAGTTCGCGGGCCAACTTGATGCGCTGCGCCTCGCCGCCGGAGAGCGTGGTCGAGCTTTGGCCCAGATGAATATAGCCCAGCCCCACGTCCACCAGCGTCTGAAGCTTGGACTGGATCTGCGGGATGTTCTCGAGCACGCCAGCCGCTTCCTCGACGGTCGCCTCCAGGATATCGGCAATCGAATAGCCCTTGTATTTTACCTGGAGCGTTTCGTAGTTGTAGCGGCGCCCGCGGCAGGTGTCGCAGGTGACGTAGACATCCGGCAGGAAATTCATCTCGATGCGCTTGAGGCCGTCGCCCTCGCAGGCCTCGCAACGTCCGCCCTTCACGTTGAAGCTGAAGCGCCCGGGCCGGTAGCCGCGCTCGCGGGATTCCGGCAGCATGGCGAACAGGTCGCGGATGGGGCTGAACACGCCGGTGTACGTGGCCGGATTCGACCGTGGCGTGCGGCCGATAGGCGACTGGTCGATCTGAATCACCTTGTCGATATGCTCGAGTCCCTCGATGGCGCCGTGCGCCCCGGGCTCCTCGGGCGAGTGGTGCAGCGCGCGCATCAGCGCCCGGTAGACCAGGTCGTGGACCAGTGTCGACTTGCCGCTGCCGGAAACTCCGGTGATCACAGTGAACGTTCCCAGCGGAAACTCGACGTCGATGCTTTTGAGGTTGTGCTCGCGGGCGCCGCGGACGACCAGCTTGTTCCCGCTCCCCATGCGGCGCCGCGGCGGCGGAGGGATCTCCCGCGCGCCCGACAGGTACAAGCCGGTAAGCGACGCCGGATTCTTGGCGATCTCCCGAGGCGGGCCGCAGGCCACGAGCCGTCCGCCGAGCCGGCCCGCTCCCGGCCCGAGATCGACGACGTAATCGGCACGCTCGATGGTCTCGGCGTCGTGCTCGACCACCAGCACCGTGTTCCCCATATCGCGCAAGCGGATCAGGGTGTCCAGCAGGCGCCGGTTGTCGCGCGGGTGCAGGCCGATCGAGGGCTCGTCGAGCACGTAGAGCACCCCGCGCAGCTTGGAACCGATCTGGGTCGCCAGCCGGATCCGCTGCGCCTCCCCGCCCGAGAGCGTAGCCGCGGAGCGATCCAGGCTCAGGTAGTCCAGTCCCACGGCGGCCAGGAACTCGAGGCGCGCCCGGACCTCGCCGGCAATGCGGCCCGCGATCTGGGTCTCCCGCTCGGTGAATTCCCAGCCCCGCGCCGTGGGCAAAGCGCGCGCTACCGGCAGGGCCGTGAATTGCGCGATCGACATGCCCTTGACCAGTACCGCCAGGCTGCTGGGCTTCAGCCGCTTCCCTTTGCAGCCAGGGCACTCGATGGGAGACATGTAGTCGGTGAGCCAGTCCCGATACACATCCGTGGCTTCCTCGAACTTCTCTTCCATCATGCGCAGGATGCCGGGGTAGCCGCTGCCGCCCAGCATGACAAAATCCTGCGCCTTGGCGGGCAGCTCCTCGAAGGGCTTGGAGAGGTCGACCCGCTGCCGCCGCGCCGCCTCCGCCACGACGTGGGCCAGGTGGGGCGTCGAGGCCGCCGTGACCAGGCCGCCGTCCAGGAGCGGCTTCGAGTAGTCCCCGACCAGCTTCCCGGGATCGAAAGTCCATTTGCTGCCCAGGCCGGTGCAGGTCTCGCAGGCGCCGTACGGGCTGTTGAAGGAGAACGACCTCGGCTCGAGCGCCGGGACGCTGGCGCCGCAATCCGGGCAGGCCAGTTTCTGGGAGTAAAGCCGCTCTTCGCCGTTCACCACCGCGACCACCACCAACCCACCGGCCAGCTTGGTGGCGGTCCCGATCGAGGCTTCGAGGCGCTTCTCGATGCCCGGCTTCACCAGCAGCCGGTCGATGACCACCTCGATGGTGTGGTTGCGGCGCCGGTCCAGCGGGATCGGCTCGTCCAGCGAGCGCAGTGTGCCGTCGATGCGGGCGCGCAGGAACCCCTGGCGGGCCAGCTTCTCCAGGTCCTTCTTGTATTCGCCCTTGCGGCCGCGCACGATCGGCGCCAGAATCATGACCCGCTCATCCTGCTTCAGCGCCATGACCTGGTGGAGGATCTGCTCGGTGGTCTGCGGGGAGATCTCCTGGCCGCATTCCGGGCAGTGCGGAATCCCGATCGAGGAATAGAGCAGCCGGAGGTAGTCGTAGATCTCGGTGATGGTCCCGACGGTTGAGCGCGGGCTCCGGTTGGTGGTTTTCTGCTCGATCGAGATGGCCGGGCTGAGCCCGTCAATCGAATCGACCTCGGGCCTCTCCATCTGATCCAGAAACTGACGGGCGTACGGGGAGAGGGTCTCGACGTACCGGCGCTGCCCCTCCGCATAGATGGTGTCGAAGGCCAGCGACGACTTCCCGCTCCCGCTCAGGCCGGTGATCACCGTGAAGGTGTTCCGGGGGATTTCCACATCGATGTTCTTGAGGTTGTGTTGTCTCGCCCCGTGTACGGTGATACGGTCCAGCATGATGAGGGATGGCGACAGAACGCCAATTTCCTATTTTCCCGCGGGGCGATGGAGGGGGTCAAACGGGGCCGAGCGCCGCGTGCGCCGGCCCCGAACTTCGGCAGGTGACTTGGTGTATGCTGTCATCTGGCCGGGAGGAAGAATATGCGTGTTCCGGCGACGATTCTATGGCTCTTCGCGTGCCTGCACGCGTCTGGCTCGGAGATGGTCTCGGTAGTGCGGTTCACCAAAGCCCCCGTCCCCCCCTGCCGCACCATACTGGTTTCATTCGAGAAGCCGGACCTGAGCATCTTCCGCGGGCCGGTTCCCGCGTCGGTGGTTCGCGACGTCCGGGATTTGGGCGCGGAACTTCAGCAGCGGATGGCGGAGGCTCTCAAGAAGGCAGGTTTCGAGCCGAGAACCGATCCGGCGTCATGCAGCCCGTGCGACTTGACCATCGCGTTCCGCGTGACCCGGGGCGAGGTGCGCCTCAGGAGCATCAAAGCCCCCGTCCGCATCGAGTATTATGCCCCCGCGAAGCTGTCGATCGATTTCGCCTATTCCCGTGGGGCATCCGGGGAGCTGGGAACTCTTCGCGGGAAACTCGATTCGCCAGGGAAGACGGAACTCACCACGATGGCCAACGAAGTCGGTGCATTCACCGCGGCGAAGATTCCGCACAAGGAGTGATCCCATGAGCGACAAGACTTTCCCGATATTGGTCGGCCTGACTCTCACCGCCGCAGCCGCGGCAGCCGAGGAGCGCATCGTCGTGCGGTTGTCCGTCGATCAACACCGCCCGAGCCTGTGCTCTATCACGGTGAGCGATCTCGACAAGAACCGGATCCGGTACATGGAGGAGCGGCCCGGAGACGGCACGGTGGACGTCGTGAACCGCTTCACCAGCCGGCTGGCGGGGCTGAAGGTCTGCGGCAAGGTGGGGAGTGAATTGCGCGTGTCGGGTACCGCTACCCTTACAAACACGGATCCCATGCACACATGGCTCGCCATAACGACGGTGAGGGCCGAGGGCAAGGAGCGCCTCTGCTTCCGCAAGACGGCAAGGTTTAACTGGGCCTATCTCTGCGGCCGCGGCGTGATCACCGGCAAGACGGTTTACGCATCCAGGTTCAGCCCGGACCAGGAGCGGCATCCGGAGCGTCTGGGATGGGATCGGACCGCCGAATCGTGCCTGTCCGCGCTCAGTTCTACGGATGAGATCGTGCGCGAAGGCTGCGCGCGGGATCTGGCCCGGCTCACCAGCGATTCGGACCGCGCGCAGGTGCTTCCGCGGCTCAGCGCATTGTTGAGCGATCCAGTCCCGGAGGTGCGGCGTGGTGCGGCCGAAGCGTTGGCGTTGCTGGGTGGTCCGGAGTCTTTCACTACGATCAAAGCCGCCCGTGACGCGGGAAAGGACAAGCTCACCAAAGAGTACTTCGACGAGGCTCTCGCTCTGCTCGGCGGAGCAGCCCTGCTGCGCGAAAACCGCGACGCCGGCGTTCCCGCCGCGGAGGCGGCCGAGTCCTACAACGCCGGCCGCGATGCGTGGGTGGACGACATGCTCGCCCAGCCTTCTCGGGCACAAGGGGCGGCGGAGTCCGTGCTGAAGGGACGCCTGGGCGCCCAAGATCCCGAAGAGCGTCTCGCGGCGGTGAGGCTCATCAAAGCAGTGAAGCCTCCCTGGGCTCAGGAGGCGCTCACCCAGGTCGCGGAGAAGGATTCCGATTCGCTCGTCAAAGTCGCGGCCAAGCTGGCGCTGGATGGTCTGCGGGACGGCAAGTGAGCGTTGCCGGGAAACTCCGCCGTCATTCGAAGAATTCTCCGCGTAGCAGGCCGACAGTCTGGTTTTATCCGCACGGAGGTGCGCCCGTGCGCGGAGTACTCCCTAGAACTAATCGCCCAAAAGTAATGTGAAGTACCAGGACTGTTCCCCACCCGAATCCCGGGTTTTGCTATTGACCTGGAATGCGGCTGCCACTAGATTAAAAGGAGTTTTGTGGTGGAACAAAGAAAAGCTAAGAGATTCGAGATCAAGCTGCCCCTGAAGGTCGTGCGCAACGGCGTCCGGCCCATCACGGGCGCCGGGGAGACCAGGAATCTCAGTTCCGCCGGTGTGCTGTTCTTCTCGGACACGAAAATCGACGTGGGCGAACCGATCGAGTACGTGATCACGCTCTCTCCCCGCGCCGATGCGCCGAATCCCGTGGACCTGCATTGCCTCGGCAAAGTGACGCGGCTCGACGCGACGGCGCCGGAGTGGCAAAACGGCACTCTCCCCTTCGAGGTGGCCGCCACACTGGAACGCTACGAGTTCGTCCGCACCCTGAGAGCCTGAAGCCGCCCTGGCTTCTTAACAAGCCCTTAGGTTTCAATTCGTTGGCGAGTCGAGGGAGACCTCGCCTGGCGGGCGCCTCAGCGCGTCGCCCAGTACGCGCGGTGGCCGATGTAGTCCGAGTCCGGAAGATTCGCCAGAATCACACGCCGCAACTCGAGAATGTCGACATCGCCCTGCTTTCGATAGAGCACCTTCCCATCCGGCGCGATCAGCATGGTGAACGGCACTCCCGACTCCCATTTCGGATCGAAGGCCGCCTGCATTGCATAGGTGTCCTCCGACGCGAACTGCAGATTGCGGCCGGAGGCATGCTGTTTTTCGAGCTCCTTAATCACGCCCGGCTTTTCGTCCGGCAGGTTCGCCGCCACCGTGACCATGTCGAAGTCGCGCCGGCGGTACATTCGGTAGGTCGTCTCCAGATCGGGGAACTCGGTCAGGCATGGCCCGCACCAGGTCGCCCAGAAGTTCACCAGCAGCACCTTGCCGGTCGGGTTCGTACGCAGTTTCTTCAGATCCTCTGCGGAGGCAAGCTCGAGTCGCACCGGCTCGGCTTCGATTCGTTTCATTTCCTCCAGGCGGCCGAAGCGCTTGGACTTCCACTTCGTCGAGCAGCCGAAAACGCCGGTATGTTCCACCGGCACGGGCTTCCCGGCCAGGAGCGCCTCGATCGCGTTGCGCGCATCCTGGGTCTTCACCAGGGACTCCCGCTGACTGTTGTCCAGGCGTCCCTCGTAGCGCAGCTTCCGGTTCTCGTCGAACACGAAGACGTGCGGCGTCGCCTTCGGTCCATAGGCCCGCGCGACAGCTTGGGTCTCCCCATCGTAGAGGTACGGGAAATTGAAATGGCGGTACTCGGCGCGGATCTTCATGTCCTCCAAGCCGTCACCCACGTCAGTCCAGCCCAGCTCGTCGAGCCGGACGGCTTCGGGGTCGTTCGGCTGGATCGCAACCACGGTCACGCTCTTGCCCCGGTAATCCTCCGCGAGCTTCTTGATCCGGTTCTCGTAAAGCTGCGCGGTCGGACAGTGATTGCAGGTGAAGACGACTACCAGCAGCCGGCTGGCCGAGTAGTCGCTGAGCTTGTGCGTCTGGCCGTCGATGCCGGGAAGCGCGAAATCCGGGGCCGGGGAGCTGATCGCCAGTGCCGGGTAGGCCTCGTCCGCCCCCCAGGCCGCCAGGGCCGGGAGCATCAATGTAAGAAGTCGCAACATCGAGACTACCTCCGCCGTAATCGAGTATAACAGACAGGCCCCCACCGCCTGGTATACTGAGCAAAGAAAAGGCGAAAACATGGGCGACAATCTCTCCCTCGGTTTCCCGGAACCCGAGCCACTCGGCCTGAGCCGTCCGGCGGGCTTGGAGGCCGCTCTCACGCGTTTCCAGGTGCTCAAAGGCGAACCCGGATCGGTCATCCGTGCCATCCATCATCAACCCGCCAGCCCAGGGGAGTTCGTGGAGATTCCGGAGGCGGTCCATCCCATCCTGAAGGAAGCGCTCGAGCGGCAAGGCATCGCGCGTCTCTACAGCCACCAGGCGGGAGCCTTCAATCTGGTCGCCGCGGGCCGGAACGTGGTGGTGGTTACGCCCACCGCCAGCGGCAAAACCCTGTGCTACAACCTGCCGGTGCTGAACCGCCTGATCGCCGAGCCCGACACTCGCGCGATGTATCTGTTCCCGACCAAGGCGCTGGCCGAAGACCAGCTCCACGAACTCCAGGAAGCGGTGGACCGGATGGGTTCCGGCATCCGGGCGTTCACCTATGACGGCGACACGCCGCAAGACGCCCGCAAAGCCATCCGCGAGCGCGCCAACATCGTCCTGACCAACCCGGACATGCTGCACGCCGGCATCCTGCCGCACCACACGCGCTGGGCCAAACTGTTCGAGAGGCTCCGTTACTTCGTCGTCGACGAGTTGCACTACTGCCGCGGCGTCTACGGCAGTCACCTGGCGAACGTCATCCGGCGCCTGAAGCGGATCTGCGCGTTCTATGGGTCTTCGCCGCAATTCATCTGCTGCTCCGCCACCATCGCTAACCCGCGCGAGTTGGCCGAGGCGCTCACCGAGGAGCGGTTCGAGCTGATCGGCGAGAGCGGCGCGCCGGTTGGGGAGAAGTACTTCATCTTCTATAACCCGCCCTTCGTGAACCGGCAGCTCGGCATCCGGCGCAGCTATCTTCAGGAATCCAAGCGGGTGGCGCTGGAGTTTCTCGAGCGGCGGCTGCAAACGCTGGTGTTCGCCAACAACCGGCTGGCCACCGAGGTGCTCATCACCTACCTCAAGGATGCCTGTGCGCGGCGTCCGATGGGGCAGGATGCGGTGCGCGGCTATCGGGGCGGCTACCTGCCGCGAGAGCGGCGCGAGATCGAACGCAAGCTGCGCGAGGCGGACGTCCGCTGCGTGGTGGCCACCAACGCGCTCGAGCTGGGCATCGACATCGGGTCGCTGGACGCCGTGGTGATGGCCGGTTACCCCGGCACCATCGCCTCGACCTGGCAGCGCGCGGGCCGCTCCGGGCGGCGGCAGTCCACCTCGGCGGCCGTGCTGGTGGCCTCGAGCGCCCCGCTCGATCAGTACGTCGTCGAGCATCCCGACTACTTCTTCGGCCGCTCGCCCGAGCACGCCCACATCAACCCGAACAACCTGGAGATCCTGCTCAACCACGTCAAGTGCGCGGCCTTCGAGCTGCCCATTCGCGACGGAGAGAAGTTCGGGCCGCACGATACCGGGGAATTGTGCCGGTTTCTGGAGGAGATGAAGCTCCTGCACCACTCGGCGGGCGCCTGGCACTGGACCTCGGACACCTACCCGGCCGACGCCATCAGCCTGCGCTCGATCACCAGCGACAACTTCGTCGTGGTGGATGAGACCGGCGAGCCGAAGGTCATCGCCGAGGTAGACTTCCCCTCCGCGCTGACCACGCTGCACGAGAAGGCCATCTATCTGCACGAAGCGCGCCAGTACCAAGTGGAGCGGTTCGATTACGAGGGCCGCAAGGCCTACGTCCGCCGGGTGCAGTGCGACTACTTCACCGACGCGATCGACTACACCCAGGTGAAGGCGCTGGAGGAGTTCGAGTCGGCCCCCATCGCAGGCGCGCGCGGCGTGCATGGCGAGGTCCGCGTGAACCGCCAAGTGGTTGGATTCAAGAAGGTGAAGTTCTATACCATGGAGAACGTCGGGGCGGGCAACCTCTCGATGCCCGAGCAGGAGATGCACACCACTGCGTTCTGGCTGCACTTCCCAGAGAGCTTCCTGGCCCGGTTTCCGGACCTCTCGCCGACCGAAAAACAGAATGCGCTCACCGGACTCGGAAATGCACTGCGCACCGTGGCGGCGTTCCTGCTGATGTGCGACCCGCGCGACCTGGGCGTGGCCTTCGGAGAGGACATCTCCAAGGGCCTGAAAACGTACGAGCCGGACCTGTTCCTCTACGACAACTACCCGGGCGGCGTGGGACAGAGCGCGCCGCTCTACCGCATGTCCGCGAAGCTGCTCGAGCACGCCGCCGCGCTGCTGGCCGCCTGCCCCTGCGACGCGGGCTGCCCAAGCTGCGTCGGCCCGGTGGGCGAAATCGGCGAGCGCGGCAAAGAAGCGGCTTCACGGATCCTGGCGGAGCTGCGGACAGCGCCGCCCTCGTCTGAGTAGTACATTGAGAGTTTCGAGGGCGCCCACTCGCGTATGCCGAAAAAGCCACCGCTCTCCCTTTCCAGCCAACCCCCGATACCAGCCGAGCTTGTCGCGCGAAAGATCTATCTCATTCGGGGCCAGAAGGTCATGCTCGACAGCGACCTGGCGGAGCTGTACGAGGTGCCCACATCCCGCCTCAACGAGGCGGTCAAGCGGAACCGTGACCGCTTTCCAGAGGACTTCATGTTTCAGATCGCCAAAGAGGAGGCCGAGTCTCTGACATCGCAAATTGCGATCTCAAAGCCGGGCCGTGGTGGGCGCCGCCACCTGCCCTACGCCTTCACTGAACACGGCGTAGCTATGCTGTCTTCGGTGCTCAACAGCGAGCGAGCCGTCCAGGTGAACATCCTCATCATCCGCGCCTTCGTGAAACTCCGAGAGGTCATGGTTACTCACAAGGACCTTGCGCAGAAGATCGAGGCGTTGGAGCGGAAGTACAAAGACCACGACCGGGAGATCCAGGTGATTTTCACGGCGATCAAGAAGCTGCTGGAGCCCTCCCCGCAGCCCCCCAAGCGCCCCATCGGCTTCGCGGTGGACGAGAAAAGCTGATCCCGCCGGGTCCGCCAGTCTGGTCCAACGTTTTGTCCCTCCCCGTCGTCTAAAGCTCGAACAAAGCAGGCGCTGACCGCGCGGCGTCCCGGCTCCGCCGGAGGGGTCGCCGTGATGGCGTGCGATGGTGAAGAATGGTCGGGGAGATCGGATTGCCCCTTTACCGGACGCTCGGGCTCGGCGGCGAGGTTGACGACGCGGAGCTGCTCGAGGGCTGCCGCAGCGGCGCTCTCTGCGCCTATGAGGCCCTGTACCGCACGCACGGCGGGCGGAAGAAAAGCCTCGCCTTCCACATGCTGGGCGACCTCGCGGACGCCGAGGACGCGGTGCAGGAGGCGTTCCTGAAGCTCTACCGGGGCATCGACGGCTTTGCCGGGAACTCGAGCTTCTGCACCTGGGTTTTCCGGATCCTCATCAACGCCTGCCGGGACCAGCAGCGGAAGGCTCAGCGGCAGCGGCCGGGCGTTCTGCCGCCGCAGCTCGCCGCACCGCCCTCGGCCGATCCGCCCCTGCGCGTCGCGCTCGAGCGCGCGGTGTCGGCGCTCGACGAGCGGCGCCGGATGGTCTTCGTGATGTTCGAGGTGGAGGGCATGCGGCATTCCGAAATCGCGACCGTTCTGGATGTTTCCGAGAACACATCCAGGTCTCTGCTGTTCGAGGCCAGGCAGCAGTTGAAGCGCATGCTCGCGGAGAAACGCTTATGACCAACGATCCGGATCGCGAAATCTCGCGGACCGCCCCGGACCTTCACAGGGAGTGGGACACGCCCCACCTGTGGCCGCGAATCGAGGAGGCGCTGGCGCGTGAGGCCAGGGCGAAGAAGCGCTGGTCGCCGGACTGGCGCACCCTGCTGGCTGCGGCCGCCGTGGTGGTAGTCGCGGCCGCTCTTCTGCGACCCGGCCAGTCGGGGCCGCGGCCCGCGCGCACGTTCCTCTCCGAGCAGGGGCTCAGCGATGCGGAGAGGGCGGAAGCGGCCTCCGCGCGGTCGATCGAGGCGCTGGCCCGGCTCGCCGATCCGCAACTCGCGCGCGCTGATTCGCCCAAGGCAGCCAACTGTGAGGAAAAGCTGCTGGTGCTGGACACCGAGATCGCGACTCTGCGCGCCGACCTCGGCCAGAACCGTTTCAACGCTTATCTGCGGCAAGAGCTGGCCGGGTTGTATCGCGAAAAACAGCAAACACTCAAGGAGTTCCTAAGTCATGCTCAAGAGAATTGAAATCGTCTTCCCGTTTCTGGCGCTGTGCGCCGTTTCAGCGCTCGCCGGCGCGGCGCGCGAGGAACACACGCGCGCATTCCAGAAAACCGTCCCGCTTGCCTCGGGGCAGCGGCTCGAGGTCGAGAACAAGTTCGGCGACGTGCTGGTGCGGTCGCAACCCAAGCCCGAGGTCTCGATCAACGCCACCATCAAGGCCTCGGCCAGCGACGCCGCGGAGGCCAAGAGCATCGCCGAGAAGATCGTCATCGATGTGCGGCAGAGCGGCGCGGTCTTGACCGTGCGGACCGAGTATCCCCAGGAGCACACGCTCAGGGACGTCTCCTACTCAGTCAGCTACGACATCCTGATGCCGGAGACGGCTCCGCTCACCATTCGCAACAGCTTCGGCGGCGTCGTGGTCACCGACCTGAAGGCCAACGCGGCGATCACGAACTCCCATGGGAAACTCGTCTTCAAGGACGGTCGCGGCACCCACCGCCTCGAGAATTCGTTCGGGCCGGTCGAGGTCGAGAGGAACTCCGGAGACGTGTCCGTGGTGGACAGCAACGCCTCGGTGCGCGCGGCGGACATCACCGGTTCGCTGGATCTGCGCAACCGGTTCGGAGCCGTGCTGGTCCGCAAGGTGTCCGGCACGGTTACCATTGGGAATGCCAACGGCAGCGTCGAGCTGACCGAAGCGGGCGGAAACGCGAACGTGACCAACTCGTTCGGCGCCGTCACTGTCAGAGGGGCGAAAGCGGGCCTGATCGTCCACAACGCCAACGGCGGCGTCGATGTGAGCGGCGTGGCGGGCACGGCCGAGTTGACTACCACGTTCGGCCGTGTGGATCTGCGCGATGTGACCGGGGCCGCTACCGTTCGTGATTCGAACGGAGCCGTCACGGTTCAGAACGTCTCAGGCTCCGTGGACGTCAAGGACTCGTTTGGCAGCGTCGAGGTGCGCGATGTGGGGAAGGACGCGCGCGTCGTGAACGCCAACGGCGCCATAAGGATCGCCGGCGCTAAGGGCGCCGTCAAGGCGATCAGCTCGTTCGCCTCCATTCAGGTGGACGGAGCCGGCGGCGCGGTCGAGGTGGAGAACCCGAACGGCGCGGTGGTGGTCGCCGGCGTTCCCGCAAAGCCGTGCAGCCCGATCATACTCAAGACCTCCTTCGCGCCCTTGAAGGTTCACCTGCCCGAAGACGCGGGCTACAACCTCACCGCAAAGACCTCCTTCGGGAGGATCAACTCGGAGCTCGCCGTCACGGCATCGGGCGCGATGGGCGGGGATTCTCTCACCGGCCGGATCGGCGGCGGCGGATGCGAGCTGCGGCTCACTACCAGCCACGGCGGGATCGACATCCTCAAAGCCGCCAAGCGGTAAGACTCACGGCTTGTTGAGATCCTCGGGGAACACCGCGTAGCCGGCGGGCGGCGGAAATCCCTCGTGCAGCAGTTGCAGCCGCTTGCGCAGGTAGCGGCTGGGGAGCTGGCGCGGGCCGGTCTCGACGTCGATGTCGCAGCAGATCCCGTGCAGGTACAGGGTCAGGGTGTCGATCAGGGACTGGCGGGCGTAGTTGCGGAACAGCTTGGTCTCGCGGCGCACGTCGGTCTGCCGCTGCAACAGGGCCTGTTTCAACTGCCAGCCTTCCTCGTCGATCTCCCCGTGCACGCGGCCGCGCAGCTCCTCCCGCAGGATTTCGGGGTAGCGCTCGAGCGCCTCGCTGTCGAGGTGGTCGGCCAGCAGGGTGGCGATGGAGCGGTAGAAGACGTAGTGGTAGTCGGCCACCGGCCGGTCCTTGATCGCGAATACCAGGATCGCCTCGGGACCCGACATGAACTGAGCGCTCCAGGCCTGGCTTTTCTCCTCCGGCCGGTCGAAGGTCACCAGTTCTCCGCCCTTGCCGGTGGGCTTTTCCAGGTACGGAACCAGAAACACGAACACCTTGGCAAAAGCCGCCTGAACCCCCGGCGGGAGCGCCGCGATCGGTTCCTCCAGGTACTCCCTGGTCTCTTCTTCACCCAGGGGCAACGCGGAAAAATAAGCGAAGGTATTGGTCAGCGGGATCATCTCCTGGCGGAAGCGCTGGGCGAAATCCTGCACACTGATCTTGGCGAGGTCTGCCTGGGTGGACATCGGGTCCTGGATTCATTCTACAGCCTGTGGCTTGTGGCCTGTGGTTTCGGCGGCGATTCACCTGCTGGCGCTCCTACCGCGAGCCCAGGTGCGCCAGCGGGTACGCGGCTGTTGTCAAGCCGGCGACATCCTTGACACTTTAGTCCAGTGACATCCTTTACACAATTTAGGACCCGATAGGTTGAATCCCACGGCCAGGCAACGCCTGGCCGCATGCGTTTCCGTTTGCCCC
>JBEKWU010000050.1:0-33718 GCA_049512775.1 Bryobacteraceae bacterium
GGAGTAGAGGCGCAACGGGGGCGTAGCGACGCGGAAAGCTTGCGTTTTCAGCACGAGGGTGACCGCCCGGGTCCTTAGTGCCTTTTTCCGGCGCAATCGTCCGTTTTTTTGCAAGTCCCTCTAGAGTCCGGCCTTCCCTTCCAGGCTGCGCCAGAGGTACCAGGAGGCCACGGTGCAGTAGGGGCGCCAGTTGCGGGCCAGTTCCTCCACTTGCGCGGGTTTGGGCAACTCGGGGAGCCCGTACAACTTGCGGACCGCGGCGCGAATCCCCAGGTCGGCCGAAGGCAGCACGCCCGCGCGGCGGAGGGCGAAGATCAGGAACATCTGCGCGGTCCAGACGCCGATCCCTTTCACGCCGGTGAGCACCCGGCAGACCTCTTCGTCCGGCAAGGCCTGGATGGCCCCAAAATCGACCTCTCCGGAACGCGTGCGCCGGGCCAGATCCCGAATGTAGGCGACTTTCTGCTGGGACAGGCCCAGAGCGCGCATCTTCCGGGGCCGGAGCTTCAGAACGCTCTCCGGGGTCAGCCGCCCGTCGCCGGCGGCCGCCGCCAGGCGGTTGAAGATCAGCAGGGCCACTTTCCCGCTAAGTTGCTGATAAACAATCGACTTAACCAGCGTCTCGAAACCCGGGTCGAGGTACTCGATGGCGTAAGGCCCGACCTCATCGATCAGCCGCCGGAGAACCGGGTCGCAGGCCCTCAGGTGGAGCAGAGCTTCTTGCATGGGAGTAACACAACCCGCGCCGCGTGCATCTAGTAGTATGACACCCACGCCTATGCCTACTTTGCGTCTGCTGATTCTCTCCGCCGTGACGCTCGCTCCCATGCTGGCTCAGGAACCCGACACTCAACCGACCATCAAGGTGGAGGTGGACGTGGTCAGCGTCCTGGCCTCGGTCCGCAACAAACAGGGGGGTCTGGTGGGCAACCTGGCCAAAGACGCCTTCGTCCTCAGCGAGGATGGCAAGCCTCAAACCATCAAGTACTTCACGCGGGAGACGGACCTGCCGCTGACCATCGGCCTGCTGGTGGACGTCAGCCGCAGCCAGGAGCGCCTGATCGACATCGAGAGGGACGCCGCCTCCCAGTTCTTCTCCCAGGTGCTGCACCCGAAGGATTTGGCCTTCCTGATCAGCTTCGGCGAGGAATGCGAACTGCTTCAGGATTACACCAGCTCGGCGCGGCTGCTGCGGGCCGGCCTATCCGGTCTGAAGGTGAACGCGCCCGTCGCCGCACTGAGCCGCATGCCGGGCCCGGTGCCCACCGTTTACCAGCCGCGCGGCACGGTGCTCTACGACGCGGTGTTCCTGGCAGCCGACGAGAAGCTCAGGGGGCAGGTGGGCCGCAAGGTGCTGGTGCTGGTTACCGACGGTGTCGATATGGGGAGCCGCCTCAAGATCGAGGATGCCCTCCGCTCCTCGCAGAAGGCCGACGCCATCATCTACAGCATCGACTACGAGGATCCCAGCGCCTACGGCGGCCGGTTCGGGCTCGGGATCGGCGGCGGCATGGGAGAGTCGACGCTCAGAAGGATGTCGGAGCAGACCGGCGGGCGCGTCTTCAGAATTGGCCGCAAGCACCCGCTTAGCGAGGCATTCGAGGAAATCCAGGCGGAGATGCGCAGCCAGTATGCGATCGGCTACACCCCGATCAATCCCGTCCGAGACGGCAGCTTCCGCCGCATCGATCTGAAGACCACCGACAAGGACCTCAAGGTCCAGGCGCGCAAGGGCTACTTCGCCTCCAAGCCCGAGGAGTAGAAGCCGCCGCCGAGCACAATCGTCTGGCTGGCCAGCGACCCAATGAACCACCGGTCGTGGGAGGCAAAGACCATCGCGCCGGGGAACTGCCGCAAGGCTCCTGCAAGCGCCTCGACGGCCTCGATTTCCAGATGATTGGTGGGCTCGTCGAGGAGCAGGAAGTTCACCTCCGCGAGCAGAAGCCGGGCCAGGGCGGCCTTGGCGCGCTCCCCGGCGCTGAGCGTTGCCAGCGGGCGGGTGACGCGCTCGGCAGGCAGCTTAAGGCAGGCCAGGAGGGTGCGGGCGGCGGTCTCGGCGCTGGTCTCGAGGCAGATCTCCAAGGCCGAACGCGAGAGGTCGAGGTGCTCGCACTCCTGCGGGTAGTAGCCCGGCCTCACGCGCGAGCCCAGGTGGACTTCGCCGCGATCCGGCCGGCTGAGGCCGGCCAGAACCCGCAGGAGCGTCGTCTTTCCGCTGCCATTGGGTCCGAGAACCGCCCATCGGTCGCCGCGGCGCAGGTGCAACGAGAGGTCCTCGAACAGGGGCGCTGCTCCGAAGGCCTTTGCCAGTCCGGCGGCGTGCAGCACCAGGTCCGGGCAGCGCGGCACGTTCGCGAATTCCAGCGAGGGAATCGGCTGTTCCTGCCAGGGTTTCTCCACCTCTTCCGCGTGCGACCGGCGCTCCCGCAGGATGCGCGCCGTGCGGGCCAGTTTCGCCGCCTTGCGACCGTAGTAATCCTTGCCATCCCGAACCCCGATGGGCGCGGTGGCGGCCCTCGCGGATAGCCGCAAACGCCGGCCGGCGGCGCGCTCGGCGGCAGCCACCCGGCGCCGTGCGGCCTCGTACCGCTCCCACTCCTGGCGATCGCGGAGCGCCCGCTCCCGGCGGTAGAACTCGTAGTTGCCGGCAAAGGCGGTGAGCCGCCCGTGCTCCAGGCACAGCGTGCGCGTGGCGACCCGGTCGAGGAACACACGGTCGTGCGACACGAAGATGCAGGCCCCGCGATGGCCAGCCAGTCGCTGTTCGAGCCATTCGCGGCAGGCGATATCGAGGTGGTTGGTAGGCTCATCCAGCAGCAGCAGATCGGCGTTTGAGAGCAGGCAGCGGGACAGGGCGGCCCGGACGCGCTCGCCTCCCGAAAGGCTGCCAACGCTACTGGCGGGCGACGCCGCCTGCGCGAGGTACTCGATGCCCAGACCGCGCCGCGTGGCGATTGCACCTTCCATGGGCCCCAGCTCGCCGGCGATCAGGCGCAGCAGGGTGGACTTGCCGGACCCATTCGGGCCAACCAGGGCGATGCGGTCGCTGGGGTTGATCTCAAAGGAAACATCGGCAAACAGGGGGACCCCAGACCAGGAGAACGACAGTTTCTGAGCGCTCAGCAAGGACATCTTCCCTCCCGCCGCCCGGGCGGCCGCGATCGATCCACACGATGGGAAGCGCCTTACTGTTTCATCAGTGTTCAGTATAGCCGAGGCCGGCCGCCGCTCACAGGTCCTTGCGGCGTGCGAAATAGTCGCGGACGGCGGCCTCCAGTGGAGGCATCTTGGGGAGGCCCAACCGCTCGATTCTGGCGTTCGACAGCGCGGAGTACTTCGGCCGGCGCGCGGCCGTCCGGTACTCGCGCTCGTTAGTGGGCCGAAACTCCGGATTCAGGCCGGCCACCTCGAAAATCATGCGGGCGAAGTTGAACCAGGAAATCGGCTCGCCGCCGCCGACGTGAAACACGCCGTGGTGGTCGCGCTCCACCAGGTCCACCGAGCGCGCCGCCAGCAGCGGTGCGTAGGTCGGCGAGGCGACGTGGTCCTCCACCACCCGGATCGGCTTGCCTGATTCCGCCAGCCGCAACATCAACTCGATGAAGTTCCCCCGCGCGGTTTCGAGGCCGGCCAGGCCGAACAGGCCGGAAGTGCGGACAATCAGCGCGCCGTCCAGGTACGCCTGGGCGTAAAGCTCCCCCGCCAGTTTCGAGACCGCGTAGGCGCCGAGCGGATGCGTGGCGTCCGCCTCGGTGTAGGGGCGGCCGGCCGTCCCGTCGAAGACGTAGTCGGTGGAGTAGTGCACCAGTTGGGCGTTCACCTGCCGGCAGGCCATGGCCACGTTGCGCACCGCCAGCGCGTTCACCAGAAACGCGACCTGCGGCTCCTGCTCGGCCACGTCCACCTGGTTGTAGGCCACGGCGTTGAAAACCACCTGCGGATCGGCCTGCGCCAGGTGCTGCTCTACCCGCTCGGGGTCGGTAATATCCAACTGCGCGCGGTCGGAGCCAATGACCTCATACCCTCGTTCCCCCAGCTCTCGCATCAATTCCACACCGAGCTGGCCCAGATTCCCAAACACCACAGCCCGTTTAGACATAAGAGCACTACGATACAAGACCGGCCAGGCGAAAGGCAAAGTGGCGCGGCTCGGGCCGGCCGAAACAGCCAGCGGCGGGCCACCCGCGGAGTCAGCGGCCTGGCGACTTTCTGACGGGCGCGGGCTGGGAACGGCCGTTCCAGGACGGGCCGGCCTCTCCCAGCAGCTTGCGGGCCAAGCGAGCCAGTTCGCCGGTGTGCAGCAAGGCGTGCTCGAGTTCCACACCGATCGCAAAACCTCCGTCCACGGGCTGGCAGTAGCACACCTCGCCCAGCAGCAGCATCTCGTTCCATTCGACCTGGAGCGCCGCACCCGCGGGAACCAGCCGGGGGACCAGGAGCCGCAGCCCCGTCCCCGACAGGTTCGCGACTTGCGCCGGAAAACCCTCGGACTGGTCGCCCAACGCGGTCACACGGACCGTCTGTTCGACGTCGAAGCGCGACTCGCCTCTCTGTTCCATGCTGGACTTATCGGCCGCGCCGGGGCGACTTTGAATCCGGCTAACCCCTGGTCGGCCGGCGGGCCTCTTCGGGCCTCGGGCGGCTGTGGGTGCCGGCGTGCGCAAGCACCACCTGAATGAAGCCCAACGCCGCCTTGGACAAGGCTTTGTCCTTGCGGTACACCAGGCCGAGCCGCCGCATCATCGGCTCCGGCTCGAGCGAAAGGGCGCACAGCCGGCCAGCGGCAAGGTCGTCCAGGAAATGCGAGACCGCCAGGAAGGAGATCCCCAGTCCCGCCATCACAAACCGTTTCACCATCTCGGTGGAATCCAGTTCCATCGACACGTTGAGGGAATCTTCGACCAGCTCCAGCCATTCGTTCAGCCGCGCCCGGGTGGTCCCGTACTTGGGCAGCAGCAGGGGATAGTCCACCAGCTCGGCGGCGGCAACCGAGCGCCGGCCCGCCAGCGGGTGCCCCTCCGGGACGATCACCTTGATCTCGTCGGAATGGATCTTGACCACCTGGATTCTTCGTTCCTGGACCGGGAGCTGGGTGATGCCGAAATCGGCCACGTTCTCCAGCAGCGCCTCGACGATCCGCGAACCGTAGGACCGCTCCACCAGCAACTGGACGTTGGGGAACTGCCGCTTGTACTCGGAGAACACCTCGGGCAGGACGTAGATGCAGGTGGCCTCATTGGCCGCGATCACCAGCTCCCCGCGCGGCGAGCGTTCCAACTCGTTGATGGCATCCTGGGCCTGGCGCCGCAGGTTCAGGATCTGCTCGGCGTACTGGCAGAAGATCCTGCCCGCGGTGGTCAGCGAGATCCGGCTCCCGAACCGCTCGAAGAGCTGGGTGTTGAGTTCCTGCTCCAGTTGCCGGACCTGGGCGCTGATGGCCGGCTGGGTGCGGTAGCAGGTTTGCGCCGCCTTGGAGAAGCTCTTCAATCGAACGATCTCAAGAAACGTGTGGAGCTGATCGAGATCCATGGACGCCGGCCGGACCGTCTCGAAACAAAAATTGAATCCGCGGCATAGAAATAATGAATTTCCCGTCGCCGCGTCAACTTGCTACTAATTGTAACAAGCGATCCCGGGTGGTGCGGTTCGATGTTGGGGTGCCGCAGCCACAAGGTCCTCTCTCTTCGGGGAGAGTGAACGGCCGCACCGCCAACCCGGGTCATCCCCGCCGTCCTTGAACCGGTTCGGAAGCCGTGCGCAGAATAGGATTGACGTGATTCCCACGGTCCCTTTCGGGATTCCCGAGCCGAGGCGGCTGGTGCTGGTTTCTCCGCATCCGGACGACGTGGGGATTTCCACGGGAGCGCTGGCCATCACCGCAGCCCGGGCGCTGATCCCGACCACCATCGTTCTGGCAACGGACGGATCGGAAGCCACCATGCCCTGGACCGTCCTGGCCCGGCACGGCGGGCTGGAATCGATGAGCGGAGAGGCGCAGCGGGCGCTGCGGGGTTCGATTCGCGTCGGGGAGGCCCGGGCCGAAGCGGTCCGGCTGGGGCTCGGGGAATCGTCCATCCGGCTGCTCGCCAGCCAGCGCTGGTTCACCGCCCATCGAACTCCGGGCGAATTTCTGCATCCCGATCTGAGCCTGCGCTCGGTGGGGGGCTTTCAGCCCGGACCGGTCGACGAAGACGCCCTCGCGGAGTTCCGCGGTTTGATCCAGGACGGCCCTCTCCTCTGCGCGGTCCCGGAGCCGCGGGACGAGCTGCTGATGCACCGGATCGTCACCGCCCTGGTCACCGAGGCGCTCAAGCCCTGCGACGGCTGCCGGCTGATCACCTACGAGTGCCTGTCCACCCAGGAGTGGAGCGCGCCGGTCACCACCTATCTTGGATTCGGTGAAGAGGTCATGCGAATCAAGAGCGAGGCCATCCGGGCGCATCAGTCGATGTACGAGCGGCGCCGGGAATTCGGCGGGTACGCCAACGCCGGCGGCGAAGCCTACGACTCGATAGCGGCGCGCAGGAATGCCGGACTGGCGGCGCAGGCGGGGCTTTCCTTTCCCTACGCCGAGCGGTACGGCCTCCACTTCGATCCATGAGCAACCCCACTGCCATCCTGCTTGCCGGCGGCGCAAGCCGGCGCATGGGCCGGGAGAAACCGCTGCTGGAAGCCGGCGGCGAGACGCTGATCTCGCGCCATCTGCGCCAATTGCGCCAGATCGGAGTGACGAATGCCATCGCCGTGTGCAATGAGCGCAACCTGCCGGCCCTGCGAGGACTGGCGCGTTGCGTACTCCAACGGGCGCCCGAGATGTCCGGCGCGGCGCTCACCGGCTTGCAGGCGGCCGGACCGGCCGAGGCCGTCTACCTCGTCTCGGTCAACGACCTGGTTCACGACGACGACTACCGCAGGATCGAGGAGGCCGGGCGAGCCGGGGCCGCCATCGTGATACCCAGCCGGCTGCTCGACCGCACCTTTGCCGGCGGGCGGCTGCATTTCTTCCCCGGAACGGACCGGGTGCGGGCCATCCAGGAAAAGCCGCCCGGCGGCTGCCCGCCCGGGAGCGCGGCCAACATCATGATTCACCGCCTGGCGGGAGCGCCATTCCTCGGCGCGCTCGCGGAACGGCTCGCCGCCGGCTGCGAGTACGAGGCCGCCCTCACGAGCCTGATCGCCGAGGGGGTCGAGGCAATCGCCGTCTGGGTCGATTTCTGGGCCGCGATCAAGACACCGGAGGACTACCAGAGGCTGTCTCAGTAGAAACCGCGGTGCGGGGCGCGGAAGTGCGCCAGGAATTCCAGGATCCTGTTCTGCCGGTCGTGGACGCAGTAGGGGCAGTGGACGAGCTGAAGGCTCTCCACCACCCGCTGGCGCGTCTCCCCGCGCCAGATCTCGGCCAGCGAGCTCTCGTGGACGCTCCCGATCGCGCCGTCGGGGCTGTTGCGCTTCTGCGCACAGAGGTAGACCAGGCCGTCGGCGTTGATCACGGTCTTCATGGCCTGGAAGTGGCAACGCGTGTAGCCACGCACTTGGTAGGTCCGGTTCTCGAAGATCCGCTCCGCCACGTGGATATCGAAATGAGCATCGGCGAGCGCGAGCGCCTTTTCGATCTCGAGCAGGACCCACTCGTGCAGGCCGGCGGGGAACGCGGCGCCCGAGAAGGTCTTGAACTGGATGTAGTCGCCGCCGGCGTCCTTGACGAGGCGCGCGGCGGAGACGATCTCCTGGACATTGTCCTGGTGGATGAAGTAGCCGGCCCCGACGGTCGCCCGGCCCGCGGCCTGAGCCAGGTGCGTGAAGTTGCGGACGATGGCCGGGAAGTCGCCGCGCCGGTGCAGCTTGAGGTGGGTATCCGGGCCGGCGGCGTCGAGGCTGAAGCGGACGTAGGTGGCGGCCTTCCTCAAACGGCCGGGTTTCTCGGCGTCGACCAGCGAGCCGTTCGTGACCAGCCCGCAGGACAAACCGGCGGCGGCGGCGCGCTCCAGCGCCTCGACCGTGTTCGGGTTGGTCATCGGCTCGCCGCCGCCGACGAACAGGACCGAGGTCGAGCCCAACTCGCGCACCTGGTCCACGAGGCTGAACAGGAGATCGCGCGGCAGGCGTTCGCTCCGCCCCGGCTGGTGCAGCGCGTGGTAGATGCAGAAGCCGCAGTCGTGATTGCAGGCGTTGGAGGGATCGATCTCGACGCTGAGCGGGAACGGGTTTTCGCCGGCCAGGTAGCGCCGCACGAATTCGGCCTGCGTCAGCAGCCGGAGCGGGTCGAACAGGAAGCGGAACCGGTGCTTCCTCTCGATTTCCGCGTACCGATAGGCCACGCGCTCCGCGATCATGATCCCACCCTGGCCTGGACCTCCGGACGGTATCTCGGCGGGACCCAGGGCCCCCACTTGGATTCGAAGTAGCGCTGGTTTCGCGCGAACAACTCGTCGTAGACGTGTTTGGGAAGCGCGCCGAACGAGGCGGAGTGATGATGATGGACGAAAACGTCGTCCGCGCACGCCACCGCGTAGCCCG
Organism: Bryobacteraceae bacterium; assembly: GCA_049512775.1. Lineage (GTDB taxonomy): Bacteria > Acidobacteriota > Terriglobia > Bryobacterales > Bryobacteraceae > Fen-330. Next base: position 8,518 of record JBEKWU010000050.1, read on the forward strand.
CGCCGAGGACGCGCATGGTGTAGTCGTCGTCCTCGAACAGACCCAGTCCGAACGCTTCATCCAGCTCGCCCACCTGCTCCCACACCCGGCGCGGCGCCATGGTGCAGAAGAAATGCATCACGCGAAGCGGGGTCAGCCGGCCGCGGTTCGCGCGCATGTACCTGCGCGCAAGCACGGCCATCTGCTCCATGTTCGAGTAGTCTCCAATGTAGACCACGCTCTCGTTTCCAGACCGGTTCGTGACCGGCCCGAGCAGGCCGAGCCTGGGATTCGCGCGGAAGTGGGCCAGCAGGCCGCCGACCCAGCCCTCGGTCACGTAGAGGTCGTTGTTCAGGAAGACGAGATAGTCGCCGGTAGCGGCGCGCGCGCCGGCGTTATTCCCGGCGGAAAATCCCAGGTTGGCGCCGTTCAGAATGACCTTGGCGTTCGGCCGGCCCTCGGCCCACCGGCGCAAGAACCGCGGCGTGCCGTCGGTGGAGCCATTATCGACCAGCAGGATCTCGAGATTGGCGTAGCGGCTGAAGCGCTCGAGGCTGAGGAGCGTCGCCTGGGTGAACTTCCGCTGGTTGTGGCACAGCACAATCGCGCTGACGCGGGGGAAGAAGGGGGCCACCGCCGCCGCCATCTCGTCGCAGCGATGGGACCAGGTGTTGGCGCGCGCGAACTCCCGGCGCGCGGCGGCCTTTTGGGGGCTCTCGCCGGCCAGGGCGGCGCGGATGCCGTCGACGAACTCCTGCGGAGTGCTGGTGAGCGCGATCAGGCCGGCCAGACGCTCGATCTCGGGGAACCGCACGGCTACCACGGGCTTGCCCACACTCAGGTATTCCCAGACTTTCAGCGGGTCGGAGGCCAGGCCGTAATCGCAGATGCGGTACGGGAGAAGGCCCACGTCGAACGCATGCAGGTATTCGGGCAGGCGCTGGTAGGGGACCTCGCCGGTGAGGGTGACGTTGGGCAGGGCGGCCAGCGAATCCAGCGCCACGCCCTCCGTGCCGCCTACCAGCACGAAACGCATCTCGGGGAGGGAGCGCGCCGCGAACGCCAGCAGCTCGAGGTCGGTCCAACTTCCGAATGCGCCGTGGCACCCCACCACGGGCCGGCCGGGCGGAATCGCGAGCGCCGCCGGGGGGTCCGCGAAGTGGCCCGGATCGGCCGCGTTTCGCACCAGCGCACTTTCCCGCCCCAGCGCCCGCAGGCGCCCCTGCAAGTGCGTCGAGGAGCACACGACCAGATCGGCCTCTCGAACCAGTTGCGGCTCGAGCTCGCGGACCGGACGGCCGGCGTTCCGGAAGGTGGCGTAGTCGTCCATGCAATCGTAAAGCACGATGTTGTTGCGGAGCCGCCGCACCAGCGGAGCCCAGAACGGATAATCGACGATCGAGAGGGTCGCCCCGATCGCAAACTTCTCCCTCAGGCGGCCGATGGCGGACTCCATCACCGCAAGCTGCAGCTCGGTCGGGAGGTCGCGGTAGATGTCGGGAGGATCCTCGCCCGCCGGCAGGTCGAGCAGGTGGATGTTCGGCTCGATGAGGCGCGGCTCAACACCGCACAGGCACATTGCGGCGGCCGGCGTGGTCGAGAAGTAGAACACGCGGTGGCCGCGGCGGGCGAATTCCCGGCTCAAGTGCTGCGGGCGCTGGAAACGGTAGTCCCAGTCCACCACGGGAAAGACGAACACGTCGAAGGCTGGCGCGGCGCCGGCAGGGAGGCGGCGCCGCCCGCCCCACGTTGGCCAGAGACGCATGTTACTGCAACACCGTGACCTCTTGGGGCTTGGTCTCCTTCGGGCGCGCGGCCGGGGAGACCGCCGACACCTTCCCGTCGCGGAAGGTCAGGGTCACCTCGTCCGGCCCCCCACCGTAAGACCAGGTTTCGCCTTCCTCGGAGCTCACCTTCATGGCGGGAGGGCCGAATTTCGCGACCACTTCCTGGCCCTGCATGCCGATCTTGATCGCGGCCGGATCGGGGGGCGGCGAAGGCTTGACCGCGGCCGCGGCGCCGGGTTTCGGAATGGTGATCACGGTGCCGGCGGGCTTCGCGGCCGTGTCAAGAGTCTTAGCGGCCTTGTCCAGGAGCGCGCCTGTGGCCTTGCCGATGCCCTGCATGCCGGCCGCGGACCCCGCGGCGCGCGCCGTCCCGAGGGAATACTCGACCAGGGTTTGCGCCGGCAGAGCCAGCGCCGCCAGAAACAGCACCGGAACGAGCTTAGAGAGTCTCATGAGTATACCTCCTGAACACCGCGCGGCAGATCCGGCGCGGCAAGCGGGCCTGTGGAAGATTGTAGCTCAAGCGGCGGGGCGGTGGCGAAGGCTCGGCCTGTGGGCCGCTCGTTCACACTCGCGGTTCGGTGCTGGGGGCCGCGCGGCAGCACCGAACCACGACCGTGAGGGAGTGGTCCCACCTGCCGGCTCGGGCCAAGTCCTCGCGCATTATGGGCGGATTACCCTCAGCGCACGGTGCCGACCAGTCCGGCGGCGAACAGGCGCTGGTCGACGCGGGCCAGGCGGCGCTCCAGTCCGCGCCGCAGCAACGGGATGTGCGGGATGGCGAGGAGCTGGTCGGGGATCGCCCAGAGATCCTGCTCGGTGGTCATCCACTCGATGCGGTCGAAGCGCGCCAGGTTCACGGGACGCGAGTAGGCGCGCAGCGTCTTTTCCGCCTCGAGGTTGTAATAGTGCTCGAAGTAGGACATCACCAGCTCGCGCAGGCTGCGATAGACCGGCTCGCGGAAGCGCAGCCCCGAGTAGTTCGACTTGGCGATGGCGCCCCAGTGGCCGCGCTGCTTAAAGATGGCCAGCACGTGATCGTCGTCGCGCACCGCCTCCAGATCCAGCAGCAAAGGCGGAAAGCCCTGGGCGCGGAGCGCGGCCGCGCCGAACAGGGCGCCCTCCAGGCAATGGGCCACGCGGTCCCGCAGCACGCGGCGCGGCGAGCGGCAGGTGGGGCCGCCGGGCTCCTTGTTGTAGCCGATATCGGCGTCCAGGAAGCGCTGGATCTTCGCCGGCGTGGTCAGCCGGCGCAGCGTGTTCCACTCCCTGGCGTTGAATCCGTTCGAGAGCATGGCAGCTTCAGGTCCTGGCGATATCCACGAGGTCGCTGAACAGGCCGTAGGCCGTCTGCTCGACGCCCGGGTCGATCGAAACCGTCCCCACCGTCCCCATAAGGTCGGTGTGGAGGAGCAGCAGGTTGGAGGTGCCGGCGAGGGAGGCCAGCAGGTCGGTGAGCGCCAGGACCTCGGCGCGCACGCGCAGCCGGACGCCGTCCCGCGTGCGCCTGGCGCGGCTCACCACGCGGACGGTCCTGCCCTTGGCGGCGAGTTCCTGCACCCGCTCGGTGGTCAGCCGTCCGATGCCGCGCGGCTCGACCATCTGCGGCGTGACGCGGGCGTCCATGAGCACGTTGGCCAGCGCGCAAGCCTTGGCCGCCGAATCCCAGCCGTCGATGTCGTAGGAGGCGTCGGCCTCGGCGATCCCGAGCCGCTGGGCCACCCGGATGCCCTCCTCCATCGAGAGGCCCTCGCGCAGGGCTTCCACCACGATCTTGGTGGTGGAGTTCAGCACGCCGGTGAAGCCGAGCACCTCGCAACCGGGCAGGCTGTTCCGCACCAGGCTGTAGACCGGCGCGCCGTCCATGACGGTGGATTCGAAGCGGAAGCTGACGCCCGCGGCGCGCGCCGCTTCGTCCAGCGCGTGGAACGCATGGGCGATCGGTCCCTTGTTGGAGGTAATGACGTGCATACCGCGCGCGAACGCCGCCCGGATGTGCGAGATGGCGGGCTCGCCGGTCGATGGGTTGAGCGGGGTGACCTCGATGGCGACCTCCGCCTTGACGGCGTCCAGGAACTCGTCGATCGAAGCCGCCGCCGGGCCGAAGCGCGGATCGAGCCGCAGGCCCTTGGGATCGAGGGCCGTGCCGTGCCGCGCCGTGTGAATCCCACAGATGCGAAAAGGGAATGAGGCGCGCTTGCGCTCGAGCAGGCGGGCGAAGGCGCGCCCCACACTCCCGTATCCGATCAACGCTAGGTTCATTCTTCGAGTTTAGAACTCCATCTTCTCGATCAGGGAGTTCAGCTCGGACTCCAGAGCCGCCTTCTTCTTGCGCAATTCGCTCAACTCGTCGCGCAGGGAGGCGATCTGGGTCTCCTGGCCCGCGAGCTGGCGGGCGTACTTCTGCACCAGCTCCTGCTGGCCGCTGACGCCGTTCAGGCTGGCGATGTTGTCCCGCACGCGCTGCTCGTCGCGAACCACCCCGCTCAACTCTTCATCGGTGAGGCGGATCGCGTCGTCGTTGGCGGCGATGTCCTTCTTCTGCTGGACGATGCGCTCCAGTTGCTTGCGCGCGGCGTCATCCAGCGCCTTGTTCTGCACGTAACTCAGCAGGTAGTCGGGAGTCACGTTCACCAGCGTCACCGAGGTCTCAAAGACGCGCTCCTCAGCCACCGGGAACTTCTCGGTGGCGCCGCCCGCGAGCTTGATCTCGAAGCGATAGGCGCTGGTGGTGGTCTCCGCCGGCTTGAGCTTGAGGAGCTTGTACTCCGGCCGGATGGGGTGCTCGAGCATCAGCGTCTTCGGTTTCTGGTCTACGTTGCGGATGGTGTAGGTCTGGGTCTCCTGGACCGCGGAGCGGGTGGTCATGACGCCGCGCCGGACATGGATCTCGCGGACGAAGTCGCGGCTGGAATCGACAGCCGTCGAGACGCGCGTGCCGAGGTCGACGGCGTAGCTGATGAGCCGCTTGTCGGCCGCTTTCACGGTTTCCACCAGCGCCTCGCCGGCATAGGCATTGCCGTCGTAGACCGTGATGGGACCGCCGTCCAGCGTCTTTCCGGTGGAGTTGGTGATCTCGGCGGCGTTGCGGGGAAACTCGGAGCTGCCGCCGGAGTAGATCAGGAGCTTGCGCGCGGTGACCTTCTGTTGCAGGAACGGCAGCATGGCCGACTCGTCCTTGCGCACGGTGACCGGAGCCGAGAAGCTGTACTCGAACAGCTCGCCCACCTCGCGCCCCTCGGCGGCCGCGGCGATCGAGCTGGGCCTGACAGGGACGGCCTCCTCGGCGGCCATCGCCTTGCGGGTCGACGGAAGCATATCCGCGCGCATCGGCGCAGCCATGGCCGGCGGAGGCGGCGCGGCCATGGCCGGCGGAGGCGGCGCCTCCGGCGCACCGCCAACGACGCCTCCCACTGCGCCCTCATGGATCTCCGGCGCCGCGGCCTGCTCCTCGGGCAATTCGGCCACCTGGCGCTGGACGTAGCGCGGCTCATAGAGCCTGCTGATGAATGACACCGGCCGGCCGGAGACCAGCGCGAGACGCACCTTGGTCCAATCCTCGCCCGAGGTGTTGTCGACGATGGCCCAGCCCTCGATCGTGGGCTCGCCGCCCTCCGGGAAGATCAGCCGGTAGCTGGATTTCCAGACCGGCGTCGGGACCACGTAGGTCGCCAGGATGCGCCGGCCCTTGGCCTCGGTGGAATCGATGTAGACGCTGCGCTTCTCCTTGGAGCGCCCCACCACCAGGCTGCCCAGGTATTCCTTGAGCTGGGATTGCAGCACCGGGTCGGTGAAGCGCACGCCCGTGACGGCCGCCAGATCGTAAGTCCGCAGGTCGCCCGCCTCGAGCACCAGCGAGACCTGTTCGCGCGGCGGCTGCTTCTCATCGCCTGCCACCTCGCGCGCGCCCAGGATCGTGCCCGCCACCTTCCCGGCGCCCAGCGTCAATTCGACCCGCGCGCCCTTGAGCTGGTCCAGCAACCCGCTCAGCGGCTGGCGCTCGCCAAGCTGGAACGGGAACTCGGAGAGCTTGCGGGCCAGCGGCTCGCTGGAGTCGTAGCGCAGGCCGGTGACCTTGCCGCCGCCCTCCTCCAAAATGGTGAGCGACTTCAGGACGTCGTTCATGTCGGCGGCCTTGAAATCCAGGCGCGCCGATTCGCCCGGCTGCAGCTCGCCGCCGCGCCGGAAGTACCCGACGCCGTTCTTATACAGCACCACTTCCTTGACCGGCAGGTCGGCCGCCAGCGCGCTCCCCATCAGGAGCGCGCCTAAAGCAACGGTGCGAATCATGGGTATCCCTCCATTCCTCAATGCCGCGAGCGTCACTTCCCTTTCACTCTCCCATCACCTTAATGATGACGCGTTTGGACCGCTGGCCGTCGAACTCGGCATAGTAGACCTGTTGCCAGGGCCCCAGATCGAGCTTGCCGGCGGTGACCGGCACGATGACCTCGTGATGCACCAGCAGGCTCTTCAGGTGCGCATCGCCGTTGGATTCGCCGGTGTCGTGGTGGCGGTAGTCGCGGCGGAACGGCGCGAGTTTCTCGAGCCAGTCGTCGATGTCGGCCAGCAGGCCGTCCTCGGCATCGTTCACCCACACGCCGGCGGTGATGTGCATGGCCGAGACCAGAATCATGCCCTCGCGGATGCCGCTCTTGCGCAGCGCGGCGTCCACCTGGGCAGTGATGTTGATGTATTCCCGGTGTTTCGGGGTCTTGAAGGTCAGGTACTCGGTGTGAGATCGCATCATAGGCGATGATATAGCAACGGCGGGTCGGACGGGCAGCGCTTTCCAGCCCGGAAACAAACCTGAAGACAACGTCAAGGCAGAACCGGAAGTCCCGCGGCTGGCCGCGTCCCGTGCCTTGCCCTGCGGCCGCCTTTTCCCTCCCTGCGGATCGGCAGTTCCCTAACCCAGCGGTCCGTCACTTCCCTCTTCTCCGCCCTTTGGCGTAACGTTCCCCGGGGTGCCGATGGACGCGGGCCGGAAAATGGAATAGCATCGGGAAGGAACGAGTTTCCGATGGTGACATTTGCGACGACCCGATCCGCCTATTGCCCCCCGGTCCCCGAGACTCCGGCGGACCTGGATCTGCCCCACGGCCTCGTGGTGGACCTGGTGCTGCGGCGGACCTATACCACTGGCCAGAGCACTTTGCAGGGACTCAGCCAGGCTCTGAAGCTTTCCGCGATCCTCATGGAGAACATCTTCCGGGAACTGCGGGCGCAGCAGCTCATCGAGGTCAAGGGGATGGTTGGGAACGACTACAGTTTCGTGCTGACCCAGAACGGCCGGTCGCTGGCCTCGGAGCGCTTCGGGATCTGCCATTACGCGGGCGCCGCCCCGGTTTCGATCCGGCAGTATCACAAGGCCACCAAGATCCAGGCGGCGAAAGTGCGGATCGACCGCCGCAGCCTGCGGCAGGCCTTCTCGGACCTGGTGCTCACCGACCGGCTGCTGGATCAGCTTGGGCCGGCGATCATCTCGCAGAGTTCGATTTTCCTGTACGGCCCGACGGGCAGCGGGAAGACCAGTCTGGCGGAGCGCATGCTTCGCGTGTACCAGGACGCGATTCTGGTTCCCTATGCGGTGGAGGTGGACCGGCAGATCATCCAGCTCTACGATCCCGTGGTGCACGAGGCCATCGAGGTGCCGGACCAGGACATCGACCCGCGCTGGGTGCTGTGCCGGCGGCCGTGCGTGGCGGTGGGGGGCGAGCTCACGCCCAGCATGCTCGAATTGCGGCTGGACGAGGCGACCGGCATCTATGCCGCGCCGATCCAGATGAAAGCCAATAACGGCGTGCTGGTGATCGACGATTTCGGCCGCCAGCTCATGTCGCCGCGCGAGCTGCTGAACCGCTGGATCGTGCCGCTGGACCGCCGCGTGGACTACCTTTCCTTGCGCTACGGGGTGAAGTTCCAGATCCCGTTCGAGACCATGGTGGTGTTCGCCACAAATCTGGACCCGCGCGAGCTGGCCGATGAGGCCTTTCTGCGCCGGCTGCAGAACAAGGTGTACGTGGAGGCCATCGAGCCGCAGTTGTTCGACGAGATCTTCCGGCGCGTGGCCAGCGCGCGGAACATGCCCTACGAGCCGGACACCGCGGAGTACTTGCGCAAGCTCTGCTACCGCGAAGGCAGCATGGAGCTGCGCGCCTGCTACCCGGCGGACATTTGCAGCATCCTGGTGGCCATCTCGAACTACGAAGGCCGCCCGGTCCGCGCCAACAAGGAAGATCTGGAGCGGGCAGTGGCCTTGTACTTCGCGCAGACCTAAGCCTCGAAAACCGCGTCGGCCCACCGGACCGCGTCCAGGTACAGGTCGGCGATCATCTCCTTGGCCACGCCCAGGCGGCCGGCGATGGCTGCAACGGTCTCCCATTCCGCCTGCTCGTTGGCGCGCACCAGGGCGTAGACGGCGGCCAGCCGGTTGTCCGGCTGCGCCTCATCGAGAAGCGCCTCACGAACGTCGTCGCTGGCGTTCAGCGGGCCGAGCAGTTCCTTGAGGGGCTGGTCCATCATCACGTCCAGCAGCGAGAACAACCCCATCAGGAACAGTTCGGACGCCCGGCTTGCCAGACCTGCCGACCGCGCGATCAGCTCGCAGAGCCGCGCCCTCACCACGGCCAGGAGCACCAGTTCGGCCGGCTTGTTCCCGGCCAGTTGCGGTAGTACCACCAGCGTGGCCCATTTCCGGATCTCGTTTTCCCCCACCAGGACGAGCGCTTCCCGGATCGATTCGATGTGGCGGCTGAATCCGAACACGGCGGAGTTCACGAACCGCAACAGCTTGTAGCTGAGCGACACCTCCGGCCTCAGGAGCCCTTCCAGCCGGCCATACCCCACTTCGGGACGGTGGAGTTCCTGGAGGATGCGAAGGTAGTTCAGCTTGAACCCCGACGCCTCACGTCCTTGCACGACCACGGGGCGGGCGAAGAAGTAGCCTTGGAAATAGGAATAGCCCAGTCTCCGCACCCGCTCGAACTCCTCTTGCGTCTCGACCTTTTCGGCCAGCATCCGGATCCCGCGCCGCCCGTAGCGGCGCGCCAGGGCCCCCTGCTCGGCGGGGTCCGTGCTCCGCATGTCGACTTTGATGATGTCCGCAATCCGTGTGAGCCCGTCCCTTCCGCGATCCACGAAATCATCCAGCGCCAGCAGATAGCCGCGGCGCTTGAGATCCTGGCACACCGCCAGCACCTCCGCATCCTCCTCCACCGACTCCAGGATTTCGATCACCGCCAATTCCCGGGGAAGAACCTCGGCGCAGTTTTCCACCAAGAGTTTCCGCGGGAAATTGATGAAGGCGCGCTTGCCCGCCAGGATCTTCTCCGCCCCAATGGAAAAGAAGCTGTTGCTAATCACCTGGGAACTCGCCAGCGCGCCGTCGCTGGCGTCATATGCATTGTCCAAGCAGGAGCGAAAGAGCAGTTCGTAGCCGTAGACCTCCAGGCGGCGGTCGAAGATCGCCTGGCGAGCCACAAACAAATCCATATACCGGACTCATCGGCCACTGGCGGGAAGATCTGAGGCTCCGGCGGAAGTGGCTCAACGCGCTGCCCGCCGATACACCATCGTGTGCGGCGTGGACCCTACCCGCTCATAATCCGCCAGCCAGGGCCGCAGGCCGGCATAGGTCTCGATCCCCAAGCGCGGGTTGTAGAGCGCCAACCCGTCCACGATGAAGTTCGGTCGTGAGCGGACCAGTTCCGCCCGGTTCCGCTTCGCCCACTCCGGGGCCACCGAGCCGGTTTCAAACAGGTGGCGGTCCGCCAGCACGCCGCTGAGCGACCGCGATTCCAGAAACCGGCTGGCCGCGAGGGCCAGGAACTACAGCGCGAAGAACAGCCTCTTCATTCAGGGTTTCTGAAGCAGGCGTTCGAGCGCCGCGCGGAGGCCCGGGCCGTAAGCCGGGTCCGCCAGCGCGAATTCCACGAACGTCTCGAAGTAGCTGGGGAAGTTCCCGATGTCGTAACGCCGCTCGCCGGGCGGTAGTTTGAGCGCCAGCACCCGCTTGCCTTCATCGCACATCAATTGGATCGCGTCGGTGAGCTGGATCTCCCCCCGGCCATCGGGCTCCACGCGCCGGATCATATCGAAGATCAGCGGAGAGAACACATACCGCCCGGCGATGGCCAGGTTGCTCGGCGCCTCCGCCGGCTTGGGCTTCTCCACCAGGTTCGCGATGCGGAAGCAGTCGCCCTCGCTCTCCACCGGCCGCACGATACCGTAGTGCACCGTCTGATCCGGCGGCACCTCTTCCACCGCGATGATGCAACTGGCCCTCCTGGACTCGAACAGCTCCGCCATCCGGCCCACCGCCTGCGAGTTCGCGTGCAGCCCCAGGATGGAGTCGCCGAGCGCCACCACGAACGGCTCCTCGCCGGCGAAGTTCTCCCCGCACAGGATGGCGTCGCCGAGGCCGCGCTGGAAGCGCTGCCGCGTATAGAAGAAGTGCGCCTTCAGGTCTTCGAACGCCAGCTCCTCCAGCAGCTCCTGCTTATTGGCGGAGCTCAGCGCGCGCATGAGCTCCGGATCGCTGTCGAAGTGATTCTCGATCGAGGTCTTGTTCCGCCCGGTGACGAACAGGATCTGGTCGATGCCGTTGGCCGAAAGCTCCTCCACCACATACTGCACGATGGGCTTGCGGGCCACCGGCAGCATCTCCTTGGGTTGCGACTTGGTGGCGGGCAACAGGCGGGTCCCGATCCCCGCCACGGGAACGATTGCGCTTCGGATCACCATTTGAATATAACCCGGCGCCGTTCACTTCGGATCGTACCGGGCGGCAATCTTGCCCTGGGCATCGATCAAAAGAAGCGCCGCCCGGCCCGCTGGCAACGCAACCGGAACCCGGGCGCCGCTGGCCAGATCGCGGAAGGCGCAGGCGCCGGGAGTAGGGATCTCCGAGGTCAGCACGTACAGGGTCGCCTCCGGCAATCGCGTGGGACAGATCAGGATGCCCGGATCCTGGCACGACGTTTCGTAGACCTCCTGGACGCCCGCCCGTGCGATGGCGTAACGGTAGATGCGGCCGATCGACTCCACCTCGTCGGCGAACTCGAGCGGAAGCGCGAAGTACAGGATGCGGCCCTGTCCCACCTGCTTTTCCAGGAAGGTCCCACCCGGCAAGGCCCCGCGCTCGGCGTAGGTGGTCTTGTCGCCGCTGTAGGTGAGGCGAGCGGATCCCCCCGGCCACTCGACCAGGGTCTCCCGGGTCGCGAGCAGCGCGTGCGAGTAACCTTCGGCCCAATCGCCGGTCCGCCCTTCCACGGCCCGAAAATGCTCGTCCGCGTCGATGCGGCCGGAGATCAGCAGCGTGGCGCCGGCCCTCACTTTCGCGAGGAGCGCGTCCCACGATTCTCGCCGCATGATCCAGGGCGCGGGCACGACGATCAATTTCGGATTGCCGAGCAGCCGGATCTGGTACTCGCCCACCGCGTACGCCGAAGCCCGGGCCACGTGGTAGAGAGCGCGCACGCTTTTCTGCTGGGCCTCCAGCGCCCAGCCGTTGAAGACCGAAAGCTGAAGCGATTGCGGCAACACCAGCGCGATCTCGGGCAGCAGCACCTCGGTGGCGTAAGGCTGCGCGTCGCGGGCGAAGCGGGCCAGGCCGGAAAGCACGTCCACCCACTGCTTGAACGAGCCGTCCGCCCGCAACATCCCAAAGGTGTCCCCTCGCTCCCAAGCCCAGTGAAGCGAGCCGGCGTTCCCGGCCGCGAAGCCCAGCGCCAGCTTGCGCTCGAGCAACGGCAGCGCCTTGATTTCATCCCAGCGCCAGGAGGTGTCCATGGACCAAACGGGCTGCGGTCCGGTCTCCTCGATCAGGTTCGGTTTGTCCACGCGCTTGGCGGCGACCGAGCCCCACAGCAGCGCGTCATCGCGCCACCAGGTGTGATTGGTGGTGTAATCGATCCCCGAATCGGCGAAGAACTGGTTCAGCACCCGGTCCGCGACGCCGCCCTCGTCCTGGCCAACCGTCACCGGATGCGTCGATCCGGCTTCGCGAATGGCGCGAATCATCTCCGCGGCCCAGCGGCGGAACGCCTCCTGCGCAAACAGATTGTAATCGATCGCGCGAACCAGCCTCGGATTCCCAAAGCGGGCCAGCGCGAGATCGGCGGCCTCGGGGAGCGGAACCGCCGCGAAGGAAGGGAACTCCGTCGCCGGCACATTCCACGCCGCCGCCAGGTCCGTCACGGAGGGATATCGCGCGGCCAGCCACTCCCGCCACGCCGCCAGTTCGCTGGGATCGCCGTTGGGCGTGTTGCCTCGCCACAGCCGCCGCGGGTTCGAGAAGCTCGGCTCGTTGATCAGGTCGAAGCTGAAAAACGGGACTTCCTTGAAGCGCCTCGCGATCGAAGACGCCCAGGACGCCTGCGCGCGGATGGCCCCGGGATCCGTGTAAGGATTTCGTCCCGCACCCGGGCGGATCGGCTCCTGCGATCCCGCGGCGTGCTCGATGGTCTGCGGATCGAAAGCCGAGAGCGTGAAGATCACCTGCATGCGATGCCGCGCCGCCGAATGCAGGAACGCCTCGATGGCGCGTAGCAGTCGTTCTTCCGCCGCACCCGCGACCGGGTCGAGGTACAGCCCACGGTTGATCCAGATGCCGGTTCGAATCATGGTCACGCCGTGGCGCTCCATCTCGGCGAAGTCCTGTTCCCACCTCCAGGCATTGCCGCCCAGACTGCCGCCGGTGAAGAAGCCGGCGCCGAACGGATCCGTGGAGAAGTAGTTGGCGCCGACCGGCAGGTAGGGCTTTCCCTCCAGCCGGAAGTAGTCGCGCCCGGTCTCGAGCGCCGCGCCGGAGCGCAGCAGTTTGCCGTCGCGAACCCACAACCCTGTGGTATACCGCTCGACCGCGGAGCCGTCGATGGAGAACGTCGCGCGCACCGCATACAGGCCGGGTTCCCGGAGAGCTGCGGCGAAAACGATCTGCTGGTGCAACGCTTCGCCACAGGGAAGCTCGACGGATTCGAGCGTCCGCTCGTCGCGCAGCAGTTCCAGGCTGACGCTGCCGGGAGCGCCCGGCCGGCGGAGCAGGTCAATCGTGGCCGACACCCGGTCGCCGGGGTCCAGAGTGAGACTGTAGAGATCTACCCACAGGCGCGTGGGACCACGCGCGGCGAAGGCGGCGGCGTCAGTCAGCAGGCGCGTGCCCTGGGGAGAAGCCCAGTAGCCTGGTTCGGCTTCGAAGTTGAGAAACACGCGCCGGGCCACTGGCGTCGTATCCGAATCGGCGAACACGTCGTCGGCGACCACCGGAGCGGCGACCCGCTCGCCCGCGGCGTTCACCAGGAAGCCGATTCCGCGCCGCCGGCGCTCGCCGTAGCCCGAAGCCATTACGAACACGCGGCGCGCAGCGATCCCGGCGGGGCGGAGCGGCGCGATCGAGTCCCATTGAAAGCTGCCCGCGCTGTCCGGAGCGACGTACGTATGCTCGACGCCGATGAGGCGCGAGTAAGCGTTCCCAGGCTGCCCGGCCCGCCAACCGGGTCCATCCCGCCACACCGGAACCGCGAGCGGCCGCCCGCCGATCGTGAGCAGATTGCCGCGCTCGAGATGATTCTGGATGGCGGTCCAGGCGTCGGCCGGGAACGCGGATCCATAGGGCAGTACCAGGAGGTCACTATCGCCGAGAACGCCGGCGCGCCCCAAGTCGGCAACCCCGGCGAAGACCGGGTGCAGAGGCTCGAGCGCTTGCTCCAGGACGTCTTTCGGCGGCGGGACGGTTTCCACCGCGGGAAAGCCCGGCTCCCAAAACACAACCGCCTTGCCATAGGCGGGGATCGAGGAGACCGCAAGGACGGAAGCCAGCAGCAGACACGCGCATCGGCTCATACGATCCTTCGAGCATAACGCGTCCGGGCGGACTTCGACGCGCCGCGATGGGGGCGATGCTTGCGGCTACCACGGGTACTTCGCCAAGCCCGCCGATGAGATCACAGACTTGGCGATGGCCGGAGTCTCGTGTTCCTCGTCGGGCAGCGGGTGCTCGGGCTTCAGGTAGTATTTCGTCAGACCTTCCTTCAGGATGGCGAGCGCGGTCTCGGGATCGTCGGCGTACTGGAACAGGTCCAGGTCCTCCTGGGAGACCGTGCCGTAGCGCACCAGGGCGTCGAAGTTGATGATCTCTTTCCAGTAGCTGCTGCCGTACAGGACGATGACGATCTTCTTGGCCAGCTTCTTGGTCTGCGCCAGCGTCAGCAGCTCCATCAGCTCGTCGAGCGTCCCGAACCCGCCCGGGAAGACGACCAGCGCCTTGGCCAGGTAGGCGAACCAGAACTTGCGCATGAAGAAGTAGTGGAACTCGAAGCACAGTTCCGGCGTGATGTAAGGGTTCGGAGACTGCTCGAACGGCAAGCCGATGTTCAGGCCGATGGTCTTCCCGTTGGCTTCGCTCGCCCCGCGATTGGCGGCCTCCATGATGCCTGGCCCGCCGCCGCTGCACACCACGAACCGGTGGCTCGTGTTCCGGATCTCCTCGCTCCACTTCGTCAGCAGGCGCGCCAGCGCGCGGGCCTCCTCGTAATAGCGCGCGAGCGGCCCGCCGCTCTCGTGCACCCGCGCCGACCCGAAGAAGACGATCGTGTCGCGGATCTTCTCCCGCCGGAAGTGGGACAGCGGCTCGAGGTACTCCGACAGGATCCGCAGCGCGCGCGCATCCGCGCTGTCCAGGAACTGCTCGTTCTTGTAGGCAACTGGTACGTCAGAGTGACTGTGTTGATCGTTCCGCATGGCTTTGGGCATCGTCCAGGATGGCTTTTTCGAGCTGTTCGACTCTCTTCTTGAGTTCCCTGATCGTCCTCATCAGGTCCGGGAGCTTGGGGAACGCGGTCACCGCGCGCAGCCAGTCCTTGGCTTCGAAGGAGGGGGAGCCCGCGACGACGCTGCCTTCCTTTACGTCGCCCCCGATGCCGCTCTGGGCGTAGACCACCACGTTGTCATGGATGGTCAGGTGGCCGGAAACTCCGACCTGCCCGGTGAGCACCACGTTGCGGCCCAGCACCGAGCTGCCGGCCAGCCCCACCTGGGCACAGATGATGTCGTTCTCGCCCACCACGCAGGCGTGGCCGATCTGGACCAGGCTGTCGATTTTGGCCCCCCTCTTCACCCTGCTCTCTCCTATTGTGGCACGGTCCACCGAGGTGAGCGACTGGATCTCCACGTCGTCTTCGATCACTGTGACGCCGGACTGCACGATCTTGTAGTGCGAGCCGTCGGGCTTGTGCGCGAAGCCGAAGCCGTCGCCGCCGACGACCACACCGTTGCCCAGCACCACGCGGTTGCCAATGCGGCAGAACTCCCGCACCGCGGCGTGGGAGTGCGCGTAGAAATCGTCGCCGATCTCGGCGCCCTCGTAAATCACCACGTGCGGGTGCAGCACCGCGTTGCGCCCGATCTTCACGCGCTCGCCCACCACGGAGAACGCCCCGATCGAAGCGCCCTCGCCGATCTCGGCCGTCGGCGCGATCGACGCCAGCGGGTGGATGCCCGGCGAAGGCCGCGGTGTCTGGTAGAACATTTCGAGCGCCCGCGCGAAGTCCAGGTAAGGATTCGACGACACCAGGCTGGTGATCGGCAGATCCCGCACCGCTTCGGCGACCAGGATCGCGCCGGCGCGCGTGTGCTTCACCTTGGGGGCGTATTTCGGGTTGGCCAGGAAGGTGAGCTCCGCCGGCCCCGCCTGCTCCATGGGCGCGAGTCCGGTGATCTCCAGGTCCCCGTCGCCCACCACCTCGCATCCCAGCGCCGCGGCAATCTCGCGTAGTTTCATATGACCTCGTGGCCGGCAGCCGGCCGCAATCGCGCGCATCGGTGACGGCTGAATCCAAATTTACCATCGCCGGCGGCGCGAAGGCGGCGCTATATGCCGTCCGCGCGGCGACAGCTCAGGATCGCAGTCCCATCTCGAAGGCGCCAATGAGCCTCGACGGTTCTCCTCCCGTTTCGCCGGACCACCGCGCAAGAACCGTGCTGTGCGCACCCGGATCGCTCTTCGCCCACCTAACGAAGCTCTCGACGAGGGCCATTTCCTCCACCCCGCAAAAACCGGCCACGTCCTGGCCCAAGAGAAAGGCGCCGGCGTGCTCATATTCGATGCCCGCGTCATAGACCTCGGGTCTGAACCTCCGATCGCCGTCAACCGCGTACCAGTGCATGAGCGCGACCAAGTCCTGCACGTCTTTTTGGCGGGAGTGCGGATCGTCGAGAAACGCCACGATCTTCAGCAACGCGAAGAGCGGCAGTCCGACGACCTTTGCCACGAGGCCCGGCGCGATCACCCGTTCGGGCGAACTCGCGAACACGCTGGCAAATCCCAACAGGCTCATCCGCATTCCGGATCGCGGCCATTCGACCCACCCCTGCTTTCGCAGCCGCTCACCCGCCGGCAGGAGATCGAGGCGGCCGCCCTGCGGAGAATGCCACCGCTGCTCTCTTCTGGCGTCCTGCCTCCAACCGAGATCGGACAGGGTGTGTGTGAGCGCCTCGAATTCCGGAAAGTCCAGCGCGACCGCGAGGTCGAGGTCCTCGGTTTGACGCTGGGGATCGTCAACCCAGACGCGGTAGGCGATGGCGCCGATAATCACCACGTCGGCGCCGAATCCCCGGCAAAGCTCCTGGAGCTGTCTGAGGGACTCGACCTGCTCCGGGAGAAGCGGCATCATTTCAGATGATTCTCGCGGAGCACTTCGGCTGCCTCGATCGCGCGTGGTTCGCCGTTGTGGAGCAGTTCAGCATAAAGCAGCCAAGGATGGGCGACAGGCCTTCCCGCCCGTCGCGGCCAAAGGAAGAGACTCCCGAATGGCCGTAGAAGCGCGATGGGGCCATTGGGGTCGGGGAGCAAGCGGAGTTCCTTCGCAGCGTCGGGAGTCCAGCTATCGATGAACATCACGGTGTCGTGTCCTCGAAAGAAGCGGTCCAGTTCATAGGCTCCTGCGCTCCCCGTGAGAGCCCAGGCCAGCTTGCGCCGGGCAGCAACGCTCTCGACTCTCTTAAGAAGGTCCTCCACACGCCGGTCGGGGCTCCGGAACCTCCCAATCGTCAGGTGAGGCCGAAGCACTTGGCTGTATCCAAGCAGGAATCGTTCGCGAATGGCTTTCTCGCCGGCGATTGCGTAAGCGTTCTTCCTCGCCACGACGGTGATCCGCTCATTCACCATTTGCCGCCGAATCTCGGCGGCTGTGGACTTTCCGACCCCCGCGACCTCGGCCAACTGCCGGACAGGCCACCCCAAGGCCTCCGGTTTGACCAGCGCGGTAAACAAGACCTGGACCACCCCGGGGCTCAACCTGCGCGCTCGTGCCGATCGAGCGCAATCACGGTTCCCCAGGACAACGGCTTGGTGCTGGCTGCCGAGACGCAGGTTCAGGTTTCCGGATCGATCCACGAAGCTGACCCCCATGCGAACCAATTGCTCGCCAATCAGCCGGGGGACATAACGCGCCAGTAGCAGCAACGAAGGCTCGCCTGCCTTCTCCAGCCGCCGGTTCAGGGCCAGGAGAGAGCCAAGAAGGGCTGGCTGGATATGGCTCTTCTCGACCACGACGGTGAACCGAAAATCGCCGACCGGACTCCTTACCACGACAAGCCCCTCGGAGGCGCCAGCGCTGCCCGGGGCCAGACGAACAGCCTTGACAAAGGGGAGTTCGCGAAGCGGCGCGAGGCTTGGCTCCATGCCGGCACGTTCCATCTCGTCCGCTATTATGGCATGTCCGGTAGAAGCGGACAAGCCCAATTCCCGGACATCCGTGGGCGGGGATCTCTCAGCCGCGGACCAGATCCAGCAGCTCGTTGGCGCGGCGGATCAACTCGGCGCGATCGGCGTTGCGGTACTTGTCGGGAAGCAGGCTTCGGCTGGTGCACTCGAGCACGGAGACCAGGATCTGGAGCTCGATTTCGGTGGGATACGAGGGAGGGATGAAGTCCTCCAGCGCGGCTTTCAGATCGTCGAGTTCGACCGCCGCTTCGGCCTCCAGCGCGCTCCGCATGCGCGCGCGGATCAGCACGGCCTCGATGTCGGCGCCCGAAAGCCCGGCGCAATTGGCCAGGAAGTGCGTCTCCGCGTCCGGGGAAGCCACCTGCGTGCCGGTTTTCTTCTGCATGGCGCGGAACATCGCCAGGCGCTCTTCGCCGGTCTCGGGATAGAACAGCGCGATGTGCTCCTCCGCGCGGCCCTGCCGCTTCAAATCGACCGGCAGCAGGTCCGGCCGGCAGGTCAGCAGGAACCAGATGACCTTCCCGCGCAGCTCGGTGTCTCCCATAAAGGCGGCGATCTGCGCGAAGACGCGGCTGCTGACCCCGCTATCGCCCGAACTCGACCGCGTGCCGAGTTGCGCGTCGGCTTCGTCCACGATCACCGCGATGGGGCTCATCGCTTTCAGCAGGTTGAGCACCCGCTCGAGGTTGCCCTCGGTGACGCCCTGCCACATGCTTCGAAAATTCTTCAGCGTAACGGCGGGAACGCCCACCTCGCCCGCGAAACAGGTGGTCATAAACGTCTTGCCCGTCCCCACCGGGCCACTGATGACGTAGCCCATCGGCAGCACGTCGGTCCGGCCCGCGCGCAGCGCCGCAGCGGCGTTCTTCAGCATTTTCTTGGCCGCCTCGTTGCCCGCGACCATCGACAGGTCGAACCGGCTCTGCACGAACTCCAGCAAGCCGCCGGACTCCGCCTCGATCAGCTCCTTCTTCACCTCGCGCAGGAACTTCAGCGTCAGCGGCCGCTGGTTCTCGATCGAATGGCTGATCAGGTTCTGAAGCTGCACCCGCTTCAGGCCCGCGCCCAACTTGGCGAGGGTCTCCTCGGTGACGTCGGAGCCGGCGGGCAACGCCGCGGAGGAAAGCTGCGCGTGGATGAACTGGAGCCGCTCCGCTTCGTCCGGCAGCGGGACCGCGATGGCGGCCACGCCGGGATTCTGGGTGATGCTCTGATTCAGCTCGCTCTGGTTCTCGGCGATCAGGCAGATGGTGACGTCCGCGTGCAGAAAGGCCGGATTCTCCGCCCACCGCTTCAGGATCACCAGCGCGTTGCGGTCTTCGGCCGACATGCTCGATACATCGCCCGCCGGCGCGATGGTCTCGGCGAAATCAATGGTCAGCGCAATCTTTTTGTTGTCCAGAATGCGCGCCCGCACGTAGTTGTCGAGCAGGTTCAGCACGCCGTCGGGGTTCCGCGGCAGGCCCTGGGAATAGTTCGTGCCATGAAAGCTGTCGTAACCGGCCAGCGCGCGCTGGAAATCCTGCTGCATTCCGGGCTCGGCGAAGCTGAGGCCGCCGCCGCGGTCGTACATCATGATCAGGT
Source organism: Bryobacteraceae bacterium (assembly GCA_049512775.1). Classification (GTDB taxonomy): domain Bacteria; phylum Acidobacteriota; class Terriglobia; order Bryobacterales; family Bryobacteraceae; genus Fen-330. The sequence continues at coordinate 27,592 of JBEKWU010000050.1, forward strand.
CGCGCTTGCCAAAGAGCGCCTCGCTCAGGAACCTGCGCATGGGCAGGAACTCGAGCGCCTCTCCGCGCTTCAGCGGCGCCAGGTCCCGCACGTTGCCGTACAGAACAAACATGGAAAGCGTGCGCGAGTAATACTTCTCGGAGAGCTGCCGAGCCCATGCGGGCAGCGATTCAAGGCTCGTGGTGCGAAGGGAGGGTGGAGTCGCCATGTTCAGCTCCGAAGACGGGTGCGGCGGGGATCGGCTTCAGGCGGCGCGGGCAGCGGCGCGAGCGTCCCGGTCATCTCCGGCGAGGCCATGTCGAAGATCGATTCGACCTCCTTCACCGTCTCTTCGGTCTGCTCCACGTCGTGGACCAGGTTCTCGAGCTGGTCGCTCACCTGCTGCGGATCGCGCAGGGTGACCGACTGGTCCCGGATCAATTGCAGCACCTCCTCCATGGCTGCGCACTGCGCATCCGCCACCTTGCCGCTCTCCTGGGCTTTGTCGAACTTCTCCAGCCGCTTGGAGAGGATCTCGATCCGTTTGCGGTTGATCTCCTGGACCTTCGGGGTGTCGGAGGCGAGGCCCTTCTTCAACTCGTTGATGTCCCTCTGGATGGTGTTGGGGTTGGTGGTGAGGAGGTATTGCCGGTACTGATAGGCCGCGTACAGCAGCCGCACATAGGACTGCGCCAGCCCTTGCAGCCGGTCCTCCATCTGTTGCGTGAAGATCTGGGAGCTCGCCGACAGGCGGTTGTAGTTCTCGCGGATGCTCCGGCAGAGTTTGTCCACCTCGGCGTAGCGCAGCCGCATCTCGGGAGGAAGCGCCTCGAAGATGGCGTTGAGGCTCGTCTCGTGCTGGCGCTTCTGCTCGGCGTATTTCCAGGAACGCACCAGGCGCTGGAAGCGGCTGTTCTGCGGGACCAGGCTAAGGTAAATCAGCTCGAGCCCCGCGCCCAGCAGCAGGGGCAGCGCGGATCCGGAGACCAGCGCGAACAGCGTCAGGCCACCCAGTCCGATCAAGTTATACTGCGACTTGAAAGCCTCTTTGACGTAGGTGGTGGAGTCGAGCCCCTGGTCGCCCGCGGGCCCGCTCTGGCGTTCATCCCCCATCACACACTCACTCTGACCTGCCCGTTGCCGGGCGCCCGGCGCAGGCAGCCCAGGACGTAGTGCACGAGTTCCTGAAACTCCTTGCTCTCCTTGATCGCCGGGTCGCGCGGCCGTCCGAACGGAACAGGGACATCCTCCACAATCGTACCGGGTCTGCCACTCAGAATGAAGACCCGGTCGCCCAGGTAGATGCCTTCCTCGACGTCATGCGTCACGAACAGCACGGTCGAGGCGCTCTGTTCCCATATGTCCAGGAGCAGGTTCTGCATGTCGCTGCGGGTCTGGGCGTCGAGGGCGCCGAACGGCTCGTCCATCAGAACCACCTGCGGCCGCACCGCCAGCGTTCGCGCGATGGCGACCCGCTGCTGCATGCCGCCCGACAGGGTGTCGGGGTAACTCTTCTCGAAGCCATTGAGCCCCACCGCTTGGATCAGGCGGGCGACGGTTTGCCTGATTTCGGCCTCCGGGGCGCCCTTCAGCTTCAACCCGTAGGCGACGTTGGCTTCCACGGTGAGCCACGGGAAGGAGGTGTACTTCTGAAAAACCATCCCACGGTCCGCGCCCGGGCCCGTCACTGGTGCGCCATTCACCAGCACCCGGCCCGTGGTGGGGTGATCCAGCCCCGCGATGATGCGCAGTATCGTGGATTTCCCGCAACCGGAAGGGCCCAGCAGCACGCGAAGCTCGCCAATATCGCGCCCTTCCGGCGAGTACAGGTCCTCGACCTCGAAATTGATGTCGCGCAACGCCTGGATCTTCGCTCCCTGCGAGTTGACGAAGGTGCGCGAGACATTCTCGACGCTGATCTTGACCCTATTTTTCATGCGCAGCCTTCGTTTTCATCCCCGCGCCGATCGCCGCCATCGGCGCGGAGGCCGCCTGGGCGGCCCGGCGCCACGGGAACAACATCCGCTCGAGGAACCCGAGCAGCCAGCGGAAAAGAAAGGCGGCCACGCCGATGGCGATGATCCCCGCGTACACCCGCTCGAAATCCAGATTCTTGCGCGCGGCCTCGACCATGTACCCCACGCCCCGGCGGGCGTTCACCATCTCGGCCAGGATTACGTACGTCCATCCGATGTCGTACAGAATCCGGAAGGAACTGAAAATGCCGGGGAACGAGGCCCGGAACAGAAGCCACAGCGCATGCCGGCGTTTGGCGCCGAGGGTGTAGGCCGTTTCCAGCAGGCTGTTGTCGACCTTGTTCACTTCCTCGACCACTACCGCCAGCAGGTAGAAGAACATGCCGAACCACAGGAAGGCCACCTTCATCCCCTCCTCCATGCCAAACAGGGCGATGAAGGCCGGCAGGAAGGCGGTGATGGGCATCGAGCGCATGGGCGCGGCGACGGGGTTAACCAGGTCGTGCACCCAGTGGAAGCTCGACATCAGCAGCCCCAGGGGGATGGCGACCGCGACGCACCACAAGAACGCCTGGGCGATGCGCCACCAGCTCTGGCCTACGTTGGCGAGCAGGTGGTACTCGGTCCAGAGGCGGGCGATGGCGGTCACCACCCCGGCGGGTTTGGGCAGCGTAAATACCGGAAGAAACTCCCAGCGGGTCAGCGCATACCAAAGCGCGACCACAATCCCCCAACTCAGAATCGCCAGCGCCACCCGCGCGCGCTGCGAGGTCTCCTTTCGGATGGCAAACAGGTCCATGCGTCAGCCTGCCCTACTTGGCCGGGTTGGCGTACCACTTGATGTCGGTCCGCCGGTTCTTCTCACGGCCCTCGGGAGTGGCGTTGGTATCGATGGGGTTGTCCGGCCCTTTCCCGACCGTGCGCATGCGTTCCGCCGGATAGCCTTTCTCTACGAGGTAGTCTTTCACGGTCCGCGCGCGCTCCCCGGACAGCTTCATGTTGTACTCCCGCGCGCCCGTCGAGTCGGTGTTCCCCTCGATGTCGATGACCGTGTTCTCATAGGCGCGCATGAAGCTGGCCACCTCGTCCACGACGGCCCGCGAGTCCAGGCTCATTTTCGCCGAGTTCGGCTCGAAGTAGATCGAGCGGTGCTGGGTCCCGATGGGCTTGGCGCCGGGCGCCGGCTGTGCGTAGACCGGCGCGGGCTCCGACGAAGCGGCCGAGAACTTGCCCTTGATGACACCCAGGTAGCGCTTGTCCAGCGAGCGCTCCGGCTCGTAGATGTGCTTGATCAGCCGCTCCTCGCGGTACATCTGCTGCGCCATCGTGAAGATGTTGGCGTAGTCGGACTCCGCCCCGGTGCCGAAGAACGCGACGTTGTCCGCGTAGTCGGCCAGCTTCACCCCTTCGAGCATGGTCTTGGCCAGATCCGCGGGAATGTTGAAGTCCTTGATGGTCCCGATCAGGTTGTAGGCGCGGGTGGGGTTGGCGCGAATGAACTCGACGCCCTCCAGCCAGCCCTCGATGAACTTCGCCAGAGTCTGCGGGTTCCGCGCCGCGAACCGGTCGCTGACCACCAGGATGTCGGCAATCAGCCTGTTGGCGATCCGCGTGTCATAGATCTTCTTGGCGCCGGGGCGCTTGGAGACCGCGTCGCTCATGTCCGGGTCCCAGGCCACGGCGGCATCCACCTTCTGCTGCGCGAACAGCGTGGCCGGCTCGATCCCGTCCTTGGTGTGCACGGCCTTGGCGAAGATCTCGTTGCGCTGTTCCGTGGTCAGGCCCGAGCTCTTCAGCCCGTTCCAGAGCAGGAAGTGCGACGGCGTGTAGGGCGCGAACGCCACGGTCTTGCCGGCCAGGTCCTCGATGTTGTTGATGCCCTGGCGCCCGATCACGCCATCGGCGCCGCGGGACCAGTCCACCATGAAGAACGCGTGCACATTGACGTTCTTGTCCTGGAACTGGGCGTAGTCCTTGGCCCACACGTCGGCGGTGGTCAGCATCACGTCCACGTTGTTGGTGGCCAGCGCCGCCGCTCCCTCGGTCCAGTCGTCGATGATCTTGAAGGAAACCTTCAGCCCTTTGCCGGCGTAAATCGAACCGGCCGCCGTATCCAGGCCGCCGTTGGCGACCAGACCGCCGACGCAGCCCACCCAGATGTTCACGCGCACGCGGACTTCGTTGCTCTCGGCTGTACTCGAGGCAGGCAGCTCCAGGGGTTTCGACGTGTCCACCGTCTCCCCGCCCCCGGATCGCCCCGACGACGAACCGAACAGTTTCCCGAAGTCCACCACGCCATACCGGTGCAGGCTGTAGCCCACCAGGGCCAGCCCGACCAGCAGAATCAGTGTCCAGCCACCCTTCTCAATTTTGACTGCCATGGCTCACCTCGCTACTCGGTAGGCTGCGCTTCCTTGCCCCCGATGGTTTTCTCCGCAGAGCCGGCCGAAGGTTGCGGGGCCAGCCCCATTTCCATCTTGAACTGCTTGACCAGTTCGTCGGCCCGCAGCTTCTCGGCCTCCTCATCGATCTTGACCGCCTGCTGATCGACGTTGCCCATGGCCATCTCCATCCGGGCCTCGTTGACCGCGGTCATCTCCTCGATCTTGCGGACCATCTCGTCGTGGGTCTGGCTGACCCCGGCGACCTGGAATTGCTCCATGGAATCGGCGACCGTCTTCTGCCACTGGGCACGGCGATAGTCGCGAATGGCGCCCAGGGCCTCCTGCGTCTTGCGCTCCTTCTCGCGCATAAAGGCTTGTTTGACCGCCAGCGCCTTGTCGAAGGCGGCGCGGGCCGTGGTCAACTGGCCCTGCGTGCGCGCCAGGGCGCCGCGCATCTGCTCGAGCCGGATGGCGAAATTGCCGGCCAGGTCGTCGCGCCCGGCCTGGATGGCGGCCTTCACCTTGGAGGTCAGGTCGGCCAGATCCGTCTTGTACTTGGCTTCCTCTCGTTCGAGCAGCGTCACGTTGGCCTTTACCATCGCGATGCTATCGTTCATCCGCGGAACCTGGTCGTTCATGTCGCGGATGTTCTGTTCCAGGATCAGTTCCGGGTTCTCGGCCACCGAGATGAAAAACCCGAAGAACGACCGAATCATGCGGGATAGACGTCTGAACATCGGGAGTCTTCCTCCTTATAGCGGCTCGAATGCTTACGTTTTCGGCGGCGGCGGAGCCGGGCTGCCGCTGGTGGTGATTGGGTTCTCCGACACGAAGTACCCGACCGCGTCGGCGATCTTCTTTTCTTCCTGCTGTTTCTGAAGGCGCCAGCCGTAAAAGCGCTCCCTCTCCTTGGCTACCGCGTCTTCGTTGGCCTGCATACGAGAACGATGCTCGGCCACCAGGCGTTCCATCTCGGCCTGGATTTTCCGGCTGTCTTCGGCCTTGGCGGCCTCCAGGTCGTGCAAGGACTTCTCCAGTACCCGCTCGTAGGTGTCCAGCGCGCGGTCGCGCTTAACGGCATCCTCGATCACCTCCTGGATCTTGACCCCGGCGGCCTCCAGGGCCACCAGGATGGAGCTGCGCCTCACTTCGGCCGGCAGGCCGCGGATGTGCTCGCTCTGGAGCATCTCGGCCACCTTCATGATCGTATAGCCGTGTTGCGGCGGGTGGATTTCCGCCGAGTCGTAGATTTCTCCGAATGAAGTCGGGTTGGCGACGGGGCCGGAGAACTGGGTTACCTGCGGCACCGACGCGGCAATCTCGGAAACCGCCTGGGCGGCCGTGGCGGCCGCCTCATCCGGCGGCCTGGCGGCATCGGGCCCGCCCTCGGCTGCCTGGTCCACGGACACAAATAGGTTATACCACCTCTTGCTCACGATGACCTCCGACAATACTGGGTCACGATGGACAATAGCAGAAAGGCGTATTCCGCGCAACCGCCGGGCGGGATGTCAGAGCAAAGTAGAAAGTTCCGGTCCAGCGAAGTAGAAAGTTCCGCTCCATGTCGCTGCCGGAGCGGAGCCTGCCATTCCCTCTTCTCAGTAAAGGAGTTGCTGTGCGTCGCCGCCGGGACCCGTCAAGGCCGCGCCGACAGGCGCGCCGGAGGGTAGCCTTGAGGGGTGGCGGCGATGCAAGACACTGGCAATTAAAGGGAATGGCAGGCCGGACTGCCAAGGCAATCGGACCGTTTTATCTTCAGAAACCGGAACTTTCTACTTTGCCGCGACA
>JBEKWU010000051.1:0-33590 GCA_049512775.1 Bryobacteraceae bacterium
CTCCGCTCGCTGCAGAAACTGCCTTGGACGGTTCGCATGTTCTTCCTGACGCCGGACACCCAGTACGCCGCTCTGTGAATCCGACCAAGTCAAAAGTCTACCTACTTATGGCCTGATTAATATCCTGAGATAGGAAATGGGTGCTGCGTCCGCCACTGGGCAATCTCCAGAAGAAATCCGCCGGCTGGTGCGTGCGGCGGCAGTTCAGCACCGACCGATCGCGGCGCTGTATGACGGCACGCGGAGGCTCTTGTGCCCCCATGTGCTGGGCTATAACCAGCCGGGCAAGTGGCGAGTGTTCTGTTATCAGTACGGGGGCGAAAGCAAGAGCGGACCGCAGCCGGATGGCGGGGAGGGAATCTGGCGCTGTCTATCGCTGAAGAAACTCTCCAGCGTGGAGTTGTTGGACGGTCCCTGGCAAAGCGAACCCCACGCTCGCCAGCGTTGCGTGGAGAACATTGAGGTAGACGCAGAGGACCATCCTGGCGACGATCCGCGGAACGGGCAGTGAGGAAGTTGCTGAAGCAGGTGGCGCGCGATCACGATGTGGAGCGTGGCGATCGAGTGGGGATTATGCCGTTCGGGACGGACGCGGCGACCCGCGCGGGCGGAAGTCCAGCTGCGGCTCCGGGGCTGATAGTCCAACATGGCCGGCGCGGACTGAGGGGGAAAAACGGTTCCGCTCGCTGATCAGGAACCCATAAGCGGCGATGCACAAGGTGGCGTGATGGTGAAAACCGCGCCAACTCCGTCCTTCATAATGGCCTAATCCAAGTTCCTGCTTGAGTTCCTCATAGTCGCGTTCAATAATCCAGCGGTGTTTGGCAATCTTCACCAGAGACTTCAGTGAGGTCCTGGCCGGCAACGTGGACAGCCAGTATTTCGTAGGTTCCGATTCTTCCTCGGGCCATTCGATCAAGAGCCATTCTTCCGGGCGTGGGACAGTCCGCTTTTCATCGCGGTGGGCAGGACGCACTCGGACAGCGGCGAAACGAGAACGCAAAGTTCCTTGACTGCCTGGGCGCCAAGCGATATCCTTCCAAACCGAAGACGGCAAACTGAGGGCCAACTGCTTCACCGAAATAGGCGGGTGGTCGGCGTTGCGTTGTAAGCGCTTCGGTGGTGCTCCACGGCCGGGCTTTCGCGGCGGGGCCGGCAAGGGTTGTTGTCCAGGCTCCCAGACGGTGGTCGAAGACTCGATGCCTACTATATAGGACAGTTCGAGTTGGGTGAGGGCGGTGCGAAATGGCGTGCCGTTTCCATAGCCGGCGTCTGCCAGTACCACTCCTGCGGGAATCTTCTGCTCCACCGCCTTCCGGATCTGTTGTAAAGCAATCTCCGGCTTGGTTTGAAACTCAATCCCTTCTGGGACCCCGGCCTGCTGGCGGCGCGCGGAATCCTGAGACCACACCTCCGGCAGATACAGCCGCCAAGCCATGGGCAAACTCGAGTTCCAGGTGCTCACCGACAAACTCACGGCCGCCTGACAGTTATCGTGTTTGCCGATTTGACCGCAGTACTGCCAAGCCACTCCTACAGAATGCTTTCCCTGCTTCGGAAACCCCGTGTCATCCACGATCCACGCCACCACTGGACCGTGTTTCTGCATGGTCGGCAAGACATCCCGCCGCACCTGCGCCAGCATCTCTTCGTCGTTCCATGGCGCGTCCGCCACCAAGTGGTGTAGCGACTGGTGCATGCGACGAACATTGTTTGGGGCCAAACGCGCAGCCATCGGCTCCACACTCTTGCGCTCTCCTGGCAACAACAGCCCCGTGCAGTAGTTCTTCAAGGGTGTGTGCCGGTCGGCGTGCCCCGCGGCGTTGGCCAGACCCTCGATATAGGCCGCGAAGCGCCTCCGTTGTGGGCCTGGCGAAGAGAGGCGTGATCCCACGAAAACAATTCTACATCATATTGTTTGTTTTTAACATAGTAATACTAGGCGCGCTCCTGGCCTTGGTTCTCGATGGCGCACCCGGGGCAGTTGACGTGCTCGAACTGCATCGTGGTGTGGTGGATGTGGAAGCGCTCCTCGAGCATGGCGTTCAGCCGTTGGAGGATCGAATCGCTGGCCGAGGGCGGCACGTCCTGGATCAGCACGTGGCAGCTCAGCGCGCGCGTGCTCGACCCCAGGCTCCAGATGTGCACGTCGTGAACGTCGATGACGTCCTGGACCTGCCGCATCGCTTGCATCACCGCGTTCAGGTTCAGGCCGCGGGGCAGCCCTTCCAGCAGGATGTTCAGCGATTCCTTGATGATGTCCCAGGCGGTCCAGACGATCAGAAGCCCGATCAGCGCCGAGAGCGCCGGGTCCGTGCGGGCCCAACCCGTCTGCCGGATCACCACCGCGCCCACCATGATGCCGATCGAGCCCAGGGCGTCTCCCAGCATGTGCAACCAGGCGCTACGCACGTTGAGGTCGTGGCCCCGTTCGGCCCGCAGGCCCCACATGATTGAGGCGTTCACCACCAGGCCGAGCGCCGCCACCAGCAGCATGGTGGTTTCGTTCACCTGCCGCGGCTCGCGCCAGCGCTGGTAGCTCTCGTACAGGATGTAGCCGGCGAGCATCAGCAGCGAGAGCGCATTCACGAAGGCCGCCAGTACTCCCGCCCGGTGGTAGCCGTAGGTCCGGCTCTCATCCGGCGGCTTCCGCCCGTAGTAGACGCCGAACCAGGCCAGCAGCAGCGCCAGCGCGTCGGTGAAGTTGTGGCCGGCGTCGGAGAGCAGCGCCAGGCTGTGGGCGCGGATTCCCGCCGCCACCTCGACGATCACGAAAGCGGCCGTCAGGGCCAGGGACCAGATCAGGACTTTTCCTGCGTCGTGCGCGTGGGGGTGTACGTGCAAAGCCGAGCCCTTTCCACTCCAGTCTAACCAACCTTGCTGCGTGCCAGCCGCAGCGCCAGCACCGCAGCCAGCGTCACCGCCGAGACCACCACCACCGCGGTCAGCCCGAACAACACGCCCGGACCGCGCATGGCGGTATTCTCGAGCGCCTCCCGCACCGCCGCGAACGATCCCAGGTACCAGCGAATGATCGTCGCCACCTTAGCCCGCCCGGCGTAGCCCGAATAGAACGGAATCAGCTTGGCCACGTAGGTCGCCGAGATCACGTAGGCCCACAGGCAGACCGAGGCGATGGCCACGATGCGCCCCGCCAGCCGCCCGCGCGCCAGGCCCAGAAACAGCAGGCAGAGCACGATCGGGACGAGCGGCTGAGTGTGCCAGGGGTAGATGATGGCCGATCCGCCCCGGCCGTAGCAAAAGCCCGCCACCGCCGAATAGGCCAGCCCGGCCGCGAAACAAACCAAGGCGGCCAGCGCCAGGCGCTCCGGCACGGAGGGTGGGTTGCGCCGCGCCGCGGCCATCGCCGCCAGCATCAGAGCGATGGTGATGGCCGAGAACGCGGTGAACGAGTTATTGCCGGTCCACAAGCTCGCCCGGGCGGTCGGCAGGAGCATGCGTCCCCAAGGCACCCGGAATGCCGCGGACGCCAATTCCCGCAGCGAACCCTGCCGCACGGTGAGCTGCATCCCGCTCAGGTTGCCATAGAGCGCCATGTTCCGCACGTACCACGGGCCCGCCGTCGCCGCCAGCAGCACGGCAAACCAAGCTGCGCCGTCCCACCGCAGCCGACGCTTCCACAGGAGCCATGCCACCAGTCCCAGTGCGAGCGGAACGAAACACAGGAAGTAGGCTTTGGTGAGCAGGCCCGCGCCGAGCGTCAGCGAGAGCGCCGCGGCCGATGCCCGCCCGGGTTTTTCCCAGGCCCCGATGGCAACGCTCACCAGCAGTACGGCCAGCGGGATGGCCAGCCAGTCGTTGGCCAGGTGCGCCGTCGTGGCGTAGAACATCTGCCAGGACAACGCCAGGAAAACGGCCGAGGCCGCGAACTCCTCGCGGAGCTTCAACTGGCGCGCCAGACGAAACGCCGCGAGCGCCGTGGCCACGCTCGAAGCGATGGCGCAGAGCATCCGCAGGCGCCAGACGCGCTCCAGGAGCGGCTGCTGGCGCCAGAGGTAGTCCGGCGCCGCCAGCAGAGCGTAGGCCAGCGGCGGGTGCTGGGCTTCATAGTTCAGCGGCCCGACGTTGGAGCATCCCGTTGCCGGGCGCAGGCTCTCCAATTGCCCGCGCAGCCGCGCTCTGTCGGCCGCCTCCAGCCCGAACCATTCCCCGAAGGTCATCACCACCGGCAGGTTTTCTTTCACTGCGTAGCTGCCGGGGGCGATGGCCAGCGACCGCCAGATCTCCTCCATGATCGTCGTCTTTCCCAGCACCGGAAAGCCGCATCCATGGGAAAGCGCCTGCACATAGGCGTAGTGAAACGGCTCGTCGAAACCATCCCACAGCGGCAGCAGGGAGAGGTACAGAATGCCGTTCAGGATGCCGTAGCAGACCAGGACCCGCCGCATCGCTCAAACCGCGATCGGGACCTGCTCGAGGATCGTGATCCCAAACGCCTCCAGCCCGACCACGCGCCGCGGATGGTTGGTCAGAAGCCGGATCGTGCGCAGGCCGAGATCGGAGAGGATTTGCGCGCCGATGCCGCTCTCGTGTTGCAGCAGCCGCTGCCCGTCCGGGCCGGTGTAGTGGGCGAAATCCCGGCTGTGCGGCAGGAGCTGGCCGACTCCCCCCTCGCCCGCGGCGATCCGAATGCCCGGCCCGGTCTGATGCAGGTACACCAGCACTCCACCCTCCGCGGCGATGCGCTGGAGCGACTCCCGCAGGGTCCTCTGACACTCGCAAGTGGTGGCGCCGAAGACGTCGCCGTAGACGCAGTGGGAGTGCATGCGCACCAGCACGCCCTCGCCTTTCCCCAGCTCTCCCCGCACCAATGCCAGGTGGAGTTCCGGGTCGGTGGAGGTGGCGTAGGCGATGCTGCGGAATTCGCCGAGTTGCGTGGACAGGCAGCCCTCGCCCACCCGGCGGATCTGCCGCTCATGGCGCAGGCGGAAGCGGATCAGCTCGGCCACCGAGATCATCTTCAGTTCATGGTGGCGGCAGAACTGCTCGAGCTGCGGCACGCGGGCCATGGTGCCGTCGTCGTTCATGACTTCGCAGATCACTCCGGCCGGGAAGAGGCCCGCCAGCCGGGCCAGGTCCACGGCGGCCTCGGTCTGACCGGCCCGCACCAGCACGCCGCCTTCCCGGGCGCGCAACGGGAAGATGTGGCCCGGGCGCGCCAGATCGCTGGGCCGGGCCGCGGGATCGATGGCCACGCGGATGGTCCGTGCGCGGTCGGCCGCCGAGATGCCCGTGGTCACCCCCTCGCGGGCGTCGATGGTCTCGTAGAATGCCGTCCCCAGCCGGGAGGTGTTGTGCGGCGAGAGCGGGTGCAGATGCAGTTCCTCGCAGCGCTCCGCGGTCAGCGCCAGGCAGATCAGGCCCCGCCCGTGCCGGGCCATGAAGTTGACGATCTCGGCCGTGACCTTCTCCGCCGCCACGGTGAGGTCCCCTTCGTTCTCGCGGTCCTCGTCGTCCACCACGACCAGTATGCGGCCGGCGCGGATCTCTTCGATGGCCTCGGGAAGCGACACAAAGGGCATACTCTCCAGTATCCAACAGCCAGGTGGGGCAGGCGGTTTCGCCCGCGTTCTCAAGGATACAGCCGGGCGACCGCGGCCAGCGTCACCCCTCCCGCGAACAGGATCAGCATCACGCCCATCAGGATTCTGACGGCCACGTCGGCGCCGCGGAACTCCTTCCACGCCAACAGGCCCCACAGCGCACCCACCACCGCCGCGCTCTGACCCAATCCATAGCGCATGGCAGGCCCCAGACGCGCTTCCGGAGCGCTCGCTACCACGAAACTGGCGATGGTCCCGGTGGCCCACACCATGCCGCCCAGAACCCCCAGCCCGTGTTGCTTCCAAGTGCCCCTGAGGTAATCCAGGATCTCGACCGGCTCTCCCTGGACCGTCAGGTTCATGAAAAACAGGTTGAAGATGAAGGTGGAGAAAAAGATTCCGGCCGCGAAGACGAACGCCATGGCGTAGGGGCCCAAACCCGCGTCGCCCTTCTGGCTGAATTCAACCAGCGGGTAGATTGAACCCATCAGCAGGCCGCCGATGGCGCTCAAGATGGTCGCTTTCCAACTGGTCTTGGGAACGGTCCCTTTGCCCTTTCCCGCTTTGATGGCCAGCCTGGCCTTGGCGAGCTCCATGCGGCGATAGGCATACGTGTTGACCACGATGGCCGCCAGCACGATGGCCAAGCCGGCCAGCAGCATCGTCGGATTACTCTCGGGGTGGCTGGCGTGACCCCAAATTGCGGCCACGATCAGGCCCAGGCCGAGACCCACCGGCAGAGCCACCGACATCCCGGCCACCGAAACCGCCGCCAGCAGCAGCATGTTGCCGAGATTGAAAATGGCGCCGGCGCCCATCCCGTAGACGATGTTCCGCTTGCCCGCCCGCATCAGGTCGTCGGTGAACAGGAACCCGTCGAAACCGAGCGTGCCGAAAGTTACGGCCGCGAGCGCCGCGGCCAGCGCCGCCCCCAGTATGAAGTCCCAATAAAACAACTCAAATCGCCACTTCCCGGCGAGTTTGAAAGTGTTCACCCACGAGCCCCAGCAAATCATCGTCAGGATCATGAGCAGCAAGGCGGCAAGATACGTCTGTGGCAGAACCATAACTCTCCTGGAGATGCGAGATTACCACAAAAACCCTGTGCGTGGCGCAAGGTTCGGGGATTGCGTGTGCGAACCTCACCCGGCGTATGATACCATCCCGTCGAGAACAGGAGGAAGCATGAAAATCACCGCGGTCGTAGCGGCAGTTCTTCTGGCCGCCGGCTCAGCCTCGGCGCAGCGGCACAAGGTCGCCATCAACCCCGCGACCCCGGAAGGGCAACTGCTCCAGTCGATCGAACAGGAATCCGACGAGTCCAGGAGGTTGACCCTGCTGGAGCAGTTCGCCGAGAAATACCCCAAGCACGAAGGCGCGGCCTGGGTCTATGAGGAACTGGTGGGGGCCTACGCCAAGGCCAACCAGCCGGACAAGCTCATCGCCAGCGGCGAGAAGCTGCTGGGGCTCGACCCCGGCGACGTCGAGGACGCCCACACCTGTCTCAAGGCCGCCCTGGAGGCCAAGCGCGACCCCGACCTTGTGCTCAAGTGGGCCGTGCTCACCTCCGAGTCCGCCCGCAAGGTGGCCCAAATCCCCAAGCCCGCCCAGGAGGACCAGGTGGAGGACTGGACGCGCCGGGTCGATTTCGCCAAGCAGGTGGACATCTACACCGAGTACGCGCTCTACGCCATGGCCCTCCAGACGCCCGATACGCAGAAGAAGATCCTGCTCGGGGAGGCCCTGGAGCAGCGCAATCCCCAGAGCCAGTACATCACCCAGGTTGCCGAGCAGCTCTTCCTGGCCTACATCCGTACCGGCGAGAACGCCAAGGCCGTCGCCCTGGCCGAAAAGACGCTGGAAAAGGACCAGAGCAACGCCGAAATGCTGCTGGCCGTGGCCGATGACTATCGCACCAAGAGGCAGGCCGACAAGGTCGCCGAGCTGACCGCGAAGGCCATCCAGGTCGCTGGCTCGAAACCCAAGCCGGACGGCGTCTCGGACGCCGACTGGAGCACCTGGAGGACCCAGATCGCGGGACGCGCCAACTATGTGATGGGTCTTACCTACGCCGCGCAGGAGAGGTGGCCCCAGACGGACCAGGCGCTGCGCGCCGCCTTGCCCAGCGCCGAGGCCAGCCCGGACATGAAGGCCGAAGCGCTGTTCTATCTGGGACTGGCCAACTACCGCATCGCCGAGGCGGGCAACATCGAGCGCGCCCGCGACGCCCTGCGCTTCTCCGAGCAATGCGCCGCCATCCCCGGCCCCTACCAGGCCCGTGCGCGCACCAACGTGAGAGCCATCCGCTCCCAGTACCGCGTCCGATGAACATTCTGGTTCCCAATCTCGGCTCCACGTCGTTGAAGTACCAGATCCTGGAGATGCCTTCCGAGCGGGTGCTGGCCCGGGGGCGCTTTGAGCGGGTCAGCGACTACCGCGAGGCCATCTCCCAGATCCAGGTCGGGGAGGTCCCGATCGACGCCGTGGCCTTCAAAGCGGTGCACGCCGGCCCCAAGTACTGCGGCACGTTCGCGATCGACGCGGGCGTTGTGGCGGCGATGGAGGAATTCCTCCCCGCCGCCCCCGCACACAATGCCATCTACCTCGCCGCCGTCCGGGCCTTTCGCGAGGCCATGCCAGGAGTGCGGCTGATTGCCGCCTTCGAGACCGAATTCCACTCGACCATGCCCGAGCAGGCCGCCCGCTACGGCGTTCCCGCGGAGTGGCGCGAGGATTTTGGCGTGCGCCGCTATGGTTTCCACGGCGCCTCCCACCAGTACGTCGGCGAGCGCGCCGCCGCCATGCTTTCCCGGCCCCCCGTGGAGCTGCGCGTCGTAAGCTGCCACCTCGGCGGCAGCTCCTCGATCTGCGCCATCCAGTACGGCCGCTCGATCGACACCAGCATGGGCTTCTCGCCCCAGTCCGGCCTCGAAAACGCCACTCGCCACGGCGATCTCGACGTTTTCGCCGTGCTCTACATGATGGACCGCCGCGGCTGGGACACCGCCGAAGTCCGGCGCCAGTTGACCCGCAACGGGGGCTTGGCCGGACTCTCGGGCATCCCCGGCGGCGATGCGCGCGACCTGGAGGCTGCCGCCGCCGCCGGCAACTCCGAGGCCGCCCTGGCTCTGGACGTATTCGCGTACCAGGTGAAGAAAACCATCGGCGCCTACGCCGCCGCCATGGCGGGCCTCGACGCCGTCGCCTTCACCGGCGGCATCGGCGAGAACTCCGCGCGCCTTCGGGCCCGGTGCTGCGCCGGCCTGGAATTCCTCGGCCTGCGCCTGGACCCCGCGCTCAACCACGACGGCGCCGGCGACCGCATCCTCTCCGAGCCCGGCTCCCCGGTCGCTATTCTGGCCCTGGCCACCAACGAAGAGCTCATCGTCGCCCGCCGCGCATATACGGTCATGACCACCCAGTTTCCGGGTTAAGGGCCTGGAGTTCAGCGCACCAGCAACCGATATCTTCGGCAGCAAGCCCAGCGCCATGAACGCCCAAACAGCCGATTCCGCCCCTCCCCTCGATCGCGCCTCCCGCCACGCCATTTGCCCGTTCTGCGGCTCGACGCGCGTGCACCGGTCTCGCCGTCGCAAGATGGTGGAATGGTTGCTTACCTTCGCCGGTGGCCGTGTTCACCGCTGCGAGGCTTGCAGCACCCGCTTCGTCAGCCTCCTGGCGTCGACGATCTGCGTGCGGGACGCCCAACGGCTTTTTCGCAAGCTGCTCATCTGCGGCCTGATTCTGGCTGCCGCCGTCGTCGTCGCGCTGGCGCTCTTGTTCTTTGGAGCGTACCTCGGCGTCCTCCCCTCCGCGGAACCGGGCGCATAAGCGGCGTCTGCAGAGCGCCCCCCGCCAAGCCCGTGGCTATCGGCGGCGGCGGCGCAGTGCCAGAGCGCCCAGGCCGAGCGCGAGCATCAGCCAGGTGCCGGGTTCGGGACCCCACTCTCCCTCAGCGAGGCCGCTCGGATGCGTCAAGCCTGTGACCACGGTTCCGAGATTCGTGCCAGATGAGTCAAACTTCGTGATCGTGCCGGCGGAGTAGTCGACCACATAAAGATTCCCGGCGGGATCGAATGCCAGGCCGTTGGCGGCCTGGAAACCGTCCGCGAAAACGCTTTCGCCCCCCAGTGCCGAGTTGAACTGCACGACCTCATTCGCGAAGCCGTCACCATTAGGGGCATCCGCGGCGGACACGTACACATTGCCGGAGGAGTCAATCGCGATCCCCCGGGGGTAGAGGGCGGCCGCGGATGCATCCCAAACAAACGTGCCAGGCAGGCCAACAGTGTACTGGTCCACGACCGCGGCTCCCTCGGAGCCGACGTAGACCTCGTTACCGTTGACCGCGACGCTCCGCGCGAAACTTGTAACAGAGATGCAGGTTCCGACGGTCGTGCCGGTGGTGGGATTCACCTCGCAGATCTTGCCGCTATTGCGATCGACGACCAGAAGGTCGCCGTCCGCGGCGATCGCCAATCCGACCGGATTGACGATGCCCGGGCCGGTGATGTAGCCCATGTAAACCCCGTAGATGGAGAACTCATACAGAGTGCTGGTGACGTAGTCGGAGACCCAGACGTGCCCGCTGGAGTCGAAAGCCGCGGCCGTTGGGAACGTGAACCCGCCTGTGGGACTGAGCGTGGTCAGCAGGACCCCGTTCAGCGCGAAGACAGACACCGTGGTCTGAGCTTCCTGAGCCACGACGAGAGCCAGGGAGCTTCCCAGCAACGGCGTGCCGAGAGCAACCATGACTACCAGTAGAACGAGAAACCTTAATGCTTTCATCAGCCCTCCATCCGGATTCCGTTAGGACTCCGGTTTCGGAGTCCCGCGTGGGATTCATTATACACCAGGCTGCCTCCCCGTCGAGGTCCAATTTTTAGGTCCAATCTCGAGAACCTGGACCCAAGAGCGCTGGAGCGGTTCGCGGCTCGGGATCCTGGGTGGCCCAGCGCCAGGAACAGTTCGCCGAAGTGCGGCTCGCCGGCGGGGTTTTTCCTGTTGACGTCCAACAGAAAACCGCGTATGCTCGTCATGTAGACAATCAACAGAAAGGCTCCCTCCCCGTCATGGCCAGCGAGAAAACCGACGTTCTGCAGGGCACCCTAGACCTGATCGTCCTGCGGACCCTGGAGAGCATGGGCCCGCTGCACGGCTATGGCATCTCTCAGCGGCTCGGGCAGCTCTCCGAGCGGGCTCTGCAACTCAACCAGGGCACGCTGTACCCCGCGCTGCTGCGGCTCGAGCAGCGCGGCTGGATCGCGTCCGAGTGGGGCAGGTCCGAGAGCAACCGCCGGGCCAGGTTCTACAGCATCACGCCTGCGGGCCGCAAGCAATTGCGGGTTGAAACCGAGAGCTGGGAGAGAATGGCGGGCATCATCGCCCGCTTGCTTCAACCGGTGGATTAGGAGGAAATGATGCCGCCTCTCCGCGTGCTGGCCTCGCGTTTGCTGGCGCTTTTCTCGAGACGCCGCCTGGACCAGCGGTTGGACGAGGAGGTGCAGTGCCACCTGGAGATGGTCGCCGCCGAGAAGATCCGCCAGGGCATGACTCCCGAAGATGCGAGTTCGGCGGCTCGGCGCGAGTTCGGCGGCGTGGAGCAGATCAAAGAGACATATCGCGACGCGCGCGGGATTCCCTTCGTCGAAAGCCTGATCCAGGACCTGCGCTACGCCGCCCGCGTCCTGCGCAAGAGCCCCGGCTTCACGACCGTCGCCGTGCTCACGCTGGCGCTTGGCATCGGAGCCAACACGGCCATTTTCAGCGTGGTGAACTCCGTCGTTTTGAAGCCGCTGCCCTACGCCGCCCCGGAGCGCCTGGCGCGGCTCTATTCGGAGTTCCCCGGTTTCCCCGGCGGGGGCTTGCATAAGTTCTGGATCTCGCCGCCCGAATTTCTCGACCTGCGGCGCGAGACCACCTCTTGGGAGTCTCTCGACGCCTGGACCGGCGCGACCGCGAACCTGGCCGGAGGCGCCGAGCCCGTGCGCGTGACGGAGTGCATTCTCTCCGGAGGGCTGCTTCCCACGCTGGGAGTGCAACCCGCACTCGGCCGTTTCCTGACGCCCCAGGACGATACCAAGGCCGCGAACCCAGCCACGGTGATCGCCCACGGGCTATGGCTCCGGGCCTTCGGAGGCGATCCGCGCATCGTCGGCCGCGACGTAAGAGTGAATGGCCAACCCTTCACCGTCGTGGGCGTGATGCCGCCGGAGTTCCAGTTCCCTCCCGGCGAGATCGACGCTCCGGATGTCTGGATTCCGCTGCGGCTCGATCCGGCCCGGCCCGGTGACCGCTCCCATCACGGCCTCTCACTGATCGGCCGGCTGAAGAACGGAATCTCATTGGGCCGCGCCCGGGAGGAGTTGAATCGCCTGGTCAGTCGTTGGGCCGCGGCGGCGCCGCCCCGCACGCATGCCTTTCACCCCAAAGACCATCCCGTCCTCGCGTTTCCGTTTCATGACGAGGTGGTCGGTGCAGTCCGCCCCGCCATGCTGACCATGCTGGCCGCAGTCGGTTTCGTTCTGCTGATCGCTTGCGTCAACGTGGCGAACCTGCTGCTGGCGCGGGCGGAGGCGCGCCAGCGGGAAATCGCCGTGCGCGTGGCCATCGGCGCCGGCGCGAGACGGCTCCTGCGCCAGTTCCTGGTCGAGGGCCTGCTGCTCTCGTTGTCGGGCGCCGTCTGCGGACTCGGCTTGGCTTTCGGCGGCCTGCGTTTGATCCTGGCGGCCAGCCGGAACAGCATCCCCCGCGCGGCCGAGATCGGCGTCGACCTCCGCGTGCTCGGGTTTACGCTGGGCATAGCACTCCTCGCCAGCGTGTTCTTTGGTCTGGCCCCGCTGGTCCATCTCCTCAGTGCGAACGTGCACGATTCCCTCAAGGCCGCCGGCTCGCGTCTGACGGCGTCCGTCCCGGCCCATCGAGTGCGCCAGGCCATGGTGGCCGCGCAACTGGCGCTGGCCCTGGTTCTGCTCATCGGGACTGGCCTCATGCTGCGAGCTTTCTGGAAACTCCAAGCCGTCCAGGTCGGATTCCAGCCCTCGAGGCTGCTCACGGCGCAGATTCGCCTGCCAGGCTCCGTCTACCCTCCCAACAGCCGGATCTCGTTGTTGTCGCGCCTCCAGCAGCGACTCGCCACGTTGCCCGGCGTCGTATCGGCCACGATTGTGGGTGGCCTGCCTCCTCTGCGCCCGGTCGATGCAAACGACACCGAGATTGAAGGCTTCGTGCCGCGTCCCGGAGGGCCCATCCAGAACGTGGACTACTACCAAGTCGCTGGTGAGCGTTATTTCGAGACCATGGGCATTGCGCTCATCGAGGGCCGGTTCTTCGATCCGCGCGACGGCGAGGGCGCGCCCGCAACCGTGATCGTGAACCAGACCATGGCCCGCACCTTCTGGCCCGGCCAAAGCGCCATCGGCCGCCGCATCAATCCCGACAAATGGCGCACCATCGTTGGAGTGGTGGGCGACGTCAAGAACGCCGGGCTGGACAAGCCAGCCGGAACCGAGCTCTACCTGCCGTACCGCCAAGCCGGCGACTCGCTGGGAGGCGCCTGTGTGGTCGTTCGGGCGGCACGAGACCCGCTCTCGCTCGTCCCGGCCTTGCGCGCTCAGGTCGCCGCCCTGGATTCCTCGCTGCCCATCGCCTCCGTCCAAACCATGGAAGACGTCCTGCTGGCCGCGCAGTCGCGCCCCCGCTTTCTGACTCTCCTGCTCACCCTTTTCTCGACCGTCGCGCTCGCGCTGGCGGCGGTTGGAATCTATGGCGTGATGTCCTACTCCGTGGCGCAACGCACCAGCGAGTTCGGCATTCGCGTCGCCATGGGCGCCCAACGGACCCAGATCCTCGGCATGGTCATCGGCCAGGGCCTGCGGCTGGGTCTGATCGGCTCCCTGGCCGGCGCCGTGGGAGCTTTCGCGCTCACGCGTTTCCTCCGCGGCCTGCTGTTTGGCATCGACCCGCTCGACGCCGCCACCTTTCTCGCCACGGCCCTCCCCTTTCTGGCCGTGATACTTGCAGCCTGCTACCTCCCGGCTCTCCGAGCCACCAGGGTTGACCCCAACTCCGCGCTGCGGCAGGAATGAGCGATCGCGCCATCGGAACTCATCCACGCTGCCGTTTCAGCTTCACCCGGCCACGCAAGCTTCGACCAGACCGAAGCAAGCCAGCACCTTCCCGGCCGATGAACCGTCGCGCAGCGTGAGATAGTTGCGCTCGAGATCTTCCGCCGTGAGATGAGTCAGCATCCGGTAACCCCGCTCGAACAGGAACGGTTCTATGGTGCCTTCCGGAATCCCAGACTGGATGGGTTCGGCACGGTAGCTGGCGCGCATCGCCGCGGCCGACTCTCTTACGCCATAGCGGCTGGCCATGTCGGGAGCCTGAATCCTGTAGTCAAAACACACCCTGCTGTCCACCGGCGAGTTCCTGCGCACGAACTCCAGCGTCCGATCCACCGCCTGGGCGGGAAGATAGTAGGTGACTCCCTCCCACAGGAAGAGGGCTTTCTTGCCGCGATCGAAACCTGCCTGGAACAGCACCTCTTCGAGGCTGTCCTGGGTGAAGTCGATCGGAACAAAACTCAAGTGGACGGGTATGGGAACCTTGGCCCGCTCCAGCAACTCTCTTTTGCGCGCCTGAGTGGATTCGATATCCAGCTCAAATATCCTGGTGCCCTGGATGAGGTTGGCGAAGCGGTACGGCCGGGTGTCGTACCCGGCTCCAAGGAAAACAACTTGGGGGAGGTTTTCTTGAAGCGCCCGCCGCACAATGCCGTCGAAGAAGGCCGTGCGGGCCACGAAGTACTCATAAGATCCCGGAGGAATCACTTTCCCCAACACCCAGGCGCGGGCCGCGGGATCCCGGAGCGGCTTTTTGGCATCCTCGGTCAGAAAGATCTCCGCGAGGCAATCCGGCCCTCGGATCTCTTCTCTCTCGTCGTGGGCCGCCAGAGCGCGGCAAAAGGCGACCACCAGAGCCGACTCCGACGGCTGGTCTTCAAGGGACTTGGCCTTCGCGGCCGAATCCGTACCGGTGAGGCCCAGAATATTGCCAAATGGATCGATTACCCGCGCGATCTTCGAGCCGAGGACCGTGCGCATGACCTCGGTATGCGGAGCCGCCCCGGCCTCGAGCAACTGCCGGTAGGCCGCCTCGATGTCATCGACGCCCCAAAAGGCCACCACGCGTTCGTCGCTCCCCGGAGGCGCACTCTGAATCGGAAGAAGGGAACATTGAGAACCGCCGATCTCAAAAACCACGCCCAACGGCGAGTCGAGGACCGGCTCTTTGCCGAGGATCCGGCGATACCACCGCTTCGCCTTCTCGAGATCGGCGACGCGATACGCAACTCCAGTCAGAGACTTCAACATTTCGGGCCTCAGTATATCGTCAGCTCGACCGGAGCGCCCACCGCCGCGCCCGTCATCTTGGCCGCCGAGGCCTGGTTCGCCGCCGCTTCCAGGTACCCCGAGCTGCCCACCACCAGGAACAGTTCGCCGAAGCTCCGTTCGCCGAAGGTGCGCGCCAGCTCGGTGATCTCCTGCTGGCCCGCCGTCAGGGAAAACGGCCGCGTGCGTACCACCGGGAACTCCGCGATGTGGAAGTTGGTGATGAGGTTGCCGAACCGGTCGATCTTGAGCACGGTCCCCTTCCAAACCCGCTTGCCGGTGCGGACCGGCTTATAGAACTCGAGCCGGCAATAGTCGCCGATGATCTTGCCGAACCGCGCGGCCGGCGTCCCCTTGGCCAGATACGCGGCCGCGGGAGCGAACACGTCGCGCCCGTGGAAGGTGTCACTCACCGGCTGGAGAAAGAACTTCTCCGCGGTCACTGCCCGCACCTTGTGCTTCTCGCGCGCGTAGATCATGGAGAGCACTCCGTTGTCCGGCGCCAGGAAGTACTGCCCCGCCGCCTCCGCCAGGATCGGGCGCCGCAAGGTGCCCACCCCGGGATCGACCACCACGACGTGCACCGTCTTCTTCGGAAACCAGCGGTAGGCCTCCGCGACGACGAACCCGCCCTCGCTGATCGCATACGGGTCGATCTGGTGGGTGATGTCCACCACTTGCGCGTCCGGGTGGAGGCCCAGAATCACGCCCTTCATGACTCCCACAAAGTGATCGGAAGTCCCGAAATCCGTGGTCAGAGTGATGATCGATCGCGGCATAAACCCTCGCTCTTGTTAGAATGGCTGAAGAAGTCCTGTGGAACGCTTCTACTTCGATCACAACGCGTCGACACCGGTGTCGCCCGAAGTTCTCGAGGCCATGACGCCGGTCCTCGGCGAGGTCTACGGCAACGCTTCCAGTATCCACCATCAGGGCCAGGCGGCCAAGCAGCGACTCGAAGCCGCGCGCAGCCAGGTCGCCCGGCTCATCCACGCGCAGCCGCGCGAGATCGTGTTTGTGAGCGGCGGCACGGAGGCCGACAACCTCGCCATCTTCGGCACCGTGCGCTACTCGACGCGCGAGCGGAAACACGTCGTCACCACCGCCATCGAGCATCCGGCCGTGCTGGCGGCCTGCGCCCAACTCGAGCGCGAGGGCGTCGAGGTGACGCGCGCCGGCGTGGGCTCGGACGGCGTTGTCTCGCCCGACGACATCCGCCGCGCCCTGCGGCCCACGACCGTGCTCATCTCGGTCATGCACGCCAACAACGAGCTGGGTGTCATTCAGCCTATCGCGGAAATCGCGCGCATCGCCCGCGAGGCCGGCGTGTGCTTCCACTCGGATGGCGTGCAGGCGGTGGGCAAGCTGCCCGTCGACGTCGAGGCCCTGGGCGTCGATCTCTACGCGCTCACCGGGCACAAGATCTACGGGCCCAAGGGCGCGGGCGCGCTCTACGTGCGCAACGGGACGCGCCTGGGAGCCATCCAGTTCGGCGGCCACCACGAGCGCGATCGCAGGCCCGGCACCGAGAACGTCCCCGGCGCCGCCGGCCTCGGCGCGGCGGCCCAGTGGTTCCAGGACAACCTGGAGGCCGAGACCGCGCGCCTGCGCGCTCTGCGCGAGCGCCTCGAGGCCGGCATTCTCGAGCGCGTCCCCTGCTCCGGCGTCAACTGCGCCAGCGCGCCACGCACGCCCAACACCTCCAATATCTGTTTCGACGGACTGGACGGCGAGGCGCTGGTCATCGCCCTCGACTTGCGCGGGTTCGCCGTCTCGGGCGGCGCGGCCTGCTCCAGCGGCGCCGTCGAGCCTTCTCACGTCCTGACCGCCATCGGCCTCGAGCCCGAGCGGGCGCGCGCTTCGATCCGCTTTTCCCTCGGCCGCTCGAACAACGCCGAACAGGTCGACGCGCTCATCGACGCCGTGGCCGCCGTTCGATCCCAGCATGCCCGATAGCCAGCCCATTGCGGTGGCCATGAGCGGCGGCGTCGACAGCTCGACGGCCGCGGGTCTGCTGCACCGCTCCGACGTCTCCATCATCGGCCTGACCATGCAGCTCTGGAATCAGCGGCGCTTGCCGGAGCTGGTTCCGGAGGGCGGCCCCGTCGGCCGCTGCTGCTCGCTGGACGACGTCTACGACGCGCGGCAGGTGGCCCAGCACCTCGGCATCCCATACTACGTGGTGAACTTCGAGGAGCGCTTCGAGCGCGACGTCGTGCGGCCCTTCATCGAGGAATACCTGGCCGGCCGCACGCCCGTCCCCTGCACCCTGTGCAACAACCACATCAAGTTCGGCCAGTTCCTGGAGATGGCCGCCTCGGTCGGGGCCGGGAAGGTCGCTACCGGCCATTACGCGCGCATCGCCCGCGACGAGCGCACCGGCCGCTACCTCCTCCGCATGGGCGCCGATGGGGCGCGCGACCAGACCTATTTCCTCTGGGGGCTGACGCAGGAGCAGCTCGCGCGCACGCTGTTTCCCTTGGGGGAGCACCACAAGTCCGAGGTGCGCGAGATAGCGCGCCAGATGGGTCTGCCGGTCGCCGAGAAGGGCGACAGCCAGGAGATCTGCTTCGTGCCCAACGGCGACTACGCCGCCTTCATTGACGCCTGGTTCCGCGAGCAGGGCGTCGCCCGCGATGCCGCGCACGGAGAAATCGTATCGACCGACGGCCGAACGCTCGGCGAACATGCCGGCGTCCACCGCTACACGGTCGGCCAGCGGCGCGGCCTGAACATCGCCGCCGGCGAGCCGCTCTACGTCATCGCCACCGAGCCCGCCACCGGTCGCGTGATCGTGGGCCGCGACGAGGAACTGCTCAAGTCCAGGCTCAGCGTTACGGGAGCGAACTGGTTCCCGTTTGCCGAGCTGGCCGCCCCTCGGCGCGCCGAGGTGAAGATCCGCAACCAGCACGTGGCCGCGCCCGCCACGCTCTATCCCGGCGCGGATCCCTCCCGCGTGGAAGCCCGGTTCGACCAGCCGCAGCGCGCCATCGCGCCCGGCCAGGCCGCGGTCTTCTACGATGGCGATTGGGTTTTGGGCGGCGGCTGGATATCCTAGTGTCTTGAAACCTCGCTCGCGGCTTCGCACCGCACTCGAGTACGGGCTGGCTCTCGGCGCGCTCAAATCGCTCCAGGTTGCCCCGCGTTCCGTCGCCGAGCGCCTGGCCCGCTGCTACGCCGCGCTGCTGGATCGCGCCGTGCCCCGCCTGCGCCGCGTGGCCCTGCGCAACCTGGCGCTGGCCATGCCGGACCAGACCCCGGCCGAGCACCGCCGCATCGCCGACGGCGTATTCCGCTCGATTGCGCGCCTCATCCTGGCCCTGGCGCGGTTCCCCTCCATCTCCCGCGACAACGTCTCCCACTGGATCCGGTACGAGGGCTACGAGCACTTCGAGCAGGGCCTGGCGCGCGGCCGCGGCGTGCTTTTCGCCACCGCGCATCTGGGCAACTGGGAGTTGAGCGCCTTCGCCCACGCCCTGCTCTCCGCGCCCATGCACGTGCTGGTGCGCCTCCTCGACAACCCCCGCATCGACCGCCTCGTGGCCCGGCGCCGCGCTCTTTCCGGCAACCACCTGATCGAGAAGAAGGACTCCGCCCGCGCGATCCTCAAGGCCCTGGCCGCCAACCAGGCCGTGGGCATTCTCATCGATCAGAACGCCAGCCTGGATGAAGGCGTCTTCGTGGATTTCTTCGGCGTTCCGGCCTGCGCCGGCACGGCCTTCGTCCGCTTGGCCGCGCGCAGCGGCGCCGCGGTGATTCCGGGCTTCGCCCTATGGTCGGAGGCCGAGCGCCGCTACGTCCTGCGCTTCTACCCCCCTCTCGAAATCACCGGCAACGCCGAAGAGGACACCCGCCGCCTCCACCGCCATCTCGAAGCCGTCATCCGCGAATATCCCGACCAATGGCTCTGGATTCACCGCCGCTGGAAAACCCGCCCCACTGGCCAGCCGCCGCTATACTGAAAGACGGCCGAACCGCCGCTCGCCCGAAAGGAGAGGCGATGAGATTCGATCGAGTCCCGATCGCAGCCCTGCTGCTGGCCGCTCTGCCGCTGGCCTGGACCTTGGACGACCAGCCCGTCGTCGAGTGGATCGCTACTCACGCGGTGCGCCTCACGACACCCGAACCTGGTCACGGCTTCGCGGACATGCAGCCGCTCAAGAAGGTCATCGGAAACGCCCGCATCGTCGCCCTCGGCGAAGCCACCCACGGCACCCGCGAGTTCTTCCAGCTCAAGCATCGCATGCTGGAGTTCCTGGTCACCGAGATGGGCTTCAGCATCTTCTCCATCGAAGCCAACATGCCGGAAGCCTACCGCCTCAACGACTACGTCCTAACCGGCAAAGGAGATCCCAAGCAACTGCTGAAAGGCATGTATTTCTGGACCTGGGATACACAGGAAGTCCTCGACATGATCCTGTGGATGCGGGAGTTCAACAAGTCGGGCAAGGGCCGCGTCGAATTCACCGGATTCGACATGCAGACTCCCAACGTCGCTGTGGACATCGTGCGCGATTTCGTCGCCAGGACCGACCCGGGCTACAGCGCCGCTCTGCGCCGGGCTTCCGACTTGGCCGTGGCGCCATTCCGTCCCACGCCGGCAGGCCAGAACTTCGGTTACGCGACGGGATCGTTCGCCGTGAAGGTTGCCGCGGGCAAGCGCGTCCGCTTCGGCGGCTGCATCAAGACGGAAGGCGTCAGCGGCGGCTATGCCGGGCTGTGGTGGCGCGTGGATGGCGCTTCCGGGGTCCTGGCCTTCGCCAATCTCCAGGACCGCGCCCCCACCGGGACCACGGACTGGAAACACTACGAGCTTGAGATCCCCGTGGCAGCCGACGCCAGGAACATCAATTTCGGCGCACTCTTGGCGGGCGCCGGCACGGCCTGGTTCGATGGCCTGACCGTCGAGCTGGATGGTGTGCCCTACCAGGACTCGACCGCGTTTGATTTCGATTTCGAATCGCCGTCGCCAAGGGGCTTCTTCACCGGCGGCGACGGATACCAGGTGCAGTTGGACAGCCAGGTATTCCACAGCGGCAAACAAAGCCTCCGCATGAAGCGAGTGGCGGCAATGCCGGGTGATCCGAAGCCCGCCGATCCCAAGCTGGCGGCCTCCACCTGGCAGGACGTAGTCCGGCATCTCGAGACATCGCGCCAGGCGTACCGCGAGAAGGGCGCCGCCCGCGACACCGAGTGGGCCATTCAGAATGCCAGGGTCGTCCTCCAGTGCATGCGGATGCGAGCCAACCAAGTCACGCGCGACCGCAGCATGGCCGACAACGTCAAGTGGATTCTGGACCGCTCGCCCGGCGCGAAAATCGTGCTCTGGGCGCACAATGGCCACGTCGCTGCCGGTGGCTCCCCAGGATACGAGCCGATGGGGGCTGCGCTCCGCGAGATGTTCGGCGACCAGATGGTGGTTTTCGGTTTTGCCTTCAACCAAGGCTCGTTTCAGGCCATCCGCCCGGGGAACGGGCTGCAAGACTTCACCGTTCCGCCGGCGCCCGCCGGCAGCCTCGACGCGACTCTGACTGCAACCGGAATCCCGCTGTTCGCACTCGACCTGAGGCAGGCGCCCAACAGCGGTCCGGTCGCAGCCTGGCTGAGCGAACCCCACAGAACGCGCTCCATCGGCGCCGTGTACTCCGAGGATTCGTCCTCTGGGTACATGGCTCTCGTGACGGCGCCTCAGTCTTTCGATGCCTTGCTCTTCGTGGAGAAGACCACGGCAGCCCGCAAGAACCCGGATCTGGTGTCCCATGATGGCCCCGCCGGCGCCCAAACCGGGCAGCCCTCCAAGGAACTCTGAGGCGATCGCACAGGAAGGCCGGGACCAGGACTTTCCCGTGTCGTTGAGGCTCCCGCCCGCCAGAGAGCGGTCACTCCCCCCGCTTCTCCTGGATCGCCTCGGGATCGAGCCCTTCGGCCAGAAGAATGGCTTGCGCCAGCTCGCGCATCGGCCGCCGCAGACGCCGGCTCTCGTTGCGCAGCCGCAGATAGGCGTCCTGCTCGCTGAGATGGAATCTTTCCTGGAGGATTCCCTTGGCGCGCTCGACCAGCGTGCGGTCCTCCAGCCGGCGCTTCATTTCCTCGGTGGCCTGTTGCAGCCGCAGGTTCTCTTCCGCCAGGCGCGAGCGAACGATAGCGCCTCCCATCTGCTCGCCCAGAAACGTCAGCAGCCCGATCTCCTCGGGCGTGTGCGCGTGCGGCTCCATGTGGTGGACATTGAGCACCCCAATCACCTCGCCGCCCGCCACCAGCGGCGCCGACAGCAGCGCCTCGTAGGTGTCCTCCACCAGGGCGGGGAACTTCTTGAAGCGCGGGTCGTCGTAGGCCCTCCGGTCGAGCGCCACCACGGACTGGTGCTCGACCACCCAGCCGGTCACCCCTTCCCCTTTTTTCATTCGCAGCGCGCCGATCTCGGCGGCGTGCGGCAACTGCGAGGCTTCGAGCACCACGTCTCCGGTCGCCGCGTCCGGCAGATACACCAGACACGCGTCGCAGGCGGTCACCTCCACCACCAGGTCCACCAGCTCCTGGAGCATCTGCCGCAAGGTCAAGCCGGAACTGACGATCCGGCTGGTACGGTGCAGCAGCGCGAGATGATGCGGCTCGGCCGCGGCGTTCCCGGAGGCGCCCATCCTTCGAGGTTACGGCGCATCGCGTTGCGCGTCCAATCGGAACTTTCTATGCGGCCCATAAGCGCTTCCCACCGGCCGGCGAACTTTCCGCCGTTACTTTCCGTATCCAGTTTCGTCAGACTCTCCGAGAACATCCCATGAAACGTCTTGCCGCATTCGCACTCGTTCTAGCCGCAGCCGGCTGCGCCCTTCCATCGCGCGCCCAAGTGCGCGAGGAATTCCACAAAACCTATCCGCTCACCGCCGCCGGCCGCCTCAGCGTGGACAACGTCAACGGCCCGGTCCGCATCACCGCCTGGGAGCGCAACGAGGTCCAGGTCGACGCCGTGAAGCGGGGCCGCTCCCAGGGTGCCCTCGACGACGCCCGGATCGTTGTCGACGCCCGCGCCGACGCCATCGAGATCCGCACCCGGTACCCCGAGCACTCCCACGACGCCGCTTCCGTCGAGTACACTCTCACCGTCCCGCGCCATGCCGCGCTGGAGGGCATCCGCACCGTGAACGGGCCGGTGGAAATCGACGGCGTCATCGGCGGCATCCGGGCCTCCACTGTGAACGGGAACGTTGCGTTGCGCCATGGTGAGGGTGATGCCGGCCTGCACACCACCAACGGCCGCGTCGAGGCGGACTTCGCCCGCCTGGGCAGGACAGTCTCCGCCAAGACCGTCAACGGCAGCATCGTTCTGACGCTGCCCCGCGACGCCGGTGCCCGTCTCACCGCCAAAACGGTGCACGGTGCCGTACACAGCGACTTTGGACTTCCCGTCCGGCACATCGGCTTCGGCCCGGGTAGCGACATCGAGACCGTGATCGGCGGTGGCGGCGCTGACGTCCGCCTCTCTACCGTCAACGGGGCCATCGACCTCCGCCGCCAGTAGGATGGGGCTCCAGCCCTGTCCCGGCCTTGCGGATCTCCTCCAGAAACGCTCGCGCCACGCGTGCGGCATCGAATTGCTCTACCTGGCGCAGCCCGCTTTCGGCGAGCGAGCGCCCCAGCGCCCGGCCGCCGTGCAATCGCGCGATGGCCTCCGCCAGCGATTCCGCATCCTCGGGCTCGGCGAGCAGCCCTTGCTCGATCACCTCGGGCGCAGCCCCCGCCCGCGCCGCAACGATCGGCTTGCCCGCCGCCATGGCCTCGAGAAACACGATCCCAAAACCCTCCTGAACGCTGGGCAGGCAGAATACGTCGCAACGCTGGTACTCCCGCGCCAGCGCGTCCTGGGAGACGTCGCCGAGCCAGTGCACCGTGGATTCCAGCCGTTTCTCGCGCCAGATCCGGCGGAGCCGCGCCGCCTCCGGCCCCCCGCCCACGATGCGCAGCTCGAGCTCCGGAATGCGCCCGCGCAGGCGCTCGGCCGCCTCGAGCAGCAGTTCCAGCCGCTTACGCGGGTAGAACCGGCAAACGCTGAGCACGGTGAACTTGTTGGGATCGGGCGCCGCCGGGTTCCGCGCGAACCGCTCCCGCCACCCCGCCAGGTCGATGGCCTCAGGCACGATGCGCGGCGTCTCCGCCAGCCCGTACAGGCTTTTGAGGCGCCCGGCGGCGTACCGGCTGGTGGTGATCACCAGGCTGACGCGCTGGACGTGGCGCCGCTCGCAGGCTGACTGGATGGCCATGGTTCGCCGCGTGGCGCCGCGCTCGAACCGCAGCTCATCCGCAATCACGCCCTTGATCGAGGCGACATGCAGCCGGTCGCGCCGGCCGGCGATGCGATAGCCGTCCATATCGAACCCCACCACCGCGTCAAAGCCGGAGAAATCCCGCCAGCGGAGCTGTTCGTTGAACCACAGCCGCTCGAGCGTAAAGACCGGCAGGCGCAGCCGGGGCGTGAAGAACTCGACCTGGCAGCCCAACGGCGCGAGCGCGCGAGCCAGCGTCGCGATGCCGTGGAATGTGCCGCTGCCCCGCACCACGTCCAGCGGCGTCGAAGTGACGAAGGCCAGTCTCAAGCGCTTCCCTCCATTATGGGACGAGCCGCCCGGTGCCGCCCGCTATAATCGAGAGTTGACCTCCGCCGAACAACTGGATACGACGGATCGAGTCGCCCGATTCAGCCTCCTCGGGCTGGTCCTGCTCTCGGCCGGCCATTTCTCCGTCGACATCTATTCCGGCGCGCTGGGCGCCCTCCAGCCGCTGCTGGTGGATCGCTACGGGCTGACTTTGGCCGACGCCGGTCTCCTGGGCGGGGTCCTGGTGTGCTTCTCCTCGGTCATGCAGCCGGTCTATGGATACCTGTCCGACCGGCTCCGCACGCGCCTGTTCGCCGCCCTGGGACCCGGCGTTGCCGGCCTATTCATCTCCTCCCTCGGCCTGGCCCCCTCCTATGGCTGGCTGCTGTTGATGGTGGCGCTGGGCGGCGCCGGGATCGCGGCCTTTCATCCCCAGGCTTCCTCGCGCGCCACCGCCGGCATCGAAGAGAAGCGCGGGCGGGCCATGGCCATCTTCATCAGCTCGGGCACCCTGGGCTTCGCCTGCGGCCCCACCTACTTCTCCGCCATCACCGGCTGGCTCGGACTCCGCACGATGTACTGGGCCGCGCTCCCCGGAGTGCTTGTCAGCTTTCTATTAGTCTGTCTCCTGCCATCATTTTCCAGCAAGGAATCTAAAGTACATTCTGAGGATCGCCGGGAAGCTCTGCGTGCGGTTTGGAAGCCGCTGGCCATCCTATATGCCCTGGTGTTCCTCCGCTCCATCGTTCAGGTCACCTTCGCGCAATTCATCGCCTTGTACTTGCACCGGGAACGCGGGTACTCCATTGCCGCCGCCAGTTTCACTCTCTCGCTGTTCCTGGCCTCTGGCGCCCTGGGCGGTTTTCTCGGAGGGCACTTCTCGGACCGCTTCGGCGGCCGGCGCATCATCATTCTCTCGATGGCCGGCGCGGCGCCCTTCCTGGCTCTGTTCTTCCTCACCCAGGGGTTGGTGTCCATTGCCGGGCTCTTGCTCGGCGGCTTGATCCTGTTGTTTACTATTCCCGTGAATGTGCTGATGGCGCAGGATTTGGTGCCGTCTCAAGCGGGTACCGTCTCGGCCCTCATGATGGGCTTTGCCTTCGGCGCCGCCGGCCTGGTTTTCATCCCCCTGACCGGGCGCATGGCCGACCTGTTCTCCCTCCACCACGCCCTCATGGCCCTGGTGGCCTTCCCCATCCTGGGTTTCTTCCTGAGTCTGAGGTTGCCCAAATGACCCGCCCACCGTCCGCCCAACCACTCATGCCAGTCCGCCGGAGGCGGCCTGCCCCGCGGTTAGCGGTTTGTCTCATAAGCGGTGGCCTGGACTCCGCCACCTGCCTCGCATTAGCGCGCCGACAGGGATTCGAATGCTATGCCTTATCATTCGATTACGGCCAGCGACATCACCTGGAACTTGAAGCCGCCGCGCGGGTGGCGACCGCCCTGGGCGCCGCCCACCACCTGGTGCTGCGCGTCGACCTGCGCGCTTTCGGAGGCTCGGCCCTCACCGCCGACCTACCGGTTCCCAAGGACCGCACTGCCGCCGAGATGGGGCAGGGAATCCCGGTGACCTACGTTCCCGCCCGCAACACCGTCTTCCTCTCGTTTGCCCTGGCCTGGGCCGAAACGCTGGAATCCTCCGACATCTTCCTGGGCGTCAACGCTGTGGACTACTCGGGCTACCCCGACTGCCGCCCCGAATACATCGAAGCCTTCGAGCGCATGGCCAACCTCGCCACCCGCGCCGGCGTCGAAGGCCGCACCCGGGTGAAGATCCACACCCCCCTCATTCGCCTTGGCAAAGCCGAGATCGTGAAACTGGGCCAAGAGCTCGGCGTGGATTTCGGGCTCACCTGGAGTTGCTACGATCCCGAGCCCCACGGCCGCCCCTGCGGCGCCTGCGATTCCTGCCTGCTCCGCCGCAAAGGCTTCGAGGAAGCCGGGCTGGTCGATCCGCTTGCGAGCGCGCCGTGAGAATCGCCGAGATCTTCTACAGCGTGCAGGGCGAGGGCGGACTGGCCGGCGTCCCCTCGGTGTTCGTGCGATCCAGCGGCTGCAACCTCCGCTGCGTCTGGTGCGACACCCCCTACGCCTCCTGGCAGCCCGAGGGAGTGGACCATCCGGTCTCGTCCGTGCTCGAGGATGTGGCGCGCTTGGGCGCCCGCCACGTCGTCGTCACCGGCGGCGAGCCCATGATCGCCCCGGACATCGTCGCGCTCACCGAGGGCCTCCGCCGCCTGAGGCTGCGGGTCACCATCGAGACCGCGGGAACCGTCTTCGCTCCGGTCGTCTGCGACCTCATGAGCATCAGCCCCAAGCTCTCCAACTCGACGCCCCTGGACGACCCGGATTGGGCGCCCCGCCACGACCGCCTCCGCATCCAGCCCGAGGTCCTGCGCCGGCTCATGGACGCGTACGACTACCAGCTCAAGTTCGTCGTCGCCAACCCCGGCGACGTCAATGAAATCCGCCCCCTGGTCGAGCGGCTTGCCGCCGATCGCTCCAGGGTGTTCCTGATGCCAGAGGGAAGAGACGCGAGCGTCCTGCACGAGCGTTCCCTATGGATCGTAGAGATCTGCAAGCGCGAAGGCTACCGTTTCAGCCCGCGCCTCCAGATCGAGCTTTACGGAGACCGCCGCGGGGTGTGAGATGCGCGCCGAAGAGGCAAAGAGCCTGGCCCGTGACTGCGGCTTCGAGCTGGTGGGCGTGGCGCGCGCCGAGCCGATTCCCGAAGCCGCCTTCTTCCAGGAATGGGTACGCGCCGGCATGGCCGCGGAGATGTCCTATCTCACCGGCCACCGCGCCGCCCTCCGCAACGACCCGCGCAACCTGCTCCCCTCGGCCCGCTCGATCATCTGCGTGGGCAGGCTCTACAACGGCCCACGCGGCCCCATCTCGCGCTACGCCTGCGGCCCGGACTACCACGGCGTGCTGCGCCAGGCCCTCCGCCGCCTGGTCGCCAGGCTCAAAGAACGCGCGGGCCCGTTCGAATGGAGAATCGCGGTCGATACGGCGCCGCTCGTCGAGCGCGCTTACGCCCGGCGCGCCGGCCTGGGCTGGATCGGCAAGAACACCTGCCTGATCCACCAGGGCCTGGGCTCATTCTTTCTTCTGGGCGAATTGCTGGTGTCGCTGGAACTCGACCCCGACGTTCCGCCCCCGGACCGCTGCGGCACTTGCCGGCGCTGCATCGATGCCTGCCCCACCGGCGCGCTGGTCCCCACCGGCAAAGCCCAGCCCGCCTGGTGCCTGGATTCCCGCCGCTGCATCTCCTACCTCACCATCGAGCTGCGAGGCCCGATCCCCGAGCACCTGCACTCGGCCATGGGGAACCACGTTTTCGGCTGCGACATCTGCCAGGAGGTCTGCCCCTGGAACCGCAAGGTCCCCCCGACCAGCGGCCCATCGTCGCCGCTGGAGAGACTCGCCGCCCTAACCGAACGCCAATTCCGCGAAATGTTCCGGGGCACGCCCGTCCTTCGTGCCGGCTACGCTGGCTTCCAGCGCAACATCGGCATCGCCCTCTCCAACACCCGCACCTGGACTGGCCGCCGGCCCGCAACCTGAGCCTCCCTCCCATCGTTACGAGCAGGTGAAGTACGGCACGTAGGGTGTGACGGCCCAGTGTTCGCGGTGACACTCACGGCATTGTGCCTCGTAACGCGGTTCGATTTCCTTGAGCGTTTCGAGTACGGCGCGGTTGTTCCCGAGGATGTCGTCGGTGTGTTCTGTGCTTACTGCAAGACGCGGGCGGAAGCCGCGGAGGGAACCCGCCGCCCCCTGGAGGGCGCGCACCTCCGAGCCCTCGATATCGAGCTTTATGAAATCCAACCGCTCCAGGCCGAGCTCCCGCACCAGCGAATCGATCGTGGTTGCTTCGATGACAACGCACCCCTCGCACGCCTCCGGGACCACCAGATCGGCGCCGGGGTTCTCGCGGTGTGTAGAGATGCAGGCAGCCGGGGCGATCCCACATGCCACGCTCGACCACGGTTACGCGGTTCTCTCCGGCAAACGTGCGCCGGAGACAGGCCGCTGTTAGCGGGGATGGCTCCACGCAGATGACTCTGGAAGCCCCCTGTGCCAACGCCGATCGCGTGAACATGCCAAGGTTCGCTCCGCAATCGAGCACCACGCTGCCGGGGCGGACTCCCTCCCGCGTTCCGTACAGATTCGCCGCCATCTCGACCTCGATCATGCGGACGCGGTGCGGAGCCATCCCTATCTGGCGCCCAAAAGTCGCCCAGCGACGTGCGCCACAACTCCATACCGCCGTCCAGCCGCACCAGAGTGGGTCTGCATATCGACAGGAGCGTCCTCACCACGCCGAGGTCCGTGCGGTACGGAATGCGCCGGAGACGCAGGCAAAGCGGACCACGACCGAAGAGGCGGAACAACCGGGCACGCGCCCAGCGCCAGGTTGCCCATGCCCAAAGTCCAACCACGTGCTCCATCTTGCGATTCCCGAGCAGTTCACAGCATAGCCCAAGTCGCCTTCCATCCGCCGCCCCATCGCCGCCGCTGGAAAAGCTCGCCGCCCTGACCGAACCCGAATTCCGCGAAATGTTCCGGGGCACGCCCGTCCTTCGTGCCGGCTACACTGGCTTCCAGCGCAACGCTGGGATCGCGCTTTCCAACACGCGCGCTTGACGGTGTGCCAAAGTGGCAGACCACGAAAGGCGATGGTCTGCCCCACGGTAGAATAGAATCCGGGATGCGCGCAGCACTCTGCCTTCTCCTATGCGGGGCCGCCGCCCTGGCCCAGGATTCGCGTGCGTCGAAGGGCTTCGAGTACTTCTACAACCTCCAGTACCAGGAGTCGATCGCCGAGTTCACCAGGCAGGTGGCGGAGCAGCCCAACCTCCCGGACGGCTACAACCACCTGGCCCAGGCCATCCTCTATCGCGACATGTTCCGCGCCGGCGCTCTGGAGAGCGAACTGGTCACCGGCGGCAATCCTTTCCTGCGCCGGCAGAAGGTGGACGCCAGCCCCGAAGACCAGCGCCGGTTCGACCAAGCCATCGGTCGCGCCATCGAGCTGGCCCAGGCGCGCCTCAAACGCAACCCCCGCGACACGCAGGCGCTCTACGCTCTGGGCGTCTCTTACGGTCTCCGGGCCAACTACAACTTCCTGGTTCGCAAAGCCTGGCGCGACTCGCTGCGCGACGCCACCTCGGCCCGCCGATGCCACAGCCGCGTCACCGACATCGACCCCGGCTGCATCGACGCGCGCCTGGTCCAGGGCCTGCACGACTACATCGTCGGCAGCCTCCCGTTCTACTGGCGCGTGGTTGGTTTCCTGATCGGCTTCCGTGGCAACAAAGACGAAGGCATCCGGCTGCTCGAGCTGGTCTCCCAGAAGGGAACGGTCAACCGCATCGACGCCCAGATTCTGCTCTGCGCCGTCTACCGCCGCGAGCGCAGCCCGCAGCGCGCCGTCCCGCTGCTCCAGGACCTCATCCGCCGCTTCCCGCGCAACTACCTGCTGCCCATGGAACTGGCGCAGATGTACAGCGACCTCGGGGACAGGGAAAAGGCGCTCGCGCCGCTGCGCCGGCTGGAGGAGTTAAAGCGCTCCGGCGCCGAGGGCTACGCGCAACTGAGAATCGAGAGGATCTGCTTCGCCGAAGGCACCATCGAGTTCTGGTACAACGACCTGGACCAGGCCCTCGCGGACATGAAGACGGTCACTGCGGCGGCCGAGGACCTCGACCTTAACACTGGAGTCATGGCCTGGATGCGCCTGGGCCAGATCTACGACCTCAAGGGGCAGCGCGCGCTCGCCATCGACGCCTATCGCCACGCCATGGCCTTTGCACCCGATTCCGATGCCGCCAGGGAATCGCGACAGTACCTCGTCTCGCCGTACCGCCGCAAGCAGAGAGGATAGCAGGAGGGCCTGCCGGGTTACTCTTCGATCGTCACCTTCACGGGCTGCTCGATCAGCTTCGGGTCCCTCCCCCTGGTGAGAACCATCAAGGCCAGCCGGCCGGGCTTGGCCTTGGCCGGGATCTTGAACTTGATCGAGGTGGCGTCCTGCCCCTCGATGGGCACTTCAATGTCGTGCGTCCCATCAGTGAGGTACAGCTTGGCTACGTTGGCCTTGTCCAGGTTCTCGCCCACCGCCGTCAGCAAGTCGCCAACCTTCCCGCTGCTTGGCTCGACGGTCTTCATCTGCGGCAAAGTGGATTGGGCGTGGAGACAGATGGAAACCATGAAGACGGCAAGAAGGACGGGCGCGCCAAAAGACAATCTCATCTCCAATACGGCCTCCTTGAAAGATGCTAGTCCCCATTGGGGATGAATGCAAGCCTGTTCGCGCCGGTTTTGATCCCACCCGGCGGTTTCAGATCTCCAGTTCGCTGTGGAAGCCCTTGTGGATAGCGTATAGCGCCAGTTCCAGCCGGTCCGACACGCCCAGCTTGTCGAAAATGTTGTGCAGATGGTTCTTCACCGTCTGCTCGCTGATGAAGATCTTCTCGGCGATCTCCTTGTTCTTGAAACCCTGGGCCACCAGTGCCACAATCTCGCGCTCGCGCTGGCTCAGCGGGCTGCGCTCCCGCCCCTTGCGCTCCGCGCCCCCCACCCGGCTGGGCGAGGCGAACTGCCGCATCACCGCCGCGGTGGTATGAGAGTCCAGCCAGATCTCCCCGCCATGCACCTTCCGAATGCTCTTGTACAGGAGTTCGGTGGCGGTCTGCTTGAGCACGATGCCCGAGCAGCCCAGCTTCATGGCCTGCACAAACTCGTTCTTGTCTTCCGACGCGGTGAGGATGATGATCCTGCTGCGGCAGCCGGAGTTCTTCAAGCTTTGCAGCACGCTCAGGCCGTCCAGGCCCGGCATCCGCAGGTCCAGCAACAGGACGTCGGCTTCCTTCTCCCGCATGATCTCAAGCACTTCGTTTCCGTCTCGCGCTTCGCCCACCACTTCGAAGTCGTCTTCCAGGCTCAGCAGCTTCCGAAGACCGTCGCGGAAGATCGGATGATCGTCGGCGATGACGATCCGTATGAGCCCGGCATTAGGCGCGCTAGTACGCGGGCTCTCGTACTGGAGCGGTGAGGATTCATCCATCATGGAATTGACATGATTCTAATTGAATACTAGTACCAAGTCAACCATGGTCACGATCCCAAATGGTTCCTTGGCAGCCAGACCGCGACGGAGTACCGGAACTCCCCCCCTCCCTGGTACCCCAGTCCCAATGCCGCGGCCATTTTACCGGGTGGGTTATAGTACGCAGTCGGTCCGGAATCCACCGAGAGCGGGGTCAGGGGGTGGCTGGGGCCGGCAGCTCGCTGAAATGTCTTGCCGGCGAATCGGGAGCGACCAGGACAAGGCGGAGCCTTAATCCTACTGGCTGGGAATTGCCCTTGCGCGCGAAGGGGGACGGGTGTATATATTGTTAATCTCGGCGATCGAGGGGGATTTCGGGTCGAGGGTGAAGAGCTCGCCTCGCTTCCTCAAGAGTGATTGTCCGGGCCGCACGGGTACTTGCCATGGCACTTTCGATCCCGGTGGTTGCACAGGAGGCGCCCTCCGGGTGTCCTTCGATGGCCGCCGCCGGCGAGAGCCTGGGCACAGCCGTATTGCCGGCCGGCTTTCTGCTCCTCAGTCCCGAAGCCCGGGAATTCGAGTCCGGCCCTTTGACCCCCGAGGAACTCAGCCGACGCCCCAGGCCGGGGCCCCCACAGATCGGCGTTCGACACAGCCTTTGGTCCACTTTCGCGAAGGAGAACGGTATTGAGGACTCGCTGCCCAGGGTGGCGGCGGGCCTGGCGCGCCGAGCTCCGTTGGCAAGGCGCTGTGGGAGCGCGGGTGCACTTCAAGGGTGTTAGCGTGGGCGCCAGCCGGGCGTCTCATTTTGAATGCGCGCGAGTCGTGCGGATCACATCTGGATTGGGAGCGAGTCAATGAGCGAACGATTCTCCTTTCGATGGGTTTCATCTCTTCTTCTTGCGGCCACCGTTGCGGGCTCCATGTGGGGCCAATCGGCCGCCCGTCAGAAGAAACATTCCCTGCCGGACTTCGATAGCCGTTCTCAGGCGGCCTCTTCGGAGGCGCCGGAGACCGTCGGGCAGGCCCTTGCCAGGGGGATAGTCGCCCGGCGACTGGCGAATGTCGAGTCATTCGTGGTTGCGCAGCAGGCCGCCCGGCCGGGCACCCGCATTGTGGCGAACCGGCAGGGCCTGCCCAAGTTGTTCCTGCGCGAGGGCCATGCTTTGAGCGCTCCCTCGACGGGGGAGCCGGAGGAGATCGCCAAGGCCTTTCTCCGGGAGCACGCCGCGGTTTTTCCGTTCGCCCCCGGAGAAGTGGACCAACTGAGCCTCACGGTCAAGGATGTCACCAGGGATGCGACCTATCTGGCGTTCACGCAGACCCTGGATGGCGTCCCCGTGTTCGAGGGTCAGGTCAAGTTCACCCTCAGCGCGGCCGGAGAGGTCATCCAGGTTGGCTGCGGCGAGGTGATGCCCGGACTCAACCTGTCTACAAAACCGGCTCTGAGC
This sequence comes from Bryobacteraceae bacterium, assembly GCA_049512775.1. Lineage (GTDB taxonomy): Bacteria > Acidobacteriota > Terriglobia > Bryobacterales > Bryobacteraceae > Fen-330. The sequence continues at coordinate 32,053 of JBEKWU010000051.1, forward strand.
CCGGAACAGGCGACAGAGACGGCCAGCGCCTCAGTGGGCGGGAAGGGAACACTCTCGGGCGTGCCGGAGCTTGTGATTTTCCCGCTGGACACGTCCACGGCCCGGCTGGCGTGGCGTGTTTTCATGGACGTCGAGTCCGAAGGCTCGTACGAAATCCTGGTCGACGCGGAGGACGGCAATCCGTTGTACCGCCACAACCTGTACGTGAACTCGGGCCAAGCCCGGGTGTGGAAACAATCCCCGATGCAGGGTTCGCGCGAGATGGTGACTTTCGACGATCGCGAGCTTCCTCCGGGCGTCCTTGTGACCACGGGCAACAACGCGGACGCTTATATCGACGCCACTGGCAACGACCAACCCGATCCCTTGAACAGCGGAGGACTGCAGCAAGGCAGGGGCTACAGCTCCACCCAGGTTTTCGACTTCGCCTTCGGCGACGGGACCGTCGGATTGAATCCGAGACTATACATGGCCGCCTCGGTGACCAACCTGTTCTACTTTATCAACGCGGCGCACAAATACTACTACGACCTGGGATTCACCGAGGGGGCGGGCAATTTCCAGACGGACAATTTCGGGCAGGGCGGGGCAGGTAACGACGCCGTGCTGGGGGAGGCCCAATACGGCGGGTTCACCGACAACGCGAGCTTCAGCATAACGCCGGACGGCACGGCGCCGCACCTGCGCGTGGGCCTGTGGACGCGCGGCACCAGCTCTTACACGGACGATCTGGATAGCGACTACGGCGGCCAGACAATGTTTCACGAATGCGGCCACGGCGTGAGCAACCGCCTGGTGGGAGCGCGAACCAGCACGAGCTGCCTGAACCAGGTCCAGTCCGGGGCCATGGGAGAAGGGTGGTCGGACTACTTCGCCATCAGCTATTACAACAATCCGGTCCTAGGCGCCTATGAGGGCCAGAACGCGACTCGGGGCATCCGGCGGCAGAGCTACGAAGGCTACACGTTCACCTACGAAGACGTTGGCAACAGCGGGTATGAGGTGCACAACGACGGCGAGATCTGGGCCGCCACTCTGTGGGACCTGCGCAAGTCCCTGGGACAGACCGTCACCGACAGGCTGGTGGTCAACGGCCTGAAATCCACGCCGTGCAGCCCGAGCATGACCGACGCCCGCGACTCCATCCTTTCGGCGGACGTGGCGACCAACGGAGGCGCCAACCGCGCCAGCATCTGGACGGTGTTCGCAAGACATGGGATGGGGTATTCCGCCAGCGGCTCGGATGGCGACGTGTTCACCGGCACCGTGTATAACGCAGCCTACGATCTGCCACCCGACCTTCAGACCCTCCCGAACCCGGTGATCACCAGTACGCCGCCCGGCGTGGTGGGCATGGGGGATTCCTACAGCTACCAGGTCACCGCGACGAATCCGAATAGCGGAGTGCTGAGTTTTGCCTTGAGCAGCGGTCCGGCGGGCATGACGATCGATTCCGCGACCGGGATGATTCGCTGGACCGCCGGTTTCACCGGCCCGCAACGGGTCAAAGTCACGGTGACCGACGGGAAGGGCGGGAA
>JBEKWU010000052.1:0-31967 GCA_049512775.1 Bryobacteraceae bacterium
TACTGCTTCTGCGCGTGCATGTCCACTCCTCGAAGGTGTCATGCCCCGCGCCCACTTGGGTTACATTTCTTCGTGACCCAACGGCTCGAGTCCTGGTGACATTTTAAGCGACCCAATTCGTCTGTCCGCCGCAGCCTTGGTCAGGGTGTTACAATTGACTGGCGTGAGCGAACTTCATCGAAGAGCGTTCCTGGGGTCCACGGTGGGCGCTGCCCTCGCCGGCGCGACAAAACCCGTCGAAGCTCAAGCGGCCTCGATTCCCATCATCGACTGCCACATCCATCTGTTCGATCAAACGCGGCCGCAAGGCGCTCCCTATTCGGGCGGCCGGGGAAACACGGAGCCCGCATTGCCCGCGCGCTATCGCAAGCTGGCATCGCCGCTGGGAATCGTTGGAGCCATTGAGGTCGAAGCCAGCCCGTGGATCGAAGACAACCTTTGGGTGCTCGAAGTCGAGGAGAAAGACCCGATGATGGTCGGCACGATCGGCAATCTTCAGCCCGACAAGCCCGAGTTTAAGGAATACCTGGACCGTTATCACAAGAACAGGCTCTTTCTCGGCATTCGGTATGGCAATCTCTGGGGTTACAACCTCGTGAGCCAGGTTGCCAACCCATCCTTCATCGAAGGACTCAAGCTGATGCAGCAGGCCGATCTGGCTCTGGACACGGCGAACCCCCGGCCGGATCTGATCGAGTCGGTCATCCGTGTCAACGATGAAGTGCCGGGGCTGCGGATCATCGTCGATCACCTCCCCTCCATGATGAGGCGGCTGGATGCCAATGCGCAGACGGCCGTCGAAGGGAACCTGCGCGAATTGGCCAAGCGGCCCACGGTCTACATCAAGGTTTCCGAAGTGATGCGCATCGCGGACGGCAAGCCCTCAACCGATCCGGCTCTCTATAAGCCTCTCCTCGATCACCTCTTCGACACATTCGGCGAGGATAGATTGATCTTCGGAAGCGACTGGCCCAATGGACCGGCCGTGGATAACCTGCCGGTCATCGTCCAAATCGTCCGGGACTACTTTTACGCCAAGGGTCGGGCGGTCGCCGAAAAGTACTTCTGGAAGAACTCGTTGGCGGCATACAAATGGATCCGGCGCGACCCCAGCCAGCCGCAACTCGCCGGCCCCGCTTAGGACCGCTGCCTTACTGGCGAGCGGCAGCCGGCTTGGCTCGCAGAGTGCGCCTTCCGGTGCAATCACTGTCGTTCGGCACCATGCCGTTCAGGTAGGTCGTGCCCAGGGCAAGCGGAATCCGAGAAGACCCACATGGCGATCCGTTCTCAGTAGCCACTTGGCCGGGCCGTTCGCCTTGCATCGCTGAAGCGGTAGACCTCCGCGATGCAAAGCGTTCCATAGTGCGTGTGGTTGGCGATCGAATTGCGCCGGTACTCCGAATCGCGTTTCACATAGGGCCGGTGCCGAACACGCCATCGGCCGGCCTGGCGTCCAGATTGACACGGAAACAGCTTCCCGAAGCGCCCTGGCTGCGCACGAAGAGGCGATATCCGCCTGCCTCGGCACCGCGACCTTGGCCACTGCGTCCTCTTTCGAGCCCAGTGTGAGGACGCGGTCATTGAACAGCCAACCGGTGTTGCTATTGCCGAAGCCGCCGCCCATGCTATCCCCGGCGGGAATCGCGTCGTAAAACTCCGTGGCATCCACCACGATCGTTCCAGCGGGCTGATGTGCCGGGGATTGCGCCGCGGCAATAGCCGCCAGCAGGAACAGAGACCGTCGTTTGATTGCACCCTCCCCGGGGAAAGAGAAGATCGGGCGGATATCCACCGGGATCTTGGCCGCGGCGGCGAGCGTGGTCTTGAGCGCCGGCGGCGCCCTATTGTGTTTGTCGAACCACGCTTCGGCCCGCGCCGGAGTCGCTCGGGATGCCAAGGACGAAGAACCGGCCCCAACGGAGGCGATTGGGAGTATATTTGGTTGGTAGACGGGATGGCAAAATGGAAATCCTGGTATACTTCCGTTCTTAGGAGATCACTTGAATCATGAAATCGTCACTAGTACAATCCACTTTTCTGCTTTTGGGAATCGCGCTGCTGGGTCTTTCGCCTCCCGCACAGGGGCAGGGCCAAGGGCAGGGCGCCGCCAAGCCCAAGCTGTATAACACGGCCAAGCAAAAGCTCCTTGAAGGCAAGCAGATCTTCAGCTTCACTCAGTCGCGGATGGATGTCGCCGGCTATTGCGAGTCGGCCAAGCACTACGACTACACGTGGTTTGAAATGCAGCACAGCACGCTGGAGTTCGCCGACATCGAGAAGATGATCGCCGCCTGCCCGCACGCCGGCGCCATTCCCATGATCCGGCTGCCCGACGCGCAGGAATGGCACATTCAGCATGCCACCGACATCGGCGCGCTGGGGGTCATCATTCCGACGGTGGACGACGTGGACCGGGCTCGTGAGGCCGCCAAGTGGGCGCGGTACCCGCCGGTCGCACGGCGCAGCTCGGGTCAGGGCCAGGCACCGGCCATCTGGGGCGTCAACGGCGTCAATTATCACCAGACGGTGAATGACAACATGCTGGTGGTGGTGATGATCGAGACTCCGAATGGCGTGGCCAACGCCTATGACATCGCGTCCGTGCCCGGCGTGGATGTCGTGATCGTGGGGAACAGCGACCTGAGTCAGTTTTCCGGATTCGCCCAGAACGACGAGCGGTACCAGCAGATGATCACTAAGATACACGATGACACCTTGAAAGCGGGCAAGATCTTTGGACAAGCCAACGCTAAGTATGCGACGGGCCATCCGCTCAGCAAGGACGCCAAGTTCTTCCAGAACGGTCCGTCCAATGACGGCTGGCAGCCCCCCGCTCGGGGCGGCCGCGGGCAGGGTGACTCAAGCGCTCCGCCACCGGGGGAGCGGTAGTGGTTCTTACAACAACCCTGGTAATGTAAGTTTCGGGTTGGGTATATACTGTACTGGTCAATCTGAACGTCGAGGAGGATCTGGCACATGCCCGTGAGTCGTAGGTTCTTCCTTGATTTCTTGTCCGGCGCGGGGGCCGTTGCCGCCGCCCAGGGGCTGGCTTTGAAGGCGCAGCAGAGGCCGCCGGTCGATCCGGGGGCGACGCCGCAGGACCCCCGCATGGGAACGGCGGACGCGGGGAAGTACTTCCAGTTCTCCAATCGGCCTTCCAAAGTCTCCCTGATCAAAGGAGACAACCGGCGGAAGAACATCTTCGATGCGCTGGTGGCCATCGACGACCAGATCCGCCCTGGCCTGAAGGCTAAGAAGTACGTTCTCATCAAACCGAACGGCCTGGACCCGCGGCGGGGGTTGATCTCCACCCACATGGATGCCATCCACGGGATCCTCGACTACCTGGCTCCCCGTTTCCAGGGCCCGGTGGTGATCGCCGAATGCGCGGGCACCGCGGCGAAGCAAGCGACCAGCGAGTTCGGTTGGGAAACGGCCTTTGCGGCGCACAAGCCGCTGGACATCAAGCTCGAGGTGCCCAGTGAGGACCCGGGGCGCTACGAACTCATGCACGGCATCGATTTCGACCTGCACCTGATTCCCATTCGATTGGCGGCGCGCTTCTTGGATCCCGACGCCTTCCTGATCTCCTCGGGGGTCATGAAGACGCACAACATGGTTGTCGCCACGCTTACCATCAAGAACGTGGTCCTCGGCGCGCCACTGCTCCCGCCCCCCGGCCTTAAACGGCCCTGGAGCGAGAGTGAGAAACGGAAGTTCCACGTAGGCATCCGGCAGGGCAACTACAACATGTTCCTCGCAACCCAGAGGATGATCGCGAACTGGGGCTTGGGAATCATCGATGGCTTCGAAGGGATGGAGGGCAATGGGCCTGTCTCGGGTACCCCCGTAGGGCACCGGATCGCCCTGGCTTCGACGGACTTCCTGGCCGCGGACCGGGTAGGCCTGGAGTGCATGGGAATCGATGCCGGCTGGCCCGGCTATCTCAACTACTGCTACCAGGCAGGCTTGGGCCAGTACGACCTGTCGAAGATTGAGGTCGTGGGCGCCAAAATCGCCGATGTCCAGAGGAAGTACCGGCTGCACGCGGACGTGGACCGGATGCTGCAGTGGCGGGGCCCCATGCTGGACCTGCCCCCGAACCTGGGCCGCCGCCGGCCCCCGGTGGAGGAAGATCTCTCCGCGTACGCGTAGCAGGCTGTTGAAAGGGCCTTGTCGGCCGCGCCTTCTCGGTGACGGCATACCTGTCAGAATGGGGAACCGATTATGAATCGACGAACATTTATCCAATCTGCCGGGCTCGTGGCCACAAGCCTGTCGGCCCAGACTCAGCCTCCCTCGCCCGCCAAGGCCGGGATCAAGACTACGTTGATGCTGGAGATGCTCAAGGGCTCAATCGAGGAGGAGTTTGAGCTCGCGGCCCGCGCCGGCTTTCAGTCGGTGGAGTCGCTGACGCAGTACGCCGCCTGGTCGGATGCCGACATCGAGCGCGTCAAGAAGCTTTGCCGGTCATACCGGATGGGTGTGGACACGGTCCTGGCCCAACAAGACTGGAAAAAGCGGCCGGTGTCCATAGTCGATCCCGCCCACCGCGAGACTTTCCTCGGGGACGTGCGCAAGGCAATCGTTTGCGCACAGAAACTCGAGATCCCGCACGTCAGCGTGACGAGCGGCCTCTCGGCGGCGGGGAAGACGGTCGAAGAGCAGTACGCCAGCCTGACCGAGGGCGTCAAGCGGGCAGCCGACCTGGTTGCGGCCGCAAAGCTCACTCTGCTGGTTGAGCCGCTGAACTCGCTCGTCGATCACCCGGGCTGCTTCCTGACGAGTTGCGTGGATGGGCTGAAACTGGTCCGGGAGATAAACCTCCCACACGTGCGAATTCTGTTCGACATCTATCACGAGCAGGTGATGAGAGGCAACCTCATCCGCACGCTGACGGAAGCCGCGCCCTACGTGTCGGTTTTCCATGTGGCCGACAATCCGGGGCGTCACGATCCGGGCACGGGTGAGATCGACTATCCCAACGTCTACAAAGCGATCCAAAAGACCGGGTACACCGGCTATATCGGCATGGAGTACCGCCCGCTCGGCGACCTGCTCGCGAGCTTCACCAAGGCCGTGAACGGCCTGCGGGCGGCGCTGGCAGCCTGATTCAGTATCCTCTCTGCTTGTCCACCACGTTCAACAGCGGCAGCCCGCTCGAATATCGCCGGACGTTGTCGGCCAACAGTCCTATCAGACGGACTCGGCGCTGCGGCGCGAAGCCTGAGCTGTGGCAGGTGATGATCAGGTTTGGGCAGTCCCAAAGCGGGCTGGTGGTCGGCAACGGCTCGGTTTTCGCCACGTCAAGTCCGGCTCCGGCGATCCAGCCCTCTTTCAGCGCCCGAGCCAGCGCCGCCTCATCCGTGAGGGCGCCCCGGGAAAGACCTAAGAAGTAAGCGGTCTTCTTCATCGACCGGAAGACTTTCTCATTGAACATGTTTGCGGTCTCGAGGGTGGCCGGCGCGGCGCCCACCAGGATGTCCACTTGCGGAACCATTTCCATGAACCAGCCCGGCTCCCGCAGTGTGTCCACGAAGAAGGGCTTGGCCATGGGCTTGGCATCGGTCGCCAGGATCTTCATGTTGAAGCCGTAGTGCAGCTTCGTGGCGACAAACTGACCAATCCCACCCATTCCAACGATCCCCGCGGTCATGCCGTCGATCTCCACCAGGTTCCGCTCGGCCTTCCAGGTCCGCTTCTGGAATTGAGGGACGTAGTATTGGACGAGGCCGCGAGTCAGGCTCAGAAGCATGCCGATCGCCGTCTCTGAGATGGCCGGCGCGAACATTCGCGCCATGTTCGTCACCACGACGTTGCTCTTGACCAGCTCCGGAAACAGCAGCCTGTCCACGCCGGCTTCGGTGGCCTGCAGCCACCGCAGGTTCTTCGCCCCGGCGAACATTTCGGGGTTGAGGGCCCCGAAGACGACCTCGACCTCGGACAGCGCGTTGTGCAACTCGTCAAGGGTCTTCGGCACTATCAGCTCAACGTTCTTCCCCTGGGACGTAATCAGCTTCACCTCTTCCGCGTTATACTGCGGGGCCGGGACCACCGATTGTGCAACCGCCGTCACGATTCGCACGCGCTCCGGCGGCGGAATGAACTCCGCTATGCGATCCGAGACTGCCAACGCCGGGGTAACGGCTGCCGACGATAGGAACAGCCGGCGAGATACCGGAAGATCAGTCATGTTCTCTCCTTAGAGCCGGATTTCGTCTTGGCGTCACGGCCATCTGTCAGTATACGCCTGTGCACCTCCGCAACGCCCCAGTGGACCTGGAGGATGCCACCTTGGACCTCATGATTGACTGGCGGACCAAGCCCCGGGCGCGCCCGTCGCAAGACGCATCCCTACTTCTTGAAAGCCTTCGATGCTCCGGTGCGGGCGTTAGTGACGGTGAAGGAGCCGTTCTGCTCGGCCACTACCTTGATCCACTTGCCGTCCGGGGAGTCCCGCAGGTTCGCGATGAACTCGTCGGGAGGGTTGTCGTTGGGCGCGTTGGCCGACCAATGCATCTGGTAGAGAGCCTGCATGCCGGGCGCCGACTTGATGATCTTGATCACCGAAGCCGCGCCGATCTTCCTGGCGCCGTTGTTCATGATAGCCACCTTGGCATTGAGCGCTTTGGCCAGCGCCGGCGAGTTGGAAATGTCGTTGCCGTGGTGGCTGACCATCCAAAGATCCACCGAGCCGATGGGGTTGTTCGGACACATCAGGGCGATTTCCTTGTTCCAGGTCAGGTCGGCGAGGTCCAGCATCCGGAACTTGCCGAAGGTGAACAGCAGGCCAACGGCGTTGGCGTTCTCCGAGGTGTCCTCGTTCACTTTGGGCCAGGTCATGGGTTTGGTGTCGGCGCAGAACGCATTCGCAGCACCTGCTCCCTTGAGCGGGGTCTTGATCACCGCCCCGCCGGATGTCACAACCAGAACGTCGACGCCCTTGAACGGGATCTCGTCGCCGGGCTTGACGACCAGGTGCTTGGCCTTGGCGACCAGTTCATCGTAGGCCTTCACGAAAGCGGTGGTGCGCGCGTCGTCGACTACGGCTGGGCCATGGTCCACAAAGGTCACCACCGGGATCCTCGCCACGACGGACGCAACGTTGCCCACATGATCCCCGTCGTAGTGCGTGGTCACCAGGATGTCGAGCTTCTTTACGCCTGCGGCATTGGCTGCCTCCACGATACGGATCGTGTCGCGGTCCTTATTGCCGGGAAAGCCGGTGTCAATCAGCATGCTCTGGCCGGAGGGGGAAATGATGAGCAGCGCCTTGCCTCCCTCCGTGTCCACCACGTACATGTCGAGGGTCTTCGCGCCCGGCATGGCCAGTGAGAAGGCTAAGAGAAGGAAAACGGCCAGCAGGAATCTCTTCATGGCGAGATCGTACCAACTCGCGGCCGGCAATTTAAACCTCTCGTTCTTGCGGACCTCATCTGCCGTCTGATGGGCGCGATGAACGGCGATGACGGCCGGCGGGTGCGCAATGGTAGGGGCGCGAGACATCGGCGCACTCGTCTTTGACCTTTATCGTGTGATCCGGGGTTGCTGATTCTGGCAGGTCTGTGGTCGATTCCCCGAGGCGGAGCACGCCACACGCGCACCGGTCCGCGCGGGAAGCCGGACGCATGAGTTTCAGGCCCCGCGTCGTTCGTAGGCGGTTGGATGTACAATCGATGCGGGCCACGGTGGCAAAACGGAAATCCTGCTTATGAAATCCCTGTCCGCCCTACTCCTGATCGCGTGCTCGCTGGGCTGGGCCAATCACCTGCCGCAGACCGCCAGGACAAGATTCAACTTCAACCCTGGTTGGAAGATGCAGGTGGGCGACGTCACCGGGGCCGAGGCCGCCGGGTTCGACGACACCCGATGGCAGGACGTCGCCCTGCCGCAAGCCTTCAACGAGGACGACGCTTTCCGCAAGAGCATTCACGACCTTTCCACGGGCGTTGCCTGGTACCGCAAGCATTTCAAGCTTCCTCCCGGCTCGGCCGGCAAGAAGATCTTCCTCGAGTTCGAGGGCATTCGCCAGGCCGGCGAGTTCTACTTGAACGGCAAGCCGATCGGACGCAGCGAGAACGGCGTCATGGCATTCGGCTTCGACATCACCGGCGCCGTGAAGCCCGCTCCGGAAGAGAATGTGCTGGCCGCGCGCATCGACAACTCCTGGGACTACCGCGAGAAAGCAACCGGCACGAAGTTCCAGTGGGAAGACCGCAACTTCTACGCCAACTACGGCGGCATCAACAAGAGCGTTTACTTGCACGTTACTGACAGGCTTTACCAGACGCTGCCCCTGTACTCGAACCTGGAGACGACTGGAGTTTACGTGTACGCGCGGGAATTCGACATCTCGGGCGGGAGCGCCCGGATCACCGCCGAGTCGCAGGTCAGGAATGAGTATTCCACTCCGAAGACCTTCGCGTATTCGGTTGTGATCGAAGACCTGGAGGGCAAGCCGGTGCGAACGATCATGGGCGGAAGCCACACCCTCGCGCCGGGCGAGACCAGGATCGTCTCGGCGTCGGCCCGGATCGGCGGACTGCATTTCTGGAGCTGGGGGTATGGCTACCTGTATACCGTGCGGACCACTCTCAAGGTGGATGGCAAACCGGTTGACACGGTCGCCATTCGCACCGGCTTCCGCAAGACCGAGTTCGCCCGCGGCATGGTCAAGCTGAACGACCGCGTCATCCACCTGAAAGGCTACGCGCAACGCACGACCAATGAGTGGCCGGCGGTAGGTTCCTCGGTGCCGGCCTGGATGAGCGACTTCAGCAATCGAATGATCGTGGAAGGCAACGGCAGCCTGGTCCGCTGGATGCACGTGACACCGTGGAAGCAGGACGTCGAATCGTGCGACCGCGTGGGTTTGATCGAAGCGATGCCCGCGGGCGACTCGGAGAAGGACTCGACTGGCCGGCAGTGGGAGCAACGCCTCGAGTTGATGCGCGAGGCCATCATCTATAACCGCAACAATCCCAGCATCCTGTTCTACGAATCCGGGAACAAGGGAGTAACCGAAGACCACATGCGGCAGATGAAGGCGCTGCGCAACCAGTGGGATCCGCACGGCGGGCGTGCCGCGGGATCGCGTGAGATGCTCGATAGCCAGGTGGCCGAGTACGGCGGCGAAATGCTCTATATCAGCAAGAGCCGCACCAAGCCGCTATGGGCCATGGAGTACTCGCGCGACGAGGGCCTGCGCAAGTACTGGGACGAATTCACCGAGCCCTTCCACGCGGACAAGCCCGATTACAACCGCAACCAGGACTCGCACGCCATCGAGAACGTCCGGCGCTGGTTCGACTACTGGCGCGAACGGCCGGGCACCGGTGAGCGCGTGAATGCCGGCGGGGTCAACATCATCTTCTCAGACTCGAACACGCACTTCCGCGGCGAAGAGAACTTCCGCCGCAGCGGCGAGGTGGACGCAATGCGGATTCCCAAGGACGGCTACTTCGCTCACCAGGTGATGTGGGACGGCTGGGTGGACGTGGAGAATCCCCGCATCCACATCCTCGGCCACTGGAACTACCGGCCCGGCGTCCGGAAGAACGTGTACGTGGTGTCGAGCGCCGAAAAAGTGGAGTTGTTCCTGAACGAGGAATCGAAAGGTTTTGGCGAACAGAGCTACCGATTCCTTTACACCTTCAAGGACCTGGAGTGGCAGGCGGGCACGCTGAAGGCTGTGGGGTACGATGCGCGCGGAAACAAGCTCTGTGAAATGGAACTCCATACCGCCGGGCCACCGGCCGCGATCCGGCTGACCGCACATACCAGCCCGCAGGGCCTGCTGGCGGACGGATCCGACCTGGCGCTGGTGGATGTCGAGGTAGTGGATGCCCAGGGCCGCCGCTGCCCCACCGCGCTCACTCCCATTCACTTTGAACTCGGCGGACCCGCCGAATGGCGAGGCGGCATCGCGCAGGGGCCAGAGAACTACATCCTCTCGAAGGATCTGCCGGTCGAGGGCGGCATCAATCGCGTCATTCTGCGCGCCAATGCGCCGGCGGGTAAAATCACGCTCAACGCGAAAGCAGAGAGACTTCGTCCGGCGTCGGTGGAGTTGGTTTCGAAGAGCGTTGCCGTCTCCTGCGGCCTGTCGACCCAGGAGCGTGATGCCGGATTGCGGTCGTACCTGGAGCGCGGGCCGACGCCGAAAGGGCCCGCTTTTGCCATGTCCCGGCTGGAGGTGCCAATCGCCCGGGCCGTGGCTGGCAGCAATAGCGATCAGGTCCGGAAGAGCTTCGACGATAACGAGGTCACTCACTGGGACAGCGACGGGCCACTGGACGCGGCCTGGATTCAGTACGATTTCGCCGGCCCCGCCACTCCCAGTGAAGTTGTGATGAAGCTGATGAGCTGGCGCAACCGGAGCTACCCGATTCGCATCACGGTGGACGGTCAGGAGGTGTTTGCCGGCTCCACCCCGATCAGCTATGGATACGTGCATCTGCCGTTGCGGCCCGTGACCGGCTCGCACCTGAGGATCGAACTGACGGCGCCCGCCCGCGGCCGGGGCGGGATCAACCTCAAAGAACTGGCGAACGTCCGCGACGCAGCGGCGAGCGGAGTAGGACTCAACAACGCCGAGACCTTGAGTATTTCCGAGGTCGAAATCTACCAGCCCATGAGCGGCATACGACGATGAAAATCGCGATCATCGAAACAGGGGCCATGCGCTGGGCCCACTGCCAGCGGCCGCCGGCCACCAGATCTCCTTTGGCTCGCCGCAAGCCCACCTGCCGGTGTGATATCGTGTGGACGACGAGACCCCCCAACTTCCTGACCGCTGGCCATTGGAAGAGGACGTCGGCCGCGGACGTGCCCGTTCCCGGAGCGATTGCATGATCCGATTACTGACGGCTTGTTTGCTGATCTCGATTTCCGCATCCAGCGTTTTTTCCACGGAGGCAAAGCGCCTGGTGTTCGATGGCCGCGAATTCGAACACAAGCTGACCCTCAAGGACCTGGGGGCGGATTTCCCCTCGGACTGGTCCGCTTACGACTACCTGGTGATGGAGTTGCGGACTTCCTCGCCGCAGCGGTTCGCTCTCTTGATCCATGACAAAGGAGGCCTGAGGCGGCTCATGGTGCAGCCGTTCGGCCAGAACGTCTGGATGCGCGCCTCTGTGCCGCTGCGTTTCTTCCAGCGCCGCGACCGCGCCGGCTTCGATATGGCATCGGTCAACAACAGGCCGGCCAATTCCTTCTGGATGTCGGTCTGGGGGCCGTTCGGCTCCATCGACAACGTGGAGGCCCTGGGCATCCAGATGGACTACCCCATCAATCAACCGGTGATCGAGATCCGCTCCACCAAGCTCAGCAAAGAGGATGCCGGTTCGGAGTTCTTGGAGAAGCTCCCGGTGGTCGATGAGTTCGGGCAGTGGGCTCATGCCGACTGGCCCCGTAAGGTCAGGAGCCTGGACCAGCTCAAGACGGAGTGGGCGGCCGAAGAGAAGAGTTTTGCGCCCCAGGAGTTTGGTTACTGCCAGTACGGCGGCTACCTGAACACGAAGGCGAAGGCCACGGGCTTCTTCCGGGTTGAGAAGATCGATGGCAAATGGTGGTTCGTCGATCCAGATGGGCACCTCTACCTGTCCATGGTCGTACCTGGAATGGGCGCTGGCGGCGGGGAGACCCGCGTTCAAGGCCGCGAGAACTACTTTGCAGCGCTCCCTCCCGCCGGCCTGTTTCAGAGCGGTCCGGGCGGCGGACCGGGTGCTCCTGGCGGCCCCGGCAGGGGGCCCAGCGCCGGTGTGGGCGCTTTTCGGGCCTGGAACCTGCTGCGGCGTTATGGCCCGGACTGGCGCGCCAAAGCCGCGGAAATGGAAGTCCGCCGCGTGCGGGGATGGGGGCTCACTACCGGACCTGTCACTCCCTCCTCGGCCGAGCTCGTGAAACGCGTATCATATCTGGCACGGTTCAACACCCTGCCACGAGGCGGCAATCTCGTCAACTACCTTGGCATGCCCGATGTCTACTCCGAAGAGTTCGCACGCGCCCTGAATGAAAACGCCGCTTCCCAACTGCCGGCACGCAAGGACGATCCCTTTCTGGTCGGCTACTTCATTGGCAACGAGCCGCCCTGGCCCGGGCGCGAACCGGAACTGATCGAAATGTTCCTGAACGGCCCGGCCACACCGGCGCAGGATCGGATCAAGGCGTTTCTGGCCCAAGGCGAAACACCCGTGCGACGGCGGGAATTCGTGGTCGCGATGTTCGAGAAGTACCTGGCGATGGTGGGCGAGGCGCTAAAGAAGTACGATCCGAATCACCTGAATCTGGGAATCCGGTTCGGCGGCAGCCCGCAGGAGTACATCTTGAAGACGGCCAGGGCGTTCGACGTCTATAGCGTCAACACCTACGAGTACGCGCCTCTGGAGCAGATGAAGCGGGCCTGGGAAGTCGTCGGCATGCCCATCCTGATAGGTGAGTTTCACTTCGGCGTACCCGCCGACGGGCTGGGCGCCGGTCTGGTGCAGGTGCGCGACCAGAAGGAGCGGGGCACCGGATACCGGTACTACGTGGAGCAGGCCGCGTCACTGGCGGCTTTCGTGGGCGCGGCCTGGTTCGTAGGAACCGATGAATCGGTCACGGGGCGCAACGACGGAGAGAACTATAACATCGGGTTCATCGATGTTACCGAACGGCCCTATCTGGAACTGGTCAAGGCCGCTAAACACACACTGAAGCGGCTCCACGAAGTGCACGCGGGGAAAATCAAGCCGTTCGCTCGGCGTCCCCTGGCATCCGGGGCCGGCACGCCAGCCAGCCCATGGACCAGGGAAGACCAGTAATCACCGTAGCCCGCCATTACTCGAACCGGTACGCCGCGTACGTGCGCGGCATCTGTAAGACCTCGAAGACCCTCGTGTTGCCGTCCACGTATCCGCGCAACTCGGCGCCGGTTCGCAGGTCGAACACTTTGGCGGATGCCTTCTTGACGACGATTTTATAGCGCACCGGGCCGGGCTGATAGGACCGGGTGACGAACGTGTTGTTGTCGTACGTAAACAGGCAGATCTTGCTTGGGCTGTCCAGGTAGACCGGGATCTCCCGCATCAGGTCCCGCCGGATTTGGGAAAGCACTTCCGGCGGAAGCAGATAGAGATCGCTTTGGTTCTCCGGTATCGTCAGGATGTAGAGCCTGCCCTTGTCCAGGCCTCTCGCGCGCAGCAGAACCGGGTAGCGGCTGTAGTCTTTGTAGATCGCCTGAATGATCTCCTCGGTATCCACCAGCCCGTAGGCGAGCTGCGGAAGGACGATGTCGCTCTGGGAGTAATAGTTGTTGGCCGGCTCCTCATCCATGATTCTCCGGAACGTAAACCTGTTCGCGATCACAGTGCGGCCGGTGTACTCCACTTCCACGACTTTCTCGATGCCTTTGCCTTGCAGCGCCTTGAGCAGTCCGGTGGTGATCACGACGGTCTTGTTGGCGTTAAGATGCTTCCAGATCTTGTCCGCGATCTGCGGGTCGTACTTCGCATGTTCGGTGAGCAGGATCGTGTCGCGGTCCTCCGGGAATTCCGGGTAGAGATCCATGGGGATGCCGATCATCCCGATGTAGTTGTGAAGGTACATTTCGCCCGAGGAATGATAGGGCTTGTAACTGGCCACGCCGTACGGATTGCCCAGTTTGCCCAGGAACGAATCCAGCTTCTCGTAGGCGTCGCCGGCCACGGCCGCGAGGATGCTCGTGACTTTGGCGGATCCGCCGGCCTGCCGGAGGGATTCAAGCAGTTCTCCCCAGGACCAGATGGTGATCTCTTTAGGTTTGGCGAACAGGGTGTCCTCAAGCTGCTCCGCGAAGCGGTTGAGCGTCTGGCGCTGCCCGGGGTCGACCCAGCCGCCGCCGAACCTGCCCGGCTTGATGTGCTCGAAGTACCGCATCAGTCCGTAGCTCTGATACGGCTGGAGATGCTGCACCGTGTTCTCCGTGTCCCTGGTCTCGGTGCCGGCGTAGATCATATCGAAGACCTTCGGCTGCGCCTCCAGGTTGTAGCCGGAAAACTGGTATTGCTCGTACCAGTTTGGCGGCTTAAAGATGAGATTGATCCTGGGGTTGACGCTCTTGGCGTTCTTCACGACCAGGTTCTCGCCGACCTCCTTCATGACTTCCAGGCGGAATTCGGTCCAGCTCCTGTTCCCCCTGGCCCGCTGACACAGGCCGCAGCGGCAGTTATATATGAACAGGTCGTCGAAGATGAGTTCGTCGAAGATGCCGGCGGTGAAGGCTACCAGCTTCCGGAAGCGCTCGCGGTGCGCCGGATTGGACCAGCAGAAGGACCGGATCCCGTCGCCCGGCGCCCCCAGAACCGCCATGATGCCGCCGGACGTTCGGATGCCCTTACTCTCGAAGAACTGCTTGACCTTGCGGACATCGGCCTCGCCGATCTCCTGGTCCGAGCGGTAGGTCTCCAGCCAGACCTTGTCGAACTTGATGGACGCATGCACGACGTCGAAGCTGTCCTGCATGAATTTCGCATCGGCCGTCATGCGCCGCATGTCGTCTATGGGGATGTAGATTGCGCTGTTGAAGTTCTGGTAGTGTTCCACCGTCTGGGCATAGGCGGCGGGGCCGCCGCAGGCTAACGCGATGCCCACGGCTGCAAAAGCGATCGTTCCGAATTGCGGTTTCGTGATTCTCATGTTTTCCTCTCTCCCTGAGCCCGTCAGGCCTCCACAACGACGACGGCCTCTCCTGCCGTCAAGCCGGGCACCGTGGCGCGGACGGTGATCTTGCCGGACCCGGCCCCCGCCAGGCTCAGCTCGATCCTTTCCGGCTGGCCGATGGTCTTTAATCGGAAGCGTGCGGCGACAACCCCGGCCTTCTTCCCTACAATTTCCACGACGTGCGGCGTCGGGTCGTACTCGAAAGTGGAATATCCATAAGGACGCGATCCGAGGCGGACACCGTTGATCCAGACGGTGCTGTCGCGGTAAACGCCGTCAAACCGGATCGACAGCTTGCGCCCGCGCATCGCGACCGGCAGGCGGAGCGTCTTCTGATACCAGCCGATGCCGCGCGGCAGAAACGCTGTGCCGCTGGCGTTTTTCGTGCTGTATGGGTCTTCAATCGACCAGTCGTGGGGCAAGTCCAGCTCGCGCCAACCCGTGTCAACGAGGGTGGGGGCTCGCGCCTGCGTGACGTCCCCCAAATGAAACCGCCACCAGTTGTCAAAGAGCTGCCGCTCTCGCGGCGCTTGCGCGAGGCCCGGCCGGCTCGCAAGCGACAGCGCGCCGAGCGCCGCTGCCAAGCACCAACTCCGCAGGATGCTGTGTGTATTCACGCTTCCCTCTCCGTACTCGGAGAGGATTTCCGCCCTTGGTCAAACTATACGCCGTAGCACTCCCCTGTGCTCCCCTCGGCGCGAATGCCGACGCGCCGCCGGAGTCGAGGGAGTAGAGACTACCTCGATCTCTAATAGGTGGCAAGCGAGACGCGCAGCACCACAGGCTCCGCGTCAAAGTTGAGGCCCCAGTCCGTCTCGTCGCCATTCCAGATGCGAAGGAACTTGAAGACGCCGTTCTCGTAGGTTCCCTCTTCGACACGCAGGAACTGCCGGTGTTGATCGGCGCCGGCCGGCCGGAAGTCGACGCGGCAGAAGAATCCGGCCACCAGAAACTGATTGTCTTTGAGCTGGGCAACCAGAACGCGCCCCGTCGGCTCCGGATTCCCCACGGCGCGATTGTTGCGGCGCACTCCATACGACACCACCGCGTTCCAAGATCCGAACGGCAGCGTCTCGGTGACCTTGCCCTTTTCCTCGGCCACGGCTTGTAACTTACCTTCGTAATTGAGGCGGGCGATCTCCCGCTGCATCGGGCCGACTAACCGGTAGTTCATCGCCCAGGGAGTCAGGAACTCCTCTCGTGGCCGGGAACCCTCAGCCGCGCTGCGATTCCTGGTGTAATCCATCCCGAACGGCGAGTATCCTATGGCCTGAAGACCGAGTGCCGAGAAGAAAAAGCGGGCATTGCCGGCGCTGCCGCCGGTTTCGGGCACGAACAGGGCATTGTCATCGCGATCATACAGTTCGAGCACCTTCAAATACGCGGCGGGGTCGTTCATGTAAATGTCGGGCGCCAGAACATCCAGCGCCGGCGCCGCGACTTTCCAGATAGCGAGCACATTGTCCGTGGGGCCGCCGCTCTCGTAGCTGCCGGGAGCGCCCGGCTTGAGCGGGTCGCGCAATGCCGCGTTGGCGTAGAGCGGCAGCGGATAAACGGCCTTCCCCGCGGCGGCGACTTGCCCGACGTATTTCGCCACCGACCAGGCGTGGAAGCAGACTTCGGCTTCGGGGCCAAAGGCTTCCTGCCAGTTCGGGGACGGCGAAGCGGCCTTCACCTGCATTGCGCCGAGGACCTCGGGCGGCACCGGCGCTTCAAAGAGCTTCTGCGCGGCCGGGGAGTAATCGCGGAGGCTGCCCCAGGTGCCGGGTTCGTTCTCCACCTGGACCATGATTACGGTGCGTTGCGGGTCGGCTGCCTTGAGATGCCGCATGAGCGCGGCGAACGCCCTCTTGTCCGCCTCGAGCGACGCGGTGGCGTAGGGCGACGGCGAATCCACCGCGCGCCCGTTCTTATCGACCATGTGCGGGTAGCGGTCGGGAGCGAGTTTCATCCACTCGGGCATGTAGTGCTGGCTGCCGTTCTTCCAGGTTCCGAACCAGAGCAGCACCAGCCGCACGTGATGCTGGCGAGCCTCTGTCAGCAGCGTGTCGATCACCGTGTAGTCGTATTGGCCTGGCCGTGGTTCGAACTGCTCCCAGTAGACCGGGGTCTCGACCGTGTTGACGTTCAGGTACTCCATTGCCGGCCACACTTTCGGAAGCATGGCTGGCCAGGCGCTGGAGTTGTGCGTCTGTGCGCCCAACATCAGATAGGGAGCATCGTCTACGAACAGCGCGAAGCGTCCGTCCTTTTTCACCAGGCGGGGAAGCGGGCGCTCCTCGACCTGGGCGTGGAGCGTAACGAGGACGCTCGTGGCCACAAGAGCGGTCAGAACAGCGGAAGTCATTTTCATCTTTGGGCACTCCTACTTTGCGGCGGGCGAAGATGCCCTTAATGTCGATGTGGCCTTCCCGGCCAGTGGATCGGCCGCCAGCACGAAAACGCCGTTGCGCCGTGCGGCCTGTCCGCCCGAGCCCTCATTAGCGCCAGTCCGGCGCACAGCAAAAAAGAAAAACGGCCGTTGCTTATCACAAAAGTCCTTCGATAGCATAGTAGTCCGTATCCGAACCGGAGTCCACTCTATGAGACCGCGACCACCGACTGCCGTTCTCCCGCTTGTTTTAGTCGCTGGCATGGCACAGGCGCTTGCCGCCGCTGAGCCGTTCCGCGATCCCAACCTGCCACTCGAGCGGAGAGTGGACGATCTGGTTTCCCGGCTGACTCTGGATGAGAAGATCGGGATGCTCGGGCAATTCCAGCCGGCCATCCCGCGGCTCGGAATCAAGGCGTTCACGAACTTCACCGAGGGGCTGCACGGTTTGGGCTGGGTCCGCGGTGGCAGCGTCACGGCCACCACATTCCCGCAGTCCGTGGGCCTCGGCGACACCTGGGACCCCGAACTCCTTCGCCAGGTCGGGGCCGTTGAAGGGTATGAAGCCCGGGTCTATTTCAAGAAGTACGATGGCGCTCGCGTCGGCCTCGCCATCCGGGCACCCAACGTGGACCTGGCCAAGGACCCCCGGTGGGGCCGGACGGAGGAGGCATTCGGAGAAGACCCATACTTCGTCGGGAAAATGTCGGTTGGTCTTATCAAGGGGCTTCAGGGCGACAACCCGAAGTACCTGCTCTCGGCGGCGACCATGAAGCACTTCCTGGCCAACAGCAATGAGGATGGCCGGACAAGTTCCTCGTCCGATTTCGACGAACGGAACCTTCGCGAATATTACCTGGTTCCGTTCCAGATGGGCATCCTGGAGGGGAATGCGCAATCGTTCATGGCATCGTACAACGCGGTCAACGGAATCCCCGACACGGTGTCCCCGTTCATCAGAGACATCGTGGAGAAGGAATGGAAGTTCGACGGAATGGTGTGCACGGATGCCGGCTCTCTTCCCAACCTCACGCGACAATTTCATTACTATCCGGATCCCACCGCCGCCGTGGTGGGCTGCGTCAAAGCGGGCATCACCGTGTTCCTCGATCAACACGCCGCGCCTTTAAGGGACGCCCTGGAAAAGAAGTTGCTCACCGAAGCCGATATTGAACCCAACATCCGGGGCAACATACGGATGCGTATGCGGCTGGGCGAGTTCGATCCGCCAGAGATGTCGCCCTACAACAACATTTCGGGGACCGAGGAACCCTGGTACGGCGAGAAGAACAAGGTGCTGGCCAGAAAGGTGACTCAGGAATCCATCGTCCTGCTCAAGAACAGCGATAACCTTCTGCCCCTGGACAAGAGTAAACTCCGCTCCATTGCGGTGATCGGCCCCTACGGGGACAACGTTCTTGTGGACTGGTACGCCGGAATGCCCCCATATACCGTGACCCCGCTCGAAGGAATCCGGAACAAGGTGGGGCCAGGTATCCGGGTCCGTTATGCGCCGGACGACAACAACCGCAACGCAGCCAATCTTGCCGCCGAATCCGACGTTGCCATCGTGTTCGTGGGCAACCATCCCACCTGCAATGCACCGTTCGGCCGGTGCACGTTGCCCAGCGAGGGCAAGGAAGCCGTGGACCGCAAGTCCATCGACCTGGACCCGGCGCAGCTCAACCTGATCCGCAGAGTGAAAGCGGCTAACGCGAAGACCATCGTAGTGCTGGTCTCCAGCTTCCCTTACGCCATCGGTTGGGTTCAGGAGAACGTTCCCGCGATTCTCCACATGGCCCACTCCAGCCAGGAGGAAGGCAACGCTTTGGCGGACGTCCTGTTTGGCGACTACAATCCGGCCGGCCGGCTGGTGGCCACGTGGGTCAAGTCGCTGAACGACTTGCCCCCCATGATGGACTATGATATTCGGAAAGGCCGCACGTATATGTATTTCAAGGGGCAGCCCTTGTATCCTTTCGGATTCGGCCTGAGTTACACCACGTTCGAGTATTCCAACCTGCGCACTTCGGCCGATTCGGTGAACGCCGCGGCCGAGGTGGTGGTCAGCGTGGACGTCAAGAACACGGGGAGCCGCGCCGGCGATGAAGTGGTGCAGATGTACGTCAAGCGCCTCGATTCCGCGGTGGAGCGGCCCATCAAGGAACTGCGCGGATTTCAGCGCATCCCGCTCCGGCCGAACGAGACGCGGACCGTCCGGCTCCCGCTGAAAGGGACCGATCTGACCTACTGGGACACGGGCAAGCAGAGCTTCGTGGTGGAGCCCGGCCGCCTCAGCATCATGTTGAGCGCGTCTTCCGCCGACGCGCGACTGGAGAAGACGATTGAGGTGAAGGAAAAATGAAATCGAGAATTCTGCTTGCGTCCCTGCCCGCATGCGCGGCGTTGATCGCGGTCCAGTGCTACGGGCAGACAGTCTCCGGCATCCCGCACTTGCAGAAACAGGGCGCCGCCACGCAGTTGATCGTGGATGGAAAGCCGTTTCTGGCGCTGGCGGGAGAACTGGGAAACAACACCGCTACCAGTCTCGAGAATATGCAGCCGATATGGTCCAGGCTGGTTTCGGGCAATCTCAACTGCGTGCTGGTGGCCGTCTCATGGGCGCAGATGGAACCGGCCGAGGGCAAGTACAAGTTTGCCCTGGTGGACGGTCTCATCCAGGAGGCCCGGCACAACAACCTGAAACTCGTCTTTCTATGGTTCGGCAGTTGGAAGAACGGTCTGTCGAGCTACGCTCCCTACTGGGTCAAAAAGGACTATAAGCGCTTCCCGCGGATTCAGATCAAAGGTGGGAAGAGCATGGAGTTGCTCAGCACGTTCGGCGATGCCACGCGGGACGCCGATGCGCGAGCGTACAGGGCCTTGATGCGGCACATCAAGGAAGTTGATAGTGGGCAGCATACTGTCGTGATGATGCAGGTGGAAAACGAAGTCGGTGTGCTGCGGGACTCGCGCGACAGATCCGCGCCCGCCAATAGAGCCTTTGCCGGACCTGTGCCGAAAGAGCTGATGGACTATCTTCAGCAGCACAAGGATACCCTGAGCCCGGAGTTGCGCGAGGTGTGGGCCGCGCACGGCTTCAAGGCCTCGGGATCATGGGAAGAGATATTCGGCCCGGGCAAGCCCGATGGCGTCGATATGCCCATCCAGACGAGAAGCCCGCCGATGAGTCCGGAAGAGCACCAGACAGGTTGGCGGAAGCTGCACTGGCCCGTGGACGAAATCTTCATGGCCTGGAACTACGCCCGATACGTGAATCAGGTGGTGGCGGAGGGCAAGGCGGAGTACAACATCCCGATGTTCGTGAACGCCTGGCTGCAACAGCCGAACCATGCTTGGCCCGGAACGTACCCGAGCGGCGGCCCGGTACCCCAGGTTCACGACGTGTGGAGAGCCGGAGCGCCCGCGGCCGATCTGCTCGCGCCGGATCTGTATTTGCAGTACTTCGACGAAGTCTGCGAAAGGTTCATGCGCAACGGAAACCCGCTGTTCATTCCTGAAACCAGCGCCAATGCCGCCAATGTACTGTCGGCCTTCGGCAAGTTCAACGCCATTGGATTCTCGCCGTTCTTCATCGAAAGATCGGCAGCTCCGGACACTGAGCTGGCCGCGGCGTATGGCGTGGTTTCACAATTGGCTCCGGTGATTGCAGCGCAGCAAGGAAAAGAGACAATCACCGCAGTTCGCATGAATCAGGGCGATGCTCCGCTGAACGTCAAGTTAGGGGACTACACGCTGAACCTTACCTATGTCGGCAGGGGCCGCGTTCCGATCGCGCCGGAGCCAACCACGGCGGGGCAGCAGCGTCCTCAGGGACCGCCGCAACCACCACCGCAGGGGCAGCCGGGGCAGCAGCAGGGCCAACCGCCGGCGCAAGCGACGGCGATCCTCATTGCGGCGGGGCCGGACGAGTTCTATTTCGGAGCGGTGGGCGGCGGAATACGAATCGCCTTTGCTCCGACCACGCAAGGGCCGCAGATTGTCGGGCTGGGCGACGTGCAGCAGGGCAAGTTCGTGGAAGGCGAATGGCGTGTTGTCCGGCAGTTGGGCGGGGATGATACCGGTCAAGGCGAGATTCTGACGGTGCGTCCCAACACGGTCCTGCGCGTGACCGTCTACCGCTACGAGTAGGCCAGGTCCAACTCCTTGTAGGCGGCTCTGCGGCGCGGTTTCTTGCCGACCCACAGCCTGACCCGTGCTATTGCGATGGCGGTTGATCGCCGTTGGGAGCGGCGTCTCTCGGTTCGAGGTGGTGCGCGCATCGATAGATGAGGCTTTTGAAAAAGGGAATCATGCATAGCAAGACTGACCTTCGCGCCGTTGGCCTGTTCGTCACCATCATTCTTCTTCGATTCCTGCCGGCAAACGCGGCAACACCAGTCCAGGTCGACACTAAGAACCTCGTCGTTACCGTCGACGGAACCGCCTGCCGCTAGTCGGCGGAAGTCAAAGGGACGCCGATGCGGCTGAACGATGTCCCCTTTCTCCCCGGTGACGACCCTTCAGGTCGGACGGTGGCCTCTTCCGTCGACAACCACGACGCCAATAACCTCGGATCGTTCGTCACAGTGACGCTGCGCGGGAAGAAGCCCGGACAGCTCGATTTCGAGTATCGACTCTCCGTCAGCAAAACCGGAAACGACATTCCTGTAAGCTGGGCCGATCCAACAACACCGGAAAGGCGGTGGACATCGGGGACATGGACTACTTTGTGTCGAGTGATGCGCGACTGGGTGGCGCCACCGACAAGTCAAGCGGGACGCCGATGCGAAAGCCGTCACGGTTTTCATGCGACACATTAGGGAAGGCGATTCAGCCGCTCGCACGACGATCATGGTTCATCTGGAGAACGAAGTCGGTATTATCGGTGACTCCCGCGACCGGTCCGCGCTGGCGAAGGCTTCGTTGGCGGCCGGAGAGCGGTCGCGCGCGTCGGCCTGCAGGTTGTTCTGGCTAAGGGTGGAGAGCGCCTCGATGGTCTTGCCGCCGCGGATCTGGGCGCGCGCTGTCGATGCGCTGATCGACGATGCGGAAATCGTACCTCCCTTCCTCGGGCTCGATCCAGTCCCACGAGACGCCGGTCAAGACGGAGCTCATGTGGACCTTGTTGGCCAGTAGCGGCCGGACCGCTTTCATGCGATCGGTGTCGGAGGACACGGTGTTGCTCAGTTCTCCGGCGAGCGCGAGGAAGGGCTTGCTTTCGACAATCAACTGCGTGGCCCTGGCCACGTTTTTCCAGATGCGGAACCGCGGAGTCCGCGGGTTTGGTCTGTGCGCGCGCCACCAGGGCCAGGGAGCACAGAAGGAGTGCGCAGACGGGGAACCTTACGTTGTTCAGCGGCTTATTTTACCGAGACGCCCCGTACGTCGGCGCGACGCGATTTGCCGGCGGGACCCTCCACTTCGAGGATGGCGGTGTATTCCCGTCCGGCTTTGTACTGGTGCACGGGATTCTGTTCGGTGGACGTGGAGCCGTCTCCGAAGTCCCATTTCCAGGATGTAATCTTGCCCTCGGATTCATCTTTGAAGGCCACCAGGCGGCGATCCATGTCCGCAACCTTGTACGACCATTTCGCCTGGATGGCTTTCCGGAACTGCGGTTCGAGCGGCATCAGCCGGAAGCCGACCAGGTCGCTGGCGTTGCCGTACATGGTCTGCTTGTGCGAGAGGTTCCAGAAGCCCACCCGGTTGCGCGCGTTGACATCGTCGTAATCGATCACCGACCACGACAGGCCGATCAGCTTGTTCTCGGTGAGCACCGATTCCAGCGCGCGCTGCGGCCCGTCGCACGGGGCATAGTCGAACGGCGTAATCCAGAATTCCAGGATCAGCTTGCCGCTCTCGCCCGGTTTGAGGTTGTAGTTGTAGGCGGCGTTGGCGTAGGGCAGCCGCTTGATGTACTGCGCGCAGCCCCACGCCATGGCCCAGTCCTTGTCGCCCGGCGGCGTGAAGATGTGGTAGTTCTGCGCGTGGACACCGTGGAAATTCCAGTGCGCTTCGGCCGGGCTGATGCGCGGATCGATCACGCTACGAGCCTGGCCGACGGCTTCGGGCGTCCAGACGTCGCGGTGATAGATGTCAATCAAGGGCCCGCCGGAGAGGTCGCCATCGACCACCACCTCGAAGATGTCGTTGTGCAGATCGGTGCGGGAGAAGTCCCAGTAGTTGTCGTAGGCTTCGTAGAGAAAGTACAGACGGTTAAGGCCTTTGACCCAGCCGACCTTGACCTTGACGTCCATGTTCTTGGGATCGTGGTTCATGCCGTGGCCCTGCTCGGTGTCCATGAGCTGGTCCATACCGATGGCGTAGCTGTCGGGCACGATGGCCCAATCGCTGGGGTCGCCGTCGATGCGCGGGATCTTGTCGGGCGGGAATTGGAAGATCTTGAAGGTGACGTCAGGACGTTCCAGACCGAACTGCGGAAGCACAAACAGCGCGGCCAGGAAGGCGCAAAGAAAACATCGTTTGAGCATGGGTATTACTCCTCGACCGGCGACAACAAAACAGCGGCGATCGGCTTCTTCATGTGGTTCCACCGAATACTCTATGGCATTCTCAGGTTAGGCTGTCAAGAGTCTGCTTTGCGCGTCCCTGTTTTGTGTGTACTCACCTGTTCCAAGGCGTTCCGTGCGGCCACCCCAGTGATCAACGTGGGGTTGAAAGACAGAGCCGGTCCGGCGCAGCGAGTTGAAATCCACGCCAAACCCGTAGACATCTTTATCGAGCCCGAGCGGAAAGCGCAGCGCAGTCCGCCGGGCATTCACGCGCGCCTCGATCTCAGCCTTGGCCAACGGAAAAGCTACCGTGGGCATGGCCGCGAGCGCTGCTTTCCTGGGTTGCTGCCCGGCGACACTGAGAAGTGTGAGGTCTTCCGGCGAGCCGATCAACGTTTTCCAGACTCCGGCGGCCACCGCCTCCCTTTGTGGCGTTTGCACGGCCTCTTCCGCCTTCGTCGAAACCGAGACTAGCGACATGCCAAGACACAAGACTGTGTAAGCTTTCATAGGTTGCAGTGGCGATCAACGGACCAGGGTCGCGGCCATCAACCCTATAACGACTTCGTTGGCGATGGCTCGCACCGTGAGCGATTTCAACTCCTTGCCGGATTCGAGCGGAAGATCGAGCACGGTCGCCGCGCCGCCTGGAACGCTACCTCCACGACCTTTGAATTCGGCGATATCGAGCACGCGGATTTCGCCGGTCTTCAGGTTGACGCGCATAGGAATGGGTTCCGGACGCCGGAACTGGAAATCGTCGATGAAGTAGTCTTGGTCGATGGGCCACCAGTTCGTGGGGTTCTCCAAAACGAGCCGCTCTCCCGAGCCATCGGCATAGGTCACGACCACCTCGCCATTCTCGAAACGCCTCTGCATGTGATTAGTCGAGCCAGCCATGAGGAAGACAATCCCTCGAGACTTTCCGGACAATGGCACAGTGACTTCTCTCGGGTAGTTGTCCCACTGCGAAACAAACACCACGTTTCTGGCTTCGCTTTCACCCGGCGTCGCGAGGGGGACGCCATTGGGGAGCGTGATGCGGTTGTGGCCGGCGCGGGCGGCGGCGCGGAGACCGGTGTCGTCGATGCCGGCGGTCGCGTTGACGTGCCCGGCCCAGGCGCCGATGCCTTGTTTCGGGATGGCGAGTGAGACGAAGGGGGAACGGGGCGAGCGGTACTCGTTCTTGAATATCTGCGTGACGCGGTCGTTGAAGTGCGGAGTGAGTTCAACGGCTGCGGTGGTCCCGGTGATCTTCATATTCCAGTCGCGTGGCGGGGTTCTTGGCGTACTCGCTGGCGCGAGACGAACGCGCGCTGGCGTTGGTTGCGCGGCGCTTTTCCATTGGATGACCACTTGGTATTTCTGCGCGGCGGGACTTTGAATCTCGAAGCGGGAAGAGGGTTCGGAGTTCGGGATCGGCCGGGCGCCGACAGCGCGGCCATCGATGGTCACGATGCGCAGATCGCCGCGAGTGGGGAGTTGCAGACGCAGCGGCAGCGGCTTCGGGAGACGTTGCTCGATGACATAAGTATCGGTGGCGCCGTTGCGTTTGAAGGCTATGCTTGCATCTGGGTGGCGGAGCGAAGCGTGGTCCCACTCCGCGGGGAGGCCGGGCGCAATGAGGAGTTCGCCGGCGAGGGCGTCGGGCCGGAGGCCGAAAAGCCCCTCCACGATGGCGCGCGAGGTGACGCCACCTCCGTCGGCAAAGTCGCGCTGGGCTTCCCGGCGGTAGACGTCGAGATAGTTCAGCGTGCCGACGTTGCCGGGACAGATGCCCATGAACATGCTGGCGAGGAGCGCGCTTTTGGCGATGCGGAAAGCTTCGCCGGCGCGGCCGGCCTGCCAGAAGCCGAGGGCGGTGTGAATGTTTTCGCCCATGACGACGTTGTTGATGGACCAACTGTAGGGCATCCAGTCGGTGGTCGAGAGGACGTGGTAGGTGTCATCGGTGGGAACGCCGCGACCGCGCACGGGAAAGTGCGGCATGCAGGTGTCGACGTACTCTGTCATCTTGTAGGCCTCGGCCGGGGTCACGAGGTCGGCGTCCATCGTGTGATAAAAGCTCCACAGGGCGGCGCTGGGATGGAGACGTTGGAGCCCAAGGTAGTCCCTGAATTCGGCGAACATGCCGCGGTCGGGCATCCAGAGGAACTCGCGCATCGCGCGGGCGACGAGAGCGGCTTCCTTTTCGTACGGAGCGGCATCCTTGCCGAGCAGGCGGGCGAGGCGGGCGGCTTGGGTGTTGTGGTAGTAGTTGTAGGCGCTGGAGTGGGTGGCGCCGCCGCCATGATACTGGAGGTCGTCGCTGGCCCAGATGACGGCGTAAGCTTCGTAGAGAGGAAGTTTCCCGGGGCCGTATTCGCGCCGGAACAGACGGCGTTCCCAAGTCAGGTGGCGTTCGATGACGGGCCACATTTTGCGCGCAAAATCGAGGTCGCCGGTCCAGTGAAAATGGCGAAACAGCGCGTCGATGTACACGGTGTTCATGTCGTAGTGGCTGTTGGAAATGTCGCCGTTGCTGTGGAGGGCGGCCTCGCTGCGGGCAAGGTTGGAGTTCTCGTCGGGCGGCGGGAGTTTCTCGGGAATGGGGTCGGTGTTTTGGCGCGTGGCCCAGTAAGCGAAGTGGCGCCGGGCGCGGTCGTGCCAGCCGAGCGCGTCGGGCGCATAGGGACCGCGCCAGCCAAGCAGCTTTGAGCGCCAAGCGACAGCGCCGTGCATGACCACGCCTTGGGATTCGTCCCAGACGGCATCGACGCCGACATTGAGCGCGGCGACGGCGGCGTTAATAAAGGGGTCGGGGGTCTCGACGACAATTTGGGCGCGAAGGGCGCGGAAGTGCTCCTCGGCTTCGGCGAAGATCCGCGGGAGGTCGCCGGAGCGGTAGGCGGGAGCGAGCGGAATGAGGGCAGCTTTGCGATCGAGGCCGGGGCGGTCGGCGGTGACGTTGCGGTAAGTTGCGAGTTCTTCGGCGTTGGCGGGCGCGGCGGGATCGGGGATGCGCTGGAGCGCGAAGTAAAGCGGCGTGGGCTTGGCGGAAGGAGGCATCGCGATGCGCGCGGTCATGACGGCGAGGGACGGCTTTGGGGCGGCCGAGGCAAGGAGGGCGCCGAGGGAGGTCCATTGCGTGGCGTCGGCGAGGGCGAGGGTCGCGCCGGGCGGCATGAGGCCGGCGATGGTTGCTGGTTTGGTTTGCAGGGTAAACGAGAAGGCGCCGGAGGGAGTGCCAAGGGCGAATTCGTTGTCCTGGCATGACGCGGGTTTGAGTTGGAAATACTGCCCGATAGGAACGGCTTCGGTGCCGATGTCGCCGTCGCGGGCGCCGCGTCTTCCGTCGAGTCCGCCGTAGGCCGCGATGAGCTCGACCGGCGCGGTGAGGCCGTGGGCCTCGATGCGGACGATCAGGCCGTCGGTTTGGTGAAGGGCGATCGCATGCAGGTGAAGCACCGCACCGGCGCCGAGCAGCGGGTCGCGGATTTCGTAGAGCATCGTGCCGGGGCGATAGCGCGCGGTGATGCGGGCGGTTTCGTGCAGCCATTTCGCGCCGCGAGGGGTTTTGATGCCAAAGCGGAGGTTGCCACCGTGCCCGGGCAGGTAGAGGGAGAACTCGGGTTGGTCGCCCGCATCGACGCGGAAGGCGGTGTTGCCGCCATAGAGCGGGCGGTTGAAAAATTCGCCGCCGTTTTCGATGACAAAGTCCCGGCCATCGGGGGTGTAGCGGAGGGGACGATCGGCGTTTTCAACCAGGTTGGGTTGCGCTTTGGAAACGGCGGTCAGGGGATTTTGCCCAGAAGCACGGCTGAGGACGATGAGCGACAAGAGCAAGAACAGGAAGCTGGACGGAGCTTTCATTGAATGGAATGAGGAGAATGAGCGCCGCGTATCCGGGTGGCGAGGGTAGTCCATGTAGACAGTCTATACTCGACACCGCGGCCATCGTGACGTGAGTCTGCCCTGCGATGCCCGCATCCCGACCCACCGTCCAATCCCTGGCCATTGCGCTGGGGCTTTCGCGTTCGACGGTGTCAAATGCGTTGCGCGAACTGCCGGGCGTCACCCCGGAGACGCGTCAGCGGGTGCGGGACGCCGCAAAAGCCAGCGGTTATCGCACCCATCCTTTTGCGACACGGGTAATGTCCCAACTCAGGCGCGGATCGAAGGCCAAACATGTCGGCACGCATGGTGTCAAGAGGAAAGGGGTTTTCGTCAGCACGGCCGGGAGCGGTCAAGGGCGCGCGTTTTCTGCGCGGCGGCAGCGAACCCGTGATGGCGCGGACCGTTCTGAGAGTGCGGCAGCAGAGGGGGGTAACAGAGCGCACGCGCAGTACGGGCGCGGCGCTTCGGTGACCGCCGCCCGCCTCTGTTCTTACGCGCTCGGTTTGTCTCTCCTTTCTGGCTGCTCCACCGCTGCGGTGTTCCGCCGGTGCGCCGGATGCGCCGTAATCCGTTCATCATCCGTGCTCCAGCGCCGGCATGCGCTCCGGCCAAAGGATGGTGAAATCGTTCAACGCCGCACTCAGTCATGCACCGGCATCGTCCATTTCTTCTCGACCCGGCACAGCGCCAGAAACAACAGCTTCAACGCGGCGTCATCGTTCGGGAATGCCGGCTTCGGAATGAGGCCCACAGGGACGCGAGCAACGCAGAGAATGCGAGTGCGGGAGAGAATCTTCGGAAGAAGGACAACTCCCAATCTATCAATCAGATTCGGATTTGCGGGAACCATAGTTCGAGCGGTGAGAAGAAGCCCTCGCGGCATACTGTCCCCGAGGAAGAAAGCGGCGCCGCTAATCTCACGCTGCCTGTCGTTGGTAACGATGGTGCAGTCCGCCGACTTGCGGAACCGCCACGACTTGCCCGATCTCCGGCGGCTGCACTGGTCGCGGTTCTGGCGAATCCTTCGCCAGGGAGAGATGAGTTCTTGACGTGTGATAGTAGTCCGAGTACAAGTTGAGGATTCGGCGAAGCGAGGCGCCGTTGACGATGATCACGTGATCCAGACACTCGCGTCGCATCGAGCCGATGAACCGCTCGACGTAGGCCCATTCCTGGCGCGATTGAGGTGCTGCGAGCACTTCCCGGATGCCCATGTCCTTGACCTGCTTGGTGAAGCCGTCGCCGGAGATTCGATCCCGGTCACGCAGCAGATAGCGTGGGGCAGTGTCCCACGGGAAGGCGTTTCGGAGTTGTTGGGCGGTCCATTCGGCGGTGGGATGGGCTGTGACACCAAAATGCAGGATTCGTCGCCGATCGTGGGCGAGCACCAGGAACACGTACAGGACTTGGAACCGGATGGCCGGCACGGTGAAGAAATCGACGGGTGCCGGGCGCTTGAGGTGATTCTCAAGGAACGTGCGCCAAGTCTGCGACGGTGGCCTCCGGTGGCGAACCATGTACTTGCCGACGCTGGTCTCACCGGCGTCGATACCGAGCTTGAGTAACTCGCCGTGGATCCGGGGCGCGCCCCAGAGCGGATTCTCCCGGCTCGTCTGGCGGATCAGATCCCGTACGTCTTTCGAAACCGCTGGCCGCCCGGGCTGGCCACGTCGGACCTTCCTCGTCCAGAATCAGCCGGACGCCTTTTCGGTGCCAGGCGATAACGGTCTCCGGCCAGACGATGACGAGGGCAGAACGCCAGTCGCTCCAGACCTCGGACAGCCATGCCCAGAAGAGTCGATCAGCGGCGGTCAGTTTCGGCTGTTTCACCGAGCGTTGCAGAACGCCAAGTTGGTGACGGAGCCCCAGTCGTAGGACTGTCCGATGAGCACCTCGGCCTTCCCCAACCGGCCCATCTCCTGGCGCCGCGCCCTCAAGTAGCGCCGCACCGTCGACTCGCCCCTCTCGCACTCCGGCCGCTCTCGCCGGATCCGTTGCCAGATTCGGTGCGCGATGTGGCGTTGCTTCCGCGACGCTTTCCGGTCCGCTTCCAGAATCCCGTCGATGAACTCCTTCGCGGGCCCGAGCTGCGGGCTGTCCCGCTCGGCCGCCTTCCGCTCCGGCGGTATCCCGCTCGCGACCGCCTGGCGTACCATCCGCCGGTGCACGCCGAACTTCCGCGCCACCCCCGGTGATGGTTCCCACGCCGTGCTAGTACTCTCGTCTGATCTGTTCGAACAACTCCACTTTGGTTTGCTTCCTTGTCAAGGACCGTCTCCGTTGCAGTCAAGAATGCCCGAAACAGAATACCGGGCTCCGGTTCTGGAGGTGGGCGAGATCAGATTAGCGAAATCACCGCAGCCTCCGCAGTATCATGTCGTGCGCGGAGGCCATCACGAGAAAGCTCGGAGTGTTTCTTGTCTTCCTACTGTCAGGCGGGGAATCCCACCAACGGATCGCTTCCTGCAGGGCCCACAGGGAAATGTGGAGAGAGATCGAATTCTCTCCTATCCATCACACGAAATCCTGGAGTATCTTGCTCCTAAGTAAATGAAAATAAAAGACATGGCGGAGAGAGAGGGATTCGAACCCCTCAATCTTCGCAAGTGTCTGAGGCTACAGCATCTCAGCTGCAATCCACTGAGGTATCAAGGCTTAATGCTGGTCGCCAATTTCTCTGGATTCTCCAAAGTCCGTGTCGTACGGTTCCTGAAATAGACACCAAACAGACACCAAATCCTGGAGAGAGCCCAAGAGTTCTCATCCCGTCCGTCGCATCAGGTTGCGGCCGTGAGTTAGTCGCTCACGTCGGGAATGGCGGATGCCGGCCTGCTCGGGCGTCTGAACACCGGCCCGGGTTGCCGTCGGATGGTCAATCACGGTGTTGGCGAGCGGCAGTCAGTCCGGGCAGCGCAGGGATGATGCCGGCGTCACTCTCGTCCAGTCGAAAGCTGGGGTCCGAACAGAAGATGAAGTGCGTCCGCTAGGACTGTTGCACGGAGACGGCGGCAAGCTGCCGTTGGAAGGCGCGCAGCGCCTTGAGGGATGTATCCCAGCGATCCTGTCCAGTTGGTCAGCAGATGCGGCCCACTACCTCTGGTAGATCCGCTGTTCTTTTGCTGCGCCTAGCAGCGGGACCCCCGAGCTTGACGTGTCAAGAGCGGTGAAAACCCTCAACAGGCCCGAGAAGTCGAGCGCCGACCGCCACCTTGTGCCGGCTGCGCTTCTTGAGATCACCGTGCGGCCGGGTCATTGACGGCAACGGAATACAGCGGGCGGGGGAGAGTGTCGTTGTGGCAAACTGAGTGTGTATCGTTATGGCTATGCGGCAAGCAGGCTGGAGCAAGCCACCGACGACTGACGATCCGGTGCTGGCCGAGATGGTCCGCCGGTTGGTGGAGGTGTATCGCCCGGAGCGCATCTTGCTGTTCGGTTCCGTCGCGCGAGGTGAGGCGGGGCCCGACAGCGACTACGATCTCATGGTTGTGGTGCCTGACGATACGCCGCCGGAGCAGCAGAGAAGCAGGGTGGGATACCGCGCTGTTCGACATCTCGGCGCCGCGCGGGACATTTTTGTGTCCACGGCCAGCAACTTCCGGCGACAGCTTCACCTCAAAGCGTCTTTTCCCTCCACGGTGCTTCGCGATGGCATAGTTCTGTATGGCGCATGATCCCGTGCTGGTTGAGAACACCACGGCCTGGCTGCGGAAGGCAGGGCAGGATCTCCGCCGGGTCGAGCGATGTCTTGGGGATGAACCTCCGGACGTCGAGGACGCACTCTTTCACTGCCAGCAGGCGGCCGAAAAAGCGTTGAAGGCATTTCTTACCTGGCACGATCAGCCCTTCAGGAAGACGCACGATCTCGCCGCCCTGGGAAGCCAGTGCAAGGGGATCGACAACTCGCTGGATCTATTGATCGACCGATTGGATGATTTGAGCCAATATGCCTGGGCCTACCGATATCCGACGAATCTCGCGGAACCTCCGGCGCCCGAAGTGGACGAGGCGAGTGCGTTGGCCCATATGATCCTGGCCGAGGTGGTAAAGCGGCTTCCGTCTGAGGTCCGAGACCAGGCGGAGACGTAGTTCATTCTTCGCCCGACGCGCAACCGCTGGACCAGGGACGAGCGGGACACGCGCGGCCCACTGGCCGTGGCGCTGGAATCTCCAAGCTATCGACATGACAGCAGCGCAACCGGCCGCAGAAGAATACCAGGTCTACATTGCGCCATTGGCCCTCAGTAAGCAAGGAGGGTAGCTCTGCCCCACACGCCGTTCCGGCGCACCGCCATGGAAGCGCAGGGAGTTGCGAGACAGCGCCGCCAAGCTGGCGGACAACCGGCGCGAACTCCGAAACTCCCGCGCTAACCGATTCGCCAGGCCGGATTGTGTGCTGGCCGACGGCGTCCTGAATCGCGACTTACTGCTTCTTCTCTCGATCCCCCCGGTCGCTTTCGGTAGTGACCGCCTTCTTGACGCCTTGCCCAACCTTCTCGCCCGCGCGGCCCATTCCCTTCCCAAACTCC
>JBEKWU010000053.1:0-31671 GCA_049512775.1 Bryobacteraceae bacterium
TCCCCATGCAGTTCGTCATCCTGTTCACCGGGGCGATGGTCTTCGTGTTCTACCTCTACCAGCAGCCGCCGCTGTTGTTCCAGCCGGTCGAGTTGAAACGGATCGCGGCCCAGGCGGATTACCGGCCCGTGGCCGAGAGGTACGATCGTGCCTTCGAAGAGCGGAAGGCAGCGGCCGACCGCCTCATCGAGGCCCGCCGCGTGAGCGACCCGGCGCGCGAGCGGGCCAGCCTCGGCCAGTACCGGCAGGCGCAGAGGGACATCGACGCCGCCCGCGCCCGGGGCCTCGAGCTCGCGCGCCAGGCCAACGGCGATCCCCGCTTCAACGACACCAACTACATCTTCCTTTCCTTCGTCACGCGCTACATGCCGGCCGGGATCGTGGGACTGGTGATGGCGGTGATCTTCGCCGCGACGATGTCCTCGATTTCCGCCGAGTTCAACTCGCTGGCGACCGTCTCGGTGATCGACGTTTACCGCCGGCACGTCCGCAAGGGGGCCTCCGACCGGCACTACTTGCGCTTCTCCCGGGCGGCGACGGCTTTCTGGGGCTGTTATGCGATGATCTTTGCCGCCGCATACGGCCAGAATCTCGGCACGCTGGTGGTGGCCGTGAACAAAGTGGGCTCGCTGTTCTACGGCGGGATGCTGGGCGTCTTCGTCCTGGCCTTCGCCTTCCCCCGCGTGCGCGGCACGGCCGCCTTCATCGGCGTTCTGGCGGGCGAAGCCGCCATCTTCTACGCCAGCTTCTTCACCCAGATTTCCTTCCTCTGGTACAACGTGGTGGGCTGCTGCGTGGTGGTTGGCGTGGGGTTGCTGCTGTCGATGTTACAGCCGCGGATCGAGGCGGCGTAGAGCTACTGCGGGGGACGTATCGCCCGCAGGACTCGCATCGCCGCGAGCGTGTCCGGGTGCTCCTCGCCCAGCACTCGCTGCCTGACCTCCAGGACCTGCTCCATGAGCTGCCGCGCGCCCGCCAGATCCCCCTGCTGCCACAGCGTGTTTGCCAGGTTGCTCATCGTCGTCAGCGTGCCCGGGTGCTCCTCGCCCAGCACTCGCCGCTGCGCCTCCACCACCTGCTCCTCAGATTGCCTCGCGCCCGCCAGATCCCCCAGCCGTTTCAGCGTGATTGCCAGGTTGCCCATCGTCTTGAGCGTGTCCGGGTGCTCCTCCCCCAGCACTCGCCGCATGGCCTCCAGCGCCTGCTTTTCGAGCAGCCGAGCTCCCGCCAGATCCCCCTGCCCCTTCAGCGTGACTGCCAGGTTGCTCATCGACATGAGCGTTTCCGAGTGCTCCTCGCCCAGCACTCGGCGCATGGCCTCCAGCACGTGCTCTTGAAGCGGTCGCGCGCCCGCCAGATCCCCTTGCTGCCACAGCGTGGCGGCCAGGTTGCCCATCGCCCTCAGCGTGTCCGGGTGCTCCTCGCCCAGCACTCGCCGGCAGGCCTTCAGCACCTGCTCATGAAGCCGCCGTGCGCCCGCCAGATCCCCCTGCGCCCAGCGCAGAATCGCCACAGCCGAGCCAGGACTGGCTGCGACACGAGGCGTCTCCGTGTTGTCCGCAGCCCGGTTCAAGCCTCGCTCGAAAAGCCACTCCGCGTGAGGCCGGCAGGCGTTCATCAGTGGCCAGTGCTTTGGATTCTGGCAGCGTTCGTCGTCCATCACCGCGCGCACGGCGCGGCAGGCAGCCAGGAAATCCGCCGTGCCGCTTTGCCGTCCGGCGGTGCGAATGAAGTCCGCGATCACGCGGTGCATGACTCCGAACATGCCCCCGCCACCGCCGGTAACGAAGTTCCGCCCCGTCAAAGCCGACCGAGCCTTGCGATTGTCTACGCTGGGACCGAACGCAGCCAGCAACTCCCCGGGAATCGGCGCCGGCGCCAGTTGAGCCAGCAGACGCGCCGCCCGCCGTCCCTTGGGCCCGAGCTTCTTCAAAGAAATTGACAGCGCCTCGGTAATGCCGCGAATCGCACCCTCCGGCACCTGGCCCCGCAGCGCCTCGGAAAGCCCATCGAGCTCGGCGGTCAGCGGCGCCGAGTGTTCCGCCATGTCGAGCAGTCCCGGAGCCGAATCCGGATCGAGAGACAGCACGCGATTCAGCAGGTCCAGAACGAGAGGGAGATCGCCAACCCACTCCGCCAGCTTCTCCCACTGCTCCCGGCGCAGCGAATCGGGACGGGCCAGACCGTGCGTCAGCAGCGCCACGGACGCGGAGCGCGGCAACACGTCCAACGGCAAGGCCGCGACTCCCGATTCGACCGTTCTTTGCCGGGACGTGGCGAGCACGGTCGAAATGCCCAGCGCGGGGCAGTACTCGCCCAGGCTCCGCGCCGGAGCGCCGGACGCGCTCTCCGGTACGTTGTCCACCACAAACAGAACGGGCTTGGCCGGCGGGAGTTCGCGCAGAGCGGTCGAGAGCAAGCCGCGGAGATCCGCGCCCTGCTGGCGAAGAACGGGCAGATCCAGAGACACTCTGCCGAGCGCGCGAAGGATGCCGTAGAACTGCTCCTCGAGCGCGCCCTGGTCCACATCGGCGTTGATCCAGAACAGACCGCCCGGGTGGTAGCTGGGGCCGTAGCGGTGCAGGTATTCGATGGCAATTCGGGTCTTGCCGAAACCGCCCGCCGCCGAAACCGTGCCGCTCAAGGCCGCACTGCGGGCCGCATCGCCGCGCATGGTGGAAAGCGTGAAGTGGATGCGCGCCACGTCGTGGGCGCGGCCGACGAACCGCTCCCCAATAGACACCTCCATCTGCCCCTTCGGGTGATAGACGGGTACGCCCGCGAGATTCCCCGGCGGCGGGAGCGCGGCTTCCTCCACCAGAGTCTCGAGAATGCGACCGCCTGCCGCCGCGCCAAGGCTCGCAGCCGGAAGCCGCTCTCGAATGAGCGCCACCAGCCGCTCGGTCTCATCGGCCCGCGGCCAACTCGTCATCCGGAGATCCGGAGGGAGATTGTCGAGCGCCGCCGGTCGGCCTCCCCCCGGCAGTGCGATCACGATATGGCGCAACGCCTCGCTGAGTTGCTCGGACGTGCTGCCCGGAGTTCGGAGCAAGGCGTCGTACGGAGCGAGCGCCGTGCGCAGCTCGCGCAGG
The DNA here is from genome assembly GCA_049512775.1 of Bryobacteraceae bacterium. Classification (GTDB taxonomy): domain Bacteria; phylum Acidobacteriota; class Terriglobia; order Bryobacterales; family Bryobacteraceae; genus Fen-330. Next base: position 3,093 of record JBEKWU010000053.1, read on the forward strand.
CAGTACCAGCGCGTAAAGTAGACCTCATCGGCCAGCGCCACCACCACCCGCGACCCCAGCAGCGCCTCGATGATGGCGCGCGGGAACTGCTCGCCGTCTTCGATATCCGAGCTGTCCAGAAACGCTTCGTCCCCGAGCGCCTGGTGGAGCGCCTCGGCGGCCTCCCGGCTCGTGCGCCGCGCATACGAGATGAAAACCGGATAGGCCATGTCCCGCCGAGGCCAACAATATCACACTAAGACGAACGACGGGCCGCGATCGCCACAGATACATGTGTTGAAAACGGTTGGGGAGGCCCTCGAAATCGCGCGGGACGTCGCTCGAGAGCTCATCGAGGCGCGCCGCGAGCGCGAGGGAGAAGTCTCGCTCTCGACTGCCTCGGGCCATCGAGACTACACCATCGTGGTGGCTGCTTAGGTGGGTCGGCTCTCGCGGTTCCGCAAGCACGCTAGCGCCTGGCGGATGTCTTCCGCCTCGAGGTACGGGTAAGCAGCGAGGATTTCGACGTCGGAACGGCCCGAAGCCACGAGTTCCACAATGGTGCCGACGGTCACTCGCATACCGCGCAGGCAGGGCTTGCCGCCCATGACTTCCGGGTTACGGGTGATGCGGTCGAGCTGGAACATGGATACTCGCCCCCTTGCCACGCCTCAAATGACCAGCGTCGATAACTCGACCCTCGAGCGGATCCCCTCCACCACCACGATGCCGCTCTCGGTGACGTGGTGGAAGCGGCGGTCGGTCTCCAGGTCGTAGCCGATGACGGCGTCCTCGGGCACCCGGACGTTCTTGTCCAGGATGGCGCGGCGGATGCGCGCGCGCCGGCCGATATCGCAGTAGTCGAAGATAATCGAGTCCTCGACCAGCGCGGCGGAGTGGACCCGCACGTATCGTCCCACCACGGAATTGCGCACGCTGCCGCCGGAGAGGATCGTTCCGCCGGAGAGCACCGAATCGATGGCCTGCCCGCGCCGACCCTCCTCGTCGAAGACGAACTTGGCGGGCGGATCCGAGTAGCCCGCGGTGATCAGGGGCCACTCCCGGTTGTACAGGTTCAGCTCCGGCTCCACCGCCCGGGCGTCCATGTTGGCTTCGTAGTAGGCGTCGATAGTCCCCACGTCGCGCCAGTAGGCCGGCCGGCCCGCCGGCTCGCCGGGGATGAAGTTGGTCTGGAAATCGTAGGCGTACATCGGGGCGCGTCCCACCAGCGAAGGCAGGATGTCGCGGCCGAAGTCGTGGGTGCTCTGTTCGTTGTTGGCGTCCTGGTACAGTTCTTGCAGCAGAACCCGCGTCGAGAAGACATAGTTGCCCATGGAGACATAGACCCGCTGCGGATCTCCCGGCATGGTGGGCGCGTCCGGCCTCTTCTCGTGGAAGCCGACGATCCGGCCGTCGCTCTCGGCCTCGATCACCCCGAACCCCAGGGCCTGTTCCCGCGGCACCGGGATCGCGGCCACGGTGGCCACGGCGCGCTTCTGCTCGTGAAACTCGATCATCTCCCGGATGTTCATGCGGTAGACGTGGTCGGAGCCGAAGATCACCACCACGTGCGGATCGGCCTGCTCGATCAGGTTGAGGTTCTGGTAAATGGCGTCCGCGGTGCCCTGGTACCAGGTCTCGGCCGGGGAGCGCATCTGGGCGGGAACCGGAATCACGAACTGGTTCTTGAGCAGGCCCGCGAACTGCCAGCCGTCGCGCAGATGTTGCAGCAGCGACTGGCTTTTGAACTGGATCAGGACGTAGATCGAATAGATGCCCGAGTTGATGAGGTTGCTCAGAACAAAATCGACGATCCTGTACTTGCCGGCAAACGGGACCGCCGGTTTGGCGCGCTCCTTGGTGAGCGGGTAGAGGCGGGTTCCTTTCCCGCCGGCGAGCACGAAGGCCAATACGCGAAGCTGCATCTCGTCACTCCCTCTTCCACTCCGGCAAACGCCGTCCTGCGACTATTGTGTCATGGGTTGCGGGGCACGGGAAGCCGTGTGTTATTTTGGGCTGACATGGCGTCTCGCCTGCGGTGGTGCATCATCGGCCTGCTGTGCGCCGGGATGATGATTTCCTACTTCGACCGCGTGAAACTCTCGGTGGCGCTCGCCGATCGGCGCTCGGCGCAGCCGCTCCAGGGGTCTCTCCGCCTGACGGATACCGATCGGGGGGTCCTGAACTCGGCGTTCTTCTGGTCTTACGCCGTATTGCAGATCCCCGCCGGCTGGCTGGTGGACCGCTACGGCGTCAAGTTCCCGTTCGCCATCGGATTCGTGTTCTGGAGCCTGACCTCCGCGGCGACCGCCCTGGCCGGCTCAATCCGCCAGTTGCTGGGCTTGCGCGTGTTGCTGGGGGTGGGCGAATCCGTCACCACGCCCGCCGGCATGCGCTGGATTCGCTTCCACTGCCCCGAGAGCCAGCGGGGCCTGGCGGTCGGCCTGTACATGGCGGCCGCCAAGATCGGCCCCGGGATCGGCGCGCCACTGGCCGCCTGGCTGATTGGGCTGTACGGCTGGCGGATGATGTTTCTCATCGTGGGCCTGGGAGGGTTGGTTTGGCTGGCGCCCTGGCTGAAGCTGGTCGCCGATGACGACCGCGAGATCGAGGCCACGCAGCTTCGCAAAACGCCCGGTGCCCGCGTTCCGTTCCTGGCGATGATGGCCAGCCCGGTCATCTGGGGCACCATCACCGGCACGTTCTGCTATCAGTACTTCGTCTACTTCTGCATGACCTGGATGCCGGCCTATTTCGTCGAACGCCACAACCTGTCGCTGGAGTCGACGAGCCTCTACACCATGTTCAGCTTCGTCGGCATGGCGGCGGTGGCGACGCTAGCCGGCTGGGCTGCCGACCGGATGATCGCGCGCGGCGGCGATCCGGTGCGCGTGCGCAAGGCATTCACCATCGCCGGCTTCCTGGTGGCCTCCACCGAGCTGATCGGCGCCCTCTCCCACTCCCCATCGGTTTCCCTGTTCTTCGCCGTCTTCTCGCTCAGCGGGCTGGGCCTGACCACCGCCAACTATTGGGCCCTCACGCAGACGCTGATCCCCGGCGCCGCCGTCGGCCGCATCGTGGGCATCCAGAACTGCGCCGCCAACCTGCCGGGCATCGTCGCGCCGCTGCTGACCGGCTGGCTGAAACAGGCCACCGGCAGCTACACCGCCCCGATGCAGGTCATCTGGGTGTTCCTGCTCGCCGGGGTGGCCTCCTACCTGTTTCTGGTGCGCGCCGAGTACGCGCCGGCAGCGGTAATCAGAGATTCCAGTCCTGCCCAGTAGGGCGGACTCCCCGGGTTCGCAAGTGGCCCCCTGGCCGCTTCTCTCGCGCTCGACCAGGGGAAGTCGGCCGGTTCGCGGACCAGCCCAGCCCGCACTGGATTCTCTTCGATGTACCTTCGGATGCGCTCGAACTCCAGGTCATTGCGGACCCGATGATCGTAGCTTTCCTCCTGCCAGAAACGGCCCTTCCGTCCCAGCATCTGGTTGGCCCGCTTGGCCGTGATCCCCTTCAGCGATTTCATCACCGTGGGCACCGGGGGGCTAGTGAGGAGATGAACCTGTCCGGGCCTCGTCCAACAACCGGTCCATTGCGGCGAAGGCTTGGCCGGACGTGATCGTACTGGGGGGAAATGAGCGGGACGGCGGCAGGCTGCCCGCCCCTACGTCCAGTTGGCCGCCAGGCTGGCGAGGGTCCGGACGGCCACGCCGGTGGGGCCTTTGGCCAGGAACGGCTTGGCCTCCTCCAGCCAGGCGGTGCCGGCGATGTCCAGGTGCACCCAGGGGGTCGTATCCGCGAACTCCTTGAGGAACATGGCCGCGGTGACCGCGCCGCCCCAGCGCGTCCCCACGTTGGGCAGGTCCGCGAAGGCGCTCTTGAGCTGCTCCTTGTAGTCCTCGTCCAGCGGCATGGGCCACATCTTCTCGCCCTCCGCCCGCGCCGCCGAGAGCACCCGCTGGAGCAGGACGTCATCGCTCGAAAACACGCCCACGGTGACGTGCCCCAGCGCCACCACGATCGCGCCGGTGAGCGTGGCCGCATCCACCAGGTGAGTGCAGCCGAGCGTGCGCGCGTAGGTGAGGGCGTCGGCCAGGATCAGCCGGCCCTCGGCGTCGGTGTTGAGCACCTCGACGGTCTTCCCCGAAAGCGTAGTTACGATGTCGCCCGGCCGTTGGGCGCGGCTGCCCGGCATGTTCTCGACCGCCGGGATCAGCGCCGTCACCGGGATCGGGGGCCGCAACTGCGCGATGGCCCGCATGGCGCCAATCACCGCCGCGCCGCCGGCCATGTCGTACTTCATCTTGTCCATGCCCTCGGAGGGCTTGATGGAGATGCCGCCGCTGTCGAAAGTGATGCCCTTGCCGACCAGGCCGAGGTGCGTCTCGCCCACCTCCTCCAGCGGGCGGTAGCGCAGCAGGATGAGCACCGGCGGCTCCGCGCTGCCCTGGGCCACCCCCAGCAGGGCGCCCATGCCCAGCTCTTTCATCTGGTCCTGGTCGAGCACCTGGCACTCCAGGCCGTACTCGGCGGCCATCTCGCGGGCGCGCGCCGCCAGCGTCGCCGGGGTCATGCGGTTGGCGGGCTCGCTGATCAGCGTACGGGCCAGATTCTGCGCTTCGGCCAGAACCTGGGCGGTCCACATCGTTTGGCCGAGGGATTCGTCCCCGCCCGGGACTACCACCGTGAACGTGTCGACGAACTTGACGTCCTTCTTATCCGTCTTGAGCTGGTCCGGCTCGAAATCGCCCAGAATGGCGCCCTCCACCGCCGCGGCCGCCTGCTCCGCAGCCGCCTCTCCGGCATCCAAAGCCAAGGCTATCGTGGGCGCCGATTTCGGTTTCAGAAACCGCAACGCCGCCCCAGTCACTTTCCGAAGCCCGGCCGGAGTGAACCGGTCGCTCTTGCCCGCGCCAACCACGAGCAGGCGCCTGGCCCTGATCCCCGGGGGCCGGTACAGCATGGCCGTCTCGAACTCCTTCCCGGAAAACTCCCCGCTTCGGTACAACTCCTCGATCCAGCCGCCGGCCAGGTCGTTGGCGACCTGCGCCGACTCTGACGGCAGGCCGCCGCCCGGGCTCTCCTTATCGAAGATCGGGACCACCAGCGCGTCTGCGTCCACTTGCTCCAGGGGTGCAACCTCCAGTCTGATCTGCATGTTTGTCTAAGCCTTCCGTGCTCTCTTCATGGCTTCGCGCGCCTCGGCCTCCGTCGTGCGTACCCGCTCAGCCGCCCGCTTGTCGTGCAGCTTTTTCACTCGGGCCAGGGCCAACTCGCACTTGATCCGCCCGCTCTTCAGATAGACCCTGGTGGGGATCAGCGTCAAGCCTTTTTCGCGTGTCTTGCCCAGCAGCTTGTCGATTTCCTGCCGGTGCAGCAACAACTTACGGTCGCGTACCGGATTGTGATTCTGACGGTTCCCGTGCGAGTAGGGGCTGATGTGCGCGTTGACCAGCCAGGCCTCGTTGGCCCGGACCTCGCCATAGCTGTCCTTGAGCTGCACTTTGCCCGAACGCGCCGCCTTGACCTCCGTGCCCGTCAGCACCAGCCCGGCCTCAAAGCGCTCCAAAAGAAAGTAGTTATGGCCCGCCTGCCGGTTGGCAGCCAGAATCTTGTTGTCTTTCGCCGGGTCTCGCAAGTTTGTCCTGCACGCAGCGAAACCCCGCCGCGTCAAGGTTTTATGGTTGGGGTTGCGCCGCCGAGTCTATCTTAGCACAACCCTTGGAAAACCAATAAGATGCGAAACCCACACCGGTCAGCAAGCATGGTTGCCGCGGCCGTTCTGCTTTTGGCGGTTGCGGGCCCGCTGGACGCCCGGACCAGAAAGGGCGATACCCTCCTCGCCGAGGCCCGCAAAGCGGAGCAAAAGAAGGACTGGGACAAGGCGCTGGAGTTGTACGAGAAGGCGTTAGCCAGGGACCCCGGCGACGTCAGCTATCAGATGGGCGCGCGGCGGGTCCGCTTTCAGGCCGCCCAGGCGCACGTGGATCTGGGGCAGAAGTTCCGTGAAAAGGGGCAGCTCGACGAGGCGCTGGCCGAATTCCAGAAGGCCTACGCCATCGATCCCTCTTCGGCCATCGCGGAACAAGAACTCAAGCGCACCCTCGAGATGATCGAGCGAAACAAGAAGTCGGGCGTGGGGCTGGCCCCGGCCGACCGCGGCTTGACCCCGACCGAACTGGCGCGCAAGCAGGAGCTGGAGAAAATTGCGCGCATCGAGGCGCCCCCGGAACTCAAGCCCCTCTCCCGCCAGCCCATCAACCTCCGGATGGCCAGCCAGCCGCCCAAGGTGCTGTTTGAGACCGTCGGCAAGGTGGCCGGCATCAACGTCTTATTCGATCCGGAGTACCGCGGGGACCCCAACGCCCAGCGCAACGCGAGTCTCGAACTCAACAACTCCACCTTGGAAGACGCGCTCGACTACCTGGCCATGCTGACCAAGTCGTTCTGGAAACCGCTCTCCTCGAACGCCATCTTTGTTACCAACGACAACCCGGCCAAGCACCGCGACTACGACGAATCGGTGGTGAAGGTGTTCTACCTCACCAACCTGACCACGCCGCAGGAGCTGGCCGAGGTCACCACCGCCCTGCGCACCGTGGTCGTCGTGCGGAAGGTGTACCAGTACAACTCGCTCAACGCCGTCATCGTCCGCGGCACGCCGGACGAGGTGATGCTGTGCGAGAAGCTGATCAACGACCTGGATAAGCCGAAATCGGAAGTCGTGGTGGACGTCATCGTCATGGAGGCGAGCAAGAACAAGAGCCGCAACCTGGCCGCGGCCATTGCCTCCAGTGGCACGGCCGGCTTGAACGCGCCGATCACGTTCTCGCCGCGCAACCCGGTGTTGCTCGGCGGGTCGACGAGTAGCAGCAGCAGCTCCACCACCGACGCGACCCAGACCACGCTGAACAGCATTCTCAGCGCGATCCAGAACCTCAACAGCGGGGGGTACTCCAACCTCAACAACTCCTCGTCCTCCAGCAGTTCCAGCACCCAGCAGTTGATGTCCCTGGCCCGCATCGCCAAGATCTCCACCAACGACTTCTCCATCACCATGCCCGGCGCGCTGCTCCAGGCGGTGCTGTCAGACAGCGGCACCAAGATCGTGCAATCCCCTCAGGTGCGCGCCGCCAGCGGGCAGAAGGCCACGCTGCGGATCGGCGACCGGGTGCCGATCGCCTCGGGCGGCATGCAGCCGATGGGCGTAGGCGGCACCGTCGGCGGGTACGGCGGGTTGTATTCGCAGTTCCAGTACCTCGACGTCGGGGTCAACGTGGACATCACCCCCACGGTACACGGCGAAAAGGAAGTGACGCTCAAGGTGGTGCTCGAGATCTCGAGCGTGACCGACCACGTCAACATCGGCGGGATCTCGCAACCCATCATCGGGCAGCGGAAGGTGGAACACGAGATCCGGATCCGCGAGGGCGAGGTCAGCCTGCTCGGCGGGCTGATGCAGGACCAGGAAACCAAGTCCGTCGCCGGCGTCCCGGGACTGATGAGCATCCCGATAGTGAAGCACCTGTTCCAGAGCCAGAGCGTGACGAAAAGCAGCAGCGAGCTGCTGATCGCCCTGATCCCGCACATCGTGCGCACTCCGGGCATCACGGACCTGAACCTGCGCACCATCGCGGCGGGCAACGACACGGTGGTCAGGCTGAGTTATGCGCCGCGCCAGGAGCCTGTCGCCACCGCGCCGGAAGCGCCAAAGCCGGCGCTGGCGGCTCCCGGCCCGGCGCCCGCTCCGGCCCAGCCCGTGCCCGCGGCGGCCCCTGCCCCACCGGAAGCCGCCACGCGCCTGCTCCTGCGTCCCGCCTCTGCCCAGGCGCAAGTGGGGACCGCCGTCACCATCCAATTGGAAGTCGAGAACGCAAAGGACCTTTTCGCCGCGCCCTTCCACTTGAAATACGACCCCCAGGTCCTGCGGCTCATCGAGGTGAAGCCCGGCAGCCTGCTCTCCAGCGATGGCCAGAAGATCGTCTTCACGCGCAATATCCTGAACGACAGCGGCGACGCCACGGTGAACCTCAACCGGATGCCCGGCACGGGCGGCATCGGCGGATCCGGCCCTCTCGCAACCTTCACCTTCCAGGCGGTCAACCCGGGCGTTACCGTGGTGACCTTCTCGGAACTGACGGCGCGGAACTCGCAATTGCAGCCAATCCAGGCGGGAATTCCCCGAGCCAGTGTGATGATCAAATAGAGCCGGCATGAAGCGCAACAACCAACGCGGCCTGACCCTGGTCGAACTGATCGTGGCGTTTACCATCATGTCGCTGCTGGCGGCGATGGCCGTCCCCCTGGCGCGCACCCGGGTCCGCCGCGAGCGGGAGCGCGAGTTGCGCTGGTCCTTGCGGGAGATCCGCACCGCCATCGACAAGTACAAGGACGCCGCCGACGCCAAGCTGATTCCGGCCAATAAGCTCGACAGCGACGGTTATCCCGAAAGTCTCGAGCAACTGGCCGAGGGCGTCAAGCTGAACAACAGCCCCGACAAGAAGATCCGCTTCCTGCGCCGCGTCCCCAAGGACCCCATGACCAACTCCACCGACTGGGGGCTGCGCAGCACCCGCGATGAGACTGCCTCCACCAGTTGGGGCGGGCAGAACGTGTTTGACGTCTACACCAAGAGCACCGAGAAAGCGCCCGATGGAACCGCGTATTCGGAGTGGTGACGGTGGGTCGCGGGCACGCCGCGGCTTCACCCTGATCGAGATCATGATCGTCATGGCCATCGTGTCGATCCTGGTCTCGATCGCCGTTCCCATGTACCAGAAAGCCATCCTGCGCACCAAGGAGAGCCTCCTGCGCAGCAACCTGTTCACGCTACGCACGGTGATCGACGAATACACTTACGATAAACAGAAGGCTCCGCAAACGCTGGACGACCTGGTCAGCACGGGTTACCTGCGGCAGGTCCCGCTGGACCCCATCACCGGATCGACCAGCACCTGGAAGATCATCATGGAGGACGCCACCACCAGCGTCAACCAGACCGAGCCCGGCATCTTCGACGTGCGCAGCGGCTCGGACAAGGCCAGCCCGCTTGAAGGCACCCTCTACTCCGACTGGTAGGATAAGCTGCGATTCAGAGTCTCCGCGTTGCTGGCGCCCGCACACGTGTGAAATCCTGATGTTGGATCGGGCACGATCCACTTTGTCGGAGCGAGGTGAACGATGGCGTGCAATCCCGAGGTGCTGAGGAGAGTTCCGCTGTTTGCTCTGCTGGATGAGGAGGAGACCGCGGTTCTCGCCGGACAGGTGGAACTGAAGCGGTTCGCTGCTCGCCAGCGCATCTACAAGACGGGCGACCCGGGTGGACGAGCCTACGTCATGGTGTCCGGCTCGGTTCAAGTCACCACCGTGGATGAGGATCAACAAGCAGTCGTGGTCGATCAGCCGGCGGCCGGCGAGTTCTTCGGCTTCGCCTCCATGCTCGACGAGACGCCTCATCAGACCAGTGCTTCCGCTCTCGAAGAAACGGTCTGCATCGAAGTCGACCGCCATGACATCGCCGTCCTGCTCGAGCGCAAGCCGCTCGCGGGAATGGACCTGTTGGCCGTGCTGGGCCGCCAGTTTCACACCTCCCAGCACCTGGTTCGGGTTCGCTCGGCCCGCAACCCCAACCAGGTGATCGAGGAGAAGGCGACGCTGGGCGAACGCATCGCGGATCGCGTGGCCCGTTTTGGCGGGTCCTGGGCCTTCATCGGCGCATTTGGGATTGTGCTGGCCGTCTACACGTACATCAATGTCACTCTGGGCCGGTCAGCCTGGGATCCGTATCCCTTCATCCTGCTGAACCTGTTCCTGTCGATGCTCGCCGCCATCCAGGCGCCGGTCATCATGATGAGCCAGAACCGGCTGGACACCAAGGACCGGCTCCGCGGCGAACTCGACTTCGAAGTCAATCGGCGCGCGGAATCCGAGATCCAGGGTCTGGCGCGCAATCTGAATCTGCTGGCGGACAAAATCGGCGACGTCGAAGACCTGCTGCGGGAGAAACTGCCGTAACGCAATGCCGCCCCGGATGCCGTCAGCTCACAAACCCGCCTTCTCGTAAGCGGGATTGGAAACCGGCAACCCGCTGGCACGTTCCAGCGTCTATTGGTCCGGCCGAGAGATTCCGAATGCGGAGGTGCAGTGGATGCAGTCGCAACGGACGCTTCTGTTTCTGTGGCTGGCGCTGGCCGGCGTTGGCCCGGCCGCGGTGGCGCAATCGGAGACGAAGCCCGCCGGCGGCCAGGGCCAGCCTGAGGTGACGGTCCGCGATCAGGCCCCGGTATTCAAAGCCAGGGTCAACCTGGTACTGGTGCCGGTGGTGGTGCGCGATCGCCAGGGGCGCGCGGCCGGCAACCTCCGCAAAGAGGACTTTGATCTCTTCGACGCCGGCAAGCGGCAGATCATCAGCGCCTTCTCGGTGGAGACCAGCGGCGGCCGGGCAGGCGTTCCAGCGGCAGCCTCGACCGCGCCGGCCGCACCGGGTGGAAAGAGCCTTCCGGTGCCGGCCCTGCCCAAGCGGTTTGTCGCGTACGTGTTTGACGACAGGCACTCGGAGTTCGGAGACCTGACCTGGGTGCGCGACGGCGTCCGCCGCACTCTGGCCACACTCGATCCCGCGGATCGCGCGGCCATCTTCACGACTTCCGCCCAGACGGCGCTGGATTTCACGGACGACCGTACGAAACTCGAGGCCACCCTGCTGAAGCTTCGTCCGGAGGCCTTCTTCAGGGGGGTGTACCCGACCTGTCCGCCCATGACCTGCTTCAAAGGGTACCGGATTGAGAACGGGGATGCGGTCATCAAGCAGATCGCCATCGCTGAACTGCTGGGTTGCGACCCCATGCTGGCGGCCCGTCCGCCGAACGCCACGCTGGACCGCAGCAGTCTCGAGATCAGGGTAGACCAGGCGGCGGGCCGCGCGGTCATGACCTGCGACTATGAGACCCGCCTTACTCTGCGGGTGCTGAAGGGCTTGATCCGGCGGATGTCCCTGCTGCCCGGGCGCCGCAGCATCGTTCTGCTCTCGCCGGGGTTCTTTGTCAGCAATGCGCTGCGCCCGGATCAGGGCGAGCTGATCGACCGGGCCACGCGCGCCCAGGTCACCATCGGCGCTCTGAATGCTTCGGGGCTTTGGGTCGACAGCATCGCCGAAATGGACCCCGCCAAGCGCGCCCTCATCAATTCGGAGAGAATGGCGAATTCCGACGTCCTGGCCGTCCTGGCGGAAGGCACCGGCGGCATCTGCGTCGAGAACACCAACGATCTCAGCGGCGGTCTGAGCCGGATCGCCGCGCCACCCGAGTACCTGTACGTGCTCGGCTTCTCGCCGCGGGACCTCGAACCCGACGGCAGCTTTCACCGGCTGACGGTCCGGCTCAACCGGAAGGAGAAGCTGACCGTGCAGGCGCGGCGCGGCTACTACGCTTCCAAGCAGCTTACCGATCCCGCGGAAGCGGCTAAACGCGAACTCGAAGATGCCGTGTTCGCGCCGGAAGACATCCACGACCCGGCGGTGGAGGTGCACACCGAGTTCTTCAAGTCCGGCGCCGCCACCGCGGAACTGGCGGTCCTGACCGGTCTGGACTTGGAGCGTGTACGGCTGCACAAAGCCGGGGGGCGCAACACGAACGATCTGACCATCGTTTCCTGCCTGTTCGACCGCAACGGCAATTTCGTCGAGGGCAAGCAGAAGCTCGTGCAACTGCGTTTGCGCGACGAGACCCTCGCCCGCCGTCTGTCAACCGGCCTTACCGTGAAGACCAGCTTTGAGACACCGCCGGGGACCTACGCCGTCAGGGTGGCCGTGCGCGACGCGCAGGGCCAGTTGCTGTCGGCCGAAAGCGCTGTCGTGGAAATCCCCTGACGCCGGGATGGGAGGTCGCCCGACGGGCCCGACGCGGCGGCGCCTCGAATTGCCGCCGGCGGCGGGAGAACCGGCGGAAAGCGGCGTTCGAGAGCTATCGTAGAAGGGGGTACAGTTGATGCCGTCGCAACGGACGTTGGCGTTCCTATGGCTGGCGCTCGCGGGCGCTTGCCCGGCGGCGGCGCAATCGGGCGCCACGCCCGCCGGCGGCCGGAAGGGGCCTGAGGCGGCCATCGGCGGGCAGGCGCCGGCATTTCGGGTGAGGGCCAACCTGGTGCTGGTGCCCGTGGTGGTGCGCGATCGCCAGGGGCACGCCGTCGGCGACCTTCGCAAGGAGGATTTCGAGATCTTGGACGCCGGAAAACGGCAGATCGTCAGCCAGTTCTCGGTGGAGACCAGCGGCGGCCGGGTGGGCGCGCCAGTGCCGGGCTCGGTTGCGCCGGCCGCCCCGGGTGGGAAGATCCCTTCGGCTCTGGCCCTCCCGAGACGGTTCGTCGCCTACCTGTTTGACGACGTGCACCTGACTTTCGGCGACATGGTGTTCGTACGCGATGGCGTCGAGCGCCATTTGCGCGCCCTCGAGCCGGCCGATCGGGCGGCCATCTTAACCACCTCGGGACGGACCATGCTCGACTTCACCGACGATCGCGCCAAGCTGCGCGAAGCGCTGGGGAAGCTGAAGCCGAACCCCATCAGCCGGTCCTTGGCTTCGGAATGCCCGGACGTGAGCCACTTCGTCGGGACCGTGGTCTTCGACCACGAAGAGACAACCGGGGCCCAGGCCCTGGAGGCGCTCACCCTCGAGACCATGGATTGTCTGCATCTGGACGCCCTGATGAAGCCAGATGCGCGCAGAATAGCGCAAGCGGCGGTCCGGCGCGCCGTTGCGGCGGGCGAATACGAGACCAGGGTGGCCAGTATGGCTCTCAGGCAAGTGGTGCGTCGCATGGGGGCCCTGCCCGGCCAACGAACCGTGATTGTGCTGTCGCCGGGCTTTCTCATGCCGGACAATGCTCCGCAGGCGATCCTGGACGTCGCGGATCTGGCCACCCGGCTGCGCGTCGTCGTCAGCGCCCTGGATGCGCGCGGGCTTTACACTGGCATCCCCGACGTCAGCGCGCGGGGCGTTGGGAACGCCTGGGTCACGCAGGTGAAACAGGATCTGAATCGTCTGGGCGCCACGGCCGAGTCGGGCGTCCTGGACGAGCTCGCGGAGAGCACCGGCGGCAGCTTCGTGCATAACACCAACGATATCGACGGCGGCCTGAAACGGATCGCCTCGCCGCCCGAGTACCTTTACGTGCTGGGCTTCTCGCCGCACGACCTGGAGCCCGACGGCAGGTTTCACCGTCTGAAGGTCCTGCTCCGCCGGAACGAAAAGCTGACCGCGCAGGCGCGGCGCGGCTACTACGCCTCCAAGGAGCTCGCCGATCCCACCGAAGCCGCCAAGCGGGAACTGGAAGACGCGGTGTTCGCGCCCGAAGACATCCGCGACCCGGCCGTGCAGGTGCACACCGAGTTCTCCAAGCCGGGGGCCGCCAAGGCCGAGCTGGCGGTTCTCACTCATCTGGATCTGGAGCGCATCCGGCTCGAGAAATTCGAGGGGCGCAACGCCAGCGATCTGACGGTCGTTTCCTGCCTTTTCGACCACAACGGCAATTTCGTCACCGGCAAGCAGGAGCTGGTGAAACTGCGGTTGCGGGACGAAACGCTGGCCAGCCGGCTGGGCTCGGGTCTTACCGTCAAGACCAGCTTTGAGACTCCGCCGGGCACGTACGCCGTCAGGGTGGCCGTGCGCGACGCGCAGGGCCTGTTGCTGTCGGCCGAGAGTGTTGTGGCGGAAATTCCATAAACGGAGGTGCAATCATGCTGTTTCGACGCGGTGCCAATCCGGCGCGGCTTGGGCGCCGGTGCGCCCTCGCCGGCCTGTTCGGCCTCATGCTGACCGGCGCGGCCGGAGCGCAGAATCCGCCGCCCCCCGATTCCGGGGTCACCTTTCGGACCACCGCGCGGGAGGTGGTTCTGGATCTGGTGGTGCGTGACAGCCACGGGCGCCTGGTGAAGGATCTCAAGCCGCAGGCAGTGGATATCTTCGAAGACGGAGTCCGTCAGGAACTCCGAAGTTTCCGCCTGGTGCCGGGCCGCGAGGAGCGTGAGCGGCGGACGGGCGAGCTGGCCAAGACCGCCTCGGCAGCTCGCGGCGGGGTGGCCCTGCCGGCCTATCCGCTGCGGGCGGTCAATCTGATTTGCATCGTCTACCACAACCTGCCGGCGAACGCGGACAATCTGAAGTACGTCCTGGAAGCGACTCAGCGGTTCCTCGGGAATCCACTGCGGCCGGACACCTATGTCGGAGTCTTCCGGCTCGACGGGCGCCTGATGGCCCTGTATCCGTTCACGGATAACCGCGACGCCTTGATCCAGGCAGCCCGCAACGGTTTCGCGGGTCGGCCCATGGAGGTCGCTAAGGCCGCCGAGGCCGTTCGGTATGCGAATCAGGAGGTTGCGCCGGGCGGTCCGGCCCCGGCCCAGCAGAATCCGGGAGCCGCGGACGACACCGGCGGCATCGTCGGACGGATGTCCAGCATGGCCGGCGCGATAGGCATGTCGATCGAAGTCGCGGCGAAGCAGCAGATGGACCAGCTCACTGCCATGGTGGAGCAGCTCGGAGCGCTGCCGGGCCGAAAGACGGTGCTGCTGTTCAGCCCGGGGGTAATCAATTCGGAAGACCCCAGCCGCCTCCAGGCGGTCCTGAACAAAGCCAACGCGGCGCGGATCACCGTGGATGCCATCGACGTCAACGCCCTGAACTCGGCCGGCATCGACACGGCGTCGTTGAGCCGCCTGGCGGGGGTGAGCGCACGGCAGGGCGCTATCGATCCGACTCCCGCCCAGGCGATGGAGAACATGCGGCAGTATGACGACATGATGACCACCGTGCGCAGCTCCAATCCGCAAGCCCCTCTGCGCGCGCTCGCGGGTGGCACGGGCGGCTCCCTCATCGCCTCCTACGATCTCAACAAGCCGTTTCAGCGCATCCTCGAGGACGTCGACACGCATTATGAAGCCACCTACCGTCCCAGTTCGCAGAAGCTCGATGGGCGCCTGCGGACGATTCAAGTCAAGCTGGCGCGCGCCGATCTGAACGTGCAGAGCCGCACCGGCTATTTTGCCGTCCCCGACCTGGGCGGCTCGGCCTCCCTGGCCCCCTTCGAAACGGCGGCCTTCGCGGCGCTGGCCGCCGATCCGCGGCCGCATGCCTTGGAGTTCCATTCTGGGGCCCTGCGGTTCCGCCCCGGAGATTCGAGTTCGCAGTACGCCGTTGCCTTCGAGCTGCCGGCGGCCAATCTGACCCCCACCGCCCTTCCGGACCAAAACCAGCAGAGGCTGCACTTTTCCGTGCTCGCGCTGGTCAAGGACGCCAGCGGCCAGGTGGTCGCCAAGATCAGCCGGGAGTTCCCGATTCAGATTCCCAACGAGCGACTGGCGGCGTTGCGGGGCAGCATGATGACCTATGCGCATCCCCTCAAGCTTCTTTCGGGCCACTACACCGTGGAGACCGCGGTGGTGGACCTCGAAGGGAACCAGTCGGGCGTCAACGTGTTCGAGATCGACAATCCCGGGCGCAAGGGAGTTGGCCTCAGCGACGTGGTGCTGGTTCAGCGCGTCGAACCCGTAAGCGGCCAGACCGACGCCTCCGATCCGTTCGAGTTTCGGGGCAAGCGCGTGGTTCCGGAGCTTGCCGCCAACCTCGGGGCGAACGTCCAGCCCGAGTTCTACTTTGTGGTGTACCCGGACCAGTCGAAAGCGGAGAAACCCAGTATCTCGGTGCAGGTGCTGCGGGATGGCAACGTGGTGGCGGAGCAGACCGTCGATCCGGGGGCTCCGGATCCCTCCGGCGCCATCTCCATGCTGATCCGGGCCGCGTCCAAGCCGGGCAACTCGGAGCTGAAAATCAAGGTGCTCCAAGGCGGCGATTCGGTGGAGCGCAGCGTCCGGTATTCGATCGCCGCGCAGTAGCCATTCTCGAGAATCGGCGCACGCAGCCAACTCTGGTATTGTGGGTTCCAGGCAGAACGAACATGAGGATCTTCTACTATGCGTTGACCGCGGCAGTCCTGGTCGCGATCCCGGCGCTGCGCGCGCAGGATACCCGCAACGTCGCCGAGCCTCGTTTCCCTGCGGTCTGCGCGGCGCTGGAGGCGCGTCTTGCCGCCCCCAACGGCGCTCTGCCCGAATCCAGCGAAACCAAGCCCGACACCGCGCGCCTCCAGAGCGCCATCGATGCCTGCCCGCCGGGCCAGGCGGTCGAGCTGAAGCCGACCGGCGCCAACAACATCTTTCTGGCCGGGCCGCTCCAGCTCAAACCTGGGGTCACGCTCCTGATCGACGCCGGCGCCGCGTTGTTCGGCTCGCGCAATCCGCGCGATTACGACCTGGCGCCAGGAAGCTGCGGCATGGTGGGCCAGCGGGGACGCGGATGCAGGCCGCTCATCCTGGCCGATCGCGCACCGGGAAGCGGCATCATGGGCGATGGCGCCATCGACGGGCGCGGCGGGGCCAAGTTGCTGGGCCAGGATGTGACCTGGTGGGACCTCGCGCATACCGCCAAGGTGCTGGACCAGCAACAGAGCTGCCCGCGGATGCTGGCGGTGCGACAGTCGGACAATTTCACGCTGTATCGCATCACCCTGCGCAACTCCCCCAACTTCCACGTCGGCGTGGATCGGACCAATGGCTTCACCGCGTGGGGCGTCAGGATCCAAACGCCGAAGACGGCGCGCAACACCGACGGCATCGATCCCTCCTCTTCCACCAACGTGACCATCACCCACTGCTACATCGCGACGGGGGACGACAACGTCGCCATCAAGTCGAGCGGCATGGGCCCTGCCACTCACATGACCATCGCCGACAATCACTTCTATTCCGGGCACGGCATGTCGATCGGCAGCGGCACCAGCGGCGGGGTGAGCGCCATACGGGTGACCGGCCTGACCATCGACGGGGCCGACAACGGGATCCGCATCAAATCCGATCGCAGCCGCGGCGGACTCGTGCAGGACGTCGTCTATGAGCACGTCTGTATGCGGGACGTGGTCAACCCGATCGTGCTGACCACCATGTACACAACCTTCCCAGGAAACAGTCTCCCCATCTACCGCGACATTCTCTTGAAAGACGTGCGCAGCGTCGCCACGGGACGGTTTACGCTGTTGGGCCTGGACGCGGAGCACAAGCTGGGCGTCGCCTTCGACAACGTCAGCGTGGATGGATTGCGGCCCGGCGACGTTCGCGCGGAAAACGCGGAGGTCAGGATCGGCCCGCGGCGCGGCAACTTCGTACCCGCCGGGAATGGCGTGTCGGTCGCGGACGCCGGCGCGATCCCCTCCGCTCCGCTAAGTTGCGAGGGCCGTTTCGTTCCGTTTCCGGAAATCCCGACCGCTCCGGCGGCTGCCGTGACCGCCCTTCCGGAGGACAAAACGTTCTACGTAGCCGCCTCGGGCACTGGAGACTACTACTCGATTCAGCAGGCGATCGATGTCGCGCCTTCTGAAGGCGCGGTGATTTCGGTGGCCCCCGGAACCTACCGCGAAGTGCTCACTGTCACGAAGCCCAACCTTCGTTTACGCAGTCCTTACTCCGACCCGAGGAAGACCGCCGTCGTCTTCAACAAGAGCGCGGGCACCGCGGGCGGCATCATGCGCTCCGCCACCGTGGACGTGCGGGCGGACAACTTCACCGCCGAGAACCTGACCTTCGCCAACGACTTCAACGCAACCCACCCCCAGGAACCGCAAGGCTCGCAAGCCCTGGCGCTTCGGGTGGTCGGCGACGGTGCGGTCTTCCGGAACGTCCGCATCCTGGGAAATCAGGACACGCTCTATACCGGCGGCCCGGGCCGGCAGCGCTTTTCGGACTGCTACATCGAGGGCAACGTGGACTTCATCTTCGGAGACGGAAAATCGGTGTTCGAGAACTGCGAGATCCACAGCACGCCGCACTCGATCGGCTTCATCACCGCGCAGGGCAAGCGCTCTCCGGAACAAGACAGCGTCTTCGTCTTCAACCACTGCAAGCTGACCGCGGAACCCGGGGTCTCCAACGTGTGGCTGGGGCGTCCCTGGCGGCCTTACGCCAGCGTCGTCTTTCTGAACACCGAGATGGGCCCCCACATCCAGCCCGCGGGTTGGCGGGAATGGCATCCGGGCGAAACGCACTCCATCGAGACCGCATTTTACGCCGAGTACAACTCCTCCGGTCCCGGCGCGGATCCCAAGCAGCGCGACCCGCATACGAAGCAACTCAGTGCCGCCGAGGCCGCTCGCTTTGAAACCGAACGGTGACTGTCCCGGGTTTGTGTATACTGTGACCATTCAAGGAAAACCCATGCGCCATTTTCTCTTCACCTCGTTGGTCGTTTTCGCATCCACGGTTTCGTTGGCCGAGACGAACTATCTTTTCCGGAAGCCGGCGTTGAGCCGCACCGAGATCGTTTTCTCCTTTGCCGGTGACTTGTGGAGCGTCCCCCGTGAGGGTGGCGACGCCAGGCGCCTCACTACCGGGGCGGGTGTCGAGAGGGATCCCGTCTTCTCGCCGGACGGCTCCCAGATCGCCTTCACCGGCGAATACGACGGCAACCAAGATGTGTTCGTGATGCCGGCATCGGGCGGCACCCCAAAACGCCTCACCTACCATCCTGGCGACGATTGGGCCGTCGGCTGGACTCCGGACGGCAAGCGCGTGCTGTTCGGTTCCTCTCGTACCTGCGCCACCGATTGCGTGAAGCTGTTCACGGTCCCGGTGGAGGGCGGTTTTCCGGACGAGCTTCCTCTCCCCATCGCCGACGACGGTTCCTTCTCACCGGACGGCTCGCACCTGGCGTACGTTCCGGTCTTCCAATGGCAGAAGGCGTGGAAGCGCTACCGGGGCGGGCAGACGAAGAAGATCTGGATCGCCGATCTTTCCGACTCCAGCGTCGTCGAGATTCCACGCGACAACTCGAACGACTTCAATCCCATGTGGGTCGGTGACAAGATCTATTTCCTCTCCGACCGCAGTGGCCCGGTTTCGCTCTTCTGCTACGACACACGCACCAGGCAGGTGAAGCAGCTCATCGAGAATCACGGGCTCGATTTCAAGTCCGCCTCCGCCGGCCCGGGAGCGATCGTTTACGAGCAGTTCGGCTCGCTCCATCTCTACGATCTCAAGTCGGGCAAGACCAAGCCCGTCGATGTTCGCCTCGCGGGCGATCTTCCGGAAGTGCGGCCGCGTTTCGTAAACGTCGCCAAGCGGCTCCGTAATCCCGACATCTCACCGAGCGGCGCGCGCGCGGTGTTCGCAGCCCGTGGCGAGATTCTGACCGTTCCGGCGGAAAAGGGCGACCCGCGCAACCTCACCAACACCGCCGATGTGACGGAGCGCGAGCCGGCCTGGTCGCCTGACGGAAAAACCATCGCCTACTTTTCGGATGAATCGGGCGAGTACGCGCTTCACCTGCGAGACCAAAGCGGGATGGGCGAGGTCGGCAAGATCGGTCTCGGCGAAAAGCCGGCCTTCTACTTCGCGCTGCGCTGGTCGCCCGACAGCAAGAAGATCGCGTATCTGGATAATCACCTCGGTCTCTGGTACATCGATCTCGAGCAGAAGAAGCCGGTCCTGGTGGACAAGGATTACTATGAATCCGACCCCGATCTCGCTCCCGCATGGTCGCCGGACAGCAAATGGCTTGCGTACCGGAAGCAACTGAAGAGCCACATGAGCGCGATCCACCTTTACTCCCTCGCGGACGGTAGGAGCACTCAGGTGACGGACGGGATGAGCGAGGCATTACATCCCGTGTTTGACAAGGACGGCAAGTACCTCTACTTCACCGCCAGCACCGATTCGGGCGCTGCTATGCAGCCCGACATCCTCAGCCGCACCCGCCCGGTGACGCGCAGCATCTATCTGATGGTCCTGTCGAAGGTCCAGGGCTCGCCTCTGGCGCCCGAGAGCGATGACGAGAAGGCCGCCGACCAGAAGAAGAAGGACGAGGCAGGCAAGGATGATAAGGACAAGCCCAAGCCTCCCGAGAAGGTCGAAGTCAAGATCGACCTCGATAACATCGGCCAGCGGATTCTGGCTTTGCCGATGCCTCCCAGACGATACGAGGGGCTGCAAATCGGCAAGGCTGGCGTCCTCTACGCCATCGAAGCGCCGGCCCCGGGGGTGCCTTCTGGGCCCGATGGTGAGCCCAAGTTCACCGTCCACCGTTTCGACCTCGGCAAGCGGAAGTCCGATGTCGTGATCGACGGCGTCCGCAGCTTCCGGATGTCCTTCAGCGGCGAGAAGATGCTGTACCAGCAGGGCGACCGCTGGGTGATCGCGGCGCCCAAGCCAATGGCCGACTCCGAAGGCGCCCCTCCGCCGCCCGCCGAGGCAGGCAAAGGCGCACTCAAGACGGAAGGCCTGCAAGTGCACGTGGACCCGCGCGCCGAATGGAAGCAGATGTACCGCGAAGTCTGGCGCATCGAGCGCGACTTCTTCTACGACCCCAACTATCACGGCCTCGATCTGAAAGCTGCCGAGAAGCGCTATGCGCCTTTCCTCGAGAACCTCGCTTCGCGGCGGGATTTGAACTATCTTTTCGAGGAGATGTTGGGCGAATTGTCGGTCGGGCACATGTTCATCGGCGGCGGAGATTCGCCGGAGGTCAAGAGCGTTCCGACCGGACTGCTCGGCGCCGACTACAAGATCGAGAACGGCCGCTATCGCTTCACGCGCGTCTACAACGGCGAAAACTGGAATCCGGACATGAAGGCGCCGCTGACGCAGCCCGGCGTCAACGTGGTGGCGAGCGAGTACTTGCTTGCGGTGAACGGGCGCGAGCTGCGCGCCGCCGACAACATCTTTAGTCTCTTCGAAGGCACAGCCGACAAATCGGTCGTTCTGAAGGTGGGCCCCGATCCTTCGGGCGCCATCGCGCGCGAGGTGACCGTGGTTCCGGTTGCGAACGACAGAAGGCTGCGCAATCTGGCATGGGTCGAAGGCAATCGCCGCAAGGTAGACCAGTTGACCAACGGCCGCGTCGCTTACATCTACATGCCGGATACGAGCTCCGGCGGTTACACGTATTTCAACCGCTACTTCTTCGCGCAAGTGGGCAAGGAGGCGGCCATCATCGACGAACGCTTCAACCACGGCGGCCAGTTGGCGACCGACATCATCGAGCACCTCAAGCGGCCCATGATGAGCCTGGCCACGTTTCGCGACGGAGCCGACTGGGTGCAGCCCCAGGGAGCGATCTTCGGCCCGAAGGTAATGATCATCAACGCATTCGCGGGGTCCGGTGGCGACCTGATGCCGTGGTTCTTTCGACGTTTCGGCGTGGGCAAGCTGATCGGTAAACGCACCTGGGGTGGAGTCGTCGGCCTCTCCGGGTATCCAGAGCTGATGGACGGCGGCCACGTGACGGCGCCGTGCTGTCTGCTCTGGAACCCCAACGGCCAGTGGGAGGTAGAGAACCAGGGCGTCGCCCCGGATATCGAGGTCGAGCTGGACCCGAAAGCCGTGCGCCAGGGGCACGACCCTCAGTTGGAAAAGGCGGTCGAGGTGGTCATGGAGGAACTGGAGAAGAACCCGGTGCCCCAGCCCAAGCACCCGCCCTACCCGAACTACCACAAGTAACCCGGGGACGGCCACCTCTGTCCCGCGTTATCCATGATCCGCCTTCGCACCTACGGCAGTTCGGGACCTCTGGCTGTGCTCCTGCACGGCGGCCCGGGCGCTCCGGGCTACATGGGGCCCGTGGCGCGCGGACTCGCCGATTCGTTCCGCGTCCTCGAGCCGTTCCAGCGCGCCAGCGGCGCCGAGCCGCTCAGTGTCGCCCGGCATGTCGCGGACTTGCACGAGGTCGTGGAATCGCGTGGCGAAGGCCGGCGGCCGGCGCTGGTGGGCTCCTCCTGGGGCGCCATGCTCGCACTCGCTTATGCGGCGGAGCACCCCGGCGTTGTCGGCCCCCTGGTCCTCATCGGCTGCGGCTCCTTCGACCCCGCGGCACGCGCCCGGCTGAGGGCCACCATCGAGGAGCGCATGGACGACGACTTGCGGCGGCGTATGGATCGCCTGCCGCAGGAGTTCCCTGATCCCGACGAGCGCTTCCGGGCGTTGGGCGACCTGATCCTGCCGCTGTACTCCTACGAACTCGCCAGCACCGACCAGGAGGTCGAGGCCTGCGACGCGCGCGCGCATTACGAAACCTGGCAGGACATGGTCCGGCTCCAGGAGCAAGGCGTGTACCCCGCCGCATTCTCGGCCATCCGCACGCCGGTGCT
Source organism: Bryobacteraceae bacterium (assembly GCA_049512775.1). GTDB lineage: Bacteria > Acidobacteriota > Terriglobia > Bryobacterales > Bryobacteraceae > Fen-330. The sequence continues at coordinate 25,254 of JBEKWU010000053.1, forward strand.
CATGCTGCACGGCGCCGCCGACCCTCATCCGGGCCGGATGATCCGCGCCAGCCTGGAGCCTCACATCCCGCACTTGGAGTATCGCGAATGGGAGCGCTGCGGGCACTACCCGTGGCTCGAAAGTGCCGTGCGGGAGGAATTCTTCTTCCTCCTGCGCGCCTGGCTCGCCCGCGAATTGGATTTCAACAGGTACGGAGGAACGTCAGAGTGAGAGCGCTTCGGGTTTCTATCATTCTCATCGCCGCAGTAGTCCTGTGCGGTTACGCGCCTTCGGATGAAACGGCCGCCTACGTGTCCAAGGTCTGGGTTGCCGACAAGGGCGACGGCACGTACCGGAATCCGGTCCTCTACGCCGATTACTCCGATCCGGACGTGCTGCGGGTGGGCGACGACTTCTACATGACCTCCTCGAGTTTTACTTGCGTCCCTGGGCTGCCGATCCTGCACTCCAAGGACCTGGTCAACTGGACCATCGTCGGCCATGCCCTGAAGAAGCAGGTTCCCGAGGAGGTCTATGACAAACCGCAGCAGGGAAAGGGCGTTTGGGCTCCCAGTCTCCGCTATCGCGCGGGCAGCTTCTACATCTACTACGGCGATCCCGATTATGGCCTGTACATGGTCAAGACCAAGGACCCGGCGGGGGACTGGGAGAAACCCGTGCTGGTGCTCGCGGGCAAAGGTCTGATCGACCCCTGCCCCTTGTGGGACGACGATGGCAAGGCCTACCTGGTGCACGCCTGGGCGGCCAGCCGGGCCGGCGTCTCCTCGCTGCTGACGGTCCACCGGATGAGCCCCGAAGGGACCCAGGCGCTCGACGAGGGCAGGCACGTCTTCGACGGGCACGACCATCATCCCACCTGCGAGGGCCCCAAGTTCTACAAGCGCAACGGCTACTACTACATTCTCACGCCCGCCGGAGGCGTTCCCCGCGGATGGCAGTTGGCCCTTCGCTCCCGGAACATCTACGGCCCCTACGAGGAGAAGATCGTGCTGGCGCAAGGCTCCACCAACGTCAATGGGCCTCACCAGGGCGGCTGGGTCGACACCCCCTCCGGCGAATCCTGGTTTCTGCACTTCCAGGAGCTGGGCGCATACGGTCGAGTCGTTCACTTGCAGCCCGTGAACTGGGTCGATGACTGGCCGCTCATGGGCCTGGTCAAGGACGGCTCGGGCACGGGCGAACCGGTCCTGAGCCATAAGAAGCCGGACCTCAAGGACGGTGTGCCCATCCGGACGCCGCAGGAAAGCGACGAGTTCGACGCCGCCGTACTGGGATTGCAGTGGCAATGGAACGCGAACCCCAGAATCACCTGGTATGCCTTGATCCCCGGCAGCGGGCATCTGCGCCTGTTCTCGATCAAAAAGCCGGAGGGCGCCAGGAATCTCTGGGACGTGCCGAATCTGCTGCTCCAAAAGCTGCCCGCCCCCGATTTCATCGCTACCGCGAAAGTCAGGTTCACGGAAGCCTCGGCCGGCAAGCAGGCGGGCTTGATTGTGATGGGAAGAAGCTACTCCCACCTCTCGCTTTCCGGAACCCAGGACGGCCTCAAGCTGGCTCAAGTGGTCTGCCCCAATGCGGCTGGAGGCGGGAAAGAGACGGTCGCCGCCGAGTTGCCGCTGAAGGACCACAGCCTCTATCTGCGGGTTAAGGTGACCTCCCCGAACGCCCGCTGCCGATTCAGCTACAGCCTGGACGGTACCCAGTTCACCGGCCTGGGCGAAGAGTTCGCCGCCCAGCCCGGTGGATGGATTGGCGCGAAAATGGGGCTGTTCTCGGTCAGCGAGCCGGCTGCCGGAGACGGCGGCTACGCCGACTTCGACTGGTTCCGCGTCGAGTAGCCTTCAGCGCTTGACAGCCTCGATCGCGATCTCGGCCGCCACGAGGCCGGGCGCCGAAGCCGCCAGCGTGATCCGGTCCGCGGCGGTGGCCTTGAGAATGGCGAAGCACTGGCCCTGGTAGACACGGCGTTCGGAGGCCTGGAAAGGCTCGTGGCTCGCGCTGTCCGCGCTGTCGACGGCGGCAATGACTCCCGGCCCCGCCAGCTTGAACTGGATCGGATCTGCCGCGCCGGGGACCAACACGCCGTTCTTATCGACGACCTTGGCGGTGACATAGGAGACATCGTCCCAATCCGGGGTGAGCCTGGCGCGATCCGCGGCCAGGACGATCTTCGCGGCTTTCCCGGCAGTGCGGAGTTCGTGGGTGGCGACCACCTGCCCCCGGTTCTTGCCGACGGCTTTAATGACGCCCGGTTCGAATGGCACGCGCCAGTTGCGAGGGGCGTCCTCGGCAGAGCGCGGCTGCGCGCCCAGGGATCTGCCGTTGAGCGTCAGTTCCACCTGCTCGCAGTTGCTGTAGACCTCTACGTTCTCCTCGTGGGCGGAGGCCTCCCCGGGCGTCCAATCGTGGAATAGCGTCTGGACCTGGCGCCGGACGCCAGGCTCCCAGCCCGGATCGGTAGGGGAGGCTTGCGCGGGCACCACGCGGCGCGCGATGTAGACCATAGGCTGATCCGACCACCAGCTCTGCCGCTCGAACGCCAGGGGCTTCGGCGTGCCCGTGCGGTCCAGGAGGCCGGAAGCGTTGGAGACAACCGGCCAGCGGCGCGATTCGCCGAGGTAGTCGATGCCGCTCCACAGAAACTGGCCGGCGTAGGGCGGGTGGTCGCGCAGGGCCAGCCAGACCTTGCGATCGTGGCCGTTCTCGGTGCCCACGATCTTGCGTTCGGGTCTGGCGGCATGGGCGGCCAGGATCTCGTTCTCCCGGTAGTTTTGGCCCACGACATCCAGCAGGTCCGCGAGACCGTTGTCGTAATCGTGGCTTTGATTGGGCCGGAACAGCGCCTGGGAGACCGGGCGCGTCGGGTCGTTCTGGTGGAACACGTCGCGCAAGGAGATGAGGATCGCCCGCGCCAGCTCGGCTTTCGGTGTATCGCGGATCTCGTTGCCCGCGCTGTAGAGCACGATGCTGGGGTGGTTGCGGTCCCGCCGAACCGTGTCGCGCGTGTCCGTCTGCGACCACTCTTTGAAATAGAGATGGTAGTCGTAAGGGTTCTTGCGAACGGTCCAGACGTCGAACATCTCGTCCATGACCAGCAATCCCATGCGGTCGCACAGATCCAGGAATTCCGGAGCGACGGGGTTGTGTGCGGTGCGGATGGCATTCACGCCCAACTGCTTGAGTCGCTCCAGGCGGCGCTCCCAGGCCCGCAGCGGCACGGCGGCACCCAAACCGCCGGCGTCGTGGTGCAGGCACACTCCCTTGATCTTCATGTTCCTGCTGTTGAGCCAGAAGCCGGTCGCGGCGTCGAAGCGAATCTCCCGGATGCCGAACGGGATCGCCTCCTCATCGAGAGTGGTCCTGCCCACGCGCACCTTGATGAGCGCGCGGTAGAGTGCCGGGCGCTCCAGGTCCCAGAGCCTGGGGGCCTTCACAAGGATGTCCTGCTCAAAGTCAGCCGATTCTCCGGCCGGGATGCTCTGGGCCTTGGTCCGGGCGCTCCGGACCGGCCGCCCGTCGGGTCCGAGTATCGCGATCTCCAGGAACACCGCGCCGCTCGCATCCGACTGGTTCACCACAGTGCTCCGGACATGCACGGCAGCCTGTCCGGCCGAGACCCGCGGGGTGGTGACGAATGTGCCCCACTGCTCCACATGGGTGGGGTCGGCGACCACCAGGCGCACGTGGCGGTAAATCCCCGCGCCGGCATACCAGCGCGATGCCGGCTGCCCCGAGTTGTCGACGCGAACCGCAAGCACGTTGGGCCGCTGGTCGCCGAAGCTGAGATGCCCGGTCAGCTCGTAGCGAAAACTGACGTAGCCATACGGCCGCTTCCCGAGGTGCGCGCCATTGATCCATACGTCGCTGTTGGCCATCACCCCGTCGAAATCGATAAAGACGCGCCGCCGGGCGTAGTCCGCGGGAAGCGGAAAGTGTTTGCGATACCAGCCCACGCCGGCGGGCAGGAACGCGCCCGCTCCGCCGGTAGGATTCTTTTCGTCGAACGGACCCTCGATGCTCCAGTCGTGCGGCACGTCCAGCGTCCGCCACGCGCTGTCGTCGAACTCCGGCCTCTCCGCCCCCGGCTCATCCGCCTTCACAAAGCGCCAGCCAGGATCGAACGAAGTTGTGATTCGAGATTTCGCCGCGGCGCCGGCCGCCAGCAATGCAAGAACCACCACCCACCTGGAAACACGCATACGCGCTCCCTCCCCCCGCCAACTTCACGATTATGGTCCTCCGCCCAGATCCATGGCAAGGCGTGTGGCGCAGGCGGTTTCGCCTGCGTCGCCGTGCGAGAAACGTCCCTTCCTCCGTCTCGCGGGCGCCGCCGCCGGACCTGCGGACCTTTCGAACCGGAAAGGCTTCTCTCGAACATGAAGGCGATCGCGGACACCGGCTTCCTGGTGGCTTTCGGCAACCGCAACGACCGTCATCATGCCTGGGTCGTGGAAATCGCGGAGCGGATCACCGAGCCCCTGTTGACTCGCGAGGCGGTCCTGGCCGAAGCCGCGTTCCATCTGGGCAGCGCATCGCTGGTCCTGGTCCGCCTCAGCGAGCTCCACCCGAAACACCCGGTGATCACCACCGATCTGAACGACTTCCGCGTGTACCGCCGCGGGCAGCGCGAGGCCATCCCGCTGATCCATCCGCCGGTTCGCTAATACGTGCCCAGCCACACCCGCAGCACCTGCGGCGCGGACGTGAAGTTGAGTCCCCAATCGGTTTGGTCGCCGTTCCAGATCCGAATGGGCCGGAAGGCGCCGTTTTCGTAGGTTCCCTCTTCGACCCGCAGGAACTGCCGCTGCTTGCCCGACGCCGCATCGCTGACCTGGAAATCGACGCGGCAGAAGAATCCGGCCACCAGGAACCGGTTGTCTCCAAGCTGGGCAACCAGGGCGCGTCCGACAGGCTCGGGGTTCCCCGGCGGGTTATTGCCAAAGCCGAAGTGAGGCGCCCCGTACGACACGGTCGCCCTCCAGGGTCCGAGCTCCAGCGTCTGAGATGGCTTCCCCTTCTCCTCCACAACCGCTTCGAGCTTGCCTTCGAAGTTAAGGCGGGCGATCTCGCGCATCATTGGGCCGATCAACCGGTAGTTCAGCGCAAAGGGCTCGAGCGATTCTTGGTTGACCCTGGTAGCTCCCAAAGGGGCATTGGCGTACCCGGTGTAGTCCATCCCGAACGGCGAAAAGCCGATTGCCTGGCGGCCGAGAGCGGCAAAGAAATAGCGGGCATAGGCGGGGCTGTTGCCGGTCTCGGGCACGAACAGGGCGTTATCGCGGCGGCGATACAGCTCCAGCACCTTCAAGTACCGGGCGCTGTCGCTCATGTAGATGTCGGGTGTCAGTACGTCAATCGACGGAGCCGCGGCTTTCCAGATGTCGATGACGTTGTCGGTGGGGCCGCCGCTTTCGTAGCTCGGCGGACGGCCCGGGTTCAACGGATCTCGCAGCGCCGCGTTGACGGAAAGCGGCAACGGGTAGACGGCTTTCCCGGCGGCGGCAACCTGCTCGATGTATCCGGCCACGGACCAGGCGTGGAAGAACTCCTCGGCGTCGGCCCCGAAGACTTCCTGCCAGTTCGCCGAGGCCGCACCGGCCTGCTTGTGGAGCGCGGCCAGCAGCTTGGCGGGAACCGGCTCTTCAAAGAGCTTCTGCGCGGCCGGCGAGTAGTCGCGAACGCTGCCCCACGTACCCGGTTCGTTCTCCACCTGCACCATCAGCACGGTGCGTCGCGGGTCGGCCGCTTTCAGATGCCGCATGAGCGCGGTGAACGCCTGGATGTCCGCCTCCAGCGCCGCTTTGGCGTAAGGCGATGGCGAGTCGACCGGGCGCCCGTCGGCGCCGGTCATGCGTGGATAGCGCTCGGGGGCGAGCTTCATCCACTCCGGCACGTAGTGCGAGCTGCCGTTCTTCCAGGTACCGAACCAGAGCAGAACCAGGTGAACCTGGTGCTCGCGAGCCTGGGCCAGTAGCGTGTCCACAACCGTGTAATCGAAGCGTCCCTGCTGCGGCTCGAACTGCTCCCAGTAGACCGGCATTTCGACCGTGTTCGCGTGCAGGTGCTCGATGGCCGGCCATACCTCGGGCAACATGGCCGGCCAGGCGCTCGAGTTGTTTACCTGCGCGCCCAGCATGAGGTACGGCACGCCGTCAACCAGAAGAGCGTAGCGCCCCTCCTTCTCCACGATGCGCGGCAGTGGATGGTCCCTGCTCCCGGCCTGCGGCCCGGCAGCCAGGGCCGATGCCGCACCGGCAGCGAAGCAAACAACCGCGCGCAGAACCTCGTTCCCTAAACCGAAGTTCCTGAGCCTGCCGTAGCATTACTCCCGTCGTTGGAGCAAGTTGGCCTGCAATTCGAGTTCCATGTGTAGCCACTAAAATGGTCTCGCCAGACCTTGCAATCTGAATGCGCATC
>JBEKWU010000054.1:0-31368 GCA_049512775.1 Bryobacteraceae bacterium
TCAGCTCGGTGGTGCCGTCGGGGAGTTGCCGGATCAGCGCCACCAGCTCCCGCGTGCGTAACCGGCCGGTGAGCCGGAACCCCGCGAAGTGGTCGGTGGCACGGCATCCATGGCGCTCGAGCACCGCGCGGAAGCGCCGCCGCAGCAACGGAAAGTCGAGTGGCTGCCGCACCCAGCGTATCCCGAACTCCGATGCGACGCGCGCCACCGCCTCCAGCACCGGCGGCAGCAGGTGCGTGTGCTTGTGCGTGTCCAGGTGCGTCGGCTGAAGCCCCGCCTCGAGAATCCGCCGCACCTGCGCCCTGAGCTCCTCGTACACCCCGATCTGCCGGAACGCCATCGCGCGGATCAGCTCCGGGACGCTGGAGGGGAGCGCCCTCTCCGGGTCCGCCACCGAGCGCCCGCGCACCAGCACCAGGTGGCAGCCCACGTCGAGTCCCGGGTTCGCACGCGCCAGCCGCACCGCGTCCTCGAACGCCGCGCCGTTGGCCATCAGAGTCGTCGCTCGCAGGATCCCGCGCTCGCAGGCCTCGACGATCCCCGCGTTCACGTCGCGCGTGAACCCGAAATCGTCGGCGTTGACGACCAGCGTCTTCTGCCGCTCTCCCACCCCGCCATTATCGCTGTTCCGCCGGAGGCGGCGTGCCGCGCGGTCAGCGCTTAAAAGAGACCCATCTTGATCCGCAGGAATTTCTTCGGGTTCTTGTGGATGTCCGCGAGCAGCGAGTGCAACTCCTCGGTCATGCCCTTGATCGAGTCGTAGAGCTGCGGGTTCACCATCAACTGCCCCATCGTCCCCTGCCCCGAATTCAGGCGGTCGAGCGTGGTATCGAGCTTGCTCAGAACGCTCTCGATCTGCTTGTGGACCGTCTCGTCCTTGAGCAGCTTGCCGGCCGTCCCTTTGCCCGCGTTCAGATCGTCCAGGATCTTCCGGAACTCCGCGATGCTGGCGCGAGTCTCGTCGTATAGCGCCGGGTCTTTCAGCAGCTTGCCCGCGGTCCCCTGGCCCTGCTGCAATTCCTGGATCACCGCGTCCAGGCGCTGAAGCGACGCGCGCGCGTCGTTGTACAGGCCCTCGTCGTAGAGCAGCTTGCCGACCGTGCCCTTGCCGCTCGAGATCGCCACCGTAACCTTCTGGAACTCCGCCACCGTCGCCACCAGCCGATTGTAGAACTCGTCGTCGATCAGGAATTTCCCGATCGTGCCCTGGCCCGACTCCACCTGAGAAACGATCTTGTCCAGCCGGTTCAGGATCGCCTGCACCGAATCGAACAAACCGAAGCCCTTCTTCACCAGGTCCTCGATCTCGGCCGAAGCCTCGCTCGGCAACTCGCCTTCCGGCTGGACCGTCTGCGGTTTTCGTCCCTTGGCGATGTTGATGTACTTGGTCCCCAGCACGTTCTCCGCCGCGATCCCCGCGATCGAATCCACCGGGATCTCGCTCAGTCTGTTCGAGTTCACCTTCATCACCACCCGCACCACGCGGTTCGGATCGGTCGATCGCGTCAACTCCACCCCTTTCACGCTGCCGACCAGAATGCCGTTCAGCCGGACCGGCGCCCCGTCGGCCAGCGCCGCCGAGTCCCGCATGTAGGAATAAATGTTCGCGTACCGCTCCCAGAGGGACGTCTGCCCAGTGAACAGCCAGATCAGCACCGCCAGGATAGTCATCGCCACAATTGCCATCACCCCGACCCGCAATTGCGCCCATCTCACCTTTTTCGCCGCAGGCATAAGTTCAATCTTCGCGCTTTACGAATTTGGATAGGTAAGGGTCCGCCGAAGCCTTCAACTCCGCCAGCGTCCCCTGGAATGCCAGCCGTCCCTCGCGCAGCACCATGAACGTCGTGCGCGCCCCGTTCCCGCCCTCCCGCTCGCCGAGCTGCTCGATCTGCTCCGTCTCGCGGTTGTACCGCGAGGTCGCCAGGAAGTGGCCGTCCTGGTATCGGTGCGTGGCCATTACGGTGGTGGTGTTCTTCAGGTCGCGCTCCTTGACCACCAGGGCGATGATGGTGTACGCCGTGATCGGGTCCAGGCCCGCCGTCGGCGAGTCGTAGAGCACCAGCCGCGGCTCGGTCACCACCGCCCGCGCAATCCCCACCCGCCGCCGCATCCCGCCCGACAATTCGCTCGGGAACTTCTCCAGAGTGTGCTCCAGTTCGACGAACCGCAGCGCTTCTTCCGCGCGCTCGTGCATCTCTTCCGGCGTGCAGTCGAACCCCGCGAGGTTCTCGATCGGATAGCTCACGTTCTCCTCGATGGTCAGCGAATCGAACAGACCGCCTTCCTGAAACAGCACGCCCATGTTGCTCCGGATGCCGAACAGGTCCCGCTCCCGCAGGTTCGTAATATCCTGTCCGAACACATACACCCGGCCCCCGTCCGGCCTCAGCAGACCCAGCGCCGCTTTCAGCAGCACCGTTTTCCCGCTGCCCGACGCCCCGAAAATCACCAGCGATTCGCCCGCCTCGACCGCGAACGACACCTCGTCAAGCGCCTTGTGCTCGTCGAAACGCACCGTCACGCGCTCGAATCGAAGCACGGGTTGGCTCGGTTCATCGCTCATCCGGGCGCTACAAGCTCACAAAAATCCTGGTGATGAAGAACGTCAGAAAGAAGATCATCACCGAGGAAACCACCATCGCCTGCGTTGTCGCGCGGCCCACTCCCTGCGTGCCGCCCGTGGTGTTGAGGCCGTAATAGCAGCCCGTCAGCGCGATGGCGAAAGCGAAAACGAACGGCTTGATCAGCCCCTGCGCCATATCGGTGTAATCCAGGGCCTGCCAGGCCGTGTTCCAGTACTGCGTCGACGCCATGTTCAGCACCAAGAACGAGATCACCCACCCGCCGAAGATCCCCACGAAATCCGAGATGATGGTCAGCAGCGGCAGCACCGCGCAGGTGGCGATCAGCCGCGGCGTCACCAGCTTCTGGATCGGGTCCGTGCCCAGCGCGCGCATGGCGTCGATCTGCTCGGTCACCTTCATCGACCCCAGCTCGCTGGCCATGCCCGAGGCGTTCCGCCCCGCCACCATGAGCGAGGTCAGCGCCGGGCCGAGCTCCCGCACCAGGGTCAGCGCCACCAGCTTGCCGGTCTGGCCCACCGCCCCGTATTGCGACAGCGCCTTGGCCATCTGCATGGCCATGACCGCGCCGGTGAAGAACCCCACCATGACGACGATCGGCAGGCTGCCCACGCCAATGATGTCCATCTGCATGAAGATATCGTCCGCGTAGTGCGGCTTCCGCACGATATTCAGCAGCGCGCGCCCGGCCAGCAGGTAGAAGTCCTGCACTGCGACCACGCGCGCCTTCAGGAAATCGATCACGTTCGCCTGCTCCTCGAATCCCGATGTTAACATAGCAGCTTGCGAGCGTAAGAGCCTGTGGTGAAAGTCCCGTTTAAGGCGCGGACGCAGGCGGAACCGCCTGCGCCACAAGGAGAATCAACGACTTGGGCCAGTGTGGGGCAGGCGGTTTCGCCTGCCACGGATTTTCACCCCAGGCTGCTAAACCCGCCTGGGAAACTCGAGGGAGCCGGACTGGTCTTCAATCGCGGAGAAATGCGGGGGAAGGCTGAGGATGGACGCCGGCCGGGGCGCGGGCGCCAGGAATTGCCCGCTGCCCCGGGCGTGCCTCTACAGCACTGGAGACGCCACCGCGCCCGTCGTCCGAACGCGGAAACTCTGCGGCCGCGGGGTGCTGATGCGCTGCGGGCGCAGTTCTCGGGACGGCCGGTCCTCGATGGTCACGTTCAGCGTCACTTCCTGGCGATTCCGAACCACGGTCAACGGGAAGGTCTTCTTCGCCTCCGGCTCGCGCATCCGCCTGGCGACCTCCGAGGGCGTGCTTACCTCCGCGCCGTCCACCTTCACGATCACGTCGCCGGCTTTGATTCCGGCCTTTTCCGCCGGGGTGTCCTTGCCCACCGAGCGCACCAGCACGCCTTTCTTCACTCCGAAGAATTCGGCCAGTTGCGAACTCACCGCTTCGGCCTCGATGCCCAGCGTGCCGCTCCGCCAGGACATGAACGGCTGGGGCAGGTCCGGCATCTGGAACCGCAGCCGGCCCAGTTGTTCCTGGAACTTCTCCATCTGCTGCTGCCAGTTCCGATCCCCGGAAAAGTTGCGCTCGATCACGACGTGCTTGGCCTTGCGCTCGCCCACGGTCGCGGCGAGCGTTTGGGTGGCGCCGCCCCGGCTGACGAGCAGCTTCACCTGCCGCCCCGCCGGCGTCTCCCGCACCAGGCGGACAAACTGCTCGGTGCCCTCGACGCGCTGGCCCTGGTACTCCAGCACCACGTCGCCCTGCTTCAGTCCCGCCTTGGAGGCCGGGCTGTCGTCCTCCACCTTGGTCACCTCGACTCCGTGCACGTCGGACAACTTCAGTTCCTTGGCGCGGTCGGCATTCACTTCTTGCACGCCGATCCCCAGATAGCTGCCTCCCTTTCCCGAAGCGATGTGGAAGACTTCCGGCAGGGAGGGCGGCGGCGCGGGTCCTTCCTGTGTGAGCACATACTCCTCCTCCAATTCCGGCACCACCACAGGCGCCGGGGGAGGCCCCGGAATCTCAAGTCCGGGTTCGGGCGGGGCGGGAGGCGCGGGAGGAACCGCCTGCTGCGCCATCAACCCCGCACCACCCAGAATCACCAACAGCGACAACACCAGTATCTGTTTCATAGTCCTCACTCCATATGACCTTATCTCTGGCGACGCAGGTAGATCGTGCCGCCGGAAGCCATCAGCCGCAGCAGCGGCCCGCCTCCGTTGATCGTGCCCAGCGCTTCCGTTTCCGTCTCGTCCTGCCTGAGCCGCGGGCGGATCTCGCTGAAATCCGAGATAATCCGGTGCCCGCCGGGATATGCGCTGATCGCCTGAACCGTCACCGCAAGATTAGACGGAATCAGAACCGTTATGTCACCACCGCCGGTGCTCAATACCGAATCCAGGAGCGGCCCTCCCGCCAGTTCCACCAGGATGCTGCCGACCTGCGTGGCGGCCCGCAATCCGCCGTACACGCCATACAGTTGGATAGCGCCCCTCTCCGCCTGGCACTCGACGTTGCTCGCCGAGCGGATTCGGATGGCCCCCGCCACGGTTTGAGCGATCACCGGGCCGTTCGCGCGAACGACCTCGATCAACCCGGCCTGGGCCATGGCGGTGACGCCGTACTCGGCCCGCTCGATGCGGATATTGCCGCCCCGCGTCGATGCCCGCACCAGCCCCTTGGCCACCTTCACATAAATCTCGCCGCCCTCGGTGTTCAGGCCCGCCTCGCCTCCGATCGTATCCGCGCTGATCGGGCCCCCGCCCGAATAGCACAGCACATTCCCCCCGACCTGGCCCAGGCGAACCTGCCCCCCGCTCGTCCGCACCGTAACATCGCCCCGAATCCGGTCCACCTGCAACCGGCCTCCGCGGCTGTCCGCCCGCAGCGATCCATCCAGGTCATAGGCCTCGATAGATTCGCCCTGGGACTCCAGAATCGTCTCGCGGAGTTTGCGCGGCACGCGCAACCGGAGGTCCGCCGAGGTCTCCCAACCGGGGGGCAGACTGACCTCCAGCACCAGCCCTCCGCTCCGCTTCGCGGTCTTGACTGCGATCCCGCCCAGCAGCGCGCGTGCCCGCGCCGGGTCCCGGACCTTGGTGCGCTTCGTCAGAACGTATCCGATATCCCCCCTGGCTTCGCCCTGCAAGAATACCGCGCCGCGCGTGGACACCTTCAGCAGCTCGGAGCCCGCCAGTGACGCGGAGCCGTTCGCCGTCTGGACCCAATACCTGCCCTCCCGAACGACGTGGGAATCCGTCTGGGCGGCGCACGCGGCCGCCAACGCCGCCGGAATCAACCATAGCCAACCCGTTCTCATCAGAATGTCCCGACCGATGCGTCCATCTCCTGGAGCGCCCGCTGACAGCGCAGCCGCACGTAGTCGTTGCTCTCCTTCTGAACCAGTTCTTGCAGCAGACCGACGATGGCGTCCCCTTTCTTTAGTACCAGCAGATCGATGGCCTGGGTCCGAATTCCCGGATTGTCGTCCGCCAGCAGGGCTTTCGCCAGCGCGCTCCGCACTTCCGGCGCTCCCGCGTACGGCTTCAGCGCATCCAGCGCCCTCAGGCGCACCCCGGGGTTGGGGTCGTGCTCCAGGGCGAACAGCAGCGTGCCGCGCAACTCGTTCGAGGCCGGCCGCGTGCTCAGGATGTCCATCGATTCGGCGCGCAAGCCCGCGTCGGTGGATTCCCGGGTCGCGGCCATCAGCAGGCGGTGAATCTGCTCGTCACCGGGGTACCCGGTGAGGAGGCGCTGGCGCGTCTCCTCAACCACGACCCGCACTTTGCCGGAGGCTTCCGGCTGCACGTAGCGCACCCGCGAGACCGCGGGCTCCAGCCCGTTCCCCGGCTGCGGCGCACTGGTCCATCGGGCGGCGAAAAATCCCACGGCAACCAGGGCCAGCGCACCCACCGGACGCGCCATGGCGGGCCACCAGGCAAACCAACCGCCCCGGCCCGCCGACCGTGGCGCGGCCGTTTCCAGCCCCAGCTTCAGATCGCGCCGGCAGCGGGCCAGCAGGGCCGCCGGAGGCCGTGCGTCCCGCTCGTCGAGGGCTTGGTGGATCCGCTTTTCGACCTCCAAGCCCTTGCGGCACCCCTCGCAGCTCTCCAGGTGGTCCTGGAAGCTCTGCTCCTCTTCCAACGAAAGCTCGCCGTACAAGAACAGCGAGTAACTCCTGGTTGCCGACTCGCAATTCATACAAAATCTCCCAGCGCCACCCGCATCTTCTGGGTCGCGCGAAACAGGCAGGTTTTTGCCGCTTCCTCGGTGCTGCCCAGCGCCTCCCCGATGGCCCGCAGCCGCAGGCCCTGGTAGTGCCGCAGTTCGAACACCATGCGCTCTTTGGCGGTCAATCCCCGAAGCGCCGCCTCGATGCGCGCTCCCAACTGCTGGCTGAGAAGGCTCCGCTGCGGGTTCCCTTGCGCTCTCTCTTCCACCACGCCGTCCATGCGGTTCCACGACCCTTCTTCCGTTCCGATCACCGCCGGCTCCTCCCGCCGCACCTTCCGCTTCCGCAGATGGTCCAGGCAGACGTTGGTAGCCACCCGGTACAGCCACGTATGAAAACTGCAATCGAACCGGAACAGGTGCAGGTTCTTATAGACCCGCAGAAACGTCTCCTGGTACACGTCATAGGCGTCTTCGATGGACCGCAGCAGATTCATCGCCAGCCGCAGCACACCCCGGTCGTAGGCATGGACGAGCTGCTCGAAGGCGTCCTCGTCGCCTTTCTGTGCCGCCCGAATCAGTACCGCCTCTTCCACGCCCGGGGCTGGACTCTCGTCCGTCGCCGCTGTGGCTTCACGCGTCACGCTGAGCGTCTACCTGAGAATAGGACGGTTTGGGACGAAAAGGGTAACGCCACCGGCGGTCAGGGGACCGCGATCAGCCATCAGCTAACACAACCGCGGCCTTGCGGATAGCTGATGGCTTCCCAGCTTCCCGGCTCCTCAGATCAGTTCCAGCTCAATCCGCTTCTGCGCCGGGTCCAGCGCCGTGATGCGGAAGCTGCGGATCTGCCCCGCGCGCGCGGGCTCGCGGCTGGACTCGGCATTCAGCGTCTTGCCCTGCTTCCACTTGGCGGCCAGCATCGCGGAGAGCGACGATACGTCGGCCGAGGCCGGCCCGGAGCTGTCCTGCGTTTTCTTCTGCTCTCTGGGGAGCGCACAGGGGGCCAACAGCCCTTCGCCCAATTCCACGCTCGCTTCCTGCTTGTGGACCTCCACCACGCGCCCGGTGACGATGTCCCCGACTTTGTGCTCGGCGATATACTCGTCCGCCGTGGTCGGCTGAAGCTGCTTCATCCCCAGCCGGATGCGCCGCTTCTCCCGATCCACCTCCAGCACCAGCGCCCGCACCGTCTCCCCGGCCTTCAGCACGTCCTGGGGATGGTTGATGCGCTTCTCCGCGCTGATATCCCCGACGTGGATCATCCCCTCCAGGCCCTCGCCCAGCTCGACGAACGCCCCGAACTTGGCCAGGTTCGCCACGCGGCCTTCCACCACGCTGCCCACCGGGAACCGCTGCGCGGCCTCGTCCCAGGGATCGCCCAACGCCTGTTTGAGCCCCAGGCCGATTCGCCGCTCCGCGCCGCTGACGTTCAGCACCACCACGTCGACCAGTTCGCCGGGTTTCACCACGTCCTTGGGCTTGATGGCCTTCTTCGACCAGGTGAGGTCAAACAGCCGGATCAGGCCCTCGACGCCGGCCTCCAGCTCCACGAATGCCCCGAATTCCGCCACGCGGGTGACTTTCCCCCGCACCCGGTCGCCAACCTTGTATTTCTCCCCGGCCAGCGACCAGGGGTCGGGCGACATCTGCTTGAGGCCCAGAGAAACGCGGCGGCCTTCGCGGTCCACCTTGAGGATCTTGACCTCGACCGACTCCCCGGCGCTCAGTAAGTCCGAGGGCTTGCCCACACGGGCCCAGGACATGTCGGTGACGTGCAGCAGGCCGTCCACGCCGCCCAGATCGATGAAAGCGCCAAAATCGGTCAGCGTTCGCACCGTGCCGCGGACCACCGCGCCCTCCTGGAGCGCGGCATAGACCTGCTCGCGCGCCTTGGCCTCTTCCTCTTCCAGAACCACCCGGCGGTCCACCACCACGTCTTCGTCCATGACGTCCAGCTTGATGATCTTGCAGACGATCTCCTGGCCCACGAGCTGCTCCAGGTCCGCCAGTTCCCGCACCCCGCTGCGCGAGGCCGGCAGGAACGCCCGTACCCCCACGTCCACGCTCAGACCGCCCTTCACCACCCCGCTGACGATCCCGGCGATGCCGCGCTTCTCCGCAAACGCCTTTTCCAGCGAGGACCAGTCCTTCGGCCGCTCGACCTTGATCTTCGAGAGCAGGTAATAGCCCTCCGGCGCCCGCCCCTTGATTGAGACGATCACCTGGTCGCCCGCCTTGATCTCCACATTGCCGGAGGCGTCCCGGAACTCCTCCACGGGGATGACGCCCTCGGTCTTCAAGCCGATATCGACGAAAACCGATTCGGAGGAGATGGTCACCACCGTTCCCTGGCGGCTCTCCTTCTGGCCCTCCGACGCGCGGCGGTGCGATTCCTCGAATTCCGAGAGGATCTCCCCGAACGAGGAATCTTCGGGAGACGCTTGGGGCGTCAATTCAATGGGTAGGGATTCGGGACTCATGGTGCGGCAGACAACCATTTTGGCACAACCTGCGGCGGTCCGGGGTAAGATGGCAACGTGGCGCGCTGGTGGCATTGGATCCGTATCCACGACCTGGTCTGGCTGGCGATGTTCGTCATCGTCGCCGCCGCCGGGCCGGAGCGCGACGCCCATTTCATCTTCCTCCTGTTCCTGGTGGCGGGCCTCCAGATTGCCGAGCCCAGGGTCCCCGCGCTGGCGGCCCGCCGCGGCAGCGTCATCGCCAACCTGCTCAAATTGGGCCTTGGGTACCTGATCATCTCCCATTCGGGAGGCCCCATCGGCGGGATCAACAGCAGCTACTACTGGATTCTTCTCATCCCCGTAGTCTCCGCCGCCACCACCCTGGGAGTGGGCGGAACGGCGCTGTTCACCGTGCTGGCCTGCGCCACCTATCTCTCTTTCCTCCTTCAGGTCGACTGGCAACTCTACCGGCTTGACCCGGACCAGGTGGCGGAGTTGAGCCTGCGGCTGATCTCTCTGGCGGTCATCGGCTTTCTCACGCAGCGGCTGGCCGAAGCCAATCGGCAGGAAGCGCTCCGGGCGCAGGCCGTGGCCGGCCAGCTTGCCGAGGCCAATCGCAATCTCCAGGAGGCCGAGGCCGTCGCGCGGCGTTCCGAGCGGCTGGCGGCGCTGGGCCAGTTATCGGCGGGGCTGGCGCACGAGCTGCGCAACCCGCTGGGCACGATGCGGGCCTCCGCGGAAATGCTGCGTACCAGCCTGCCCGCGGGCAACGAAGTCGCGGCCGAGTTGGCGGGCTTCATCTCCAGCGAAGTCGACCGCATCAACTCCCTGGTCACCCGGTTCCTCGATTTCGCCCGCCCGCTCGAGCTGCGCCTCCAGCCCTCCGAGTTGAGCGAGGTCATCGACCGGGCCATCGCCCAGCTCGAGCGCGACACGCCGCGCCAGGTCACCGTCTACAAGAACTACTCCCCCGACGTGCGGCCGTTCCCGTTCGATGCCGAGCTGATCGAGCGCGTCATTTACAACCTGCTGCTCAACGCCGCCCAGGCGACACAGTCCGGCGGCGCCGTCACCGTAAAGACCCGCCCGGTGGACGGAGACGTCGAGGTCTCCGTGATCGACCGCGGCGCCGGCATCCACCCCGAACATCTCGAGAACATCTTCAACCCCTTCTTCACCACCAAGAAGGAGGGCGCGGGACTCGGCCTCGCGGTGGTCTCAAAAATCGTGGATCTGCACGGCGGTAGAATAACTGTCGAAAGCGAACCCGGCAAAGGCAGCGTCTTTCGCTTGTTTCTGCCCTGCGAATGAAGACCCGTATCCTGGTTGTCGAAGACGAAGAGAAGCTCCGGCGCGTGCTGGAGCTGCAACTGCGCTCCGCCGATTTCGAGGTGGATCAGACCGGCCTGGCCGAGGAGGCCCTCAAGCTGGCCGACCGCGCCGGCCTGGTTCTCACCGATCTCCGCTTGCCCGGCATGAGCGGCCTCGAGCTGATCTCCGCCATCCGCCGCCAGAACTCGCGCACCCCGATCGTGGTGATGACGGCCTTCGGCACGGTCGAGACCGCGGTTGAGGCCATGAAGGCCGGCGCGGCCGATTTCCTGCTCAAGCCCTTTTCTCTCGATCACCTCATGACCGTCATCCGCAAGGCGCTCGAGATGCGCGCCCTCCAGGACGAGAACCTGAGCCTGCGCCAGGAGCTGGGCCGGCGCTACGAGTTCGACAATATCGTGGGCCATAGCCCGCCGATGCAGGAGGTCTTCGCCACCGTGGAACGGGTGGCGCCCACGCGCGCCACCGTCCTGCTGGCGGGCGAGAGCGGCGTGGGCAAGGATCTGATCGCCCGCGCCATCCATTACCATTCCCCGCGCAGCGACCGCCCCTTCGTCAAGATCAACTGCACCGCGATCCCCGAAAACCTGATGGAGAGCGAGTTGTTCGGCTACGAGAAGGGCGCCTTCACCGGCGCCAACACCACCAAGCCCGGCAAGTTCGAGCAGGCCGATACCGGAACCGCGTTCCTGGACGAGATCGGCGACGTGCCCGCCTCGATCCAAGTCAAGCTGCTGCGCGTTCTCCAGGAGCGCGAGTTCGAGCGGCTGGGCAGCAACAAGACCCGGCACATCGACGTGCGCATCGTCGCCGCCACCAACCAGGACCTTCGCGCCGCCCTCGAGCAGGGCACCTTCCGCGAGGACCTCTACTACCGGCTCAACGTCGTGCCCATCAATATCCCGCCGCTGCGCGAGCGCCGGGAGGACATCCCCTTCCTGGCCGAGCATTTCGTCGCCAAACTGGCGCGCGCCAGCGGCAGCCGCGTCGAGTCCATCAGCGACGCCGCCGTCGAGCGGCTGATGGGCTATCACTGGCCCGGCAACGTGCGGGAATTGGAGAACGTCATCGAGCGCAGCATCGTGCTCTGCCCCGCTACGCACCTGGAGGCCGCCGACATCCGCCTGGACACTTCGCCGCGCGCCCCGCGCCTCGCCGCCGACAACTTCCTGCCCGACGGCGTCACCCTCGACGAATACGAGCAAGCCATCCTCCGTGAAGCCCTCCGCCGCGCCGACGGCAACAAAAGCCAAGCCGCCCGCCTCCTCGGCCTCACCCGCAACGCCCTGCGCTACCGCCTCTCCCAAATGGGCCTGGACAAAGAGGCCGGAGGCGGGGAGTAGCGGGCGACTACTCGTAGTGCGTCCACATACGAAGCACTTTGACGGCCTTCAGGTCGTCGAGGATCTGATAGACCAGCCGATGCCGGATGTCGATGCGGCGGGAATACGCGCCGGAGAGGTCGCCGACCAGCTTCTCGTATCGAGGCGGACTCTGATACGGGTTTGCCGCAAGGACAGCCAGCAACTCCTCGGCTTTCCGGCGCAGTCCCGCCGCCGAGATTCTTTTCGCGTCCTTTTGCGCTTGTTTGGTGAAGACGACTTGCCAGCTCACCAGCCTGGTTCCTTCGCGCAAGCTCCCACGGGAGTCTTCATGCCCTCGCGGACCGATTCACGCATTCCCGGAACAGACAAGAGATAGAGCGTCTCCTGGATCGCGGTCCAGTCGTCCTCGGAAAGCAGCACCGCATTCCCGCGCTTCCCGGTGATGAGAATCTCCCGGTGCGAAGAGGCCGCTTCATCGAGGAGGCCATAGAGCCTCGCTCGGGCGTCGCTCACGGTGACAGTGGTCGGCGGCTTGGTTCTGGGCACGCCAATAACCCCCTCCCCATAGTACGACATTACGTACGCCTACGGCGCCGTCGCGTCCCCGGGCTGCAACCTTGCGGCTCATCGAGGTTTCACGCGGATCTCGAACGACTCCTCGACGCGCTTGCCGTCGGCGCCTTCGGCGGTCAGCGTGTAGCGCGTATCCCGCCGCGGCGCGACGTAGAGGCACCGGCTCAGCGAGGGCCAGACTGGCTCGACCTCCGGCTCGAGGCGCACGGTCTTGGCGTTAGCCACTCCGTAGCACAAGATCGCCTGTTCGCCCTTCCTCAGCGCTCCAGGGCTGGCGTAGAACTGTAGGATCTTTACCGCGCTGCCGGCATCGGGAGCCGCCGGCGGCGCCATCTTCCGCGTGCGAGCGCGCTCGAACTCGCGGCTGCTCCGGCAGCGGTCCGCGAACGTCCAGCCCAAGTAGAGCAACGCGGCTGCCGCCGCCACCCACATGTACCGGACGACTTTGCGCATGGCCTATCCTAACTCGAATGCCGCCCTCGCCGGCCCGGTAGAAACTCGTACTCCGTCCGATATGTTTGTTAGGTGGACAAGATACTGTAACTTGCGGATCGCCAAGGGCACAGGACAATGGCTCGGCTCAGCGCACCTCTCGACGCATCGGACCTCGGCTGCGAGGCCAGACTCCTCGACACCGGCCTGCGCAAGTCCATCATCGGTCAGGACGAGGCCATCGTCCAGATCGTCAACGTCTACCAGGTGTTCCTCACCGGCATGCACGCGCCCGGGCGGCCCGTCGGGAACTTCCTGTTCCTCGGCCCGACCGGCTCGGGCAAGACCCGCATCGTGGAGGCGACGGCGGAGATCCTGACGGGGAGCGCGCGCGCCGTGGTGAAGATCGACTGCGGCGAGTTTCAGCACAGCCACGAGATCGCCAAGCTCATCGGTTCGCCCCCAGGCTACCTGGGTCATCGCGAAACCCACCCCATGCTCAGCCAGGAGACGCTGAACCAGTACGTTACCGAGAGATTCAAGTTGAGCTTCGTCCTGTTCGACGAGATCGAGAAAGCCAGCGACGCGCTGTGGAATCTGCTGCTGGGCATCCTGGACAAAGCCACCCTCACCCTAGGCGATGGCCGCAAGGTGGACTTCTCCAGCTCCCTGATCTTCATGACCAGCAACGTCGGCGCCGCCGCCATGAGCGCGCTCACCAACCCCCGGCTGGGCTTCGTCTCCCCCAACCCCGGCGAGCGGCTGAACGACAAGGTGGCGCAGACCGGCGTGGAAGCCGCCCGCCGCAAGTTCACCCCCGAGTTCATCAACCGGCTGGACAAGATCGTGGTCTTCCGTTCGCTGGGCGACGCCGAA
Source organism: Bryobacteraceae bacterium (assembly GCA_049512775.1). Classification (GTDB taxonomy): domain Bacteria; phylum Acidobacteriota; class Terriglobia; order Bryobacterales; family Bryobacteraceae; genus Fen-330. Next base: position 13,721 of record JBEKWU010000054.1, read on the forward strand.
TTGCGGCAGATCCTGGACCTCGAGCTGGCCTTGGTCCAGGAGCGCGTCTTCCAGTCGCAGAACGCCAAACCATTTGTCTTCAGTGTGACCGCCGAGGCCAAGGACTATCTGCTCCGGGAAGGCACCGATGTGAAGTACGGCGCGCGCCACCTGAAGCGCGCGGTCGAGCGCACTCTGGTGCAGCCCATGTCCAACCTCATCGCCAGCGGCCAGATACAGCAAGGCGACTGGGTGCGCACGGACTACGATCCCACCGCCGACCGGATGGCCTTCTTCCTGGAGGCCGAGAACGTCTCCCCCTACGTCATGGCGGAAATGGTCAAGACCTCCCCCTCCCTCTCCGCCGCGGCGTAAGTAGGATAGGGCTCCAGCCCTGTCCCGAGCATTACTGGGAGCCTCGCCGGCCGTGGCCGCCGCTTCTCAGCTCAGGTTCCGCCCCTGATCCAGCGCGTACACGTGCCCGCTCGCTACCGTCGTCAGCGCCAGGTACAGCACCAGCAGCGCGAACTGCTCCACGGCTTCCTTGTCGCTCACCGCGTACTTCACCGCCGAGCTGGCACGGATTCGCTCCCAGGCCTCCCGCGGGAAGTCCTCCGGCGGCAGGATCGGCCCCGGCGCCACCGCGTTCACGAAGATCCCCCGCTCGCCGTACTCCAGCGCCATCGCCCGCGTCATCGCCGCCACCGCCGCCTTGGTCACCACATACGGCAGGTTCCGCTTCTGTGGTTTGCCGATCGAAGTCGCGTCCGCCACGTTGATGATGTGCCCGCCCGGCGGCATCAACGGCACGATCAGTTGCACCGGCCAAAAGGTGCCCAGAATGTGTGCCCCGACGTGCTCCCGCCACTCCCGCTCGCCAACCTGATCGATCTCGACCCGCCGGTACACCGAGGCCATATTGACCAGGATGTCGATTCGCGGGAACTCGCCCCGCACCCGCTCCACCGCCCCCTTCACGCTCTCGCGCTCGGAAACGTCCGCCTGCACCGTGATGGCCCGCACACCCAGCTTGCGCGCGGCCGCCGCGGTCTCCTCCGCCTCCGCCCCCGAACGGCGATAACTCAGCGCCAGGTTCACGCCTTGCTCGGCCAGCGCCAGCGCCACCCTACGCCCGATCCGCCTGCCCCCGGTGATCCACGCGGTCTGGCCCTTCAGCCGGCCGAGATGTTTTTCGAGCAGTGTCAAAGCAGTTTCCGCAGGGCCGCCTCCAGCGCCGCCATGTCCGTCTCGCCGAAAAACGAATGCGCCTTGCGGCCCTCCCGATCGTAGAGGAACAGCGCCGGCAGTTGGCCGCTCCACTTCGCATCGATCGCGTTGATGAACAGGTCGTCGTCTCGCGGCCGCTTGATGTAGCCCGGCGGCGGCGCCCGCTGTTTCTTCAGGAACTCCAGCGCGCCCGCCTCCTGTTCCGGCTCATCGCAGGAGATCGTGATCAGCTTCAGCCCGCGATCCCGGTACCGGTTTTCCAGCGCCACCAGTCGCGGCATCTCGGCGCGGCACGGCTCGCACCACGTCGCCCAGAAGTCCACCAGCGCCACCCGCCCCTTCCCCGAGACGGCCAGCTTCTGGAATCCTGCCTCGTCCACCGGGATCAGCCGCGCGGGCTGCGCCGCGACCGCCGCAACGACCGCGCACTGGATCAGGAACAGCCGTCGCGTCACGTCGCCTTCTTGACTCGCTTGATCGTGCAGCCGAACGCCTTGGTCTCCGGAGACTCCACCGCCCGCCCCGCCAGCACCGCCTCCAGCGCGTTCCTCAGCCTCTGCGTCTGAACCCGCTCGATCGCCTGCGAGTCGTCCACCGACCCGTGGTACCGGATCGTGCCCGTCCGGTCCAGCACGAACGCCTCCGGCGTCACCGTCGCTCCGAACCGGTCCGCCGTCACGTTGTCGTCGTCCTTAAAAACCTGGAACGGGAAGCCGTGTTCCTGCGTGTGCCGCGCCACCTCCGCCGCCGGCTCCGTCCGGTTCGCGTTGATGAACACGAACTTCACCCCCTTCGGCGTGTAATCCGTGTACAGCGCCTTCATCCGCTCGTTGTACGCGTTCGATACCGGGCACTGCGTGGCGATGAACAGAACCACTGTCACGTCCCCTTTCAGCGACGAGAACTGCACCGCGTTGCCCTGCACGTCCTTGATGCCAAAATCGCTCACCTGCGATCCCAGCTTGAATTCCTGCCCCCACAGCACGGCGGTGCATGCCCACGCCGTCAATAGCAATCGTCCCATGTTCTCCTCCGTTGGCGGCACCGCTCGCCCGCCGTCACTTCTTCAACTTCAGATTGATGACCGCCTTCTTGCGCGAATCGAACGTGCTGAGCGGCTTCCAACCGCTCGAAACGCCTTCCCGCTGGGCCTTCAGCCTGTAATCCACGTTTGTGTTCAGCCCGTGGAAAATGTAGCTCCCGTCTTCCCTCGTATTGAACGTGCGGATCTGCTGGGTCCTGGTGTTTTCCAGATACACCACCGCGCCCGCCACCGCCGCCTCATTCGCATCCGTCACCGTACCTTCGACCGACCGGACGTTCGGGTCCTCCTTGATCTTCTGCGCCAGGGCCCCCGGCAGCGCGGCCCAGACCGCCAGACCCATCGCCAGCACCGTCAGCGCCGCTCTTACACGTTCTCCGGATACACCACTCATTAGATTTTCCGTCCCCCTACTTGGATGCGCGTTCGAGCAGAAAGAATACATCGATCCGGTCTTCGGCGGTCACCGTGACGGGCTTGTCCTGCGCCTGGTATCCGGCCGCTTTGGCCCTGACCGTGTAGCTCATCGGCGCCGCCGCCACCCGCATCACGAACTCGCCTCTCTGGCTCGTAACTACCTGTATTTTCTTAAACTTACGAGCCTCATTCGAGTCTCCAACGGCGGCCAGTGTCACCTCCGCCCCGGGCAGCGCCAGGCCCGTCTCCCGGAACACCGTGCCCGCAATCAGAGCGTAGCGCGGTTGTTCCTTCTTGCCCTTGTCCGCGCCGGTGGCTCCGGTCCCGCTCCCGAGCAACGCCAGCGCCGCCGCCGCGGCCGCCAGGCCCGGGCTGGGGACGAGTCTACTTCCAGGTCTCGTCTTCCTCATCCTCGTCGTCGAAGTCCGAATCCTCCTCGTCCTCGTCGTCCTCCTCCGGCTCCAGATCCAGCGGGTCCACGCTCACCACCCGCAGATCGGCGCCGCAGTCGCTGCAGCTTAGCGTGTCTTCTTCCTCGAGCTCGTCTTCATCGACGTCGATCTCCGCGTCACAGACCGGACAGATCACCATGCCCATCCCTCCAATGAAGTGCCAACCATTTTCCTCTATTCAAACTACTTCGTTTTTGGGAAACTGCCAAGAGCCGATCGCCGCATTTTCTTGCGCACGCCCTATTTTCCTGCCCGCCGCCGCGTGGCCGCCGGGACGGTCTCGACTCCTGCCATGGCTCCCATTGTAGACCGCCGTGGGGCGGACCCCCCTGATCGGGTCGAGTGGCGGGGATTGCGCCCCGTCATCCTCCCGAACCCAATCTCAGAATCTCCTGCCGCAACCGCCGATGCCCCGCCATCGTCCGCAGGTACCGCGATTCGTCCGGCCCCGTCTTGGCCCGCAGGATCCGCGCCACCCCGCGCTTCTCCTCCGGCGTCCACCGCCCCAGGTCCGGGATCAGCGCCAGCACCAGCGCCCAGGCCTCCTGCGCCGGCTCCAGCTCGATCCCCAGCGCGCGCTCGACCGCCGCCACTGCCGCCCTGCGCATCTTCTTCGCGTCCCCTCCGAACCGCTCCGCCATCCGCCGCTGCACCGCCAGCCCCAGGTGGCGCACCCGGAACCGGTCCCAGCTTCCCTCCTCGTCGTACACCATGTACCCCGCTGCGAACTTCCGCAGCGTCGCCGCCGGCGTCCGGTAACCGCTGTCCTTCGCGATCCTCTGCTCCTCGACCGCCAGCCGCCGCGCCGCCCGCTCTCCCACTGGCCGGAACCCCAGCTTCCGGTAGAACCAGAACGCCCCCGAGTCGATGGCCTCCTCATTGTGGCGCCCGATCTGGTACGGGTCCACCGAAAAGCACCTCACGCCCGTCAATTGCCGGAACAGCCGCATCAGCCGCGTGTACAGCCACGCCGATTCCCCCTCCCGGAAGGTGTAGTACACATTGAACCCGACCTCCATCCGCTCGAACAGGCTCAGCGTCTCGACATACCCTACCGGCACCCCGTTCTTGGACATCACCGCGCAATGATAGGCCCGCAGCGGCAGTCGCCGCTCTGCCGGCACGCCCCACGCGGTGAACCGTACCCCCCGCCCCGCCTCCGCTCTCAGCACCTGCCCCGGATCGCCATAGGTGAACCCGTACAGTTCGCGGTACCGCGGCGCCGACGTATCCACCGCCTGCTCGATGGCCCTCTTCCCTTCGGCCCGGCTCAGCCGCACCAGATCCAGTTCCGGGATCTCCTCCGCCAGCGCGCAGCGCCGGATCAACGGCCCGTCGTGGAAGTACATCGGACCCGCCGGCATCCGCGCCCGCGTGCGCGTCGCTTCCGTCTCCCCCAGCTCCCACCGCAGCGGCAGCTCCAGCGAATCGTACTGGTCCGCCTCCATCCGCTTCAGGATCCAAGGCAGGTCCGGCCCCCCGCCGCCTTTCGCCGCCCGCAGCCACTCCAGGTAGGGGACGTTCGCTTCTACCGTCCAATCCTCTTCCAGCAGCGGCAGGAACCGCCGAAACCACCGCCCCAGCCGGTCCGTTTCGTAACCCTCCCAGTCGATGTCGATGCGCTCCGGATACGCCGCCGCCAGCCGCCGCGCCACGTCGTAGCTGAACACCGCCGAAAGCGCCGTCCCCGCGATCCCCGACACCTCCGGCTCGTCCAAGCCCTCCATCCCCGCCACCCGCTCCGCAAACGAAGCCAGCGCCCGGTCCGCTTCCAGCGCCACCTCCGCGCTCGCCGGATAAGCCCGCAAAAACAGCAGCGCCTCGTGGAACCGAACCAGCGACGCCGCATCCGCAAACCGCTCCCGCGCGACCTCGGCAATCAGCTCCGCCGTCCGCACCCCCTCGCCCGGGCCGAACCGCCGCTTGGCCTCCTCCAACCGCGCTAGCATCTGCTCCACCATGCGGGGTAGTTTACACCACTCGAGGCCGCATCGAGCGGCTCCCTGTAGGCTCCCGATAGACTCCCTGTGAGCGTTAACTTGTGCGGCGATCACGGCTCCGCGGCCCTGGAAGCGCTCGCGTCGGGTTGTGGTACCTGACCTCGGTCTGCCGTCCGGCGCTCTCAGTCTCCCCCAACCGGACTTATGGGGCGTTTGCTGGTGGAAAGGGGATTTCGAAACAGCTATGTGATCACTGCGAGGGATCCGCCTGCAAATGTCGGCCCTCAATGTCGATGCCTAATCCGCAGGCTTAGCGGCCTGTGCAGCCGGTCCGCTCCAGGCTGTTGTTCGGCGTCATTGCCCCCACCTCAACGCAACCGCGATCTCGCTGGGGACTGTCGCCAGAACAACGCCGACAACAAGCCAGAAAACGCCCATCATCTCTACATGGATGCCTCCAGCACCAAGTCCCTCGAGCTGCAAGCGGAGGGCCGTGATGGCAGACTCCCGCGCCAGCCGTTCTACGCCTACGGCCTCGTTCACCTTCCTTGTCGCTTCCTGAAACTCCTTTGCAGTCTCGGCTTGTTCTGCCCTGAGTGTTGCGACGTTCGCCTCCAGTGTGGCCAATCGAGCCTCGACTGACGCATCTGGCGGAGCACCTCGCCACACCGAGCCCTTCGCGCTACATGACGCTGAACCCTCTGCTGTCCCGGCAACCCAGATAGTCTGTGGCTTCGCCCCCCAGCGAGGGCGTCGGTTCATCCAACCGCGAATATTCTCAACGAGACTGGGTCGATTGAAGAGGCGTCGCTTGTCCCGTAGACCTGACACAACCGTGAGAATCCCGAGCAGTTGGAAGGCGAGGCCGCAATAACGCAGAACGGGTTCAGCCAAACTCAACGAAAGCCGCGAGGCAACAGTGAGGGCGAGCACCACGATTAAAACCGGAACCCAGAAGCGCCACGCCTCCGCAAGCCAATGAGCGAGAGCCGTTACAAATCGCCGCAGATTCTGTATCAGCCGCATGCGTTGATCGTGATCACTGACGCCGAATTCATAATTGGGCCGAACTGCATAAACCCCGGCGGGGCCGGCCTAAGACGGAACCGCCACCTGCGGGCAGCGGGGGCAAGTGCTTGCCACATAACCACTTCTGTTCCATTCTACAAGTTCCCTCCACCAATCGGTGGCGCGGGCCACAAACGGCGTTCCGGGACGCCCGGATGTATCCCACTCGTGCGGTTGATGATCCTGCCCCGGCCCGTAGTCCGAATCGGCGATAATGGAGAGGAGGGAGGAATGCCGTGTCTGCCCGGATCACAGCCATCCCAGGCGTTTGCGGGGGAAAGCCCTGCATTGCCGGTCACCGGGTTCGTGTGTCCGACGTTGTGATCTGGCACGAGCATCAGGGGTTGACGGCCGACGCGATCGTCTCCCAAGTTCCGGGGCTTACCCTCGCCGACGTGCACGCCGCCTTGGCCTACTACTACGAGAACCTGGAAGCGGTCCGGGAAGAGATGCGTGCCGAGCTGGCCGCCGCGCAGAGTTATCAGGCGGACAGCCAATCGATCTTGCCGGCAAAACTCAACCAGGCAAAGCGTGTTTCTTGAGCCAACCGATCCGCTTTCACACCGATGAGCACATCGGCTGGGCCGTGATTGAGGGCTTGCGCCGGCGCGGGATCGACGTGTCCACGACATCCGAGACAGGATTGCAGTCCGCCACCGACGTGGAGCAACTGAACTATGCTCACAAGGCCGGCAGGGTGCTTGTAACGCAGGACACGGACTTTCTCCGGCTGCACGCCCAGGGAACCCGCCATTCAGGAATCGCGTTCTTCCGCCAGGGAGAGACTACCGGCGACATCTTGCGGATGCTCGTCCTGTTGTTCGACATCCTGACCTCTGAAGACATCGCCGGCCGCGCTGAGTTTCTGTAACGACGGCTCGCGTGGGCTGATTCGCTCAACACACTGTTCCCACACGCCCTTCTCCGACATCGATCCCGCCACCGTATTACCTACTTCCCGAACCCCAGCTCCCTCACCACCCTCTCCGCCCTGTACACCTTCCGCAGCGCCTCGATGATCCCCTGGCTGGCCACGTGTACCGCGCGGCCCTCCACCTCGTCGTATACGAAGCGGTTCGCCATCGCCTCCAGGTTGCTGTCGAAGATGATCCCCACGACCTCGCCCTTCGCGTTCACCGTCGGGCTCCCCGAATTGCCCCCGATGATGTCGCAGGTGCTCACGAAGTTGAGCGGCGTCCCGGGCGCCAGTGCGCCCTTGGCCTTCAGGAAGCTCTCCGGCAGCCGGAACGGCTCCTCCCCCGTCGCGTGGGCGTACATTCCCGCGAAATCGGTGGCGTAGGGGATCTTGCCGTACCCTTTCACCGGCCCGTAGGACAGCCGCAGCGTGCCCGTCGCGTCGGGGTACTCGGTGGCTCCGTAAACCGCGAATCGCGCCTGGGCGATCTTGGTCGCATTGGCCCGCGTCACCGCCTCCAGCTCGTCCTCCAGCCTCTTCCGAACCGCCCGCGCCTCCCCGTCCAGCGCCCGAACCAACTGGATCATCCCGTCCTGGGAGCTTTGAACCGCTTCCACGCTCGCCGCCAGCCGCTTCCGCTCCGCCACCTCCTTCAGCTTGCTGGTCGTGACGTAGTATTCCGCGGCCTGCCAGGCGTCCCGTCCCGCCAGCGCCGCCTTCACCGCCGCGTGGTCCGGCCCAAGCTGCTCCCGGAGGAAGTGCAGGTAGTTCGCCAGCACCGCAATCTCGACCCCCTCCGCAATCGGCGCCGGGGAATACAGCCGCAGCGCCAGCGACGGCAGCGCCGCGTCGGTGTACTCCCTCAGCCGCTGTCCGTTGGGCTTGGCTTTCTCCTGCGGCAGCCGCAGCACGCCGCGCGCGATCCGGAACAGGTCGGAATACCGCGGCCCGCCCTCCAGCGCGTAGTATTCCTTCTGCGCCGGCGCCCATTTCCGGTACGCCGCCGCGATCGCCTCCAAACCGGCTCCCACGTCCTCACGCAGCTTCGCGTTCTTCGCGACAGCCGTCCGCAGTTTTTCCTCCCGCGCCTTCTTCTCCTCGAACAGTTGTGCCGTCTTGAGCCCCTTGTACTCCCAGGTGCGCGCTTTATACGTGTTCTCCGCGCCGAACAGCTTGTCCCGCGCCAGCCGCTTGTTCTCCGCGCTCTTGGCGCCGTAGCTCTTCAGCGTCTTGACCACCGACCCTGCGTAGCCCAGCATCAGCGGATACTCCGTATCCCGCTGATACTCGAGTTGCGCGTAGGTGATGAACCGGTCCGTGGACGCCGGGTTGCCCGAGACGAACACCAGTTCGCCCTCTCGCACGCCCGTGCGGCTCCACTTCAGGTACTCCGGCGTCGCGGCGGGCCGCCCGTTTTCGTACGCACGCAGGAAGGTGATGTCCAGGTCGTAGCGCGGGTACGTGAAATTGTCCGGGTCGCCCCCGAAGAACGCCGTCGCCTCCTCCGGCGCGAATACCAGCCGGACGTCCGTGTACTTCTTGTACTCATACAGGTTGTACTTCGCCCCCGAGTACAACGTCACCACCTCGCACCGGTTCCCGGTCCTGGCTCCGCAGTCCTTCTCGATCCGCGCCTGCGCCGCCCGGACTTCCTGGCTCGCCTCCGGCGTCCCCGGCTGCGCCCGCACGCCCGCGTTCACTTCCCTGGTAACGTTTTCGATCCGCTCGAGCACGCTGGCCTCGGTGTCCGGGCATTTCAGCTCCTCGGCCTGCGTCGCCGCGTAGAATCCGTTCGCCATGTAGTTATGCTCTTTCGAGCTCAGCTTCTGGATGCACCCCGAGGCCACGTGATGGTTGGTGAAAATCAGTCCCGCCGGCGAAACGAACGATCCCGACGCCCCCAACCGCACAGACGCCAGCCGCAGATGATTCAGGAACTTGTCCGTCACCTTAAACCCGTACTTCTTGGCCACCTGCTCTTTCGGAAACTGGTTGAACAGCCACATCCCCTCGTCCGCCCAACCGCACACCACCACAATCAGCGCCAGCGCGATGCGTTTCATAACACCTCCCCACGAATCACAATACCAGAGCCCGCGGCGCACGCTCTCAGCGTGCGGGTCCCCGCCATCTGCGCTATATTGGTCCTTTCCCATGCGTAGACTCACCGTGATCCCTGTTTTGCTCTGCCTGCTCCTGCCCGCCTGGCCGGCCGACCAGCCTCAGCAGCCCGGCATTACCCGCGAGCAGGCCGATGCCATCCTCAACGAGCTCCGCCTGATCCGCCAGTTGCTCGAGAAGCAGGCCCGCCCCGCCGCTCCCCAGCCTCAACGTCCCACCGAGGGGGAAGGGCCCGCCAAACTCAAGCTCGACAACCCCAACTGGCTCGGCAAGAAGGACGCTCCCTTCACCATGGTCGAGTACACGGATTACCAGTGCACCTTCTGCCAGCGCTTCCACATCGTCACCTTCCCCGAGCTCCGCAAGCGTTACATCGACACCGGCAAAGTGCGCTTCCTCAGCCGCGACTTCCCGCTCGATTTCCACGTCAACGCCTTCCATGCCGCCGAAGCCGCCCGTTGCGCCGGCGATCAGGACCAGTTCTGGAAGATGCGCGATCTCATGGTCGCCAACCCCAGCCGCCTCACTGAGAACGACATCCTCGTGCACGCCGAAAGCCTGGGCCTGAAAATGGAGCCGTTCCGCTCCTGCCTCTCCAGTAGCAAGTACCGCGAGGCCATTCAGAAGGACATGGCCGAAGCCACCTCCCTCAACCTCTCCGGCACCCCCAGTTTCGTCATCGGTCGCACCACTCCCGACGGCGTCGATGGCGTCATCCTGGTAGGTGCGCAGCCCCTGGAGGTCTTCGAGGCCAAGCTTCAGGAACTCGGGTTGAAGTAGGTGCGTGGCCGGATCTCGCTAGCGATTTTTCTGGCAGCTCTGGCGGTCCGTCTCACCCTGGTCTTTGGCTTCCAGCGTTACGAGATCGGCCGCCCCGAGCCGGTGTGCATCGCCATCTCCTTGGCCCAGAGCGGATCGTTTGCCGACCCCCATGGCACCCCCACCGGGCCGACCGCTCAAGTAGCCCCGCTCTATCCCCTCTTCCTCTCGCCTCTCTACGCCCTCTGGGGCGACACCCGCACCGCCGACTTCGCCCGCATCGTCCTCTCCTCCGCCGTCGCTTCCACCGAGTACGCCCTGCTCCCCTGGGTCGCACAGTCCCTCGGCATCGGTCTTTTGCCGGGCATCCTCGCCGGCGCCGCCGGCGCCCTCCTCCCCTGGCACTTCTGGCCCGAATGCATGGGAGACTTCGAAGCTCCCTGGATCGCTGTCTTCCTTCAGCTCACGATCCTGTTTTTCGCGCGCTTCCTCGCCGCCCCGTCCCTGAAGGCCGTTTCCGCCCTTCGCGCCGGCCTCTGGTGCGGCCTCGGCCTGCTGCTGGCCCCAAGCCTCCTCCTGGTTCTGCTCGGCCTCCTGGCGCTGGCCCTCTGGCGGCTCCGCACGCGGCTCCTGCGCTGGACCGCCCTCACCGCCGCCACGGCCCTGCTGACCATCTCCCCCTGGCTCCTCCGCGGTTACCTGCAACTCGGCGGGTTCTTCTTCATCAAAGACACGCTCGGCCTCGAGCTGTACGTCTCCAACCACGATGGCGCCGTTCCCGATGTCGAAGAGGCTTTCCAGGCGCCCTTTCACTGGCGCGAGCACCCGCATGCCAACCCTGCCGTCGCACTCGAGATCCAGCGCCAGGGCGAACTCGCTTTCAACCGCGAACGGCTTCACCGCGCCCTCGATTGGATCCGCCGCAATCCCCGCGCTTTCCTCGAGCTGATCGCCGCCCGCGTGCGCAATTTCTGGTTCCCGGCGCTGCGCCACCCCCTCCACCGCTACGCGCTCTGGACGCTCAACCTGTTCGCCCTCGCCGGACTTCTCCTGCTCCGCCGCCGCAACCGCTGGGCCGCCCTGGTGCTGGCTTCCGCTCTGCTGACCTTCCCGCTTCCCTACTACGTCATCTACAACTACCTGCGCTATCAGCACCCCATCTATTGGATCCTGCTGCTGCTGGCCGCCTGCGCCGCAGAGGCCGTCTGGTCCGCGGCCCGCGATCGCTATAGCCCTCGCAACACTCCGATCGCCTGACCCCCGAACTGCGCCCCCACCCGCAGCGTCACCAGCGCCAGCGGCAGCGCCAGCACACTACGCCCCGTCTCCAGTCCCTTCAACGCCAGCAACAGCAGCAGCGGCGAAAACACCCGGCCGAAGGCGAACGCATCCGCCCAAACATCCCCGGACCCGGTTTGAATCGCCAGCAGGGAAAACAGCAGCACCGCCACCTCGATGGCCCCGTCGCGCCGCCGCAGCCACAGCCGGATCCCCAGCGCCAGCGCCAGCGCCATGCCCGCCAGCGACACATAGTCGAGCGCGATGAAGAACCCGCGCAGTTGCATCCCCGGCGGATACACAGACGGATGGAGCAGGCGCCGGAGGAATCCCTCCAGAGGCACGTACGCCACGTAGCTCCCCCAGTCCCCCGCCCACGGCTGCGTCCGAGCAGCAACGAACGCGTACCAGCCCGCGCACGGCAGAATCGCCGCCGCCCATAGCGCCAACTCCCGCCCTTGTCGCCGCAGCGCCAGCGGGATTCCGCTGGCCAGGTTCAGGAGCAGCCCCGTCTCCCTCGCCAGCGGCGCCGCCACCAGCACCGCGTACCGCGCTACCCGCGGCGCCCTTTCCTCACCCCAGTACAGCGCCCACCCGCAGCACAGCGCCGCGAGCGCCGCGTCCACCACCATTCGGTCTGCCGAAACCAGCGCCGCCGGGGTCAGCACAAACGCCAGGCCCCAGGCCGGATGCCGCCCCCGCGCCACCGCGTACCGGCTGGCCCAATACCCGCCCAGGAACACGAATCCCAGGGTCACTGCCAGATACGCTGCGTCGATCGCTCGCGGCCTGCCCAGGCCTCCCGCGTACGCCAGCCCCGGCACCAGGATCCGGCGGTACCGGATCCGCGGCGCATCCACCTGCTTCCACAGGCCCCGCTTCAGGAACGGATCGTGCGCCATGTAGCGGTAGAACTGCCCGTCGTATCCGAAGCTTCCCCGGAACAGGTATGTGCCGCCAAACTCCTCCAGCGGCGGCGCCTCGACGTACGAACCCGTACAGAACAGCGCGCTCCAGTTGCCCTGGTAGTTGTACCGCACCGTCAGGGATTGCCACCCCAACACCCCCGCGGAGCATATCAGCCCCACCAGCGCCGCCCCCGCACGTCTCCTCATGAACTCCCAATGATAGGACAGTGGGAGACTCGAGTGACGCCCGGGCGGCCTGCCGCGCGGCCGGCGCTTACTGCTTCAGCACCTTGATCGAACCGTTCGAGGTCGACAACTGGATCAGCGCTCCGCCGCCGTTGATCTCCCCTTCCAGGTGGTTCTTCCCGATCGTGCCCCGCGTCACCACGTCCAGGTCGCTGGTGATCGAGCTGTTCGACGTGCTGGCCCGCAACTGCGCCTTGATCGACGCCGGCACCCGCAGCGTGATCGAGGAGTTGTTGGTCGTGGCTCGGACCTCGTTGTTCGCCAGTTCCGCCAACGTCAGGTCCAGGCTCCCGTTCGAGCTCTCGAACCGCAGCGGCTGCCCCGGCTTGGGCTTCGACACCACCACGTGAATCGACCCGTTCGAGGTGCTGGCTTCTATGCCCCCCTGCACCCGGTCCATCCGGATCGTCCCGTTCGACGTCCTCACTGTCGTCTCCCCGGCCACGTCGTCCCCCTCGATCGCGCCGTTGCTGGTCTTCGCGTCCACGCGCCCGTGCACCTTCCGCATCCGAATCGACCCGTTCGAGGTCTCCAGCCGCACGTTCCCTTCGATGTCCTCCACCCGGATATGCCCGTTCGAGGTGTGAATCGTCTCCAGCTCCACCCGCTGCGGCACCCGGAGGAAGTACTTCGCCCCCATGTTTCCGCGCCGGTATTCCGGCCGCACCGTGCGGATCTGCACCGACCCCTCGTCCGCCTTGATCTCGATCTTGATGTCCTTCAGGTCCTCTTCCCGTGCGGCGTACTTGGCGCCCGTGATCTGCACCGCGTTCTTCTCCCAGCTCAGGACCTCGATCGAGCCGTTGAAGCTATCCACCGACACCCGTCCTCCGGGCTTGAGATTATAGCTGTACTGGAAATCCTCCCGATACCGGTCCGAGCTGTCCGCGATCGTCTCGAAATCGCAGGCCACCTCGAACGGAACCGCCGCTAGCGCAGCCAGGACAAGTGTACTCACTCTCATAACTCACCTCACCGTACAAATACGGCAGCGCCGGGAATTTGTTCCATTCCGGGTCTCCCTGGCCCCGAAACTGGGTCAGCGTACCACCAGGGTTACGTCGTCCCGACTCCAGTTGTTGCCGATGCGGACGCGGACCGGGACATTGTCGCCGGGCAGGACGCCCGGGTCGAGCTGCGCGTTGATCTGCATCAGGCCGGGCATCATGGTCGGGGCGGCGCCCGCGTACTCGATGACGGCCGGCAGGCCCCCGATTTCGACGTAGACGCCGGCAACGGGCTTGGGCAGGATGTCGCCGGCGAGGCGGCCGTCCACGCTAGGGGGATCGGTGACGCCTTCGCCGGTGAGCCAGAGAACTACCGTGGAGCCGGGGTGCGCGGGATGCTCCGGAGAGTTGGCGGTGCCGTTGGCGTCCACCTGGATGGCGCCCTGGTCGGAACCCTGCATGCTCGCGGTGAACAGGCCGGGTGCGGTGGGAGAGACGGGGATCTCGAGCGGGTCCGAGCGCACGCCCTGGTATTCGACCTGTACGTGGGTGGCGGCCTTGGTGGCGCCAAAGTAGGGAATGACCACGGCGCAGGTGTCCTGGCGCACGTAGACCATGCGGCCGGGGATTCCGTCGAACAGGATGCGCACTCCCGACATGTTGTCCCGGACCAGACCGTTCGAATCGAGTTGCTGCGAGGGAGGCAGATCCTGGAGGCGCACCAGGTCCTGGGGGCCGAGGTCCATGCCCCAGACAACCACCATCTGCCCCGGCGCGAACCTGCTGCTATCGAAGGAGGCGGCGCTCTGGAGCGCCTGAACCACGGGCTTGGGCACGGCAAATGAGGCGGGCGGAATCGCCAACAGGGTCATCGAGTAGGAGGGGAAGGTCGCGCTCAGGGAGTTGCCCGAGATGGCAAGGTCCGGCTGGGCCACGATGGCGGCGAGATTGGCCGCGCTGTAACGCCAGACTTTCGCGGAGGCGCCGGGGCTGAAGTTCGAGAGGGCGAGCGTGGTCGAGAGGTCGGTGGTGGTCTTGTTGATCACCATGACGGTGAGCATGGAGTCCGAGCGGAGGGCGGCGTAGATGCTGAGCTGGCCCTGGTCGGCGCTGGAGGCCTGGACGCCGGTTTCGCCGAAGGCGCCGCCGATGCCGTCGTAGTTGCGGTAGATGCGGAAAGCGAAGGCGCCGGGGTCGGTGGGCTTGGGCGGGCCCCACAGCGTGGCCAGGTCTACTCCCTCGCGGCCGAAGATGCCCAGCAGATCGGCTTGGGCCAGCGCGCCATTGAGCGTATCCAGCGCCCACCAACTGTATTCGGTGAGCGCGAGCTTGGTGCCGGGGTAATTGTCGTCGATTATCGCGCGCAGGCGCGGAATGAATTGCGGCGCGATCGGGGCGCCGTTGTGCTCCACGTCTTTGATCCAGTAATCGTTGCTGACGACGTAGGTGGGATCCCAGAACTCGCGGGTCGAGTCGAGCCGCAGCGCATTGACGGCGTCGGTTTCGGTTTCGATCGCGCTGGGCTGGATGTAGGCGTGCTGGTCGAGATAGTCGAGCAGCCGCATGCCGTGCTGCTGCTCGTAGTTGCGCATTTGCTGGAGATACCAGGCCATCAACGGAACGCCGCCGTGGGCGTTGCGGTCGGTGGGATTTGACCAGTAGTTGCCGCTTCTGCTGCTCCAGCCCGCGACGATGTCCTTCTTCGAGAACCACAGCGAGGCCCAGTTGTCGCCGACCGGCCCGGCGACCAGCGCGGTCGGATCGGCCTGCTTGATGGCCTCGGCGTACTTGATGTTCAGGTCGAGGAGCTCGTCGTAGGTGTAGGGTGCGGGATGGATGTCGCGGTGGGTGCTGTCCCACCATATGGGCTCGTTGTCCAGGCTCCAGATGGTTGCGCCGCCCTGGCTCCCTTTGCCGTAACGGGAAAGAAGGTACTGGATCCACTGGGCCTGAAAGCTCTGGTCATACTGGGCGTAAGCGTCGGTGGGATCGTTCTGGATGTAAGTTGGATTCGTGTCGCAGGTGGAACTGAAGACGACGCCATTGCCGCACTTCGCGGTGTGGTACTGGGCATAGGGGTCAACCCTGCACTGGTTGCCATATTTGCGAATGTCGAAGCTGCACATTTCGGCGCGGGCCTTCGGCAACCAGCCGAGGATTGGGACTGTGCCCATGATCTTGCCGCCAGTCGTGCGGACCTGATCGGCGAACGTGTTGAACGAGGAACCATCCGGCAGCTTGGAGGCGTTCACGCTGGTGTCGGGGAGAACCTCGTAGAACCAGTCGTTGGCGAGGTTGTTGACGTCGAGCTGCCAGTGATAGGTGCTGGTGCCGTTGCCGCCCCAGCGTCGCACCGTGGCGCGGACGTCGGGCGCGGCGGCCACATAAGCCGCCCGCTGGGGGTCGTTGCTAGTCCCGAGATCCCAGTAGAAGTTGATCCCGTAAACATCCGGGGAGATCGCGTGCCGGTTGGCGTTCACGTCCACGCTGAGCGCGGGGCCGGGCTGCTGGGCATGAGCCACGAGCGCGGCGATGAGAGCGATGGGCGGAAACAGCCGTTTCATGACTCGTTGCTCCCAGGGTACCGCGGTCTCCGGGTCCCATCGACGACGGAGGGGTTCGGAACACCTGCGCTCGGCCTGTTCTAAAATGAGGATCGAGGTGGTGTGCATGTCAGAGTGGCAGCCAGCGGCCTACAAAGAGTATCAGTGGATCGTCGCCGACCCGCGGCTCCTGGGCGGGAAGCTGGCGGTTCGCGGCACGCGCCTCTCGGTTTCGCTCATCCTCGAATGCCTCGCGGGGGGCATGTCCCTCGAAGACATCGACGAAGCCTTCGATCGCGCTTTTCCGCACGAGGCCCTCCCGGAAGTCTTGAAGGTAGCCTCCGAGCTCACCAATTCCTTCCATGTGGCTGCTTGACGCCAACATGAACGTTCATCTCGCCGGCGTCCTGGCTGAGTTCGGATTCCCCTGCAACACTGCCGCGAGTCGCGGCTGGAAGGACCTCTCCAACGGCGACTTGGCGTCAACGGCCGCTGCCGCCGGCTTTCACTGCCTGCTCACGCGAGACCAGTTGTTAGGTGAATCGGCGTCCCGAGTATTGAGGTCGTTCCCTGAGTTTGCGGTCGTGGTGGTCGATCTCCCGCAGCGGCGCTGGCAGCAGTACCGCAAGCAGTTTGTGGCGGCTTGGGCCGCACGGCCGATTCAGCCTGTTCCCGGCCGCCTCATTCATTGGCCATCACCGTAAGCGGAAGTGCTGGATTCCGGAGACCAAGAGGGATTCCTGAAGTTCTGCAACCGGATGTTCGAACACGAGCTTTCAACGTACGGTTTCGTTGGTGGGATTCTAGCGCCAATTACATCACTCTCGGACCGCAAGGCTCCGGACTACCAAAATTCATGCTGGTCTGCTGTTCCGCATTCGTCAGTTTCCTTGTCGCGAAGACGGCAGAGTGGTGTCAGCAAGGTCGCGCGAGCGGTCCGGTTCAGAACACGAACGGGATGAAGCGCCGAGTGGTTTTCATGTAGGCGGCGTAGGGGGCGCCGAAGCGGGCGAGATTCTCCCCTTCCTCGACTATCGCGGTGACCAGGAGGCAGCCGGAGGCAGCCAGCGCCAGGGCCACACCGATGGTGTCAGGATGCTTCAGACATACACCCCAGCCCAACCCGAGCAGCGAGGCGTACATCGGATGGCGGATGAACCGGTACGCGCCCACCGCGACCAGCGTCGTGGTTTTCTCGAAGCCGAGGTCGGTGTCTTGGGCCGCCTCGGGCGCCGGCTTGCCGATCAAGAGAAGCAGCCGGAATCCCTCGATCGCCACACCGAGCGAGAGCAGTAGGAGAAACCATGAGACGAGCTGGTGGGCCGAAAACGGCTCGCGAAACCAGTGGGGAACATTCCAGAGGATGAGCGCCGCCAGGAATTCAAAAGCGAAGAAGCGGTAGAAGCCGTGGGAGCGCGGAGAGCACAGGGACCGCCAGGTGAGCAGGGCGAAGGCGGCGGAGGCGGCAACGAAGATCGCGAGACGGAGCATGGCGTCTCTCCATCATCCCTGACGCCCGGCCGGAGTCACTTCGACTCCTCGGTTTCAGGGGCAGGCGAGTAGTAGTCTTCGACGGACTCGGCACTAGCTTCGGATGGCTCGGAGAGGACCACGACATCGTCCTGCTCGGGGTCGTCCGGCCGCTTGGCCTTCCTGCGCTTTGCCGAGTCGGGAGATTCTTGATCGCGGTACTTGTCGCAGGGAGCAACGGGGCCCACGCGGAAATCGCCCATGGTCGACCTCCCTGCTCCGATTTGTACACGAAGAGGAGGCGAAAGTCAAAGCCCCTGCGATTCTTCCCGGAA
>JBEKWU010000055.1:0-30933 GCA_049512775.1 Bryobacteraceae bacterium
CGAGGGTGTTGTCTCTGGCAAGAAACATTCTATTGGGAAAGCAGCCCTCTCTCAAACATTTCTTCAGGTTTTGTTTCGACCGGGCCTGGGCGCCATTTTTGCAAGTCCCTCTGAAGCCCCGCGCGGGCTCAAGCCCGCCCTCAGATCTACAATCGGAACAGGGGGAACTATGCAGAATTCACTAGCCTGGCTCGGTGAGCAGATCGAGACCTGGAAGCGGGCGGGCACCTATCAGACGCTCCGGGAACTCCAGACCGCGTGCGAGCCCGTGTGCCGGTTCGACGGTAAGGAAGTTATCAACCTGGCGTCGAACAACTACCTCGGGCTGACCGATCATCCCAAGCTGATCGAAGCGGCGCTGGAGGCCACGCGGAAGTATGGCGTCGGCTCCGGCGCCGTGCGCACGATCGCCGGCACCATGAGCATCCACCTGGAACTGGAGCGGCGCATCGCCGAGTTCAAGCACGTCGAGGCCTGCGTGGTGTTCCAATCCGGCTTCGCCGCCAACGCCGGCACCGTGGCCGCCATCCTTACGCCCGAGGACCACATCGTCTCGGACGAACTGAACCACGCCAGCATCGTCGACGGATGCCGCCTCTCGAAAGCGAAGATCCACGTCTTCCCGCACAAGGACACCGCGGCCGCCGAGCGCATCCTCACCGAGCTCGACAGCCAGCCGGGGCGTAAGCTGCTCGTCACCGACGGCGTGTTCTCGATGGACGGCGACATCGCGCCGCTGCCCGCTTTGGTCGAGATCGCGCGCCGCCACGGAGCGATCATGATGATCGACGACGCACATTCCTCGGGCGTGCTGGGCCGCAACGGCCGCGGCACGGTGGATCACTTCGGCTTGCACGGCCAGGTGGAGATCCAGGTGGGAACGCTGTCGAAGGCGATCGGGGCGCTGGGCGGCTACGTCTGCGGGAGCCGCGATCTGATCGAGTATCTGTATCACCGCGCGCGCCCGTTCCTGTTCTCGACCTCGCACCCGCCGGCCGTGGCGGCCTCCTGCCTCGCGGCCTTCGAGGTGCTCGAGCAGGAGCCCGAGCGCATCGAAAACCTGTGGAAGAACACGCACTATTTCAAGAGCGGCCTCCGCGAGGCGGGGTTCCGCACCGGCTCGAGCGAGACGCCCATCACCCCGATCCTGGTGGGCGAGGCGAAAACCGCCCACGCGTTTTCGCGCGCGCTCTTCGAGGAGGGCGTGTTCGCCACCGGCATCGGCTATCCCACGGTCGCGGAGGGCAAGGCGCGCGTCCGCACCATCATGACCGCCACACACACGCGCGAGCACATCGACCGCGCGCTCGAAATCTTGAGCCGCGTAGCCAGAAAAACGGGCATCCTCGCGAACTGATCCAGTCCGCTGGGAAATACCGTCGAGTGTAGTTGATTTCGGCCGCATTCCTAAGCCATTCCGCCGATTCCCGCTTCGGCCGATCCCAGTTAGGCTGGAATTACCAAGCCACCGCTGGGGCGAGAAGGAGAAGGGATGAGGCATTTCACACGGTTCTTGAAGGATGATCGGGGCCAGGACCTGATCGAGTACGCCCTGATGGCGGGCTTCGTAGCCGTGGCCGCCGGGGCTCTGATGCCCAACGTATCGAACAGCATCAGCACAGTTTTCAGCAAGATCCAGTCCCTGCTGGCCAACGCGGCTGGAACGTAGGCTCCTCGCAAAGGGCGGCAGTAGCAGCGATTCTGCCGCCCTTCCACCTTCCTCGTACCCTCCTCGGCGCATCTAAGGAACGGGAGATACCCCGCGTGCCTCCGTGGGACGCAGCATCTCCGCGGGTTTCACGGTTTCTCAGTGCGCGCGGGCCAGAGCCTCGAGCAGCGGGCTCACCAGGTTGCCCTCGGCGTCGTAGTCCAGTTCGCGCGGTTCGCCGAGAACCTCCAGGTTGGGGTTCCTCCGAATCTCCGGCAGCAGATTCTCGCTCAGCGCCAGCAGAGCCAGCTCCATGGTGTTCCGGATCCAGCCGATGGTAACCTCAGCGGGGTCGAACTTGCCCACCGTGGTCGAGATGCGCTCGAGGCATTCGCGGTCGGTGGGGAAATGGATTGGCGTGCGGATGGCCTCGGGAGTCGAGGCAGTCAGTGAGTTGATGTGGGTGGGGGTCCAGTCGATCCGATTCACCAGGCGGTCGGTCACCACGTCCGCCAGGCCCAGCCCGACCGCGTTGTTGTAGCTCAGGGCGCTGAGGTCCCGGGCGAAAATGCGCTGGATGCGCGGCGCGTTGGGCCAGGGGTTGTACTCGGCGTGGATGGAACGGTTGATGACCTTGGTGTCCATCCCGGCGCCGCTGATGTCTTTGCCGATCTCGTCCACGATGAGGATATCCAACTCCTCGACCGGAATGCGCCCGGCCCAGGACTTCACCATCTCGAGCAATTCCTCTTCCCGCCGCTCCATGGTCTCCACCGGCACGGCCTCGACTCTGGCGGTGTTGTGGTGGGCGTCTTCCAGGATGGCCAGCCCGCCCAGGATCTTGCCCGAAGTCAGCACCTGACGCCCTACGCTGCGGATCACCTGCTCGAGTCCCATGCGGAAGCCGAAGGTGTGATAGCGCTGGGCGCCGGCGAACTTGCCCAGGCCGATGGCCATCATCTTGAACAGGCCGCTCTCGAGCTCGCCGGCGAAGTCGGTATGCCACTTCACCCGGTTGACCAGCATCACGCCGTCGCTCTCGTAGGCGCTGCGGTCCATGAACGCTTCGATGCCTTGCGCCGTGCGCCCCAGCGGCACCACCTCGAGCGAGCTGACGACCGGGCACCCCATCGAATCGGCGTGAATCCCGTAGTGGGCCAGCACCTTCGCCTGGCCCTCCGCCGTGGCGGCCCCGTGGCTGCCCATCGCCGGGAAAACGATGGGCTGCATTCCCTGCGCCTTCCAGTAGTCCACCACCGCGCGCACGATGGTGGCGAGGTTGGCGATGCCGCGGCTGCCCACGCCGATCGCCACGCGTGAGCCAGGCCGGACCTTGGCGGAAAATCCGGCCGCCGACAGCTCCTTCCGGATCTCGCCCGGGATGTCCTGCACTCGCCTGTCAGGGTAGTTCCGCCGCACCAGCACCATGCGTGACAAAGCCATGCCCCAATTCTATCATCGCGGCCGGAAGGCGATTCGGCGCGCGGCCTTAGAGCGTCCCCCATTCGGCTTCCAGCATCTTGGTGTACTCCCCGGAGGCGAACAACTGAAATTCGAAGTCGGCGGAACGAAGCCGTTGGAACTGGAACAACTGCTGCTGGCAGGCGAACATCTGGTCGGCGAAGCGGTGGTAGTGCCGCACGAATTCCGGCGTCAGGCACTCGCAGTCCGGCAGGACCTCGAACAGCGCGTGTAGCCCGAACGCGCGGGTGAAGATGCTCTTGTGTTCGTGCACGCCCCAGATACGCAGCTTATCGAGCACCTTGGGGGGGGGATCCTCCACCAGCAGGGTGGCGAAGCTCTCCGGCCGGATGCCGGACTCATTCTCCCCGTTGCGGTTCACCATCTCCACGCACTGCGAGGTCCAGCGGACCAGGTCCTTCCCCAGGTAAAACAGCATCGTAAGCTCGCAATAGCGGCCTTCCAGCAGCCTCTGTTCCATTTCGACCACGGAGCCCTCGGTGGGCAGCAGTCCCTGGAGCACCAGGCTGGCGCGCGAAGCGTCCACCAGCTTGGAGGGCCCCGCGGCATTGGAAAAGGGATGCAGAATCAAAGGCGGGAGTGTGCAGGCTGGCGGCATGGGGTTGCGGGCGGACCGATCCGCCCCCTATTCCTTCGCATCGGCCAGAGTGCCGCGAGTTTTAGCGCGGCCGTTGCCCTAGCACCACTTTGGCGGTAATCGTCTGGCCGCCGCGGAGCACTTTGACCACCACCGCGTCGCCGGGCTTCCTGGCGCGGAGGGCATAGGTGAAGTCGTAAAGGTTCTGAACCGGCGCGCCATCGAACTCGATCAGGACGTCGCCGCCGCGCAGGCCGGCTTTGGCGGCTGGCGAACCGGCGGTCACGTCGGCGAACTTCACCCCCTTCGGCGTCTCGCCGAAGTCGGGAACGCTGCCGAACCAGGCCCCATATCCGGCCCCTCCGCCGGCCGACGGGCCGGCCTTCGGCGGTTCCACCTTGACGAACTCCGGGCGGCCCGGCTCGTTCGAGAGCCTGCCGGCGATGTCGGCCACCGCGCGGAGCAGCTCGGCGGCGTCCGGAGCGTCGATCTTGTCCCAGGTGTCGCTGGGCTTGTGGTAGTCGCCATGCAACCCGGAGAAGAAGAACAGCGCCGGGATCTGCTTGCTGGTGAACGAGGTGTGGTCGGAGGAACCGACGTCCATGCCGCCGCTGAAATCGGCCTTGAGGCGGTGCTTGGGCAGGGTTTCTTCCAGCAGCGCTTGGAACGTCGTGCCGGTGCGCACCCCGCCGATGTACACCTTCCGGTCGCGCAGCCGCCCGATCATGTCCAGGTTGATCATGGCCACTGCTTTCTCCTGCGGCAGCTCGGGGTGATCGACGTAGTACCGCGAGCCGAGCAGCCCCAGCTCCTCGCCCGCAAAAGCCAGGAACAGAATCCCTCGCTTCTGCTTCGGCTCAGCCCCAAACCAGCGCGCCAGCTCGATCACGCCCGCCGTGCCTGAAGCGTTGTCGTCGGCGCCCGGGTGGGTCTTGCCCACCTGCGACGGCGCCAGCGAATACTGCTGGCCGAGGCCCAGGTGGTCGTAATGGGCGCCCAGGATCACGTATTCCTCCGTCTGGCCCGGCAAGTAGCCCGCCACGTTGCGGACCGTCTTCACCTCGCGCTTCAGCTCCACCGTCGCGCTCACCTGGATGGAATCCGGCAGGGCGAACGACTGCGGCTTCAGGTCCTTGTCGATGGCCGCCGCGAGCTGCTCCAGGTTCTTGCCGGCCGCCGAGAGCCATTCCTCGACCGTCGCCGCCTTCACCTGCACAAACGGGATCCCGGCGTCGATCGGCCCCGCGGCGCGTCCGAACTTCTCCAGGCCGTCCGGATCGCCGCGGTGGTTGGCGCGGTCCGCCACCAGCAGCACGCCCACGGCACCGTGGCGTTTGGCGTTGACCGCCTTGCTCCAGAACTGCGCGTGCCCGGTGAGGAGCTTGCCCATGAACACGCTCTTCTCGTCGTTTTCCTGCGGTTCGTGGCGCAGCACCACCACGATCTTGTCTTTCACATCCAAGCCCGCGTAGTCGTCGTAGTGGTACTCGGGCGCCGTGATCCCGTAACCCGCAAACACCAGCCTCCCAGTCAGTTTCCCGCTAGAGGAGAAGTTGAACGGCAGGAAATCCTGCTGGAGCTTCAGGGTCTTCTTGCGGCCGTTCCCGGCGTACTCGAAGTGGTTGTGCGACCCCAGCCGGGCGTTGGTGGTCACCGGGAATCGTTGGAAATAGTCCCCGGCCACCGGCTGCAACCCCGCCGCGCGGAACTGCTTCTCGATGTATTTCGCCGCCTTCTCCAGACCGGGCGTGCCCGTCCCCCGGCCTTTCAACTCGGGCGAGGCCAGGTACTTGACGTCGCCGAGGTAGCGGTTGGCATCGATATCGGCTGCCCACAGGCCCAGGGCGGCGATGAGGACAGCAAGAGCGAGGAATCTCAGTTTGCTCGGCATCGGGTTCCTAGTGGCTTAGCGGCGAGGGCAGTTTGATTTCGCAGCCGCAGTCTTCTCCGGCGTTCTTCGCGGTCTTCTGGTACTCGATCTCGTATTCGATGATCTGGCGCAGGTTGGGCCATTCGAGCTGCCCCACCAATCGGCGTCCATTCACGAACATGGTGGGCGTGGACATGATCTGGAGCGCCCGGCCCTCGGCGATGTTCTTGTCCACCTCGGCTTCCGTGGCCCGGGTCTCCATGCAGCGGCTGAGTTGGAGCGTATCGATCGCGTCTTCTTTCCCTTTCGCGAACTCCAGAACCTGGGAGTTGAAATTCGCCTCGTTGATCTCGGACTGGTGTTCGTAAACCCAGTCGTGGTACTGCCAGAACGCCGCCGGGTTCTGCCGGAAGACGCATCGCCCGGCGATCGAGGCCATCATGGCCCAGGGGTGGATCTGTTGCAGTGGGAAGTCCTTGAAGTACACCCGGACCTGCTTGGGAAAGGCGCTCAACAGGTTATCCCGCAGCATCTTGGCTTCTAACCGGCAGTACGGACA
The DNA here is from genome assembly GCA_049512775.1 of Bryobacteraceae bacterium. Classification (GTDB taxonomy): domain Bacteria; phylum Acidobacteriota; class Terriglobia; order Bryobacterales; family Bryobacteraceae; genus Fen-330. Next base: position 6,137 of record JBEKWU010000055.1, read on the forward strand.
CTCGAAATCCGTGAAGAGCACCAGCACCACGGTCGCGCCCGGGGTGCCGAAACTGGGCTGGAACGCGGTCTTAAGCTTGTCCAGATCCGGCTTAAACGGGTTCTGGGCAATGTCGTAGACTTCGCCCTTTACCACCTTTTGTCCATCCTTGGACACCAGGAAAGCTTCGTCCATGCTGCTGCCAGCCCACGAGAGGTGTACCGAGACCTCCTCCAGCCCCGGCAGTTGTTTCGAGGGCTTCGGAGCGCCGATCTCGACTGTGACCTCGGGGCTCCAAAGAAACCGATGCCGCAGATAAGCTTCCAGCACCGCTTTATCAAAGGCGCTCTTCTTCGCGGGGGAGGCAGGGCTTGCCTTCGCCGGAGGCGTGGACGGCGTCATGGCCGCCGGCTGTTTCTGGGCCGCCAGGCAGCCTCCCAGTCCCGCGATGCACAGAACAAGTAGGGTCTTACGCAAAGAGGAATGCATATCGATTTCCATCCTAGATGGTGTCACAACACCGGGCCGATTCGCCACGGGACGAATTCCTTGTGCCCCAACCGCTCGGCCGCGGTCCGCTCGCCCGAGGCCACCTTCAACAGAAGGTTGAAGATCTCCGCTCCCACCTCCTGAACCGTTCTCTCTCCCTCGGCGATCGGGCCGGCGTTCACGTCCATGTTCTCCCGCATCCGCTTCCAAACCGCCATGTTGCTGGCGATCTTCAGTACCGGGATGGTAGGGAAGCCGATGGCGCTGCCGCGGCCGGTCGTGAAGGCGATCAGATTCACGCCGCCGGCGGCCAGTCCGGCCAGCGACACCGGGTCGTAGCCCGGCGTGTTCATGAAGACGAACCCGGGAGCGCGGATGCGCTCGGCGTAGTCCACCACGTCCATCATCGGGGAGGTGCCGGCCTTGGCCACTGCGCCCAGCGACTTCTCGAGGATGTTGGTCAGGCCGCCCGCTTTGTTCCCCGGGGAGGGATTGTCGTCGAAACTCTCTCCGAATCGGTTCAGGTAGTCCTTGTAAGACCGGATGCAACTCAATAGTTTCTCGGCTACTTGCCGGCTGCGCGCGCGAGCGACCAGCAGGTGCTCCGCCCCGAAGATCTCGGGCGTTTCCGCCAGCACCACGGTCGCGCCCAGCCCCGCCAGCAGGTCCGAGCACGCCCCCAGCGCTGGGTTGGCCGTGATCCCCGAGAACGAATCCGAGCCGCCGCAGTTGAGTCCCACCACCAGCTTCGAGACCGGAGTCTGGACCCGCTGTTCCGCCGCCGCCGCATCCATCAGCTTCCGGATCTCCCGCCGGCCCGCCTCCACCGTGGCTCGCGTACCCCCGCTCTCTTGCAGGGTCATGCCGATGACGCGGGGGCTCCCCAGATAGGGACCAACCTGGTTGACCTCGCAGCCCAGGCCCAGGATGATCGCGCCGGCGACGTTGGGATGGTCGAGCACGCCCGCCAGCGTCCTCTGCAACTGATCCGTGTCCGGACCAAAGGCGTGCCCGCAGCCTTCCCCGTGCGGGAAGGCCACCACTCCGTCGACGTTGGGCGGCAACACCTCTCCCTCGTAGCTCCGGGCGATCAGCTCGGCCGTGTGGGCGGCGCAGTTGCTCGCCGCCATCACCGCGATGTAGTTGCGCGTGCCGGCCCGCCCGTCCTGGCGCGGGTAGCCCAGGAACACCGGCTCGCGGGCGGGCGCCGGCAGAGGAATCTCGCCGCCGGGGAATTCATAGTCGAATGCGATCTCCTCGTAGCCCACGTTGTGCGTGTGGACATGCCGGCCCGGATCGATGGGCTGGCTTGCGCGCCCCATGATCTGCCCGTACCGCCGGATCGCCTCCCCGGCCGCGATCGCCGTCAGGGCGATCTTGTGCCCCACCGGAACCGGGTCGAGCACGGTGATCGGGCGGCCTCCAACTCGCAGTTCTAGGCCCGGAGACAGTTGCACCCGGGCGATGGCGACGTTGTCGTCGGGATGGAGCAGGATGGTGGAATTCTCCGCGCTCGAGAGGGTGACGAGGCTCATGGGAACTGGTGATCCGAGTCTTCATTGTAACCACGGCATGTGGCTTGTGGCCTGTGGCCTGTAGATCCCACAGCCGCGCACCGGCTGTCGCCTCCGGGGCGAAGCGGGTGAACGCCCATTCGGACCCACAGGCCACAAGCCACCGGCTACACGCCACAAGCCACAGGCCTCCTCACCCTGCCGATATACTTGTGAAGTGCCACCCACCTCACTTTCGCGCATCGCCGCGCGCGTGCCGTGGGCCTGGCTGGCATTGGTCCCCGCCGTCTACTTGCTGTTCTTCTTCGGCCTGACCGGGGTGGGCCTGCTCGGGCCGGATGAGCCGCGCTATGCCGCGATCGGGCGCGAAATGGCGCGGTCGGGCGATTGGGTCACGCCGCGGCTGTGGGGCCAGGCGTGGTTCGAGAAGCCTCCGCTGCTGTACTGGATGACCGGGCTCGGGTTTCGCGCCGGACTCGGCGAGGACCTGGCGCCCAGGCTTCCCGTCGCGCTCCTATCGGTCGCCTTTCTGGGGTTCTACTGGCGCAGGCTGGATCGGGAATTCGGGCGCCGCGCGGCGCACCTGGCGACGGCCGTGCTGGCAACCTCCGCGGCCTGGCTGGCTTTCAGCCACGTCGGGGTGACCGACCTGCCCATGGCGGCGGCGTTTTCCGCGGCAATGCTGCTTTGCCTGCCCTGGATCCGGCTCGGCGACCGGCGCCAGCTCCCTGCCGCGGCGGCCTTGCTCGGCGTGGCGGTTCTGGCCAAAGGGCTGGTGCCGCTGGTGCTCTCCCTGCCGCTGGTCTGGATGGCGCGCAGGCGGTGGAGGGACCTGCTCCGTCCGGCGCCAATCCTGGCGTTCCTGGTCGTTGCCGCGCCCTGGTACCTGCTCGCGACCCTGCGCCATGGCAGCGCCTTCCTCGGGGACTTTTTCGGGAAGCACCACTTCGCGCGGTTCTTCACCGGCGACTTGCAGCACCAGCAGCCCTTCTGGTTCTATCTCCCCGTCCTGCTGGCGGGCCTGTTCCCCTGGACTCCGCTGCTGGCTGCGCTCTTTCGGAAGCGCCTCTACGCCGATGGGCGGCTGCGATTCCTGTTGCTCTGGATCGTCTTTGGGTTGGTTTTCTTCTCCGTCTCCACCAACAAGTTGCCCGGCTACCTCCTGCCACTGGTCCCGGCCGCCTGCGCGTTGATCGGCGTTGCGCTCGCCGAGGCCAAAACCGCGAGTTGGGCCCTGGCGGCGAGCGCCGCACTGCTGGCGCTGGTCCCGGTGGTTGCTGGAGTGCTGCCCGAGGCCCTGCTTCGGGGACTGTCGCGCGCCCAGGCGGCGGGCGTGCCCTGGCCCGCGTTCCTGCCGGTGGCCGCCGTCGTCGTGGCGGCTTGGGGGGCGGAGCGCGCGGGACGCCGTCTGGTGGCCGTTGGGGCCATCGTCGCCGCCATCCTGGGAGGCGTGATCTACCTGAAGACGACCACCTTCCCGGTGCTGGATCGCACCGTCTCGGCGCGCGGCCTGTGGAGGGTTATCGCCTCCCGCAGCGCCGAGGTTTGCGTGGGCGACGTGAACCGCGGCTGGCGCGACAACCTGAATTACTACTCGGGCTCTCCGCTGCCCGGGTGCGAGCAGGCGCCCCGAACCATCCACATCGAGCCGGGGCCCGGGGAAATCCCTCAGTTGGATTTCGGCGCCTTCAACGTCTTCTGAAAGGTGCGCCCGCCGTATGTCGCGCCGGGCAGCGTGCCTGCGAGCGGGGTGGAATCGGCTATGATGGTCGTGAATCTAACGCCACCTGGGAAGTGCAGGATTCACACCCGATAAGGAGTATCACATGAGGACTCGCTTTTCATTTCTCTGCGCACTGGCAGTGTTGGTTGCGACCGGCCCGGGGTTCGCCCAGAGCCGGGTGCTGGTGCAGGGACAACCACCGCTGACGGAAGAGACGGTCGGACGCTTCACAGAGTTCTTCGAGTGGGCCTTCGACGTGCAGCTCACCGTCGAGCAGCGCCAGGTGCTCCGCAAGTACACCGTGGATGCCTGGACGCAAAAGAAGACCAGCGACATGAACGACGTCGTCCAACTCGTTCAGCAGCAGACCGAGCTCTCGAAGCTCGACGCCCAGCAGCGCGGCCTGGTGCGGCTGAAGCTCGAGCCCGAGTTGCTGGCCCAAATGCGGAACCAGCCCAACGAGCCGATGGCGAGGTGGGCGCTGGCGGTCTACGAGGCGTCGCACCGGGCGATCGCTCCGGGCACCCCACCGCTCACCCGCCAGAGCACGGACGCGTTTCTGGATGCACTGTTCTTCATGGTGGGCGAGGTATCCGGTCAGCAGAGCGTCCCCGACCAGAAGCTGAAGGACGACTGGGCGAAGGCGCTGGCCACGAATTACCCGAAGATGACGGCCGAGCTGAAGCAACAGATCGCCGGGATGCCGATGCAGGCGGCGTTGCTGCGCGTCAGTTGGCCCGCGCTGTCCAACGACCAGAAGGCGCAGTATCGTGCGCAGTGGGCAGAGCAGTTGAAGACGATCCTGCCGGCGCAGGCGCCGGCGCCTCAGGCCAGCAGAGGGGCGGCCGGCGGCGCCAAGCGGTCAGTCGCGGAGATGATGGCGGAGCAGAATCGCCGCCACGAGTCGTACATGAACATGAGCAACGCGATGATGAATTCGTACAGGACCAGCTTCAACACCCTGGCGAACTGGGGCGGGAACCCGTATCGATACTGGTAGCCCTCCCCGGGGAGAGGCCGCGCCACGACCAGTCCTGCTCGGCCTGCCCTCGATCTCCAGAATCCGGCGAAGCTCCGCCTGACCCCGGGGCTTGAACACCACGATCTTGTCCAGGCGGTTGATGAACTCCGGCGTAAACTTGCGGCGCACCGCATTCATGCCGGCCCGCGAGATCTTCGACGCCACCCGCTCGTCCAGCACATTCCCGTTCTCCGGCTGGAAGACGCCAAACCCGAGCCCGGGGCACAGCAGGTTGCTCATCTCGCCGGCGCCAGGGTTGCTGGTCATGAATATCATGGCGTGCGAGAAGTCCACACGGCGGTTGTCGCCCCGCGTGAGCGTCGCCTTGTCCAGGATGCCGGGCAGCAGATTTCACGAGGCATCCGGCGCCTTTTCGATCTCGTCGAACAGCACGAAGCTGGCCTTCACCTTGCCGGTGTGGTGCTGGTTCAAGACGTCCTGGCTGAGCAGCGGATGGGTCCCCCGGTGCCCAGGTAGCCGGGGGGCGACCCGATCAGCTTGGCGATCTCGTGGCTGTGCTGGAACTCCGCGCAGTCGAGTTGGTTTACGGACTACTTCTTCGGCTTGGTGGGGCGGACCTCGACCCGGCTGATCAGCGTTCGGGCGGGCATGCGAAGGACCGACAGCACGATTTCGGCGACGTCCTGGGGCGCAACCTTCCAGTCCGCCGCGCCCAGCGAGCCGAACTCGGTCGCCACGCTCCCCGGCATGATGCTCGAGACGCGCACATTCTCGTAGCGGTGGTCCAGCATCATCGCCTCGCTGAATCCGTTCAGCCCGAACTTGGAGGCGTTGTAAGCCGCGCCGCCGGCGAACGCGTTCTTGGCGGCCAGGCTGCTGATGTTGACGATGAACCCGCCGCCGCGCTTGCGGAAGCGGGGCAGGGCCTCGCGCGAGCAGTAGAACGCCCCGTTCAGGTTCGTGCCGATGGTGCGCTGCCAGTTCTCCAGGCTGGTCTCCGCCACGCTGGCAAAGGAACCCACGCCAGCGTTGTTTACCAGGATGTCGAGCCCGCCCAGTCGCTCCTCGACGAACTCGAAAAACGCCCGCACCTCCTCGGGGTTCGAGACATCGGCGGCTTTTCCGACGACCTTCGGCCCCAGCTCGCCGGCCGCCTTCCCGACTCCCGCCTCCGACCGCCCGCAGATGGCCACAGAGGCCCCGCAACCCACCAGCGCCTCCGCAATGGCGCGGCCGATCCCCCGCGTGCCGCCCGTAACAACTGCAACTTTGCCGTCCAGAAATGTGTCCATACCTAGTAGGATAGGCCCGCAAGCCTGTCCGATCCAGATCTCTTCCGCCGCAGGCTATACTGAAGGCAGCCGGCACTCGATCCCATGCATGAAATGAGCGTGATTTGGCTGCGCGTCGCGGTCATATTCTATTGTCCGGGCCTGGTTTACGCATTGCTTGCGGTCCTGCAAAGACGGAGTGAGCGCGTGTTCCGCCTGGCCCTGGGGAGCTTTTACACCGGGGTTGTGCTTCAGGTGGTTTCGACTACGGAGCACGCGATTGCCGGCGGCCGTCTCCCCGCCAACGACTTCTTCGAATCGGTCACGTTCTGCGCTCTGCTGATCGCCCTCCTGTTTCTGCTGGTGTACTGGCGATATCGGTACGAGAGCCTGGCGCTGTTCATTTTCCCGTTGGTGTTTTTGCTGACGCTGGTGGGGTGTTTGGGGAAGCCGGTGGCGCGCTGGAGCAATCCGCAGTTGCGCGACGCCTGGCTGCTGGTGCACGTGGTTCTGGTGCTGGTCGGGTACGCCGCGCTGCTGCTGACCGCGGCGACATCGATCCTGTACCTGATCCGGGAGCGGCAGTTGAAACGGAAACAGGCGGGCGGCGTTTTCAACCGGCTGCCGCCTCTGGGCACTCTGGATTCGATCATGTCGCGAGCGCTCGCCATCGGCTTCGTGTTCATCACGCTGGCGGTGGTCGCCGGCAGCACCTGGGCCTCGATCGAGTCGGGCACGCGCTGGATCCGGGATCCGAGGATCGTGATTTCGCTGGCGACCTGGACGCTGTACCTACTGGCTGTTTTCATGCGCGCAACGGCCGGATGGAGAGGCCGGAAAGCCGCGCTGATGGTCATCGTGCTGGTGGGCTGCTCGGCCATCACCTGGGCGGCGCACACGGGCCTGCGCACTCTGCTGAGCCGATGAGATTCCTGCTCACGGGCGTCAACCACAAGACCGCGCCGGTGGAAGTCCGGGAGCGGCTGGCCTTCGACCAGAACTCGCTCGGCGGCGCGCTGGGCGAGCTGCGTTCGCGCTGCGGCGTCTATGAAAGCCTGATCCTCTCGACCTGCAACCGGGTGGAGATCGCCGTCACGGCGGAAAACGGGGCCGACCCGGCCGCCGGCGTGGACCAGTTCCTTAGCGACAGCCGGAAGGTTCAGCTCGACTCCATCGCGCCGCACCTTTACCACTACACGGACGAGGAGGCCATCCACCACCTGTTCCGGGTGGCCTCGAGCCTGGACTCGATGGTGGTCGGCGAGCCGCAGATCCTGGGCCAGCTCAAGACCGCCTACGCCATCGCCAAGGCGCACGGCGCTCTCGGCGGCCTGCTCGAGGCGGTTCTCACCCGCGCCTTCAGCGTGGCCAAGCGGGTGCGCTCGGAGACCGGCATCGGCGAGAGCGCGGTCTCGGTCGGCTACGCCGCGGTCGAGCTGGCGCGCGAGATCTTTGGCACGCTGGCGGCGAAGAGAGTCATGATCGTCGGCGCGGGCAAGATGTCCGAGCTGGCGGCGCGCCATCTGCACCGCTCCGGCGCCAGCGAGATCTTCGTCACCAATCGCACCCGCGAGCGCGCGCGGGAACTGGCGGAGGTTTTCCGGGGCACCCTCGTCGAGTACGACCGCTTCCTGGCCACGCTGCCCGAGATGGACATCGTCATCACCTCCAGCGGCGCGCCGTTCTACATCCTCCAGAAAGCGCAGATGCGGCGGGTGATCGAGGCGCGCAAGAATCGCCCGATGTTCCTCATCGACATCGCGGTGCCGCGCAACATCGAGCCGGCGGTCAACGAGCTCGACAACGTCTTCCTGTACGACATCGACGACCTCCAGCGCGTGGTCGAGACCAATGTCGGGGAACGGAAGAAGCGGGCCGAGCAGGCCGAGAAGATCGTCGCCGAGGAAGTCGGGCGAATGCTCTCCCGCCTGCGGGCGCGCGAGGTCGTTCCGACAATCACGAGCCTCCAGGACCAGCTCGAACAGCTCCGCCTGGCCGAGGTCGCCCGCGTGCGCGGCAGGCTCGGAGCGCTCACGCCGCTGCAGGAGGAAGCCATCGAGGCGCTCACGCGCGGGCTCATCAACAAGATCGCGCACGGGCCGATTTCGGAGCTGCGCCGCCAGGCCGGACAGCCCGAGGGCATTCAGCTCATCGATGCCATCCGGAGGCTCTTCCGGCTGGAGAGTTGAGGATGCTCGTCATCGGCTCGCGCGGCTCCCAGCTCGCGCTGTGGCAGGCCAACTGGGTCCGCGGTCAACTGGAAGCGATCGGCCATTCCTGCTGTATCGAGATCATCAGGACCACCGGCGATAGGATCACCGGCGTGCCGCTGGCCAAGGTCGGCGCCAAGGGGCTGTTTACCAAGGAAATCGAGGAGGCGTTGCTGGCGGGCCGTATCGATCTCGCCGTCCACAGCCTCAAGGACCTGCCGACCCAATTGCCCGTGGGCCTGCGCCTGGCGGCGATTCCGCCGAGGGAGGACGCGCGTGACGCGCTGGTGGGCCGGCGCCTCGCGGACCTGGCGGCGGGCGCGCGCGTCGGCACAAGTTCCCTGCGCCGGGTCGCGCAACTCCGGGCGGCGCGGCCGGACCTCGTCATAGAATCCGTGCGCGGCAACCTCGACACGCGCCTGCGCAAGCTCCGCGAGGGCCAGTACGACGCGCTGGTGGTTGCCGCCGCCGGCCTGCGGCGTCTCGGATGGCAGGACCGCATCGCCGAGATCCTGCCGGAAGAGCTGATGTGTCCCGCGGTAGGTCAGGGCGCCCTGGCCGTCGAGACGCGGGAGGGGGACGAGGCGGCCGAGGTTTGCGCCCGGCTCGACGATCCGCGTACCCGGGCGGCGGTCGAGGCCGAGCGCGCCGTACTGGAATCCTTGGGCGGAGGCTGCCAGGTGCCCATCGGCGCCTACGGGCAGGTCAGTGACGGCCAGTTGCGGATGCTCGGGGTCGTCGCCTCTCCCGATGGCCGCCGCATCGTCCGCAGGGAAACTAGCGGCCCGGCCAGCGACGCCGTCAGGCTGGGCCACGAACTCGCGAGCGAGCTCCTGGCAGGAGGCGGCCGCGAGATTCTCGAGGAGGTCTATGGAGGCTGAGATGCACGGCCAACGCATTGTAGTCACCCGCGCGCGCGCCCAGGCCGGAGAACTGGCGCAGCGGCTCCGCGAACTGGGTGCGGAAGTGATCGAGTTCCCCACCATCGAGATCCGGCCGCCGGAGGACTACCGGCCGCTGGAGGAAGCCATCGCCCGGCTCGACTCCTACGACTGGCTCATTTTCACCAGCGCCAACGGCGTCCGTTTCTTTCATTCTCGAGCCGGCATCCGGTCCATCCGCGCGCGCATCTGCGCCATCGGCCCGGCCACCCGCCGCGCGCTCGAGCAGCTCCATTTCAAAGTCGACCGGATGCCGGCGCAGTACGTGGCCGAGAGCTTGGTCGAGGCTTTCGCGGACGAAGATTTGACAGGGAAACGGATCCTGCTGCCGCGGGCGGCGGTGGCACGCGACGTGGTGCCGGCGGAGCTCGCCCGCCGCGGCGCCGAGGTCGATGTGGTCGAGGTCTATCGCACCGCGATCCCGGAAGAAGCCCCCGCGCTCGCCCAGGAGATCTTCTTCGGGCCGCGCAAGCCCGACTGGATCACCTTCACCAGTCCTTCGACGGTGGTGAATTTCATGGCGGTCGCCGGAGCCGAAGCGTTAGCCGGCGTGCGCGTCGCCTCAATTGGCCCCATCACGAGCGAAGCCGCGCGCAAACATGGCATTTCCGTCACGGTCGAGGCGGAGTCGTTCACCACCGAAGGGCTGGTCGAAGCGATCCTCGCCGCCTGCGCTCCCAACGAGCTGATCGAGCGCATCCGCGCGTTCCAGGAGAGCCGCGTCCTGTTGACCGGGATCGAACTGGATGTATTCGCGGCGACCGGCGAGGGCGCCACCGCCGCCGCTGTCGCCCAGAAGATCGGCGCCAACCCGCGCTCGACCGAAATGCTTCTGAACGCGCTCGTCGCCGTGGGCGCGCTGGCGAAGCAGGACGAGGTGTTCCGCAATACGCCCGAGGCCGCGCGGCAGCTCTGTGGCGAATCCCGGCTGGCGTTAATGCACACCGTGCACCTCTGGCCGCGCTGGTCCACGCTCACCGAATGCGTGTGTGCCGGAAGGGCTGTCGCTCGCCAGCCCAGGGAAGCGCGCGGCGAGGAATGGACCACCGCCTTCATCGCCGCCATGCACCGGAACGCCGCGGAGCGCGCCGCGCTGGTGGTCGAGGCCGTGGGCGCCGGTGCGGTGCGGCGGATGCTCGACCTGGGCGGAGGCTCGGGCGCCTATTCGATCGCCTTCGCCCGCGCCAACCCGGAGCTGCGCGCGGAGATCCTGGATCTGGACGCGGTGGTGCCCATCGCGCGCGGGCACATCGAACGGGCCGACCTCGCCGGCCGCGTTACGCCCCATGCCGGCGACCTGGGCGCGGCGAGCTACGGCCAGGGCTTTGACCTAGTGTTCATTTCCGCGATCTGCCACATGCTGGGACCGGAAGACAACCGTGCCATGCTGCGGAAGTCCCTCGAGGCGCTCGCGCCCGGCGGCCGCATCGTGATCCAGGACTTCATCCTCGAACGCGGCAAAACCGCGCCTCGCCACGCCGCGCTGTTCGCGCTCAACATGCTGGTGGGAACGGAAGAAGGGAGTTCCTACAGCGAAGACGAGTACTCGGATTGGCTGCGCGAGGTTGGCTTCATTGAATTCCGCCGCGTGCGTCTCCCCGGCCCCACCGGGCTGATGATTGCCCGGCGCCCCTGACCCAAACCCGGCAGGAGGAGCAGCAGAGACCGAGGACCGGCAGTGGCGGCTTTCAGCCCGCCCGAGAGAGGAACTCCAGCACTTTCGGCGCCGCATCAATCGAGGACTGGGCATCGCCTTTCGCCGTGCCGCCCAGGTTCATTTCCCGGCCCGAGACCGGGTGCTTGATCGCTCCATGCCAGGCCGGAGCGATCCCCGGCCGGCCGGCCGAGTGCCCGGCATGAGGGTATTTCAAATGCTCGACGGGATAGGGAAAACGAGCCTTCTTGAGACGCTGCACTACGGCGTCCGCCATGGCCGAAGATCGCCAGACGCCGTCGTCTTCTCCTGAGATCAGAAGCAGCGGCCCCCGGGTCTTCTCGACCTCGATGCCCGCGTCGCCGTCCGGCGGCATCCGCCGGAGTGGGGGCGGCTGATAAGGCAGCGGCCTTCCTCGCCAGGTCCAAGCATACGGAACCTGGGTGAGGCCGCAGCAAGCCGGGTAGCGCACGTTGGCGGGCGCGTAAGCCACCACGGCGCGGATCTGCGGGAACATCGAGCCCAACTGCAGCGCCAACTCGCCGCCCCGCGAGGTGCCCATGACCGCCACGCGATCGCCCAGGATCTCCGGCCGCTTCAGCATCCAGGCGAGAGCGCCCGCGAAGTACTCCAGCGGAATCGCCTGGAGCTTCGGGGGCAGGTCTTCATAGCGAAAGTAGGCCAGCGCGAGGGCGGCGAACCCATGGGAGGCCAGCCACGCGGCATTGCGGAGCGGCGCGCCGCCATTGGAGCCGCCGAGTACCAGCACGCCGGGCCGGCGCTCGTTCGTAGCGGGCAGGAACAGCACGCCGCGCAGCCCCTGCTCGCGCACCGTCACCCGGCGGACTCCGTCGGCTTGCGCGAGCTGCTCGAACTGGGCGCGGGCGACTGGCTCTCCTCTTCGGATCAGGAGCAACTCGATGGTTTGCGGGCCTAACTCCGGCGAGGGATGGTACATGGCGGCGGTCTTCGCCGCCGGCATCATGGACCACACCAGGCCCATTGGCGAGACTTCCCGGTAGGAACCCGCCACCGGCGCCTGCTTCGAGGCGTCGACGGTCCCTTGCGCGTCGGCCACAAACTCGGCCTGCGCCGTCCAGTGTTCGGAGGCCCTATCGACCAGTTCTGACCGGATGGCGATGCGTTCACCGGGCTGAAGCCCGCCGGCACGGATCACAGCGGCTTCGTCGGCCACCGCCCGGGCGGGAGTGACGGTGAGGGTCTGCGCTGAAGCAACGGCGATTCCGGCCGCTGCGACGCCAGCCGCCCCGCACAGGATTCGTCTCGCGAGCGGCATAGAAGCCACATTGTAGCTGACTGTGCCAATGTGGCAGGTGTCAAGCAAACAGAACGAAACCAAAGTTGCCTCCGGTACGTCATAGCAGGCGTAGTATGGAGTGCTGACGTGTGCCCAGACTGGGAAGGGGGGCTGATGACTCGCACCGCTGTTCTGCTGCTCTTCGCCCTCGCCCGAGGAGGCCCGCTCGCGGCCGCCGACGGCGATGTGGTGTTCCACAGCGACGTCTCGCTGGTCCGGGTGGACGCGCAGGTGCTGGACCGCGACAATCGCGCCATCACCGGCCTGCACGCCGAGGACTTCGTGCTGCGCGAGGAGAGCCGCCCGCAGCAGATCCGCAACTTCGCCAGCGAGGAGATGCCCGTGGACGTGATGCTGCTCCTGGACGTGAGCCGCAGCATGCGGCCGCACATAGAGCGCGTGTCCTCCGCGGCGCATCAGGCATTCCGGGTGCTGCGGGATCAGGACCGCGTGGCCATCATGGTCTTCGACCGCTCGACGCGCCTGCGGCTCCCCTTCCGCAACGGCCGGGACGAGGCGGAGCGCGAGTTGACGTCGCTGCTGCACCACGAGTCCTTCGACGGTGGCACGGACATCACCCGGGGCATGCTGGATGCGGCGGACTACGTGGCGCGCCAGGCACGGCGCGAGGCGCGGCGGGCCATCGTCATCGTGACCGACGACCGGACGCAGCGCGACCGCGATGAAGCCGCGGTGTCCCGTGCGCTGGCGCACGCGGACGCGGTATTGTGCGCCCTGATCGCGCCCGACGCCATGCGAGACCGGTCGGGTCGGCAGGGCGGGGGACGCGGGCGAGGGGGCGGCGGTGGCGGATCGTGGCCCGGCAGCGGCCCAACCATCGGCGGGCCGCTGGGCGGCATCATCTTCGGTCGCCGCGGGCCGTCCGGCGGGCCAGGCGGGCCGTCCGGAGGGGGGCGCGGGTCCGGGCCGGGAGGGGCGGGGTCGGAGACGCACTCGGCCGGGACGGCGGAGATCGCCCGCGAGTCCGGAGGCGACAGCGTGGCGGTGGATGACGCCTCGGCGCTCGAAAACACACTGGCTCGAATCCGGCAACGGTATGCGCTGCACTTTCACCTGCCGGAGGGCGTAAAGCCCGGGCAGGAACGCAACATCGAGGTCGAACTGGCGGCCGCCGCGCAGCGGCGCTACCCCGGGGCGGAAGTGCGATACCGGCGGGTTTACCTGACGCCGGACGCCGGCGCCCCCGCGGTGGCAGGCACTCAGCCAACCCAGGACCGACAGGGCACTGCCACGAGGCGGCGGCCCGCAGTCAACGAGCCGCTCGGACCGCCGAGCGCGAACTCGACCGATGGCACGGCCAGCCCAGCCGCTCCGCCGCCGGCGCCGCCACCTGACGCGAACCAGGCGCCCAGCCAGGGCGGCTGGCCCCGCGTGAAGCCGGGCGAGCAGCCGTAGAACCACCCGCGGCTCACATAAACCACTTGTACTGCCGGTAGACCGCGTCGCCGAATTCGCGCATGAATCCCATCTCGTCCTCCGCGAGCGGCCCCTGCCGCACCGCCGCGATGTTCTCCTCGAGTTGCTTTTGGTTCCTCGGCGCAGTGAGGCAGAGGTTCACGTGCGGGTTCGACAGCACGAAGCGGTAGCACATGCCCGCCGTGGGAACGCGCCCGTCCTTCGGCCATCCGCGCGGCCGCCGCAGAAGGTACGACCAGCGCGTGGCCGTGTAGCTGACCACCCCGGCCGGTTTCCCTTCGAGATGGGGGAAGATGTCCTGCTCGGCTCCGCGGTGGGCGGCGTTGTAGCGGATCATGATCGCATCGAGAACGCCGTCGGCCGCCAGTCGGGCCGCAAACTTGCGATCGTGGCAGGAGACGGCGACAGCTCGGACCCGGCCGTCCTGCCGCAGCGCCTCCAGATCGTCCCGCACCCGCGCGGTGAATTCGCGGGGTTTCATGATGCCCAGGAAATGGAATATGTCGATGTAGTCCGTCCGCAACTGGCGCAGCCGCTTTTCCAGCGTCCGGCGGAGGTCTTGATGCCACCAGATGTAGTTGTAGGCCCCGGTGGCCAGGACGTAGCGCTCGCGCTCGCGCGGGAGCGCCTCCCGCAGCACCTTGACCATCTGCCGGTCGATGCCGAACAGGAAGAAGTAATTCAGGCCCTCGTCCAGCGCCTTGTGGACCGCCGCCTTGCCGGGCCAGTAGCTGGCGGAAAGCCCGAGCCGGTAGACCGGCGTCGCGATCTTGGGAAGCGTGGTCTCAAGGAAGTTGGTCATCATTTCTTCACCTTCCCGGTGGCAGCATCGAACCGCACTTCACTGCCGTCGCACCTTGTGACGATCAGCGTGCTGTTCGTAAGCCCTGCAATGCTGCCCCAGAGATAGTGCGACGCCGTTCTTCTCAGTACGCGTGTGTCTGGGAACAATTCGCCTACAGTGACGTCCCGAATCTTCTGGTCTCGCTTCCAGAAGCTAAGCAACACCAAGTCCTTACCGTAGTCCAGGGGAATCAGATTCAGACCGCTGTAACCGGTGACGAAATGCTCTCCATCATCCAGCAAGAACGCTATGCGGGACCAAACCTTCGACCTCCAAAGAACCGCGGAAGAACCGCTGGCGCGTACTTCCACACCGGTCTTCGGATCGAGCGTGGCGACATACTTCCGGGAGGGCGACTGTACTTCGTAGCGTTGAGCTGGCGGAAGAGGCTCATCCGCTCGAATTGCGGAAACGCAACCAAGGAGAGCCAAGAGGATCGAAGGATATGGGGCGCGCATACCGGTACCAATGATGCCTGACTGCGGTTTATGCTGATCCGGACCAGGCTCGTCCCGGCCAGCCCTCGCCCGCCGCAATTCAGTGCATCCGTGCAGACGATCAAAGATATCACAACACTCTTCACGACGCGGTTCCTGTCCCGAATCTCCAGCCGCGCTACCTCCCGTGATAAATGTCGTGCAAGCGCAGCAGGCCCAGGCAGCGGCGGGTCGCTGGATCGACTACCGGCAGCACGGAAATTTGCGAGGGGCGGTCTTCCATGAGGCGCAGGGCCTCGTGCAGGCGGGCGTCGGGCGCGATGGTGACCGGCCTTGCGGTCATGATGTCGGCGGCTTTGAGCGGGCGGATGTCGTCGTGCGCCTGGAGCGCGCGGCGGAGGTCGCCGTCGGTCACAAGGCCCAGCAGACAGCCGTCCTCCCCGATCACACAGGCGGCGCCCAGCGGCCGCGCGGTCATGGCGATCACCACTTGCTTCACCGGATCCAGCGGCCCGGCCCAAGCCGCCTGGTCCCTGCTGTGCATCGCCTCCCGGACCGTCAGCGCCAGGTTCTGGCCAAGCTGTCCCGCCGGGTGGTACATGGCGAACTCCTCGGGCGTGAACCGCCGCTCCCGCATCACGGTGACCGCCAGCGCATCGCCCAACGCCATGGCCACGGCCGCGCTCGAGGTCGGCGCCAGGTTGTGCGCGTCCGCCTCGGCGCGCACCGAGGCATCCAGCAGGATGTCCACCTCGGACGCCAGCGGCGAGCTGGGATTGCCCAGAATGCCGATCAGCGGGGACCGGAAGTCGCGCAGCACGCGGACCAGGCGCAGCAACTCGACCGTCGTGCCGCTCTTGGAGATCATGATGGTCGGGTCTTCCGGCGCGTAGACCCCCAAATCGCCGTGAACGGCCTCGGCCGGATGCAGAAACACCGCCGGGGTGCCGGTCGAGGAGAAGGTCGAGACGATCTTCTGGCCCACGCGGCCGGACTTGCCGATCCCGGTCACCACGATCTTGCCGCTATGGCCCACAATGACTTCGACGGCGCGGGTGAACTGGGAATCCAGGCGGCGCGCCGCGGTCGAGATGGCCTCGGCTTCGGCTTCCATGGCGCCGCGGCCGGTCGAGAGCCAGTCGGATTCGCTGGACTGCATTCTCTTAAGATACCCGCTGCCGGAGCCGGCTGTATTACCATAGTGAGCCGGGGGGAAGTTATGGGAGGCAAGAGTGCATCCATTCTGCGAGGCAAACTGGCGCAGCGACGGGCGCTGGTGGTGCCGGGTTGTCACGACGCGCTGAGCGCCCGCGTCATCGAGGCCGCGGGATTCGAGGCCGTCCAGATCAGCGGCTTTGGCCTGGCGGGGAGCCTGCTCGGAAAACCCGACGTCGGTCTGGTGGAGATGAAGGACATCCTGGACCGTACCTGGGACATCGTGCGCGCCTGCGGCATTCCCGTCATGGCCGATATCGATACCGGCGGCGGGAACGCGCTCAACGCCGCGGCGATCGCCGAAAAGCTGGTCGGCATGGCGGTGGCGGGCGTCAACATCGAAGACCAGGTGTTCCCGAAACGCTGCGGCCACCTGGAGGGCAAGCAGGTGATCGCCGCCGAGGAGATGGCGGGAAAGGTGCGCGCCGTCGCGGCGGTCCGAAAGCGCCTGGGCGCCGACTTGGTCATCAACGCGCGCACGGACGCCTGTGCCATTTACGGCCTGAAAGAAGCCATTCGCCGCGCCAACCTGTACCTGCAAAGCGGCGCGGACATGGCCTTCATCGACGGCATCCGCACCCGCGCCGACATCGAGCGCGCGGTCCAGGAGGTCAAGGGACTGCTCTCGGTGAACCTGATGGACGCGGTGAGCGGCGTCAAGACCGAGCTAGTTCCGATTCCCGAGCTGGCGCGGATGGGAGTGGCGCGGGTCAGCATCCCGGTGGCGTCGATTCTGGTGGTGCATCGCGCGCTGAAGCGGTTCTTCGACGCGCTGCGCGCCTCGCCGACCGGATTGCTCGAGGGCCAGAGCGACTGGCTCTCCTCCTTCGCCGAGTACACCGAGTTCGTCGGCCTGAAGGAATACCGGCGCCGGGAGGATGAGTTCCTGCCTCGCGCCACGATCGAGGAGAAGTACGCCGTGCAGACGTAGGGGCGGGGATCGGACCCGCCCAGGAGGCGCCCCATGGGCATGACCCTAGCCGAGAAAATCCTGGCCAGTGCGTCGGGGCGGGAGACGGTTTCGCCCGACGAAATCGTGGTGGCATCCGTCGATCTGGCGATGTCGCACGAAAACGCCGACCTGGTCCGGAAGAGTTTCCAGGAGATCGGCGCCGGCCGCGTCTGGGATCCGGAGCGCATCGTCATCATCCTGGATCACCGCGTGCCGGCGGAATCCGAGAACACCGCCGCCACGCACAAAGCCATCCGCGAATTCGTCGAGGCCCAGCGGATCCGGCACTTTTACGATGTCGGCCGCGGCGGCATCTGCCACCAGGTGCTGGCCGAGCGGGGGCACGTGCTGCCGGGCATGGTGGTGGTGGGGACCGATTCGCACACCACCACCCACGGCGCTTTCGGCGCCTTCGCCACCGGTATCGGCGCCACTGAAATGGCGGGCGTATGGACCGAGGGCCGGCTGTGGTTCAAAGTGCCCTCCACGTTTCGCATCGAGGTGAGCGGAGCCCTGGCGCCCTGGGTCTCGGCCAAGGACCTCATCCTCTACATCATCGGCCAACTGGGCGCCGATGGCGCCGACTATCGGGCGGTGGAGTTCGAAGGTCGGGTGATTCGCAATATGACCGTCGCCTCGCGCATGGTGCTGGCGAACCTGTCCATGGAGATGGGCGCCAAGGTCGCGTTCACCCCCGTGGACGAGGAGCTGCTGGAGTACCTGGCCGGGCGCACCGGAACGCGGATCCCCCTCAGCCCGTCGTTCGAGCCCGATCCCGACGCTAGCTACGAACAGGTGATCCGCATCGACGCGGGCGAGTCGATACCCGAGCCGGTGGTGGCCTGCCCGCACTCGGTCGATCGCGTGCGCCCGGTCTCCGAGCTCACCGACGTTCTCGTGAACCAGGCCGTGCTGGGCAGTTGCACCAACGGCCGCCTGGAGGATTTGGAACTGGCGGCGCGCGTGATTTCCTTTCAACGGGTGCATCCGCGCACCCGGCTGCTGGTCATTCCCGCCTCGCAGCAGATCTACCTCGACGCCATCCGCCTGGGCTATCTCCAGAGGCTGGTGGCCGCGGGCGCGATGGTGAACCCCCCGGGCTGCGGGCCCTGCGTGGGCGTGCATCAGGGCATCCTGGCGGCCGGCGAGGTGTGCATCTCGAGCACCAACCGGAACTTCATCGGGAGGATGGGCAGCAAGGATTCCCGGGTCTACCTGGCTTCCCCGGCGGTGGTGGCGGCTTCGGCGGTGGCGGGCCACATCGCCCATCCGGGCGAGATTCGCAACGAGGTGGCGGCATGAGCGACAGCACGTTGCGCCTGCGCGGGAAGGTTGCCGCGAAACTTGGAGACCACATCGACACGGACCTGATCTACCCCGGCCGGTTCCTCAACATCACGGACCGCGAGAAGACGCCCCAGCACCTGTTCGAGCTGGCCCACCCGGAGATCCGCGGGCTGCTTCGCGCCGGCGATTTCCTGGTCGCGGGCAAGAACTTCGGCTGCGGCTCGAGCCGCGAGCAGGCGACCTCGGCGATCAAGCTGGCCGGCTGCGGCGCGGTCATCGCGGTCTCCTTCGCGCGCATCTTTTTCCGCAACTCGATCAACCTGGGATTGCCCGTGGTGGTGTCGCCCGCGGCGGCCGAGCGCCTGGAACCGGGCGACGACCTGCTCGTCGATCTCGCGGCCGGCCGCATCCTCAACCTGGCAACGGAGGAGTCCTACCCCGCCGCCCCCCTCGATCCCAGGGCGGTGGAGCTGCTCGAAGCCGGGGGGCTGATACCATATCTCAAGAAGAAATACGCAGCATGAGCCGGAGTTCCCATATGTATCGAATCGCCTGGTTGCCGGGAGATGGCATCGGACCGGAAGTCTGCGACGCCGCCCGAGCGGTTTTGGACGCGGTGGAGTTTCCGGCCGAGTATCTCCACGGAGATATCGGCTGGGAGTTCTGGACCAGAGAGGGCGAGGCTCTCCCGGAGCGCACCATCGAACTATTGCGCTCCACCGATTGCGCATTCTTCGGCGCCATCACTTCCAAGCCGGCGCAGGAAGCTGAGCGCGAGCTGGCGCCGCACCTGAGAGGCCGCTGCCTCTCCTACCGCAGCCCCATCGTCCACATGCGGCAGTTGCTGGATCTGTACGTCTGCCTGCGGCCCTGCAAGGCCTTCGCCGGAAACCCGCTCAATTACCGTGAGGACATCGACTTGGTGGTGTTCCGCGAAAACACCGAGGGCATGTATATCGGCGTCGAATTCCCCCGCGTGCCGGAGTCGTTTACCCAGGAGCGGGCGATGTCGTCGATCCCGCGCGACGCCGCCCTTTCGATCCGCAGCATCACGCGCAAGGGCTCCGAGCGCATCGTCCGGGCCGCCTTCGAATACGCCGTGCGGAACCACCGGCGCAAGGTGACAGCGGTCCACAAGGCCAACGTGCTGCGCGCCACTTGCGGGCTGTTCCTCCAGGCCGCCCGCGAGGTGGCCGCCCAGTATTCGCAAATCCAATTCGATACCGCCAACGTCGATGCCATGTGTATGTGGCTGCTGAAGAACCCGCGCAACTACGACGTCATCGCGACCACCAACCTGTTCGGCGACATCCTCTCGGACCTGTGTGCCCAACTGGTCGGAGGCATGGGCTTTGGCTACAGCGGGAACATCGGCGACCGCTACGCGGTGTTCGAACCCACGCACGGCTCGGCGCCCAAGTACGCCGGCCAGAACAAGGTGAACCCGCTGGCGACGATCCTGGCCGCCAAGATGATGCTGGAATGGCTGGGCGAAAAGGAGAGGGCGGCGGAGATCGAGCAGGCGGTGGCGGAAGTGGTGGCGCGCGGCGCGGTGCGGACCTACGACATGGGAAGCAGCGCCAGCACCTCCGACATGGCTCAAGCGGTGGTGCGCGCTCTGCGGCCGGCGCGGGCCTCGAAGCTGGCCGGCGAACTCCGCGCAGGCTGACCCCCTAACAACCACCCGCGGGAGGTGGCACAGGGCTTCGTTACGCCGTTTTCATGGTCCGCCTTTCTCCCCATGGATGAATCGACCTGCATTTACACAGTATTGATGCGATTCCCCGATTAATTGAGAGTTTGTAATCTTCTTTTCGATTGACTTCTCTCCGGTTCGAGCTTAAGATTCTGTTTCCTAGTTCGCACCTCCGGAACTAGCGACGGCTGACTGGTGTACCAGGGTCGGACGCATGACCTTCCAGCTCGGTGAAAAGGTGGTTTACCCCAACCAGGGGATCGGAACCATCGAAAACATCAGCAGCCGTTGCTTCGGAAGTCACGTCGAGAGATTCTATCTCCTCCGTTTGACTTACGGCAGCATGACCGTGATGGTCCCCTTTTCCCACGTCAAGGACATCGGGATTCGCAAGATCACCCGAAACGGCGAACTGGCGCGGGTGCTTTCGTTCCTCGCCGGGGGGGTCTGCTCGTGCAGCCACGACTGGAAGAACCGCTTCAAGAGGAACTCGGAGAAAATGCGGGTCGGCGGGCTGCTGGAAATCGCGGACGTACTGAAAGGCCTGCTGCTTCTGCAACGGGAGAAGCCGCTCGCGTTCCGGGAGAAGAGGATGCTGGACCGGGCCAGGCACATGCTGGTCACCGAATTGTCGATTTCCCGCGGACTGCGCGAATCCGCAGCCGTGGGTCTGCTGGAGAAGGCGTTGGCGAGAGCCGGCCTGCACCTGCCGCCCGCAAACTAGCCCTCGCCTACCGAACCAGGCTCAGCAGAAACTGCGCCCCTTGCAAGCTCAGCACAGCCAGCCAGCGGCCCAGGTCGGAGGCCGTCATCGCCACCACCAGGAACAGGAAGCCGAACTGCGCCAGTTCCCGGTAAATCACCACTGGAATACGCAGCGCCAGCAGCAGCTTCGAGCCGTCCAGGGGCGGCACCGGAATCAGGTTGAACAACGCCAGGTAGAGGCTCAGGTACACGCCCCGGAAAGCGTAGTCGGCGAGCGCCGGCGCCGGGCCGGCTGCCAATCGCACCACCACCGCCAGCAACATCGCCAGAACGACGTTGCTGCCCGGACCGGCCAGCGCTACGGCCGCCAGGCCATTCCGGCCGCCGCGCAGACGGGTGGGATCCGTCGAGACCGGCTTCCCCCAGCCCAAGAAGCCTCCGCCCAGCAGTGAGGTGACGGTGGGGAGGATTACCGTCCCGATCCAGTCCACGTGCGCCAGTGGATTCAGCGTGAGGCGCCCTTGACGGCGGGGCGTGTCGTCGCCGAGCCGAGTGGCGGTCCAGGCGTGCGCGTATTCATGAGGCGTCGTGAGCAGCCAGAACAGGCTCACGTTCACGGCCGCGGATTCCAGGTTCAGGTTCATGGGGTTCGACGCAGGGTCAGCGCCCAAAGGAGCAGCAGCCCCACCACCAGCAGGCCGGCTGCAAGCGCCATCCTTTCATTGTACTGCTTGGGCCTCCAAGCCCATCCTGCGGACCACTGAGGTTAGCGAAACAGGTAGCATTCGGGCGATAAGAGTACCAGGACCACTTCCGTGACCCGTAGACCGCCCGCGGCGGCAAACCGCAGGAAACTGCCTCAAGATAAGAACCCGGTACGACCTGCGGGGCGATCGAAACGGCGCCTGATGACTAACGTCAACGAACGGGATTACCCAGCAGTTGACAAAAGTACTAGTGCACTGGTCCCCACGACCCAGGACTCCGGGGCCGAAACCTACGTAAGTGCAGGGGAACACGCCTCGAGGAGACCGCGTGAAGCGATTGATTATTCTGGAAAAACCTGTTGCGACCTTCTTATAATTGAGCGGAAGGGAATGGGCGGATGCCCTGTTTCTACTGCGGGAAACGAGTCTCGCTAGTTCGGCAGCTCACGGATGCGGACTTCTGCTCGGAAGAGCATCGCAAGAAGTACCATGAGCTGACCCGGATGGCGCTCAACCGCCTGGTGGAGTCCCAGGAGCAGTTGAGCGGAGCGCCTCTGCGCCGAAAGGGACCCCTACCTGCAACCTCGGTGACAGAGCCCTCCAGGCCGGTTCCGGAAGAAGCCCGTATCCCCGTTCCGGAGGAGCGCCGGATCCCATTCCCGGAGGAGCGCCGGATCCCATTCCCGGAAGAGCGGCGGATACCGGTTCCGGAAGAGCGGCGGATGCCGCTTCCGGAAGAGCGCCCGGCTCCCGCCGCGAAGCGCCCCGCGCCCGTCATCGTGACGCCCCCGCCCGCCCCGCCGCCGCCCCCGCGTCCCCGGCTCGTGCGCGAGCCCTCGTCCGAGGCCGGATTCATCCTGCGGCCTGTCGAGGCATCCACCATGGATGACGGCCCATGGATGGGGGGCGAGATCGAGTTACGTTCGGAGGCTTACGCACTCGGGCGGTTCGCGCCGGCGCGGCGCGGCGTTTCCCTCAGAGTGGGCGGGCCAGTGTGGCCCAAGCTGAACCCAGAGACCCTGAAGATGGCCGGCCGCGCGCGACTGGTGCGGGCTTCCGGTTGGAGCGAATTTGCCGGCCCCGGGCTCCAGCGCGCTTACGCGTACCAGTGGCCCCCGCGGTTGGCGGTCGGCGAGCCCGGCGCGGGGACGTTGTTCCGGCACCCCAGGCCCGCGGGTCTGACTGGCCAGCTCTCGGCCAGGTCGCCGATTGCGACCTCGATCGACAGCCAGGCGCCGGTTATACTCACGCGAGTGGTCTTTCGTCCGGTCCGGGCGGTGTTCCCCTCCGGCGACCTGAACACGAGCTACGCAAGACCCGCGTTCCAGGCGCTGAGGTTCACCCTGCGCGCCGAGCCCGCCCCTGGCTTCTCCGTGGGTTTTCGTCTTCCCGAGCGCCCACGGGAGGCTGCGGTACGCCGGACCATGCTGGCCCTCGAGTTCCTGGCGTCGAGCATGCCGGCCAGAGTGAACATGGCGGCTGCCGCGCGATGGGAGGTCAGGCCAGCCGGATTTGCGCAACCCGCCATCTGGCTGCCCGAATCGGACTTCAGTCTGGTGACCGCGACCCGTAGGTCCGTGATTGAGAGCATGGTGGGCGAATGGATCGTGAAGGTTCCGCTGCCGCTCAGACTCCCTCGTGTCTTGCGGGTGGTGCCCGCGCCCCGGCGTTCGCCGAGGCCGGCGATTCCGATGTCTCCGGGTTGGACCCACGCCGATCGGCTGCCCTCCTCAGATCTCGTCCCCGGCGGCTTCCCGTTGCCCGTCGGGGCGCGCTGGGTTGTGCCCGCGATGACCTGGACAGCCCAGCCCGCCGAGTTCACGTTCTCCGCCGTGCTTCCGGCAGCCGAGCGAGAGCCAAGGCCGGACCTGGAAGTGGACCAGGCGCCGCGGGAGGCGGCCCATGCACGGCTCGCGCCACCCGCCGCCGTGCGGGCGCTCCAGAACGCCCGGCTCGCGGCCGAGCAGGTTCCACCCGCGGCCCCGGCGGTCAGCCTGCCGCTGCCCACGGCGCCAGAATCCTTGATGGCCGGTGCGCTGCCCAACGTCGCGGCTCTGGCCCCCCTGGCGCAGCCGCCTGCAATGAGCCGGGCTCGGGTGGCGGACGCCGATCTCCGGCGCGGGGCGCCGCCGTTCTCGGCCGCCACTCCGGTACTGCCGGAGTTGGCTGGACTGGGCGAGGGCTGCGAGAGCGTTCCTATCGAGGCAGCGTACATGCCGGTCTCGCTGCCTTCTTCGGTCAGAGGGAGGCGCTCGGGCCCCCTCGGCGCCGGACAACCATCCCTTCCGGGTTCCTCGATCGCACCGCTTCTGCCTGCCACGAGCGCGGCGCCGCTCACGCAACGGCTGCTGGCGCTCGCGCCCTTGTCGCCCGGCGGCCTGTCGAGTGCGTTGCGGCCGCTCTCCGCCCAGCGGGGCGATATCCGTGGTTTTGCGCCGCCCTCGTTCGAGGTGGCGGCTCTGCTCCCAGAGACCCCCAAGCGCGCGTATGAGGTGGAACTTGGCCCCGGCAGCTTCTCGGTGAGTCCGCCGGCCCCCACCACTCGGTCGAGCGCCGCTGCGGTTGCCGGCGGCGCCCCGCTGTCGGGGACGGAACCTGTTCAAGTGCTTCCTGTCGCCCTGCCCGAGTTCGAGCACGGCCTGGCGGGTGGCGAGGTGATTCCCGAAGCGGTGACACCCACGGCAGCCGTGGGACAGCGCGTGCGAGCGGTCTTTCCGGGCCTGGATTTCGCGCCCGAGCTCGAGACTCCCGAGTCCGCCGGCGGCTTCGAGATCCGCGTGCCGGGAGCGGAGTACGCTGCGGCCCTTGCGGCTCGGCCCGCAACGACCCGGCCCCAGGCGCGGACCGTGGGTCCCATGGCCGCGGTGTGCGACGTTTCGCTCCCCACCGACGGCACGCTCGCCAGTACCGCCTTCCTGGCCCCGGCCGAGGGTTTCACCCGTCGGCCGCTGCCCATTGCAGGCGCGGCTCCGCAATCCGTGGCGGACCTGGCGCCACGCGTCCCACCGTTGGCCGATCCTCAAGTGGCCCCATTCGAGCGGGCTCTGGCGGAACGAGCTGGCATCTCGAGCTCCGACTTGCAGTCGCCCGGCACGCCGCGGGCACAGGCCAAGCCGGCCCAGCCGCGCCCGCTGCCTCGCGCCGAGATCCCCGCTCCGGACCTGTTGCTGTTGGACACGCCCGCTCCTACCGCGCGCCACGCGCTTCCGGAGCTGGCCATCATCCCCGCCAGCATCACGCCGGCGGTCCGGGAGCGCCACCCGGCGGAGAGCCTGCGGCAGGATGTGCCCGTCCCCGAGCCGCAGCTGCCGGAGCTGGGCGCGGCCGAGCGCGAGCATGTGCTCGGTTCGGGGGCGCTGTTGGAGGCCCCGGTGGCGGCGGCCTCCGCCAAAGCGCACTGGCATCCTCCGGCCGGGGCGATCACCCGGGAGATCCC
>JBEKWU010000056.1:0-30751 GCA_049512775.1 Bryobacteraceae bacterium
CCCGTTGGTCGGCCCGAAAAACATACACCTCAGGTCGGTGTACACCTCCGCCCACGGTTACATTCTTAAATGACCCAACCAAGACCGGTTTCGGTTACATCGTTAAATGACTTGACAGGAGGCTGCCGGCATGCTGGAAGGCTCGCCCGCGGTGGAGAACGAGGCCAAGATGCACACCCCGGCCGCGGCCCTTTTTGCCGAGGCGTTATGGGAGATGGCCTACCTGGTGGCGGCTCTGGGAGGTCGTCCGTGCGCAGTCTGGATGCTGGCCGGAGCGGGCGACCTGTATGTGACCTGTCAAGCCGGGCGCAACTCTCGCATGGGACGGTGGCTGGGCCGGGGCATGCGTTACAGCGAGGCCAAGGCGCGACACACGCGCGAGGACACGGTGGAAGGCGCCGAGACCGCTTTGGCCATCGGTCCTACGGTGGACGCGATGATCGAACGCGGGGCTCTGGATAAGGCTGCGCTTCCCCTGACGCGCGCGATCATGGACACGGTCTGCCGTGACACGCCGGGGCCGATCCCCTGGGACGAATTCTTCGCCAGCCCCGCCGGGGGCGCGACCGAGGCTTGACCAATCGGGGCTTCTATGGATGGGCGTCGATTCGCGCCACCGTGATCCGATGCCCCTTCGAGGCGCTGTTCTTACTGGGAAGAGTACGAATTCTTAACCTGTGATTGCCCGGAGTGAGTCCCTTATACTCCCACTCGAACGGCAGCGAGGGGCCAACGGGCGGAGTGGCGGGCATATGGGCCGAACCGTATTGATCTACCGTGCCCATCACTTCGCCATCGATGCTGACCTCGGCCTGGCCACCATCCTCAAAGCGGAACCCGGTCCAGCGGATCGAGCGGCCATTGAAGGGGTATTCGATCGTGCTCCCTACCCCATCCGTGGACGAGAACCGAGGCGTGTGGATGACGTTCAGCGCGGATGCGAGCCGCATCGGACGGGCCCATTGGTCCAGATCGGGAAGCAGGTACATGAAGTACTGCTCTCCTTCCTTGAACTCATAGAAGGGGCGCGCAAGCACGTCGGCGTCGGCGGCGACGTGATAGTTGAGCGGCTGCGCGGGATGGGGCGCGAAATTCGCCTTCACATCCCGGAAATCGAACTTCGCCCAAGGATTTTCCCCTGGAGAACGGAACGCCAGGGTAACCGGGCCTGGCATCACGGCCGCGGGACCGGGATCGGTTCCGGGCAGATGCGCCAGCCAGAAACTGGAGGGCAGCGTCACCGGCAGCCTGTCTCCGTTTTGTCAGGTGCGCGAGAGGACGGCCCAGTGCTGTTGGTCCTGCCGCAGCGCGGCAGGCTTTCCGTTCAAGGTGGCTTGCATCGGACCGGCAAGCCATCCCGGCACGCGTATTTTCAGTTCAAAATTCGTGGGGTGATCGAGATCGAGGAGGAATTCGGTGCGGTCTTCTCCGGGAAACGAGGTCTCCTGCGTGAGTCGCACGGTGGCGCCGTTGCGAGTTCAGGTGACCGATGAGGGCGCGAAGAGCGTGACGTAGAGGTTGGCATCATCGTGGAAATAGACCAAGTCGTGAAAGTCCGCCGCGGCCATAGGACGCGTGCCGGCACAGCAACTCCACGGATTGAGGTTCGCCTTAGACACCCCATCGATGCTGTAATCCGAGAAGTAGAACACCGAGCCGTCAAGCGACATCGGGATGCTCGCGCCGATGCCGTCAATCAGAACGCGTTCAATCCAGTCCGCATACTTCGCATCTCCAGTAAACGGCACGAGGTATCTGCCCAGTTCGAACACTCTTTCTACAAGAACGCTTATAAAGGTCACAGGGACGGCGCGCGGCCTGTCAATCAGCAGGCAGAGCGGCACGAGCGTTCCGCTGCGATTCGACCGGCCCGCCTCTGTCTGATCGCGGTGCTTCACCGCTGCGGAATGATCCGGCGGGGGCGGTGTAGCCGCTCACGCGGCGTCCAACCGCCGGACCTGCACGACCTGCACAAAAGGAGCTGCACAAAAGGACTTGACAAGCGAGACGCGAATCCCTAATATTTTATCTGTAACGTTATAGACAGATACCCAAGGCTCCAGCGGCCGCCGCCGGGTGTTGCGGAGCCACCACGCGTGCACGTGGCCTGTGGGCGGCTCGAGAGGAGAAGTGATGTTCATTCCGAGTTCTTATTCCGTCGCCCTCGTGATGATGCTGCTAGGCATGTTCTTCTGGGGCTCCTGGCCGAACACCTATAAGCTGACTCGGAAATGGCGCTTCGAACTGTTCTATTGGGACTACGCCCTCGGGATTTTTCTCACCGCCGTCCTGGTGGGGCTGACGATG
This sequence comes from Bryobacteraceae bacterium, assembly GCA_049512775.1. GTDB lineage: Bacteria > Acidobacteriota > Terriglobia > Bryobacterales > Bryobacteraceae > Fen-330. The sequence continues at coordinate 2,308 of JBEKWU010000056.1, forward strand.
GGCACGTTCTTCGGACCTGCAACGTTCTGGAAGAACCTGCTCTCGGCGGACGGTGCTGCCTGGACCTACGCCTTGGCCGGTGGCGTCCTGTGGAATTGCGGAAATATCCTGCTGGTGGCGGGGGTGGCACTGGTCGGCCTGGCCGTGGCGTTTCCGGTTTCCATCGGCCTCGCCCTGGTGGTAGGCGTCATCGGCAGCTACATCGTCAATCCCAGCGGCGACGCGACCCTGCTGTTCTCCGGCGTGGCCCTGGTGCTGGGGGCGGTCATCGTGAACTCGCTGGCGTACCGTGCCGCCGCCGCGACGCGGCCCAAGGTTTCCGGCGTTGGGCTCTGGGTCTGCCTTCTTTCCGGGGTTCTGTTCAGCGCCTTCGGCCCTTTGCTGGCCAAATCATACTCGACCCCCCGGCCGCTGGCGCCCTACGGCGTGGAGGTCCTGTTTACGCTGGGTGCGCTGATCAGCACCTTGCCCGTGAACCTCTATTTCATGCGGCGCCCGGTGGAGGGGCCGCCTCTCGGCGCGGCCGATTACCGCCGCGGCACCGCGGGAGAACATGCCGCCGGCCTGCTGGGCGGATTTATCTGGGGGCTTGGCACTACCTTCACCTTCGTGCCCATGGCCATGGTGGGGACCGCCCTGGCCTATGCCATCGGGCAATCGAACCCGCTAGTGGCCGCGTTGTGGGGGGTTTTTGTATGGCGCGAGTTCAAGGGAGCACCGGCCAAAAGCGGCGCCCTGCTGGGACTGATGTTCCTGCTCTACACAGCGGGTCTGGTGCTGCTGGCGGTCAGTTTTCGAACCGCCTAGCTGCAATGGGGCTTTTATGAACAAGCAAGACCAGAAGACCACCTTGGGCGTCATCGTAGGCAACCGCGGTTTCTTTCCCGACATTCTGGCGCGCGACGGCCGGGACGAGATACTGCGCGTTCTCGAAGCCGGCGGATACGGCGCGGTCTGCCTGACGCCCGAAGACACCAAATTTGGCGCGGTGGAAACGCTGGCTGATGCCCAGCGCTGCGCCGATCTCTTCAAGAGACACGGCGAAGAAATCGACGGCGTGATCGTGACCCTCCCGAATTTCGGAGACGAGCGCGGCGTGGCGAACGCAATCCGTATGTCGGGGCTGGACGTGCCCGTGCTGGTGCACGCCTTCCCCGACGATCCCGGCAAAATGCTCATGGGCGGGCGCCGCGACAGTTTCTGCGGGAAAATCTCGGTCACCAACAACCTGTGGCAGTACGGCATTCGCTTCTCGTTGACCAGGCAGCACACAGTTTCGCCCTCGAGTGATTCCTTCCGCGCGGATCTCGACTCCTTCGCCGGCACCTGCCGCATCGTGAAGGGGCTCAAGAATGTCCGAGTCGGCGTGATCGGGGCGCGACCTGCGGCCTTCAACACCGTGCGGTTCAGCGAGAAGCTGATGGAGCACGCCGGCATCACCGTCGAGACGATCGACCTTTCCGAGGTGATGGGCCGCATCCAGCGCTTGCAGGACAGCGACGCCGGGGTGCAGGCCAAACTGGCAGCCGTGCGAAGCTACGTCCCGACCGACGGCATCCCCGCCGACGCGCTGACGAAAATGGCCAAGTTCTCCGTGGTGGTGGATGGCTGGATGCAGGCGAACGTCCTGGCCGGATCATCCGTGCAGTGCTGGACGGCCATGCAGGAGTTCTTCGGCATCATGCCCTGCACGTTGATGAGCATGATGTCCGACAACCTGATGCCCAGCGCCTGCGAGACAGACATGATCGGGATGATCGGAATGTACATCCTCCAACTGGCCTCGGGGATGCCCAGCGCGATCGTCGATTGGAACAATAACTACGGTGACGACCCCGACAAGGCCGTCATCTTCCATTGCTCGAATCTGCCGGAGCACTTCTTTGAAGACATCCGGATGGAGTTCAACGAGATCATCGGCACGTCCATGGGGAAGGAGAACTCGTTCGGAACGGTCGCGGGGAGATTGAAGAGCGGGCCGATGACCTATTGCCGGGCCTCCACCGATGACCTGCACGGCCGGATGCGCGCGTACGTCGGCGAAGGCGAAATGACGCCTGACCCGATCAAGAGCTTTGGTGGCTACGGCGTCGTCAGAGTCCCCGGGCTCCAGGATCTGCTGCAATACGTGTGCAAGAACGGATACGAACATCACGTGTCCGTGAATCTGAGCAGTTACGGCCGCGCGGTTGTCGAGGCGCTGAAGAATTACAAGGGATGGGAGGTCTACCACCACCAGCCCGCGCAAGGTTGCTGAGTACGTCGCCATATTCCCGAAATCGCGTACGGAGAGGTGAGTTATGCGAGTGGCTGTCGACAGCGATGATACCGGAATCGAACTGAAGCGCGTGGTGGTTGAGCACCTGCGGTCCCTCGGAGCGCAAGTGGAGGACCTGAACCTGCTGGGCTCCCGGAAGACGGATTATCCCGACATCGGATACAACCTGGCCCGGCGCGTGGCGCAGAAGGAATTCGAGCGCGGTGTCCTGATTTGCGGCACCGGCCTGGGTATGTGCATGATCGCGAACAAAGTTGCGGGAGTTTATGCCGGCGTCTGCCACGACGTCTACTCGGCCGAACGCCTGCGGAAAAGCAATGACGCCCAGATCATCACCATGGGAGCGCGGGTGATCGGGCCGGAGCTGGCCAAGACTATCCTGTCCGCCTGGATTCAGTCCGAATTCGAAGCGGGCCGCTCCGGGCCGAAAGTAGCACGCATGCGGGAACTGGAGAAGCTGGAGCGGCAAGAGGCGAGGCTGTCATGAATGGGCCCCGCATCTTCCTGGGCGCCGGCTGGAAGATGAAGAAGACGGCGCAGGAGGCCGTGGAGTACGTGCAGCGGCTGCTGGAACTGCTCGCCGGCATCGACGGGCTCGCAGAGATGCAACTGTTCGTGGTTCCTCCGTTCACCGCGATCGAAGCAGTCAAGCGGGCCAGCGCCGGCAAATTCTGGGTGGGCGCCCAAAACATGCATTGGGCCGAGTGGGGCGCCTTTACCGGAGAAATCTCCGCCCCCATGCTCCAGGAACTCGGTGTGGACCTGGTGGAGTTGGGCCACGCCGAGCGCCGCCAGCACTTCAACGAGACCGACGAAAGCGTCCAGCGCAAGGTACACACGGCCTTGCGCCACGGCCTTCGGTCTCTGGTGTGTTTCGGAGAACAGTCCTCGGACAGGGAATTCGGCGTCGAAAAGGAGGTGATCGTGCGGCAACTCAGGGTGGCTCTCAGCGGGGTTCCGCCGGAATGCGCGGCCAGACTGATAGTGGCCTACGAGCCGGTCTGGGCAATCGGGGAAGAGGGCACACCGGCATCGCCGGCGGATGTTCGTGTAATGAGCGCGCATATCCGCGACCTGCTGGAGGACATTCTCGGCGCGGAAGCCGCGCTGGTGCCGGTGCTGTACGGCGGCACCGTCAACCCGGAGAATGCCGCGGAGCTGCTGCTGGGGGGCCGCACCGATGGGCTCTTTGTCGGACGGGCGGCATGGCAGGCCGAAGGTTTCGCGCGGCTGATCGCCAATTGCGCGGAAGCCATCAGCCGGCAACGTTCGGGAGATCTGCATGAAAATCGGACATTCTCGTCGTGAACTCGTGAAAACGGCCGTGGGCGGAGCCGTGGCGAGCGCCGCGGCCCGGTCTGCCCCGGGGATTCCTGCACGCGTGCGGACCTCGGTGATCACCTCAAAACCGGCCAACGATGGTCACCTGAAAACCGGCCAACGGACCTCACCCTTAGTGTCCGCTTTTTGTAGCCAGTGTCAAGAGAAGAGTGGACTTTCCCGTGTGGCTCCAGTGCCTGGGCTTATACTGGGGTCACCTGAGTTGAGCCCGGCGGTCCGTCGCCGGGGCGGCTCACGAGCGTACCGGATTGGAGAGCCATGCGATCATTACTGTTGTTTGCCTTTGCATTCTTGAGCGTCGGCCCCGCCGCTTGCCGGCTTGACGCGGCTCCCGCCAATGAGAACCCGACCTCCCAGGCCTCGCCGGACTGGCAGCGCCTCATCGTGGGCCAGCGGCACATCCGCCCTTTTGACTATAAAGGCGTCACTCTCGACGGCGGACCGCTCCGCCGGCAGTTTGACGAGATCCGCGATTACTACCTGCGGATTCCCAACGATGACCTGCTCAAGGGTTTCCGCTTGCGGGCCGGCCTGCCGGCACCGGGCGCGGACCTGGGCGGCTGGTACACGCGCGATTTCTTTCACATCTTCGGGCAGATCCTCTCGGGCTTGTCGCGCATGTACGCCGCAACCGGTGATCCTGCCTGCCGCGAAAAACTGAATACGCTCCTCTCGGAATGGGCCAAGACGATCGGTCCCGATGGCTATTTCTACTACACCAACAAGCCGAATGCGCCGCACTACACCTACGAGAAAATGGTCGGCGGCCTGGTGGACGCCTACGTGTACGGCGGCAACCGCGACGCGCTCCAGTATCTCGATCGGATCACGGAGTGGGCCATCAAGAACTTGACCCGCGAACGGCCGTACGGCTTCAATTCGCCGCAGGGAAACACCGAGTGGTATACCCTGACGGAGAACCTCTATCGCGCGTACCTGGCCAGCGGTGATCGCAAGTACCGGGAGTTCGGTGCCGTCTGGGAATACACGCAGTACTGGGACCTCTACGCCAGGAAACTGGACATCTTTTCGCCGTTCGGCGAGAATCCTTTTCGGGCGTATCATGCCTACAGCCACGTCAACACTCTCTCCGGCGCGGGCGCCGCGTACCTGGTCAGCGGCCAGTCTCATTACCTGGACACCCTGAAAAACGCCTACGATTTCCTGCTGAACGAGGATACCTTCGCCACCGGAGGCTTTGGTCCCAATGAGCGGTTGATGCCCGTGGGGAACAACACTCCCACGCTGTTGCGGCTGGGCTTCCATTTCGAAACGCAATGCGGCACCTGGGCGGTCTTCAAACTGGGCAAGTACCTGGTGTCCATTACCGGCGACGCGCACTATGCGGACTGGGTGGAACGCGTTATGATCAACGGTATCGGCGCGAGCATTCCGATGTCGCCGAATGGCTCCGTCTTTTATTTCTCGGACTACAACCTGAACGGGGCTTCCAAGAGCAACCACAATCCGTGGAGCTGCTGCGCCGGCACGCGCCCGATGGATGCCGCGGACTTCCATGACCAGCTTTATTACCACGATGATACGAACCTCTACGTCGCCGTCTTCACCCCCTCCTCGGTCACCTGGACCCGCAACGGGGTGACGATGCGGCTGGTGCAGCGCACCCGCTTCCCCGAGCAGGACCGCACTGAATTTCGCCTCTCTCTGGATCACCCGGCCGCTTTCGAACTGAAACTGCGTATTCCCGGCTGGCTCGCCAGTCCCATGCAAGCCACGGTAAATGGAAAGCCGGCCAACCTGCGCCCCGATCCGCAGCACTGGGCCGGCATCTCCCGTACTTGGCAAGATGGAGATCAGGTGGAGGTCACGCTGCCCGGCGGGTTCTGGCTATCCCAATTGCCAGGATCGAAGACTGCCCCTGCTGCGGTGATGCGGGGCCCGGTCACTTTCGCATTTCGTTCGCCGACGGGGAATCCCTCCGCCAAGTTCAACTTTCAAGACATCAAGTCCAATTTCGAGCCGAATCCCAGCCAGCCGCTCAATTACCATCTCGTGGGCGCTGGGGATGTCCTAGCACGGCCGTTCTATGAGTACAAGGAAGGCGAACAGTATTTCATGTACCTTCGTCCGGATCTCGAGCGATGGTCCCGTCCGTACCGTGTGACCGGGAAGCCCACCCTGATCAATACCCCCTGGTTCTCCTTCACGAACGCCGTTGACAGCACGATCGAGTATGCGTTCGATGGCAACTCGATCCGCTGGACCGGCTACCGCTTTGAGAACGGAGGGCAGGCCGAGGTCAGCATCGATGGCCAGGTGATCGACACGATAGACCAATACGGTCCGGCGCACATGCCCGCCTTGCCGCCGATTGGTTCCGCCTTGCCGTTTGAGTGGGAGCACCGGGGACTCGCTCTGGGCAGCCATACTCTCAAGGTCCGAACCCTTGCAACGAAAAACGAGGCGTCGAAGGGACACTTGGTCACGGTGGCCACTATGGAGGCGCACGAATGACGGCGCGACGGCAGTTCCGCCAAGTACCTTGACATGGCCCCTGGATAACTGTAACCTTCTAGTCGAAAGAGAACCGCATGAAGAAACTGATCAATGATCCCAATCAAGTGGCCCGGGAGACGATCGAAGGGTTGGCCCTCGCTTACCCGCAGTACCTCCGGCAGCTCGCAGGCTGGCAGGCCGTCGTGCGGCGGGATGCGCCGGTACAAGGCAAGGTAGCGGTGCTCACCGGCGGCGGCAGCGGGCACGAACCGATGTTTGCCGGCTTCGTGGGCCGCGGGATCGCCGATGGCAGCGTGGCGGGCAACATTTTCGCTTCCCCGCCACCGGATCCGATCGTGGCCACCGCCAAGGCCATCCACGGCGGCGCCGGAGTCCTATTCCTCTACGGCAACTATTCCGGCGATGTCCTGAACTTCGACATGGCCGCCGAGATGCTCGAGGCCGATGGAATCCGCGTGGCCACCGTGCGCATTTCCGACGACGTCGCCTCGGCCCCGCTCGAGCGCCGGACGGAACGGCGCGGCATCGCCGGCGACCTATTCGTGATCAAGGCCGCCGCCGCGCGCGCCGAGGAGGGAGCGACCCTGGACGAGGTCACAGCCGCGGCCGAGGAGGCCAACGACAACACTCGCAGCATGGGCATCGCGTTCTCCTCCTGCATCATTCCGGCCTCCGGACGGCCGATCTTCGAAATCTCCGAGCAGGACATGGAACTCGGCATGGGGCTGCACGGAGAGCCCGGAATCCGCCGCGGGCCGATGCTCCCGGCGAGCCAGACTGTCGAGCAGATGGTCTCTTGCATTCTGGAGGACCTGCCGATGCCGCGCGGCACCGAGGTGGGCGTGCTCGTCAACGGCCTGGGCGCCACTCCGCTCGCGGAACTTCTGATCGTTTTCCGCGCCGCCCACCGCCTGCTCTGCGGTGCCGGCGTCTCCATCTGCCGCTCCTACGTCGGCAACTACGCGACCTCGCTCGAGATGGCCGGCTGCTCCATCACCCTGCTGCGGCTCACGCCGCTGTTGAAACGGTTGTTGCTGGCGCCGGCGGATTCGCCGGCACTGGTTCAGGTGCAAGGATGACGACAGCCAGACTCAACACCGCCGATCTGCGGCGCGCCCTGCTCTTCGTGGCGGATGAGATCATCCGGGAAGAACCCCGCCTCAACGCGCTCGATGCGGCGCTGGGCGATGGAGATCACGGCATCACCATGCGCCTCGGCTTTGAGGCGATCAAGGAGCGGCTCGGCGAACTCGGCAGCCCGGCAGGCTTTCGCGAACTCCTCACGGAGGCCGGAAAGGCCTTCATGGGCGCCACCGGCGGGGCGATCGGCATCATTCTCGGAAGAATGCTGATATCCGCCGGGACCGGTTTGCGGGATGCTCAAGAACTGGGCACGCCCGAATTGAGCCGGATGCTGGCTTTGATGGAGACGGCCATCGCTCAGGCCGGGAAGGCAAAACCCGGCGATAAAACGATCCTGGACGCCGTGCATGCTGCCCACGAGGCCGCCGCGGCGGCTGCCGGGCAGCAACAGGACCTGGGCGAGGCGCTGGCACAAGCGGCGTCGGCTGCGGAGAGCGCCGCACAGCACACCGCGAACCTGGTCTGTCGCGTGGGCCGGGCCAGCCGCCTGGGTGAACGCACGCTCGGCCACCCCGATCCCGGCGCCATCTCCTTCTCCATCATCATGCGATCGCTCCAACGCTGCGCGGCCGAGCTGTAGCGGCTACGCTTCTCCCTCAGACCTGGAGGTCGAAATACATATGGTACGGCTCGTTGCGCCCGAGTTCGTAGAACGGCACGAACGGCCCCGGCTGCGAACGCTGGCTCTTCATCCGGAACTGCAGGCCTTCGCCGTCCCGCACGATCCAGTCTGGCAGATCGCCTTTGCCGGGGACGAGCAACCAGTTGTCCTTGCGCACCAGAACCACCGGACCGTACGTCAGAGCCACGCGATTCGGGTGTTGCTTGTCTACCGGGGCAAAGACGAGCCGCATCGGGAAACGCAGGGCGACCCGGTCGCCGGGCTGCCAGGTGCGGCGAATGCTGCCCCACGTCCTCGGTTTGCAGGCGATCTGTTGCGGAGTGCCGTTGACGGAAGCGGTGGCTCCCTCGCACCAATGCGGGACACGGAAGCGCAGCGCGAATTCCGTTGGCCGCGGCGGCTGAATGGTGAGCGTGGTGGTCTCGGATTCGGGGTAACTGGTTTCCTGCACGACCCGGACGGCTTCCCCATTGTGCGCCCAATCCAACTCCGATGGGACATAAAGATTCACGTAGAGCCCTTCTGCGTCCCGGAAATAGATTATGTTGTGATAATCGGCAATGGCCTGCGGATAGGTTCCCGAACAGCAACTCCATTTCCACTGCGGATGGTAGATTTTCCGTCCGCCGCCAAGCTGGTAATCGGAGTAGTAGAAGTTGGTGCCGTCGGGCTGAATGGGCAAGGCGGCTCCGATGCCGTTGTAAACCAGTCTCTCGATCCAGTCTCCGTACTTCGCCTCGCCGGTAAACATCATGAGATATCGCGATAGCTTAAAGCACGCCCAGGAACCGCACACAGTTTCGAAGGTCTCGTTATTGGTTTCCAGGGACTTGCCGAGCGATCCATCAGGCCGCATGATGTTCTCGCCCGGGCCGAATCCGCCGGTGGCGAACAACTGCGTCTGTTCCAGCCAGTCGAAAGCCTTGACGATCGTCCGCAGGTATTGCGGGTCACCGGTGACAGCGTAGGTCATGGCGGCACTGCTGAGGGTGTTGACATTGCTGTAGGCATGAAAGCCCCAAGGCTGCAGGTCGCTCTTGCCGTCGAAGATGCCCCAATAAGCCGGGTAGCGCCAGAGGTCGCCGAAAGTCTTGAAACGCTCGTCGCCGCTGAGTTGGTAAGCGCGGTACACGTTTTCGCAGAGTGTGTACCATTCCTGCCCGTCGGCGCTGCGGTTGCAGCCGTCGAGCGGAGTCCTGCGGCTGCGATCCAGGTTGCGCGCGGCCCAGTCGGTGATGCGCTCCAGGTGACTCATGGCATTGCGCGCGCCGCCGTATTCGTACAGGTCCACCAGCCCGCATGTCATCTTTTCGTAGATGTAGTGAGGGGTATGGGGATGCCGTGAATAGTAGAAGTAGCCGTCGGGCTCGATGGTCTTGGCCCACTCGTCCATGAGGTGGTTTGCCTTGTCGCGGAGGCCCGCATCCTCGTTGGCTTTCGCGATGCGCGCCATGCCGCTGAGGTACTGGCCGAAGGTGTTGTAGACGTCACCGACAGCAAAGCGGTCCTGCCGGCTGGGGTCGCCATCGTACCAGCCGACCAGTGGTTTCCCTGGAGCAGGCAGCCCGGCGCGCTTGCGGAACCCCAGCAGGAACGAGTCGTCGGGGATGTTCATGTACAAGTTGCGGGCGTACCGAAACTGGCTGCGGAGCATGCCGTCTTTGAGACGTACACCCGTGTAGTTGAACGGTTCCAACAGACTTTTCGCCAGGGAGGGTTTCGCCGGGGCAGGTTGCGCCGCCAGAAGCGCCATGCCCAGGCCCGTTTTCACGAAATCACGCCGGCTGCGAGTGTCTTGCATGGTTTTGCTCCATATGCTGCAACATTGTAGCCATTATAGCTATTTGAAACCTTTGGGCTTGGGGAACACATGGCAGCGCTCCGCCCACGTTTGCCACATGGCTGCCATCTCCTTGGCTTTCTCGGGCATCGTGGGCGCGAGGTTGTGCAGTTCCGTGCGGTCCGCTTCGACATCGTACAGTTCCCAGGCTTCGTTTTCCTGGTGCTGCATCACCAGTTTCCATTTGCCCTGGCGGATCGCGCGGTTGCCTTCGTGCTCCCAGTAGATCGCATCATGTGGCTGGCGCCAGCGTCCCTGGAATACGGGAAGCAGACTCGTGCCTTCGAGCGGCAGGATGTTGTTGCCGTCATAGACCGACGGATATTTCGTGCCGGCCACGTCTACGCACGTGGCCATGAGGTCGATGATGTGCCCGAGTTGGTTGGTGATACTTCCGGGCTTCTGGATCAGCCCCGCGCCGGCGGCGATCAGCGGCGTCGAGATGCCTCCTTCATGACAATAGTGCTTGTAGAGCCGAAGCGGCGTGTTGCTGGCGTTAGCCCAGGGCAGTCCGCAGCTCTGGTAGGTGTCTTCCGGTCCCGGCATCACGGATGGGTTGTTGCCGAGGCGTACCGGCCGGCCGTCCCGGGTCTTGGACGGAATGTAAGCCAGCTTCCACTGCGGCGTGAGCTCTTCGGCACAGCCGCCGTTGTCGGAAAGAAAGAGCACCAGCGTGTCCCGCTCGACGCCGGTTTCCTTGAGCTTGGTGAGAATCTTGCCGACGCCGCGATCCAGGTGGTCAACTTGCGCCGCGTAAACAGCCATGCGGCGAGCTTGCCACTCCCTGTCTGGGGCGTCCTTCCACGCCGGGACGCGCGGGTCCCGAGGCGACAGCGGCCACTTGCCGTCCACGATGCTCATCTCGATCATCTGCCGGTGGCGCTCATCGCGAAGGGCGTCCCAACCTTTCAGGTATCGGTTCTTATACTTCTCGATGTCGTCGGCGAGGGCGTGCAACGGCCAGTGCGGGGCGGTGAATGCGGCATACAGAAAGAACGGCTTGCCTTTCCCTGCGCACTCGCCGAGAAACGCGGCGGCGTTGTCGGCGATGGCGTCCGTGTAATAGAAACTTCTGCGGTCCGCCTGGACGTGCTCGTTGTCGCGGACCAGGAAATACGGGTCGTAGTAGCTGCCCGCGCCCGCGATTGTGCCGAAGTACCGCTCGAAGCCGCGCTGGAGCGGCCAATTGTGCCTGTCCTCGTAGTACTTCGGGAAGTCGTAGGTGACATGCCACTTGCCGACCATCGCGGTGCGATAGCCGGCGCCGCGCAGCACCTGCGCGATGGTGACACATTGCGGGTTCAGGTCGCCGCGGTAACCGGGCACGCCCCCGTCACCGCCGGTCATGCCGCCCACACCGGCCTGGTGCGCGTAGAGGCCGGTGAGAATCGAAGTGCGGCTGGGGCAGCAGCGTGCGTTGTTGTAGAACTGCGTGAAACGCACGCCCCGTTGTGCGAGCTGATCGAGGTTGGGCGTGGAGATCTCGGAGCCGTAGCAGCCCAGGTCCGAAAACCCCATGTCGTCGGCAAGAATCAGGACGATATTGGGCCGTTTCGGCGCCGCGGCACGAAAGCGTGGCAAGCCGGCCGCGATTGCGCCGGCGGCCATCATGCGGAGAAAAGCCCGACGTTCCATTGTTGTTCACCTTCTTAAAAGTAACGGTTACGCCCGTCCCGAATAGAGTCTTCGATAGCCACAGTGGTTTGGTCGTGCACCAGGCGGACCAGCCGCTCGTAGCGCCTGCGGGCTTCGCTGTAGAATAGGTGGACTTGCGGGTCCGGCAATCGCCGCGAGGCTTCATCGAGCTGTACCATCGCCGCCGATGCCGACTGGATGTCCGGGTGTACTCCGGTGGCAGCGGCGCCCACAATAGCCGCACCGAGCGCCGTGGCGCCCGTTTCCGTGGCACGCACGACGGGCAGACCACAGATGTCCGCCTGCATTTGATTGATGGCGTCGACCTGAGCAAGCCTACCGGCCACACGCAATTCGCTCGGCTGTCCGATGATGTCCAGGTTCTCCGCCAGATCGAACAGGAGTCCCTCGACCAGCGCGCGAAGAATGTCCTGCTTGGACTGCCCGATTCGTAAGCCCAGAAAAGCCCCGCGTGCATCGCGCCTCCAATACGGGGCCGTGGCGCCAGCCATGTGCGGGACGCAGATGACGCCGTGGCTGCCGGGCGGGCTCAATCGGTCCAGGTCGCGCAAATCGTGCTCGGATATGCCAACGAGGCGCTTCCATTCTTCAAGCTGTCTGCCTGTGGACAACATGGCGGCTTCACACGCCCAGTGGCCTGCCCATGCATGCGGGCTGCAGAGGAACCGCTGCTGGGGATCGAGGACTGGCTCCATACGGGCAGTCAACACGAAACATCCGCTTCCGTGGTTCGCCGTCACGATATCGTTCCGGATGCCGGCCAAACCCAGCGACGCGCAGGCCTGATCGCCGCCGCCCAGCACAACGTCCAAAGCCGGTATTCCCAACTTGGAGGCCACGCGTGGCCGTACCTTGCCCACAACTGTTCCTGCAGGTACAGGCCGAGGCAGGCTGGCAGCGTCGATCCGCGCATAGTCAAGCAGCTCCGGATCCCACCGCAGATCGGCGGCGTTTAGCAGCAGGGTCCGGCCAGCCTGGGAGAAATCGGTGACGTACTCTTCGCACAGTTTGTGTACGAGGTAGTCTTGAGCCCCCAGCCATCTCGTGGAACCTCCGGCTTCGGGGATGCGGGCGCGCAGCCAGAGCATGCGCGGCAAGGAGAAATAGTCGCTGCAGCGCAGCCCGGTCTTGCGGTAGACCCGATCGCCGAACCGCTCCAATAACTCCTGTTCCTTGCCCGCTGCACGGAGATCGTGGGCGAGAACGGCCGGCGCGAGCGGCTTGCCATCCAAGTCCACGGCCAGTACGGCCGCGCGAAGGGTAGTGATCGCAATCGCTCGGATTTTCTCGGGTTCGATCTGGGGGACGATCGAGAGAACCGACGTTTTGACAGCCTGCCACCACCGGGCCGGATTCTGCTCACATTTTCCGGAAGCGTCGATGTCGTTGCGATAGGCCACGCGGGCAAATGCGCACCGGCGGCCCTGGGGATCGAAGACCACAGCCTTGGTCGACGAGGTCCCGACGTCAAGGGCTAGAATGTGATCCGCGGATCTACATGCCGCCATGCGTTTCCCGCGTCAGCACCGCGGGGTTCACCACCTCGCTCGAATGCCCCGTACCCAGGAACTGCCGGATCTCTTCGCATAAGAGATATGGCGAGCGCCTCAGCGCATCCACCGTGGTGCCGGCGAGGTGAGAGGTCAGGGTGACGTTATCGAGCTTCAGGAATGGATAATCGGCCGGCAAAGGCTCGACGCTGAAGACGTCCAGGGCCGCCCCTCCAATTGTTTTGTTCTGGAGCGCCGCCAACAGCGCCTGCTCGTCGATCAAGCCCGCGCGCGCGGTGTTAACCAGGATGGCCGTCGGTTTCATCAAGGCGATCTGTTTTGCACCGATCAGGCCCCGGCTGGCTGAAGTCAACCGGGCATGGATGCTGACGATGTCCGATGTCGCCATTAAGTGATCGAGATCCACGAGATCGACGTTCAGCCCCCGGACCTGGTCGGGGCTTACGTACGGATCGTAAGCCTGGATCTTCATCTCGAAGCCGCTCAGCTTGCGGGCCACCAGAGCGCCCACTTTACCTAGGCCGACCAAGCCGACCGTTTTGCCGGTAGTCTGCAACAGCCAAGCTACATTGACAAACTCCTTGCGCCATTTGCCCGCCAGCAGGCCCGCATGCGAGCGGGCGATGTTTCGCATTTCGGCCAGCATCAAGCCGATGGCGAAATCGGAGACCGCCTGCGCATTCCTGCCGCTGATCTTCACCACCGGGATGCCCCGTTTGGTGGCCCCGGCGACGTCGATGTTCTCCACTCCGCCGCGGGTGATGCCGATCAGCTTCAGCTTCGGGGCGGCGTCCATCAGTTGCCCCGACACCGGGCAGTAATCGACGAGCAGCAGTTCGCGATCCGCGATCAACTCGCGGACGTTCTCGGGCACTGGGACAGCTGACGGCCCTCCCTTTTCCACCTTGATGCGCTCGTTTTGAAGGTACGTCTTGTCGGTGGTACGGAGCCAGACCGTGAGCTTCACTTCCGGTGCGTAATCCTTGAGGATTTCTCCACATGCCAGACCAAACGAGTCCGGTGGAATCATCGCATCGCCAACACAGAGAATGTTCATTAGGACACCAGGTCGAAGTACATGTTATACGACTCGCCCTGGCCGATCTTACAGAATGGCACAAACCCTTCCCGAGGCTGCTTTTCCGCCTGGAACTCCAGGGCCTCGTTGCTCGGGCGCAGCCAGCCGGAGGGCTGGTTTCCAGATACGATCAGGTCCGATGCATGCCGCCGAACCAGCACAACCGGTCCGTACCGCAGCGCGGCGCGCCGGGGATGCTGCGCATCGATCGGCGCGAACGCCAGCCGCATCGGAATGCGGATCGTGAGGCGGTCGCCGGGATTCCAGGTGCGGCTGACGGAAGCCCAACTGCCGGGCTGCGTGGGTATATTCAGAGGCGCGCCGTTCACCTCGACCCTCGTGCCTTGCGACCATGCGGGCACTCTGAATTTCAGATCGAACGCCAGCGCCTTTTTCGGCCGCACGACAAGGGTGGTGGTGTCGGTCTCCGGATACCGCGTCTCTTGCGTGATCCGGATCTCGTCGCCATCCCGGTTCCAGGTGACTTCGGACGGCACGTACAAATTCACATAGATACTCTTGGCGTCCCGGAAGTAGATGATGTTGTGGTAATCCGCGATGGCCTGCGGATAGGTGCCGGAGCAACACGTCCACTTCCATTCGCGATGATACAGTTTGCGGCCACCGCCGAGGCTGTAGTCGGAATAGTAGAAATTGGTTCCATCCTGCTGAAGCCACAGCGCCGCGCCGATTCCGTTGTACAGCAGCCTTTCCATCCAGTCGCCGTACCGAGCCTGCCCGGTAAGCTGGATCAGGTAGCGGCCCAGCTTGAATCCGGCCCACGACCCGCACACGGTCTCGAAGGTTCGCGGCTCGGTTTCCAGAGACCTGCCGAGCGAGCCGTCCGGCGGCATGATTTCTTCTCCCGGCCCGAAACCGCCCGTCGCATACATCTGCGTCTTCTCCAGCCAATCATAGGCTTTCACGATCGTGTTGAGATACTCGGGGGCGCCGGTAACGACATACGTCATGGCGGCGCTGTTCAGGGTGTTCACGTGACTGTAAGCGTGATAATAATATGGCCCCGGCGTCTTGTCGCCCCCGAACATACCCCAGTAATGCGGGTATCGCCACACATCGCCGAACGTCTTGTATTTCAACTCACCGGTAAGCTGGTAGGCGCGGTACAGATTTTCGGGCAGTGTGTACCACTCTTGTCCATTGGCGTTCCAGTTTACCCCCTGGAGCGGCAGCCTCCTGCTGCGATCAAGATTTCGGGTGGCCCAATCGGTGATCTTATCGAGCAGAGGAAGTGCATCGCGCACGCCGCCGTACTCGTAGAGATCCACCAGGCCACAGATCGTCTTTTCGTAGACATAGTGCGGCGTGTGCGGGTTTCGGGAGTAGTAGAAGAATCCGTCCTGCTCGACCGTCTTGCCCCACTCCCGCATCAGCCGCGTGGCTTTCGCCAGCAACTCGGAGTCCTGCCCGGCTTTTGAAATGCGGGCCATCCCGCTGAGATACTGCCCGAATGCGTTGTAGAAATCGCCATAACACCAGCGGCTCGGATAATGTACGCTCCGATCTCCGGCATACCAGCCGATCATGTCGTGACCCGGATCTGGCGTTCCCGCGCGCGCCCGAAAGCCTTTCAACAGATCGTCATTCGGAATATTGAAGAAGACCTCCCGAGCGGCCAGAAACTGCTTCCTGAGTGCGCCGTCAAGCAACCGTACGCCGGAATAGTTGAACGATTCCAACACGTTGCGCCCTGCCTGCTCCTCGCGGGTGGGGCTGCCCCGTAGCAACCCCGCCGCGCCGGAAACGATGGCGAGCGACTTGGCAAACTGGCGTCTGCTTTGCATGCGTGCCTCCACTTAGTTCTCGACCGGCTCGAAGCCGGCGATCGTGATCCGGTGCCCCTTCGAAGCTTCGTTCTTCTCGGAAAGGGTCTGGATCTTCAACGTGTGCTTGCCGGCGGCCAGTCCCTTGTACGCCCAGTCGAACGGCAGCGCGGGGCCAACCGGCGGCAACGCCGGCAGCTGTGCGGCACCGTATTGGTCGACAACTCCTACGGCCTTGCCATCGATAGTGACTTCCGCCGTGCCGCCATCCTGAAACCGGAACCCATGCCAGCGAATTCCCGTGCCCTCGAATGCGTACTCGGTGCTGGCTCCGACCTTGTTCGCGGTGTAGTACCACGGCGTTGATTCCCAGTCCTTGCCGGTCGTGAATCTCCATGGCTTCAACCACTCGTCGAGTCGCGGGTGGAGATACATAAAGTAGTTCTCTCCCTGTTTGAACTCATAGAACGGCCGCACGAGCACGGATGGATCCTCGTGCAAATGAAACGCCAGCGGCTCGCCCGGGCTTGGCACGAAGTTGCGGTCCAGCGCGTCGAAAGCGACCTTTTTCGATGGATTTCCGTTATCCGAACGAAATGCCAGGGTGACGGGTCCCCGCATGACAGCGGCGGGATATGCCCCGGACCCCCGCGGGGAGCTCAGCCAGAACTTCGCCGGCAAGGTGATGCTCAGCCGGTCTCCATTGCGCCACTCCCTGGAGATGGAGGCCCAGTGTCTGTCATCGGCGGCCAGTCTTATGGGAGATCCGTTCAGGGAGGCTTGCATCGGGCCGGCGAGCCAGCCCGGTACGCGCACCTTCAGCCCGAACGTCGTCGGCCGCTCGGCCGAAACGATGAACTCGGTCCGGTCTTCTTCCGGGAAGCGGGTGCGCTGTGAGAGCTTTACCTTCGCGCCCTGGTGGGTCCAGTTCACGCTCGCGTCCGTGAAGAGGGCGACGTACAGATTGTCCGCGTCCTTGAGATAAACGATGTCGTGGAAGTCCGCGGCGGCCATCGGACGCGTGCCTGCGCAGCAACTCCAGGCGTTCGCGCAACGCTTGGCGCCGCCGTTGATGTTGTAATCCGAGAAATAGAACACGTTGCCGTCCGGCACCGACGGGATGCTGGCCCCTATGCCGTTGATCGTGACTCGTTCGATCCAATCGGCGTATGCGGCATCGCCCGTGATGGAGAGCAGGTATTTGCCGAGCTTGTAGACCGCCCAGGTTCCGCACTGCGTTTCGAAATGGAAACCCAGGCGCTGAAGCGTCGCGGGGTTGTTCTCGGGCGGCATCAGCCGCTCGTTCGGTCCGAAGCCTCCCGTCGCAAAGATTTCGTTGGTTGTCAGGAAGTCGTACGCGTTCTTCAGCGTGTCCAGATAATGCGGCCCGCCCTTCACCAGGTACGCAGCGCCCGCGCCCGAAAGCGTGTTCACGTGACTGTAGGCATGATAAGCGCGGAACGGTTGGTCGCTCCCGAAGGGGCTGAAAATATCGGCCTTGCGCGCGTACAGGTCCCAATACTGCGTGTACTCCCACACCGCGCCGAAATCCCGGTACTTGGTATCGCCGGTGGCCAGATACGCGCGGTAGAGGTTTTCGGTCAGCGTGTACCATTCGGTGTCGCCTTCCGGGGAGTTGAACCCGAAGGGCCGGGCGCGGGTCAAGTTCTTGATGGCCCAGTCGGTGATGTGGCTGAGATGCGTCAGCGCCTCCCGGTTGTCCGCGTAGACGTAGGCGTCCACCAGCCCGCCTACCATCTTTTCGTAGGTGTAGTGAGGCGCGTTGGGCTTGTTCGTGTAGTAGAAATAGCCGTCCGGCGAAATGGTCTTGGCCCACTCGCGGATGAGCACATCGACTTTTTCGCGGCACGCCGGATCGCCCGTCGCCGCGTACATGCGGGACAGCCCCGAGAGGATCTGGCCGAAGATGTGAAAGAAGTCGCGCGTGTACCAGCCACCCAGGTCGACGCCCGGAGCGGGCAGACCGGCGCGCTGCCGAAAGCCCTTCAGAAGGTCGTCATTGGGAATTCGTAGATAATAATCGCGGATTTCGTCGAACTGCCTTCGCAACGGACCGCCGTCGAGGGTCACGCCCCTGTAATCGAAAAGCTGCAGTTGGATTCGGCCCACCGCCAGCCGTGACTGGTCAGGTGGAGCGCCCTGTGAGAAGCCGGCAAACAGCATCGCGAGGAACGCAGCGTTGCGTACAATTTGATGTTTGTTCATTGGAAACCTCCTGGTTGGATGCGTTGATCATCTCCCATCGCAACTCCGCCTTGAAGCTTTCAGTAATCGCCGTATCCTGCTGAGATTCATGTCTCCACCACTTTTAATCCGGTGTTCTATGACCTGAAGCCGGCGCATTTGGCTCCGCGGAAGGGGCTTAGCGAGCTCCATTGACGGTGGTTGGGACGGGTTTGGTGGATTCCGCGATAACCTAACTTTTAGTGAGGTAATCGCGCAATGCGCCATTCGCCCAAAAATCTTCAGATTGCCTGAAATCACAGGGGCTTGACACACTTCGGTGGCGTCTACTTGTTGTTCTGCGGATTTCACCAGCTGCTGCAGCTTTGCGATTCCCTCGCTCAAGAGTTCACGGGGCGGAGGGACCACCTTTGCCACTTTCCCCGGATTCCCAGGCATTGCGCAGTTTCTTACTCCGCGGCCGTGGAGTCCAATAGTGCCAGACTCACCCCGTGGATGGATTGACTGTTGCAACACTCTATTGACTTGCCTCAGCATTGCTCTCAGCTGCAATTCGCCGCCAACCGCCGTGTTGACGGCACTCTGATACCCGGGAGAGGCCCGCCGCGGCGGTCGCTCCGCCGCACACCTCAATGTCTTCACGCCGGATCAGCTATAACGTTACAGCTCAAGAGCAAGCTTGTCAAGGGGTGCCCACGATTTCGCCGACCGTGGAGGCACTGGCATCCGAATCGCAGCGGCATTTCTGCCCGATCCGCAACGCCTTGCCGAAGTCGCCCTGGCCGTACAGCAGCGCCAGGACCACCACGCCGCCACTGATGCCAGGCGGCAGTCCGGCTGCTCGCGGCGCAGTTGGAGCAGGTAATCCACATCTCGCCGTAACGGCTGCCGGCTGGCAAAGCGGCGCGCGCTGCGGACCAACTTCGCCATCTCGGAGGTGAAGAAAGCCTCGCTCTGCACGGCCCCGATAAATACGCCGCCATCGGCACCGACACCCCAGTTCACTATGTGTGCCGCAAAGTCGGACGTTTCCGCGGCCGTGTTCAGGAGTCCTAGAGCAGTCCAGCCTAGGACGTCGGTGATCATTTGCGAGCACATGTCGTGCCAGAAATGGTTATAGCCGGGGGGCCGGCCTTGGGCGGGAGGATGCCGGCCGGTAGTGGTCCAACGCGTACTGGCAGAAGACCCAGATCTTGCCCGAAAACAGGTGACGGTCCCAGGTCCGCATGTACTGGTCATAAGTGGGGCGCGTGCCGTACTTCTGCAACGCCAGTTGAAGGACCAGAGGAGCGTACACGTCGTCGCCGGAGGTGCGATCCGAAAAATGATCCGGGGCCTCCGCGAAAAGCTCGAAATTCGAAGGCGGCCAGGGCTCGCAGTATTCTTTCGGAACACCCAGGGCGAGTCCGGGGGCTTTCCCCAGCCAGCCGCCGGGTACTTTATCCCAATACTCCCGGTAGGGCAGGTGGTGCGTCGTTTCCGCATGGCAGGGGAGCGACATCGCCAGCCCGAGCAAGAGACCGACGAAGGAAGAAGGTTCGCCTCATGAGCGTCCTCTGGGGTACCGACCATCGATTTCCGGCCCGCGACGGGAGCCTGACACCACCGCTGGAACGATATAGCAAGACGGCGCCGGTATCAACGGCACGCGCGGCAGCGAAGTTGACAGGCCAAGTGGCGCCGCCTTATAGTTCTGATATGGACCGACCTTCTCAAGTGTCACGTGGGCCACGCTTGTAGCTTCATGGCTACGGACCGACACGAGGCGTGAGGGCCCCAGCCCAGATGACAGAAGGAGAGGCGATTGCGACGGTTGATCACTCTGATATTCGCGGGTCGGAACCGCACAATCGTGATCCGTCGGGAGCTGCCTCGGACTAAGGGCGTGGATCGGGCCAGGAGGCCGTACCGCATAGAAAAGAGGAGGATTCTCCTTTCCGTTTGCCCTAGTTCTGTCACTTGCGCTGGAGCCCGCATAATTGTTTTACACAACCGGTGCTTGTGGCGTTCAGCAGAGACTTCGTTATCGAGCTTGGCCGAGCGCCGCACAATACCGCGGGGTTGTCGTGCGCACCTCCAAAACGTGTCGAGTGGTTTCAGCCGGCAGCTGATCCGGCTGAGTGTAGGCGGCCAACTGAATCACCCAGACGGAACAGCGCGGCTGCAGTCGAGCGGCGATGTTCGCACCGGCGCGCCGTCCGGCGGCGTCACCATCGAGCATGAGAATCACTCGCCGAAACTGCTCGAGGGCGGGCTGCTGCGACTCGTACCAGGCCGCCCCCATCAGCGCCACCACCGAGCGAATGCCAGC
Source organism: Bryobacteraceae bacterium (assembly GCA_049512775.1). GTDB lineage: Bacteria > Acidobacteriota > Terriglobia > Bryobacterales > Bryobacteraceae > Fen-330. The sequence goes on from JBEKWU010000056.1 coordinate 22,555, forward strand.
CTGGTGCACCTTCAGACAGTCGAAGAAGCCTTCGACCACCAACACCGTCGGCTCACTCGCTGCGGCTGCGCGGAGGAGGTTGAACATGATCTCCGACTTGGTAAAGCCTGGCGGAAATCGGTAGCGCGGTTCCGTTCCATCCAGCGTGCGGCCACAGGAGGCCACCAGCTCTCCGCGCGTGTTGTGGATGGGGATAGCCAACCGTCCGCAAAACAGCCCCGGCCTTACGCAGAAGCCCACTCCGAACTCCTCCGCAGTACGGTGATCAATCCCTCGCGGCGTCAGGTACGGATGCGCGCTGTCAACGCCGCGCAGCTGAAAGCCGAGCGGAGAAGGCATGGTTCTTTTTTCGTAACCAGTGGCCTTCCGCCGCAGGGCGTCTGCAGCCGATCTCCCCAGGTGGCCGTTTCCCCCTGCAGTTGCAGGCGCCGGTTCCCGCAGGGTGCATCCTTCCATGGCCGCCACAGAGTCCAGCACGGTCCCGTCCGCCCCGCAGGAAAAACAATGAAAGATGTTTCTGGTCAGGTTGGCATGAAACGCTTCCCGACCCTCGCCCCGGTGAATGGGACAGCAGCCGCGATACTGATCGCGGCCGCTCCGGCGCAGTTCTACCTGATAGCGGTGCAACAGAGGCGCCAGCCCGACGGTTCGTTTGATGGCTGCAAGATCCGCCCAACTCGTCATCGCTTCCTCCGGTCTTTAGGCGTCGTGCTGTGGCTGCCGTTCCGTCTGCACACCAATCGCCCAGATAAAGCCGAGCAGTTCCCGACCCACGGCGGTGACGATCTGGTTTTTGTTCTTGCCGCGGGCCGCGAGTCTTTTGTAGCGCGTGTGCAGTCGCCATTGCGCTTTCCGGGCGATGTCTTTGATTCCCTGGTGCGAATCGGGGTTGGTCGCTCCATTGTGACTAAGCAGGTGATGAGGAAGCACTGTTCATGGCGACGCGGCTGAAAGATATTGCGAAGAGCCTGAACCTCTCCATCTCGACGGTCAGCGCCGCGCTCAAGAACCGGTCGGACATCAGCCCCGCCACGCGCGGCCGCGTGATGAAAAAGGTCCGCGAGCTCAATTACTACCCGAACAGCCTAGCGCGCAGCCTGGTCACGCAACGGACCCACATCCTGGGGGTCGTGGTCCCCGACCTTTCCCGCTCGTTTTTCGCCGAGGTGACGAAGGGCATCGACATGCTGACGAGCGCGGCGGGGTACAGCCTGCTGCTCTGCAACACGGACGAGGACGCGGTCCGCGAGGAGCGCGCGCTGGGAACGCTGCTTTCCCAGCGGGTGGGAGGATTGATCATCGCCTCCGCGCACAAGCCGAACTCCGCCGCGTTCTGCAAACGGCTGTCTGCGTTGGGCGTGCCCGTGGTCCTGATCGACCGGCGCCTTCCCAAGCTGCAGTTTGTCGGCGCGGATGATGAAAGGATCGGCTACATTGCGACCAAGCACCTCATCGACCAGGGGTACCGCTGCATCGGGCACCTGAGCGGCCCGCAGAACATTTCCACCGCCATCGGCCGTCGCAAGGGATATAGCAAGGCGCTGTGTCAGGCGGGAATGGACCTGCGTGACGAGTACATCGTCGAAGCCTCGTATCACAGGGAATCCGGAGGCTACGAAGCGATGCAGCAACTGCTGTGTCTGTCCGAACCTCCGGATGCCGTGTTCGCGGCCAGCGATCCCATCGCGATCGGGGCCCTGCAGGCGATGCTGCAGGCGGGACTCCATCCCGGCCCCGAAATCGGCCTGATCGGCGTGGGCAATCACCGCTACGGCGAGTTCCTGGGGGTGCCGCTCAGCACGGTGGACCAGAGAAGAATCGAGATCGGCACCACAGCAGCCTCGCTTTTGCTGCAGTTGATCCGCGAAAAGCAGATCTACAACTCGGAATCGATTCTGATCGAACCCGAACTGGTAATCCGCGCCTCCAGCCTCCGCAGCGCCCGGAGCCCGCAAGCGTTCCCACTGGCGAGACCGGGCGAAACCGCGGACCGTCCCGCCGGCGTCGGTCATTCTTTAACGTTATAGGAATCGAGACACTGATGGTGCCTTGGCTCAGAGACGGGTCCTATCCCAACGCGACGTCCTGCGACGTCCTCAACTCTGGAGCATGAAGTACATGCGATAAGGCTCGCCGAAGCCCAGCTTGTAGAACGGGACCAGCGGCGCCCGTTTCCAGTGCCGGTCGTCCACCCGGAACCGCAGCCCTTCGCCTTCCGGCAGGATCCAGCGGGACGGTTCGCCTTTGCCGGGAATCAGCAGCCAGTTGTCCTGCCGAACCAGAACGACCGGACCGCAGGTCAGTGCCACGCGGCTGGGATGCTGCTGGTCGATGGGCGCGAGCGCCAGCGGCATGGGGATGCGGATCTTCACCCGGTCCCCGGCATTCCAGGTCCGGCGAATCGCCGCCCAGGTGCCTGGCTGCGCCGCAAGCTGCACGGGCCGGCCGTTCACCTCGGCGGTGATGCCGCGGGACCAGCGCGGCACGCGGAACTTCAGGTCAAACTGCTCCGGCCGGCCCGGGCGCACCGTCAGGGCCGTGATCTCCGACTCGGGGTACAACGTCTCCTGCTGCACCGTCACTTCGTTGCTGCCGTGATTCCAGACCACTTCGGACGACACGAACAGGTTCACATACAGCGCACCCGGATCCTTGAAGTAGATGAGGTCGTGGTAATCGGCGATGGCCTCCGGGTAAGTGCCCGAGCAGCAGGTCCATTTCTGCGGGTGATAGCCCTTGCGCCCCCCGCCCAGCGTGTAATCGGAATAGTAGAAATTGGCGCCGTCCGGTTTGAGCTGCAAGGCCGCCCCGATGCCGTTGTACAGCAGCTTTTCGATCCAGTCCCCGTACTTCGCTTCGCCGGTGAAACGGATCAGATACTTGCCCAGCTTGAAGCACGCCCACGAACCGCACACCGTCTCGAAGGTTGCCTGGACGTTCTCGAGCGACTTGCCCAGCGATCCATCGGGCGCCATGAGCAACTCCGCGGGGCCATAGCCGCCGGTGGCAAACATCTGCGTGCGCTCGAGCCAGTCGAAGGCGTTCACGATGGTCTTGAGGTATTGCGGCTCGCCGGTGACCGCATAAGCCATCGCGGCGCTGCTGAACGTGTTCACGTGGCTATAGGCATGCCGCCCGTACGGATTCAGCTCGCCCTCTCCCGCGAACATGTCCCAGTACTCGGTGTACCGCCACACATCGCCGAACTGCTTGTACTTCGGGTTGTCCGTAAGTTGGTAGGCGCGGTAGAGATTCTCGGCGAGCGTGTACCACTCCTGACCGTTAGCGCTGGAGCCCACTCCGTGCAGCGGGACTTTGCGGCTGCGGTCCAAATTAGCCACCGCCCAGTCCGTGATCTTCTCCATCAGCGGCAGCGCCTCCTGGCAGCCTCCGTACTCGTATAGGTCCACCAGGCCTCCCATGGTCTTCTCATAGGCGTAATGGGAGCTGTTCGGCTTGCGTGAGTAGAAGAAATAGCCGTCCGGCTCGATGGTCTTGCCCCACTCCAGCAGCAGGGTGCGGGCCTTACCGCCGATGGCGGCATCGCCGAGGCCTTTCGACAGCCGCGCCATGCCGGCCAGATACTGGCCGAAGGCGTGGAAGACGTCCCCGGCCTCGTTCGGATATCCGCCGTACCAGTCGGCCAGCGGCGTTCCGGGCGCGGGCAGTCCCGCGCGTTTTCGAAAGCCGATGAGCAGGTTGTCGTTAGGGATGTTCAGGAACAGGTCGCGTGCCGCGAGGCACTGCTTCCGGAGCATGCCGTCCAGCAGCCGGACGCCGGAGTAATTGAAGGGCTCCAGCACGCTTTTCGCACCGCCCCCGCCACCGGTCGCCCCACCACGCGCCGGCCCCGCGGCCGCCGCGGAAACCAGCGCCAGTTTCAGGATCTCCCGTCTACTCGCCAAAGTTCTCATAATCTATAACGCTACAGGAGAACAGCCGTGTTGTCAATCCGTCTCGGGTGCGCGTTGGCGCGCGACAAGATTCTAGAGGAGTGTGCAGTTCGACTCCTTTCACAGCACGATTCCGGGCGCCGGAACTTCACGGTTGCCTATAACGCTGTAGATATAGTCGTGTCAAGGGTGCTATGATCTGAAATACCCGTATGGGGATCGCGCCGCAGTCCGGTTGGGATCTGCAACAACCCCCACCGCCGCGGCCCGGGAGTATCGTGAGAGTATTGGCAGAGATTGGAAAGGGTGAATCCCATGATGAAGAAGATTCTGAATGACCCGTCGGACTACGTGACCGAGATGCTGGAAGGCCTCTGCGTCGCTCATCCCAGCTACTACAAGCGGACCGGAGCGGAAGGCAGGGTGATCGTGAGACCGGAGGCCCCCGTGCCTGGCAAGGTGGGGATTGTCACGGGCGGCGGCTCCGGGCATTTGCCAGTGTTCACCGGTTACGTCGGTTCCGGACTGCTGGACGCGTGCGCCATCGGCGAAGTGTTTTCCTCCCCCGGAGTCGATCTGATCGCCGACGCCGTTCGCGCGGTGGATTGTGGAGCGGGAGTCTTGTGTCTCTACGGCAACTATGGCGGAGACGTGATGAATTTCGATATGGCCGCCGAGCTTGTGGCCCTGGAGAACATCCGGACTACGACGGTCCTGGTTGCCGACGACGTAGCTAGCGCCAGCGCCGGGGAGAAAGGCAAACGGCGGGGCATCGCCGGCATGGTGTTCTGCTTCAAGATCGCCGGAGCCAAGGCGGCTGCCATGGCCGACCTGGACGCCGTGACAGCCGCCGCCCGGACGGCCGCCGACGCATGCCGGTCCGTGGGTGTCGCTCTTACGCCTTGCACGGTTCCGGCCGCCGGCCGGCCCACCTTCACTATCGGCGACAACGAGATGGAGATCGGCATGGGGATTCACGGCGAGCCGGGTGTCCGCCGGGGACTGCTGCGGCCAGCGGATGAAATCGTGCAGGAGATGCTGGACATGCTTCTGGCCGATATGCCTCTTCATTCCGGCGACCGGGTCTCGGTGCTCTGCAACAGCCTGGGCGCGACACCGCCCGAAGAACTGTACATCGCCTACCGGCACGTCAGCAGGAGACTGAAGCAGATGGCGGTGACGGTCGTGGCGCCCCTGGTCGGACGCTACGCAACCTCCATGGAAATGGCGGGAATGTCGCTTACGTTGTGCAAGCTGGATGCCGAACTGGAAGCGCTGCTCACGGCGCCGTGCGACTGTCCGTTCTTGGAGGTGTAGCATGGCAGGCGGCATGACCACAGACTCGCTCCGCTGGGCGGTGGCCCAGTTGGCGGACCAGATCAAATCGTCCGCCGACGAGCTGAACGCGCTGGACGGCGCCGTTGGCGACGGCGATCTAGGCGTAAACATGACGCGCGCTTTGGAGCGCCTGTCGGAAGACTTGCCCAACCTGCCGGATGACGTGGGTATGGCCCTGCTCAGATGCGCCCAGGCCTTCACGCGGGTGTCCGCTTCGACTTACGGCACTCTGCTAGCGACCGGTCTGATGGCTGTGGCAAAGCAAGTCAAGGGACGAACCTGCGTACCGTGGTCTGAAATGTCCTCTCTGTTGGCCGCCGCACTGCAGGCGATGTCCGGTCGCGGCAAGGGCCAGCTTGGGGACAAGACGGTTCTCGACGCGGTTGAGGCGGTGCGCCACGCTGCCGAGGGACTGGACGACGCTGCCGCCCTGGCGCGCGCCGCGGATGAGGCGATCGCCGCTGCCATCACCAGCCTTCGCGATCATCCATTTCGTCAAGGGCGGGCCCGCATTTTTGGGGACCAAGCCATCGGCCGGGACGACCCGGGCATGGTCGCTTTCCAACGCATGGTGGACAGCCTGAAGGTCGTCTGACCCACACGAGAGTGCAGCGACCTGGTTTAGGCGGACGGAGGGGAGACGATCTACAGCCCGGCGCAGACCAATCCGAAACCTAGCGATAACGTTGTATGAGCGTCTCCAGCGCCATCGCATCGTGCAAGAAGTCCGGATAGCGCAGCTCCCGGAACTCCTTGTTGCGAGCCTTCCAGAGCTCCAGCCACAACTTCTCCTCCGCCGGACTGAGCCGTACGCTTCCAATCCGTCCGACCAGTCCACTTCCGGGCAGGTGCCAGAGTTGCAGTTCCTCTTGCGAACTGGTGTGGCGGTGATCAGCGGGGCGGTGGTTGAGCCGTTCGGCTTCGACCGCCAGATCCGGTTGATTGTCCTTGAGGTTGATCACCCATTCCAGACCGAGCGGTTCCAACGCCCGAACGAAGGGTGTCTGGAGATAGAGTGCGTCGGCGACGAGAACATCGATAAAGCGCCGCCCCAGCCGCTGGTGAAGTTCCTGCAACAGGGCCAGCGAGCAAGCCACTTCGGTTTCGCCGGGCTTCTGGAAGCGAATCCCCAGGAAGACCGGAAACGGCGTGCTGACCAGCGTGACAGCCGACAGGCGGTGGTAGTACTGAGTGCACTCTTGCAGTTCGCCATCGACTTTCCGCTCCACGGCTCTCTCCAGGCAAGCCTTACAACAGCGGCAGTAGGACTTGCAGATCTCGATTCCGTCCACGGCGGCGACCACTCGGCCTCTGGCCCAGTCGGAATGCAACACGCCGTTCCGCTTGAGCTGCCTGGCCACCTGGCACCCCAGCTCGAAGACCGAGCTGGGATCTTGCCGCTGGAGAGCGTAACCGATGGTGTTCTCGCTCAGCGGCCCGATCCGTTTGCTCAGCACGCCTCGATAGCATTCCGGCTCGATGCGGTGAACCGGGCCAAACTGACAGGCCGAAGCCAGGAACACGGCGTCGAACACTATGGGCCAGGGACGGCGCGGGTTCTTCCTGCCTTCGGGCAACGCCGCGACCGAGCCGTCAAAATCGAACACCTTTTGGAGATAGGCTACCAACTGGTGGCGAGGCAACGCTACTGGTTCCCCTTCCGCCCCAGAAAGCGCCGCAGGTTGAGGCGGGCGATCTGGGCGGCGGCCGCTTCGAAGCGCTTGCGTTGTTCGACCTTGGAGCGGACCTCGCTGGCGAGTTGGACGGAAATATGAAAGGTCTTGGGTTTGCCCTCGATGAGCACGGACAGGACAAACTCGGAATGCAGTTTCTCGCCGTTAGCGCAGCGGCAGTTGGGCTTGCCGCATTTGCGGGACCGCTCTACAAAGGAGCCCGGGAGCATCTCGCGCAGGGCGCCGAGGCTCCGAACCAATCTGCCGCGAAGATCCAGTTCAGAGTCGGTGGGCATGACAGATCTCTGCCACTTATATTAGTGGCAGAAGAAAATGAAGTCAAGAGCTGGTGAAGACTTGCAAGAATGATGCCCACGGGGAGCAAGCGTCGATCCCGTTCAGATTCAGATCACTGAACGGGCCGAGGGGCTACGACTTGCGGAATCGCTGGGATCCAGCCGGAGAGCCGTGGTATTCCAACGGGACGACGTCGGGATTGTGAGAATCGAGCGGCGCAAACGCCCTCTCTCTCGGGAGCATGGTACGGCTTGGCATGGATTGCGTTCTGTTCGGAGCCAGCAGGGGTTGCCCGGCAAGACAGGATCCTCACAGCCCCGTGGCGACGCAGAGAGCCGCAACATCGCCGATCTGTTCATCCAGCGCGGCCGGCACAATCTCGCACACGGCTGCGGCCGGGCCGAGCGCCTCTCGCCGCATCATGTTTTGCGCAGGTGCTAGCAACGCCTCGCCCAAGCGCATCGCCAAACCTCCGATCACGATGCGCTCGGGATTCAGAACGTCCACCAAGATGGCCAGGGCTTCTCCCAAGCGTCGGCCGGTCGACCGGATGATGCGCCGCGCCACGGCGTCCCCTTGCTCCGCCGCCGTTCCGACGTCGCGGGCGGTGAGATTGTTTCCCGCAGCCAGGCAAGACTCAAGAAACGTCTTTTCGCCCCTCGCGCGCGCCGCCGCCACCGCCCGCATGGCGACCTGCGCCATGCCGCCTCCGCTTGCCCAGCCCTCGACCGAGCCCGCCTTGTTGTGTCCGACCGGACCGCTTCGGGTCAACCGCACGTGGCCGATCTCGCCCGCCAGGTCTGTGGTGCCGTGGTACAGACGACCGTCCGCAATAATCCCGGCCCCCAAACCGGTTCCCATCGTCAAGAACACCATGTTCTGCGCCCCACGGCCGGCGCCATAACGGTGTTCGGCGACCGCGCCCGCGTTGGCATCGTTCTCGACCCGGCAGCCGGTGTGGAATTCCGCTTCAAGAAGGGACTTGATGGGAACATC
>JBEKWU010000057.1:0-32927 GCA_049512775.1 Bryobacteraceae bacterium
GCGCCTCCCTGGTGAGCGCAATGGCGTTCTTGGTTTCGCCATTGAGAATCGCGTCGTAAAGCTTGGATAGATCAGACATGCGTCTCCTGTGCCTTCCGCCCATTGAACTCGTGCACCGCGTCGACCATCGCCACGATGTTCTCGACCGGCGTCGAGGCCTGGATGTTGTGCACGGTATTGAAAACGAATCCGCCGTTCCTCGAAAAAATCTCGCAGCGTTCGAGCACCTGCGCGCGCACCCCGGCCGGCGTCCCGAACGGCAGTGTGCTCTGCGTGTCCACGCCCCCGCCCCAGAAAACGATCCGGTCGCCGTACTTCGATTTCAGGCGCGCCGGGTCCATGCCCGCGGCCGAGCACTGCACCGGGTTCAGGATGTCGAACCCCGCCTCGATCAGCGAGTCAATAAACTTCTCGACCGCTCCGCAAGTGTGCTTGAACGTCTTCCAGTTCGTGTGCTGGTGGACCCAGTCGTTCACCTGCTTGTAGTAGGGCAGGTACAGCTCGCGCAGGGTCGCCACTGAACAGAACGACGAAGTCTGCGTGCCGAAGTCCGTGCCGCACACGAACACCACGTCCACGGAATCGCCCACCACCGCGTGGATCTTTTCCAGGTTGGCCAGCGCCACTTCGCACTGTCCCGCGAACACCCGGTGGATGTAGTCCCGGCGCGAGCTGGTCGAGATGTACCATTCCGCCACGTCGCGGATGCCCTTCGGCCGCTTCAGAGACACCGCCGGCACTCGCGCGATGTCTCCAAAAGCCGTCCCGCCGAAGTTGGCGATCACCGCTCTGCCGGTGGCCGCCGCCGCGGGCGCCGCTTGCGCCAGATGCGCCAGGTAGGCCTCCGCGACCGGCGTGAACTCCTCCAGGTTGTCTTCCGGATTGAGGTGGTCCTCGTCGATCGGCTCCTGCCGGATGATCGCGTCGAAGAAGTAGAAATCCTTCGGCATCTTCGCGCTGGGAGGCGCGCTGGTGTCGCCTTCCGGATACATCAGCGTATCGCCGTACTCGTCGATGGTGGGCCGGAATCCCTCCGGCACCAGCATCTCCTGACCCCATCCGGCCCGCCAGAGCTTCCAGTTCTCGTTGGGAAACCCGAACATCGTGTTCCGCGGGAACACGCCCTCGACGCCCAGCCCCAGCGCCTGCTTCAGGTCCTCGTCCACCCATCCCAGCATCTGGTAAGGCTCGTGCAGCATCACCGGCCGTTTCTCCAGGCCGTAGTAGTCGCGCAGGGCCGCCACGCAGCTCACGTGGACACCTGTGGTCGACGAGCCGCCGATATCCACCGGCACGCAGTCGGGCTGCTTGTGGCTCAGGGCGGCCAGCACTCTCTCTTTGCTTGTCACGGGCGCCTCCCGCTCAGTCTTCCAGATTACACCACATGGCGCCCGCAACCGAGGGACTGCCTCGTGCACCCGCAACCGAGGACAGCCTCGGCCGTCCGTTGTCGGGACGGCCCAGGCTGTCCCCGGTTGCCCCACCACGTGCTCTCCGCCCTACCGGCTGATCCCCAGCGCCCGGATGCGCTTGTGCAGGTTGGTGCGCTCCATGCCCAGGGCGCGGGCGGCCGAAGAGACGTTCCAGTGGCTTTGCTCGAGCGCCCGGAGGATGTGCTCGCGCTCGGCGTCGTCGCGCGCGTCCTGAAGGCTCGATCGTGCCGCGGAGTCCCTTGCCAGCCGGATCTCCAGCGGCACCGCATCCAGGCCCAGCCGCTCCCCCGGCGTCAGGATGGCCATTCGCTCGATCACGTTCTTCAGCTCCCGCGCGTTGCCCGGCCAGCCGAACTTCTCCAGCGCCGGGAAGACCTCGGCATCCAGCGTCTTCGGCTTGAAATTGTTCCGGCGGCAGAATTCTTCCAGAAAGTACTCTGCCAGCAGGCGGACGTCCGCGGCCCGCTCTCGCAGCGGCGGCACGCGGATCGGCACCACGCACAGCCGGTAATACAAATCCTCGCGGAATTGTTTTTGCGCCACCAGCCCCGCCAGGTCGCGGTTGGTGGCCGAGATCACCCGGACCGCCACGCGGATGCTCAGTTCCCCTCCCACCCGGTGGAATTCCCCCTCCTGGAGCACGCGCAGCAGCTTCGCTTGTGCGGTCTCGTGCAGGTCCCCCACCTCGTCCAGGAACAGCGTGCCCCCGTCCGCGGTTTCGAACTTGCCGCGCCGCGCCGCGCTCGCCCCAGTGAACGCCCCCTTCTCGTGCCCGAACATCTCGCTCTCCAGCAGCTCGGTGGGGATGGCGGCGCAGTTCATCTTGACAAAAGGGCCCGAGGCGAACGGGCTCTCGCGGTGGATGTAGGCGGCCAGCAGCTCCTTGCCGGTTCCCGATTCCCCCTCCAGCATCACGCGCGCGTCCGACCGGGCCACCCGGGCGGCCTGCTCCAGCACGCCCAGGAACGCCGGGCTGGCCCCGATCATCTTCGGGCCTTCGCCCACCAGCTCGCGCAGGCGCTCGTTTTCCCGCCGCAGCGCGGCCTGTTCCAGCGCATTCTTGAGCGCCAGCAGCACGCGCTCGCGGGTGAGCGGTTTCTCCAGGAAATCGAACGCGCCCGCGCGCGTCGCCTCGACCGCGTCGGCGATCGTGCCGTGGCCGGAAATCATGACCGCCGCGCCCCGGCTGTCGGTCTGCCGCAGCCACCGCAGAGCGTCGATCCCGCTGCCATCCGGCAACATCACATCCAGCAGGTACGCGTCGGCGCGGGGGACCTCCGGATGCGCCCGGAATTCGCCCGCCGACCGGCAGATCGTCACCGCGTAGCCTTCCCGCTCCAGGATCAGCCGCAGCGAGTTCCCGACATTGACCTCGTCGTCCAGAATGGCGATCCGGGCCATACACACATAGGCTATCAGCTATGCCGCCGTCACAACGATCCTGGCTCCGCGGCGGGAGTCTGGCTTGCTACGGATTACGATCTCCACGTCCTGGTCCAGTGCGGTAAGGAAATGCATCAGCCGCTCGACGGAAAAGCCCTGTAGCCGGTAATTCGACAAAGCCGAGATCTTCGGTTGGTTGATGCCCAGCAGCCGCGCGGCCTTGGTCTGGGGCAGGCGCCGTCGTTCCAGAATGTGGTTGATCGCGAACGCCAGGCGGACCTTGGTCTGCCGCTCGCCGGCATCGGCGAAGCCGAGGTCGGCAAACACGTTGCCGGAACTCGGGGTCACCGTTCGTTTCCCCTCACTGTTCTGTCTTCCCATGTCGCTCCTCGTAATCCTGCTGTGCCATCCTGAGCCGCTCCCAGACCCGGTCAATATCCGGCCTGCTGGTCTTGATGCCCCTCGGCGATTTCTTTTGAAAGGCATGCAGCACGTAGACGGCGGCCTCGAAACGCACCGTGTACACAGCGCGATAGGTGGCCCGGTCGTAGTCCTCGACGACCTCGAAGACGCCCGGGCCCAGGCCCTTCCATGGCTTCGCGGCCGGGTGCTTGCCCCCGAACTGGGCCACACTGAGCGCTGTGCCCAGATGATCCTTGACCGGTTCGGGGAACGCCAACAGGTCCTTCTTCGAGGACCCGACCCAATACAGCGGTTTCTCACCCACAACCGGCTTGCGCGTCATCTATCCCAATTCTAGGATACAACGCGCGCGAACGCCAGCGAATTCGAAGCGCCCAGACAGAAGGAAATGGAGATGGCCGCAGTCGCCCTTCCTCCCGGCAAGTTGGACCGCGACCCGTGAAAACTGACACCGTTATTCTGTGCCGCACCAGCCAACAGCTATCAGCTACCGGCGCTGGCCCGCCCCCGCGGCCGGCCGCGGAACGGATGGCTGCGTTGGTAGGGGAGACTCCGCCCCGCGGACGCCGCGGGGAGCGTCCGGTAGCTGATAGCTGTTAGCTGGTGCCTCTGGCAGCACCACTCGGAAGGCCGCGCCGCCCAGCGCTCCCGCGATCAGCAGGATGTCGCCGCCCGACAGCAGCGCGTTTTTCCGCGCGATCGACAGGCCCAGGCCCATGCCGCGCTCCTTGAAGGAGATGGTGGGTTCGAACAGCGACTTGCGCGCTTCCTCGCTCAGGCCCGGGCCGGAGTCGTGCACCTCGATCGACACCTGGCCGTTCGCCACCGACGTCCGCGCCATCACTGAGCCACCCGCGCCCGCGGCCTCCGCCGCGTTCTCCAGCAGGTTAGTGAGGATGCCCTTGAGCAGGTCCTCGTCCGTCAGCGCGACCGGCTGGCTCTCGGCCAGCCGCAGCGTGTAGGTCAACTCCGGGTGGCCGCTTTTCAAGAACCCGATGCGTTCCTCGACCGCCCCGTTCACATCCAGCGCCACGCGCCGCACAGGCGGCTCGGCCGCAAACTCCGAAAACGCCCGCACGCGTCTCTCCAGGCTCTCCACCTCCTCGACCACGATCCGGGCGGCCTGCTCGATGAATTCCTGGTCGTTTTTGTCCCGCCGGGCCAGGATCTCTTCCATCGTGAGGCGGATGGGAGTTAGCGAGTTCTTCAGCTCGTGCGCCATTTTCCGGGCCAGCGCCTGCCAGCTTGCGAGCTGCGCCAGGTAGACCAGGCGGTCGCGGCTCTGCTGGAGCTGGACGGCCATGTGATTGAAAGCGGCAATGGCGCGGCCGATCTCGTCGGTGCGCGTGGTCTCGAGCCGCGTCGTCAAGTCCCCGGCGGCCAGTTGCAAGAGGCCGGCCGTCAATTGCTGGATGGGCCGGCTGATCCGGTGCGCCATGAACACCAGCAGCGCCAGCGAAACCAGCCAGATCGCCGCGGCCAGCGAGGCGAAGGTGTAGAGCAGGCCGCGCCGCAGGTCGCGCCCCCGCGCTCGGTCCACCGTCTCGCGCGCCTGCCGGTACTGGTCGCCAAGCCGTGCCATGCTGAAGCCGAGCGGGCTTGAGTACACCCCCACTCCCTCCGGCCGGCGCACCAGGTATTTCAGCTCGCTGCCCTCCTCCGCCAGCACGAAGCGCTCCGCCTCGCCGCTGTCCCAAAACTCGCGCACGTCGCTTGTCCAGCCCGCCTGGCTGCCGGCCGCATAGATCTGCGGGACGGCGTGCCCGGTCTCGGCCTCGCGCTTCAGCGACTCGCGGGCGCGCTGGTACAACTTCCGCCCGGTCCTCTCCAGCGTTTTCGAGAGCTCGTCGAGCTGGTCGGTAGAGGAATACGTGAGGCTGTGCTCGAGCAGCGAGGTGGCGATCCACCAGGTGGCGGCCAGCGGCGCCAGCGTCGCCGCCAGAAACACCAGGATCAGCCGGTTTCGTAAGCGGTTCACGGGCGAACCCCCGTACCGGTCTTCCTCAAATCGGCCAGGCGCAACGGCCCGGCTTCGGCCACCCAGCGGGCCTGCTCCCCGCGCGCGCGCCGGCTGAAGATCTCGATCAGCCGGGTGAGGCTCACGCTTTCCTGGCGCTCCAGTTGCGCCTGCTCGGCCGGGTTCTCGGCGCGCACCTCCAGCCGCACCCAGAACGACTGCTCGTCGGCGATCCTGCCGGGCGCCACCGAAAGCTCATCCACGCACCAGGTCTCGGCCGCGCGGGCCGTCAGATGCGACACCGACCTCCGCGGATGCCCCATCTTGGCGATCGAGAAGCGCTCTTCCCAGAGGTCGTAGCTGAGCACGAATCGCTCGATGTCGCGGTCCAGCACGCTGGCCCAGTGGTCGGTCGAGATGGCCAACTGGAACGCGAACGGCACGGGGGCGCCGTTCCGCAGTCGCTCCAGCGGCTTGCCGGCGATGAATCGGAGCTGCGGGACCGCCACCCGGATGCGCTCGCTCGCCAGACGCACGTGCAGGCCATCGCCGTCCCCCGCCAGGGAAAGGCAGACTCCGCAGGCCGGCAACAGCCAGCCCACGAAGACCCGGCGCGTGCTGTGGCGTAGCATCAGAGGTTGAGACCCGCGATAAAGACCGGTTCGACCCGGCCATTCCGGATGGGAAATGCAACCAGCAGCGCCAGGTCTCCGAGGTGCACGCCGGCGCCCGCCGAACACCTGAGGGTCGCGTCCTGGCCGCGGGTCCAGACGGCGCCCGCGTCGTAGAACACCTTGAACGCCCGGTAGCGGTACTCGACCGAGTTGTGCGCTATGCGGTTCCCTCCCAGCGGGGCGATGTCGTACCGGTTCCACCCGCGCAGAGTGGAGCTGTTCCCCAGCACGAACCGCTCGAACAGGGGCGCGCTTCCGGAGATGGCGCCGGCCTGGAAGCGCTCGCTGAGCTTGTGGTTGCCGCGCCACAGGGTATAGCCGAAGTCCCAGGCGTGGCGGGCGTAGACGAAATCGCTCTCCAGAGTCCTGGTGGCCGCGCGCAGGCCGTAACCTGCCTCCAGCCGGTGCTTGCTGGGGCCCGATTCCTCCAACAGCCGATCATAGCGCAGAGTAACAATGACCGCGTTGGCCGCCTCGGTGCGCGCGGCCGGAAACTGCATCTGGAAGCGCTGGAAGCTCGCTCCCACCGAAAGCTTCAGAGGGCGGGCCAGCACCACCGTGGCCAGCGGCTCGAAGCTCTGCCGTGTCCGGTAGACGTCTGCCGCCAGGCGCCCCGCGTTCCCCTCCGCCGAGGCAGCTAGCGTCGCGCCGTTCCAGATCTGGTGGAAACTGCCGAACTCGAAGGCCAGCCGGAGGCGCTCCGTGCCCACCTTCTGGTTCTCGTAGCGCGCCCTGAGGCCGGCGAACCGCTCCACCCGCGAATCGTCGTCGCTCACCACGCCGAGCCGGAACACACTCGAATGCTCCTGGACGATCCCCTCCACCTCGCCGCTCCACCCTTCCCGCGCGTGGTACACCGCCTTGGGCGCGGTCAGATCGAAGCGCCTCGAGCGGCCTCCCACCGCGAAGGTGACCTTCACGTGATCGGGCGTGCTGCCGCGGCTCACCTGGATGGAAACCGGGCGGCCCGGGAAGGCCTTGCGAATCAGTTTCGAGAGTTCCTCCAGCTTCTCCTGGCTGAACTTCTGTCCCACCAGCTTGCGCAGGTCGTCGCGAACCGGCTGGTCCAGCTTGGACTGGTCGGCGCCGGAGATCTCGGCGCTCTCGACGCTGTAGCGCTCGTTGACGTTGGCCTCCGGTTCCTGGGCCCGAGCCAACAACACCGCTGCCCCGAGCAGCGCAGCGACCCAAAGGTGTCTCATGCCGCCCCCAATGAGCAATTCTGCTGCCATCTACAACATGTTGTATCGCCAGCGGCTTGCCGCCGCCGGACCTGTGCCCCAGATTCACACTGTGAACCCCCGCCGCCCGCAACCGAGGACAGCCTCGGCCGTCCGCAGTTGGGACGGCCCAGGCTGTCCCCGGTTGCCCTAGGGTGGCTCACCGCGCCATGACGCCGGCTGTCATCGTATTCTGCGAGGCGAATGAAACATTTGCCACAAGCCACGTTTGAGCGGTATCCTTCTCTCACGGAGTGCTCACATGACCAAACGGGTTTATCGCCTGATAATCCTCGTTCTTCTGAGTCTGCTGGGAGTTGCTTTTGGGCAGGAATTCAAGCGCTATCGAGGGGCGAAAATCGACCAGGCTGCCACTACGGACGCCCAGCGGCTGGCCGCCACTGACCCGGGCCTCGAGGTCACCGTCTATGTGACCGCGGACTCCTTCGACAAGGTGTACATCTTCTACAAGGGCTTCGCGCGAGAATACCACATGCTCGGGAAACGGGTACGCAAGCTCCCCACCGGGCAGGATTTGAGGGACGCCTTCTTCCTGCTGGATGACTCGAAAGACCTCATCAACTCGAAGATGTGGGTCAAGATCCAGCGGCCATTCATCGGAACCGGCCTGTCTCGCGAGTCTTCTCCGGCCGAGGTCCGCGATGTTACCGCCATCGTCCTCTCCCAGAGGAAATAACCCCCGTTCCTCACGACGTGGGGCAGGCGGTTTCGCCTGCCACGGGCTTTCACCACAGGCGGTTAGCGCGTTCCTCACGACAGCGCGCCCGTCCGCCGGAGGCGGCCTGCCGCGCGGTTAGCGCCGCGCCTGCTTCAGCCGGGCCGCGAAAGCGTTGGCCGCCTGGAAGGCGTCCCGGGTCCGCTCGGAGCCGAGTCGTGCGCGCAACTCCTCGATCTCCGCGATGAATGCCGCCAGTGCCGCGTCGATCTCCGCGGTGTTGGTGGCCAGGATGTCTCCCCAGACCTCATAGGAACTGGCTGCCAGGCGCAGCGTGTCGGCCAGGCCCGGTCCCGCCACTTGCAGGTGGTCCGCCGATTCAAGCTGGCTCACCAGCGTCACCGCCAGCGCGGTCGAGAGCAACTGAGGCAGGTGCGAGGTGCGAGCCACCACGCGGTCGTGCTCCTCCGGCGCCAGCCTGACCGTCAGGGCTCCGATGGCCCGGAGCCAGCCCAGGAACTCCCGCGCCGCCGGGGTCTCCAGTTCCTCGGGCGCCGAGGGCGTCAGCACGTAGGTCCGGCCCGCGAACAGGTCCGCATCCGCCTCCGCCGCGCCGCGCTTCTCCTTGCCGGCCATCGGATGCCCGCCCAGGAACTGGCTCCGGCGGATCGCGCGCCGGCCCTGCTCGACAATCCTCGCTTTGGTGCTGCCGGCATCGGTGACCAGGCTGCCCGGGCGGAGCCAGGGGTCCAACGCCGCCAGCGTCTCCAGGATGCGGCGGATCGGCTGCGCCAGGTACACCAGGTCGGCCTGCGCCACGCCCTCGGCCAGCGGCAGAGCTTCGTCGATGGCGCCGCGATCCAGCGCCTCCCGGATCGCGCCGGGGGAGCTCACGCCGATCCGCCGCCCCCGAAATCCGGCCTTCCGCAGAGCCAGCCCGAACGAGCCCCCGATCAGCCCGACTCCGACAATGGCTACCGTGTCCATGGACTCAGATCGTCCGCCCGACCGCCGGCGCGATGATGCGCAGTTGCGCCATCAACTCGGCGAATTGCTCCGGACGCAGCGACTGCGCCCCGTCGCTCAAGGCCCGCTCCGGGTCGTGGTGGACCTCGATGAGCAGGCCGTCGGCGCCCGCCGCCACCGCCGCGCGCGCCATCGGAATCACCTTGTCGCGGCGCCCGGTTCCGTGCGACGGGTCCGCGATGATCGGCAGGTGCGACAGTTTCTTCACCACCGGAATCGCCGAGATGTCCATGGTGTTCCGGGTATAGCTCTCGAAGGTGCGGATCCCGCGCTCGCACAGGATCACGTCGTAGTTGCCCTCCGACATCACGTATTCCGCCGAGAGCAACAGCTCCTCGATGGTGGCCGAAATGCCGCGCTTCAGCAGTACCGGCTTGGGCTGCTTGCCCACCTCCCGCAGCAGGTTGTAGTTCTGCATGTTGCGCGCGCCGACTTGCAGGATGTCGGCATACCCCGCCACCAGTGGGATCTGCGTGTGGTCCATCACCTCGCTGACCACCAGCAGGCCGTTGCGGCCGGCGGCCTCGCGCAGCAGGGCCAGTCCTTCCTCTCCCAATCCTTGAAAGCTGTAAGGCGAGGTGCGCGGTTTGAAAGCGCCGCCGCGGATCACCTTGGCGCCAGCCTGGGCCACCAGTTCCGCGATGCGCAGGATCTGGTCCCGGTTCTCCACGCTGCACGGCCCGGCCATCATCACCACCGCGTTGCCGCCGATGTCCACCTCCCCCACCCGGATCACCGTTCCGGCCGGCCGGAAGTGCCGGCTGGCCAGCTTGTACGGCGACATGATGCGGTGGACCTCTTTGACTCCGTCCAGCACCTCGAAGTCGGCCGGGTCGTACTGCTCCGCCGGGCCGACCCCGCCCAGCACCGTATGCACGACGCCCGTAGACCGGTGCACGGTGAAGCCCAGCGACACCAGCCGGTCGATCACCGCCTCGATCTGCTGCTCGGTCACGCCTTCCTGCATCACCACTATCATCGATAGCTCCTTCGCCCCCTACTCTTTTCCGTCGCGCTCCAGCATCCGCAGCCGCTGCACGTTGCGCATCTCGTCGATGATGCGCTCGAAGACCCGCTTCACGCCATCCGGGGTCAACGGACCGAGGTTGTTGCCGGTGACGTTGGCGAATACCTCGTCCTCGCGTTTCGGCTCGTAGATCGGCATGCCCAGGTGGTGCTTGAGGCGGCCGATCTCCTCCACGATCGTCGTGCGATCGTTCAGCAGTTCCAGGATGCGCCGGTCCAGCTCGTCGATGCGGTCGCGGCACTCGCGTAGCGCTTCCAGGCCCTCTTCCTGCGTCATGATTGCCTCAGGTCGAACCCGTGCTTGAGTTCGCGGGCCAGGGATTCCAGTTGGAGTTCCAGCGCGGCATTGCCGGCATTCTGCTCGATGAGCCGCACGAACGCGCTGCCCACCACCACGGCGTCCGCCAGGCTGCCCACCGCGGCGACGTGCTCCGGCCGCGAGATGCCGAACCCCACCGCCAGCGGCAGATCCGTCACCCGGCGCACCGCCTCCACCAGCGGCGCCACGGACTCCGACAGCGAATCGCGCTCCCCCGTCACGCCGGTCCGCGATACCAGGTACACGAATCCCGTCGAGTACTTGGCAATCAGGCGCAGGCGCCGTTCCGTCGAGGTGGGAGCGGCCAGAAAAACCGTGTCCAACCCGTGCCGCCGCATGGCCTCGACATGGGCGCCCGCCTCCTCCACGCTCAGGTCGGTGAGCAGCACCCCGTCGATGCCGACAGCAGCCGCATCGCGCGCCAGCGCCTCCAACCCGTACCGCAGGACCGGGTTCATGTAGGTGAACAGCAGCAGCGGGACCTCGGAGCTGCGCCGGATCTCGGCTGCCACCTCGAGCACCCGCCGCAAACTGGCGCCCCCGCGCAAGGCCCGCTCGGAGGCGCGCTGGATCACCGGGCCATCGGCGATCGGGTCGGAGAAGGGAACCCCCAGTTCCACCACGTCCACCCCGCCGCGCTCCAGCGCCGCAACCAGTCCGGCTGTTCTCTCCAGCGACGGATCGCCGGCGGTCAGGTAGCCGACAAAGCCCTTGCGACCCTGGCGGCGCAGCCGGTCGAAGCGGCGGGCGATGCGGGTGGGGGGTTCAGCCAGCATCGAGTTCGGGGAAGTTCTCGCGGTAGATGTCAATGTCTTTATCGCCGCGTCCTGAGACGTTTACAATGAAAATCTCATTCTTCGCTTGAGACGCGCGCCGCAGCCCCTCCGCCACCGCGTGCGCCGACTCCAGCGCCGGGATGATCCCCTCGGTCCGGGACAGCACCCGGGCTGCCTCCAGCGCCTCCCCGTCCCCGATCGAGACGTATTCCGCCCGGCCCTCATCGTGCAGCCAGGCGTGCTCCGGACCGACCAGCGCGTAGTCCAGGCCCGCCGACACCGAATGCGTCAGCGCCACCTGCCCGTCGGCATCCTGTAACAGGTAGCTGTAGGCGCCCTGGAGGACCCCCGGCGAGCCTCCCGAGAACCGCGCTGCGTGCTCGCCCAACGCCGAGCCTCTGCCCCCCGCCTCGACGCCGATCAGCCGTACCTTCTCGTCCGCAAGGAACGGGTGGAAGATCCCGATGGCATTGCTGCCGCCGCCCACGCACGCCAGAATCGCATCCGGCAGGCGGCCCTCCGCCTCGAGAATCTGCCGCCGCGCCTCCTCGCCGATCACCCTTTGGAAGTCGCGAACCATCAGCGGGTACGGGTGCGTGCCCAAGGCCGAGCCGAGCAGGTAATACGTCGTAGCGACGTTGGTGACCCAGTCGCGCATGGCCTCGCTGATGGCGTCCTTGAGCGTCCGGCTGCCGCTCGACACCGCCTCGACCCGCGCGCCCAGCAGCCGCATGCGGAAGACGTTCAGCCGCTGCCGCCGCATGTCCTCCTCGCCCATGTAGACCGCGCACTCCAACCCGAACAGCGCGCAGACTGTGGCGGTCGCCACCCCGTGCTGCCCGGCGCCCGTCTCGGCGATGATGCGCTTCTTTCCCATCCGCCGCGCCAGCAACACCTGGCCCAGGCAGTTGTTGATCTTGTGCGCGCCGGTGTGCAACAAGTCCTCGCGTTTTAAGTAGATACGCGCGCCACCTAAGAACTCACTTAAACGCCGGGCGAAATACAGCGGAGTGGGCCGGCCAGCGTAGTTCCGCAGCAGATCGTCGAGCTCCGCCCGGAAAGCCGGATCCTCCCGCGCCTCGAAATAGGCCTTCTCGAGCTCATCCAGCGGCGACATCAGCGTCTCGGGGACGAACCGCCCGCCGTAAGGACCGTAGTGTCCGCCCGCATCCGGCTGCGACGTGATCATGACAGGGCCGCCTTCAAGAAGCACGCCAGTTTGAGGTGGTCCTTGCGCCCGGGCATGGCTTCCAGCCGCGAGCAGGCGTCCACGCCCCAGGGTTGGGCTTCCTCGATCGCCTGGCGCACATTGGTCTCATCCAGCCCGCCGGCGATGATGACCTTCCGCGGCGCGCCGCGCGCCAGCTTCCAGTCGAAGCTTCGGCCGGTCCCGCCGTGCAGCGTCTCCGAGGGCGTGTCCAACAGGAAGGCCTCGGCCTGGGGCGAATCCAATTCGGCGAACTGGAAGCCGGCCCCGACGCGCACCGCCTTCCACAGCCGGATCCCGGCGGGAAACTCGTCGGCGTTGCCGTGAATCTGCAGGATGTCCATTCCCGACTGGGCGGCGATGTCCAGCGCACGCTCGGGTGGCTCGTTGACGAACAGCCCGACTTTCCAAATATTTGCCGGGAGAATCTCAACAATTCTCTGAGCTTGGGACGCGGTCACGTAACGTGGACTGTTCGCGTAGAAGTTGAATCCGAGAGCCGCCGCGCCGCCTTCCACCGCCACCAGTGCGTCCTCGCGGTTGGTGATCCCGCAGATCTTCACCATCATCGGAGCAAAGCCCGCATCGCTCCGAGCGGATCCCTCGACTTCATCAGGTGCTCGCCCACCAGGAATGCATGGTAGCCCGCCTGGCGCAGTGTGCGGATGTCTTCGGCGGTGCGGATCCCGCTCTCGCTCACTCGCACAATGCCCGGGGGGATAAGCGGCGCCAGCCGGAGCGAGGTCTCGATGACGCACTCGAACGTGCGCAGGTTGCGGTTGTTGACGCCAATCAACTGCGCGCCCGAATCGATGGCGGCCTGGAGCTCCGTCTCGTCGTGCACCTCGACCAGGGCGGCCATCCCGAACCGCGCCGCGTACTCGCGCAGGTGCCGGAGCTGTTTCGAAGCCAGGATCGTGGCAATCAGCAGGACGGCATCGGCGCAATAGGCGGCTGCCTCCGCCACGTGGTATTCGTCGAAGGTGAAGTCTTTGCGCAGCACCGGCAGGCTCACCGCGCCGCGCGCCGTGGCCATGTCATCGAGGCTGCCGTGGAAGAACTTCTCGTCGGTGACCACCGACAGCGCGGCCGCGCCGCCGTGCTCGTAAGCGCGCGCAATCGCGATCGGGTCGACGCGGTCCGCCAGCACGCCCTTCGTGGGAGACGCCTTCTTGATCTCGGCGATGATGGCCGGCTCGCGCTTGACCAGCGCCGCCCGGAAATCCCGGCGGTTCCGCCGCGTCTCGTCGCCCAGCAGTTCCAGCTCCGCCCGCGGCACCATCGCGTCGGCGAGGTCCGCCTTCTTGTATTCCACGATGCGCGACAGTATGTCTGGAATGCTCCCGGTCATGTCTGCGTGGGAACTATTATCGTAGCACGCGGGCGCCCATCATTCTCGCCCAGTGACTACGAAGTTCACCTCGACTGACGTGATGACCTCCACCGGCTTGCCATTGAGCAACGTTTGCCGGTAGACCCACTGCTTGACTGCCGCCTGGGCCGCCGGAACCAGCAGCGGATGACCCGAGATGAGCTGGAGGTCCTGGACATGGCCGTCCGCGCCGATGATGGCGGTGAATCGGACCGTGCCCTGAATATGCCGCTCGGGATAAACCGGTTTCACCTCCTTGATGAGCTTGGCGGCCTGGACGTCGCCGCCTACGCGGATTCTGGTCGGCCCTTGCGGAGCCGGTGGAGCCGCACCGGGTGCTCCGCCGAGAACGGAGCCCTCGACACCCACGGTAAACGTGCGCGCCTCGGATGGTGGCGCCGGCTTGGGGATCCCCAGCTCCTCGGCCCGCTTGAGCAGTCGCTCCCTGGTCGCGCCGTCGCTGCCCGCCTGCGAGAAGAATCTCAGCGCGTTGGCCCACACGCGAGGATCCTTCGGATGCCGCTCGGTTTGCTCCAGCCAGAGGTCCTTGGCGCGCGCGTAGTCGGCTTCATCGTTCAGCGGGTTGGGAGGCGCGGAGATACTGGCGAAGTTGAAGCCGGCGACCGGGGATTCCGGATGGTGCTCGATCAGCCAGAGCACGTGCCTCGACCAGGCCACGCCACCCAGGTTCACGAAGTAGTGCGCGATCAGCTTCCCCCGCGCCGCCAGGTCCTCTGGGTTTGTCCGCAGGCACTCCTCCAGAGCCTGGGCCTCCGCGGCGGTCAGCTTGTTGCCCTGAGACAGCAGATCGACGTACGAGTCCCCTGGAGCGGGAGACTGCGCCAGCGCACCCGACAGCACCAGCAAGGCCAGCGACACGGCCTTCCCCGGGAAGCTATGAAAACCCATCTCTGCCTTAGTATAAGGCAGACTAAGGCTGCCCAGACACGATCCGGACAGACTCGGATACGCTCTTACCCTCCCGGGGGAACACTTCCAGCCGGAAAAGGACGGCACTGGTGAGGGGCGCGTAAACAACCGAGCCGGATCGCAGTTGGGCCTGGTCCGCCGGTACATTTTCCGTGTGGTCGCCATCGACAATCTCGAGGGTGCCTCGTTGCGCGTCCCGCAGCACATCGCTTTCCTGGTTCCACCGCAATACCAACTGGCCGCCGGATCGTTCGATCCTGATCCCCCGCGAAGCTGTGGTTCAGCGGGTGATGGGCGAGCTCGATGCCGCCCTGAGTCGATCCGAAGGTGTATGAGTAGGTTGCCGCTGGCCGGGTTTAGGCCCATCGCGGTCTGCGGCTCACGCAAACCGGCACGCCGTTCCGGCTCTTATGCCGGCGCCACTCCGATGACCTCGAGGCCGCAGGCGCGGGCCGCCAGCGCAAGCTGTTTGTCACGGGTCGCGAACACCAGGGGCTCGCCGCGGTCCTCCATCCACGCCAGCGCACTGGCCAGGTGAATGGCATCCAGGGTGTGTACCATTGTCGGAAAGGGAGCCGAGGCCCGCTCCAGGACCGCGGTACCGATGGGAATCCGTTCTCCGAATGCCTCCACCTTCAGCCACGCACTGCGCGGTCTTGCCGGACCCAGCGGAGCGCCTCGTCCACGTCGCCCGGCTTCAGGTTCGCGGGACGGAAGAACGGCAGCCGGTCGATGTCCTTGTGGGATTTGG
Organism: Bryobacteraceae bacterium; assembly: GCA_049512775.1. GTDB lineage: Bacteria > Acidobacteriota > Terriglobia > Bryobacterales > Bryobacteraceae > Fen-330. The sequence continues at coordinate 15,174 of JBEKWU010000057.1, forward strand.
CCGCCGGGATCGTGGCGACGCGTCGGCGCTCGGGCTTGCAGGACACGATCCGTGCGATCGGGGTCTCGCGGTCCTTGACCAGGATCTCGCCGCCGTTGCGGACCGCACGGAGATACGTGCTCAAGCGGCTCTTGAGCTCGGTGATCGTCACTTCGGTCCCCATAGGTCCCATTATGAACTGGACACGTCACCGCGGGGAAGAGTATGCGGCCCGATCAGGCGGGCCTGGCCCCAGCCCGCTTCGGCCATCAGGCCGGCGTCGGCCGCCGTGAAGACGATCTGGCAACTGTTCTCATCCTGGGGTGACATGGCGGGCTTGCGCCGGCCCGGTGCGACCGTCGCCAGGTACCTGAGAATGGTATAGACGTCGCCGCCTTCCGGAATCGAGACGTCGAACTCCTGAGTCCCGAAGCGGACGCGCGCCCCGCGTTCGGCCATGCGCCACACCAGGAAGGCGCAGGCCTCCACCGCCTGCTCGAACCACTCCTCGAGCGCCGGGGGCGCATTCAGGTCCAGGAAGATCTCCAGCAATCGCTCCTGTTCCCGGGCAAACTCGCGCACCTGAAGCGAGCCGACCTTGGCCGTGGCTCTCCAGTCGACGTGGCGCGCGCTCTCCAACGCCTCGTAGGGCCGGATGCGGTAGAAATCGTGGCCGCGTCCACGGGCCTGCGTCTCCATGTCGCCCCGGACCGCCGCCAGCAGATCCTCGAATCCCGGCTGCGGATCGATCGAGGGGTACACCAGAATCTCGCGCCGCAAGGTCACCCGGGCGCGGCGTTCCAGAAAGCCGAACGGAAAGCCGGTCGCGAACAGGAACCCGTTCTCGCGGTAAATGCCGCGCTTCCGGAAGCACGCCTCGACGGTCTCATCCAGCACCGCGCCCCCGGGAATCACCAGGAAGTACAGCCTCGTCAGGACGCTCTCCTCCGACCCGCTGAGGTGAATCGAGAACGACGGCAGCCAGCTCTTGGAGTTGCGGATGTAGACCCTCCCCTCCAGCGTCCGGCGCGCCGCGATGTGCTCGGGCAACACGAAATCCAGCTCCAGCCCAGCCAGCGACAGCTTGCTGATCAGGCCCGACACCATCAGCGTCGAAACCATCGCCGCCAGGATCAGGAACAGCAGGTTGTTGCCGGAGGCGACCGCCGCCACCCCAACCAGCACCATGGCCAGGGTGAACACCAGCCCGCCGTGCGTCACCGAACGCCGGGGTGCGCGCTTCAGAACGGATTGCAGCTTCTGCCAGGCCGTCGACACCGTCGTCTCGATCATGTCACAACCCGCCACTTGGTTTCCCAGGTAGAATCGTAGTCGATGAAGGCAATCGCTGTGTTCCTCCTCGGCGGGGTGTGTTTCGCCGGCCAGTGGAGGCAACTCTACAACGGCCAGGACCTGTCGGGATGGAAGATGGTCGGGCCCGGCCGGTTCGTCGTCGAAAACGGGCTGATGAAGACCGAGGGCGGAATGGGCCTGCTCTACTACTCCGGCGAGAAGATCGGCGACGCCACTCTGCGCGTGGTCTTCAAAACCGCCTCGAAGAACGCCAACTCGGGCGTCTTCATCCGCCTGCCCGAGCAGCCCAAGGACCCCTGGTACGCCGTCCACAACGGTTACGAGGTGCAGATCGACGCCGGCGGCGACGACTGGCACTGCACCGGCTCGATCTACTCGCTGAGCAGGGTCACGAAAAAAACTCAGAAGCCCATGGGCGATTGGAACACCATGGACATTGTTCTCCGGGGCCAGGAGACCATCGTCTACTTGAACGGCGAGAAGGTGAACGACTTCTTCGGCTTCCAGCCGGTGCCGCCACGCAAGGAGTGGTACGAGCCGGTGCGCGGCCCGCGGCCCGACAGCGGCTATTTCGGCCTCCAGAACCACGACGCGCGCTCGGTGGTCTATTTCCGCGAAATCAGCGTCAAGAAAGATTGATCGTATCCTGGAGACAGGTGCCCTCGGACAACGCGATTGAGACATTCGGGCTGACCAAGGTCTTCCGGTCCCTCTGGAGGCGAAGTGAAGTGCGCGCGCTCCAGGACGTCACGCTGCAAGTGGCCCGCGGAACCACCTTCGGCTTGCTGGGGCCGAACGGGGCGGGGAAGACCACCTTCGTCAAGCTGGTGCTTTCTTGCACGCACCCGACCGAAGGTGGCGCCCGGGTCTTCGGCCGTGACGTGTGGGAGACCGGCGCCCGGCGGCCCGTAGGCTACCTTCCCGAGAACCACCGTTTCCCCACCTACATGACCGGCGCGGGGATGCTGGATTTCTACGCCGCGCTCTCCGGCATGGAGGCGCGGGCGCGCAAGAAGCGCATCCCGGAATTGCTCGAGCTGGTGGATCTGGCCAAGTGGGGCGGGGTGCGCCTGGGCAAGTACTCCAAAGGCATGCTGCAACGAATCGGGCTGGCGCAGGCGCTGATGCACCGGCCCAAGCTGATGATCCTGGATGAGCCCTCCGACGGGGTCGACCCGGTCGGACGCCGCATGATCCGCGAGATCCTCCGCGCGCTCGAGGAGCAGGGCGTCACCATCTTCCTCAACTCCCACTTGCTGGCCGAGGTCGAGTTGTTCTGCCGCGAGGTGGCCATTCTGCACCGCGGCAAGGTGGCCCTGATCGGCAAGGTGAAGGAGCTGACTGCCGGAAAGGGCTATCGCCTCACGGCCACCGGCGTCGCCGAGCAGCTCGAGTCGGAGCTGCGCGAAAAAGCGATGGCGGCCGCCTCCAAGGATGGCCTGCTCGAATTCCAGTTCGCGGACCGCGAGCTGCTCAACCAGGCCATCGATGCGCTGCGCGCCGGCGCCGCCGATATCGAGAGCATCGCTCCCACCACCAGCACGCTCGAAGAGGTTTTCTTCCGGACGGTGCAATCGTGACCACTCTCACCGCAACCGCCGCGCTGGTGCGGGACACCTTTCGCGAGGCCTTCGCCCGCAAGCTGTTTTGGGGACTGTTCGGCCTCTCCACCTTCCTCATCCTCTTCTTTTTGTTCATCATGAAGATCGACGTGGTGCAGGGCGCCCTGGCCACCGTCTCGCTGTTCGGGCAGATCACCGGCCGCTCGATCGACGTGAAGCACCTGGTGCGCCAGGTACATGCCGGCATCTCCTCGTTCCTTTACACCTGGCTGATGTTCCTGGCTTTGTTCGCGTCCGCCGGCCTGATCTCGTCGGTGTTCGAGCCGGGGCGCATCGAGCTGCTGCTCTCCAAGCCCGTCTCGCGCCTCCACATCCTGCTGGGGCGCTACGCCGGCAACCTGCTCGTGGTGGGGCTGAACGCGTGCTACCTGGTCCTCGGCGTCTGGCTCATCTTCGGATGGAAGACCGGGGTGTGGAACTCGGCTTTCCTCGCGGTGATCGGAACCACCGTGTTCATGTTCGGGGTGCTCCTCAGCGCCATGGTGCTGGTCGCCGTGCTCAGCGAGAGCGGGGCGCTGGCCCTCATGGTGGCCTTCGCCCTGATGATCATGAGCGTCATCCTGGCCCAGCGCAGCATCGCCGAGCGGCTGCTCTCTTCGGAATGGTCGCGCAACGTCTGGAGGGGCCTCTACTGGGTGTTCCCCAAGGTCTTTGACGTTGGCCGCATGAACATGGACTTCGTGCAAGGGCGCGCGGTTGGCGCGCTCGATCCCATCTGGAGCTCGGCCGCCTTCGCCGCCGTGATGCTGGCCGCGAGCATCTACTCTTTCTCGAAAAGGAACTTCTGATGCGCCGCTCACTCGTACTCCTGTCGTTGACTCTTGCGGGCTGCGGAATCACCCAGCTCGGATCGGGCCGCGTCGACCGGTCCCTCGCCGCCTTGGTCCCCGCCGACACCACGGTTCTGGCCGGTGTCAGGATGGATGAACTGCGCGCCACTCCCTGGTACAAGAAGTCGGTCGGCGACAAACCGTTGCCGGAGCTGGACTCCTTCGTCAAGGAAACCGGCCTCGACCCGCGCAAGGACATCTCGGAACTGCTCATCGTCTCCGACGGCGCCAAGACCGCGGTCCTGGCTCGCGGCGAGTTTTCGCGGCAGAATCTCCAGGCGAGCATCAACCGGCAGGGCGGGAAGAGGATCCCTTACAAGGGTTTCACTCTGATGGGCAGCGAGGAGACCGTGGTGGTGTTCCTGAACTCAACCACCGCGGCGGCGGGGCAGCCCGCCGCCGTCCGCTCGATCATCGACCAGCGCGGCCGCTCGACGGGACTCTCGCCCCTCTTGCGGCAGAAGGTCGAAGCGATTCCTCCCCACCACCAGATCTGGATCGTGGCTACCGGCGGCTTCGGAGATATCTCGAAGACCGTTCCGCAGTCGGGGAACTTCGCCAATCTGGGCAAGGTCTTCTCGATGATCGAGAGCCTGACCGCCGGCGTCGACCTGCGCTCCGGCCTGCACCTGTTCGCCACCGGCGTCTGCCGCTCCGACCAGGATGCCCGCTCGCTAGGTGATGCTGTGCGCGGCTTGGTGGCCCTGGCCCGGCTGGCCGCGCCGTCCGGCGATCCCGACCTGCTGAAGGCGATCGACGGCATCCAGGTCGAGCAGCAGCAGCGCACCGTGCGCCTGACCGTCGCGATCCCGCAGGACCTCTGGGACAAGACGGTCGGGAAGCTTCGGAACCGTTAAGGACTGCCGGATTGCGCTCGGCGCTTGGTGCTGCCGAACAAGACCGAGGGCTGGTCCTTGACGAGTTTGCAGCAACGGCTGGTGAAGACGGGGGGCCGACTGGTGAGGCACGCTCGCTACTACTGGCTATTGCTGGCGGAGAGCCATCTGACGCAGCGGCTGTTCCAGGCGATGGCGCGGCGGCGGAGAAGCAAACCGGTTGAAGGCAGGAGGGGAAGGGAGAGGTGCATTATAAATCGCCTGGAATCAGTAATTTCCGTGCCCGGGTGAGGCAGAGCTGGTTCCCTTCCTCGGCTGCCGGAGTCGCTCGGGATGGAAAGGATAAAGAACCTTTCGCCAACGGAGGTTGCTGGATGTAAAATCGAAAAAGGCCCGAAGCTCTGAAACGGCTACGCCTACCTTATGCAGCTCATTCCTGGGGAGATCAGGCGCCGTCCTGATCGACCCTCCACGGTGGTCGCCCACCGTCTACCAACCCGAGATTCCGCCCCAATGTGACAGCCACTGATGGTCTTGCACCCAAGGGTGGAGAGGAGAGATGGAGCGTATTGAAATGGAGAAAAACGAGAATCAGCGCCTTCGATTTCAGGCCCGTTCGGCTGTTGCCGTTATGGCCGTAACGCTGAGCGTTCTTGCCACCGCCGGGTTGGCCTACGCCGGCAATCCTAAAGACAAGAAACCCAACGACAATAAAGAGGAGGCCACGCAGGTTTACAACCATACCTACGACGAGGTCTTCCAGGCTGCTCAGGAGAGGATCGAGCGGAACGGTTGGTTCATCGACAAGGCAGATAAGGACAAGGGGATCATCATCACCGCCGCCATCGACAAAAAGTGCCCGATCGACATACACATCGAATCCGTCAGCCCAAAGCCTGAAACACGTGTGACAGTTCGCTGGCGGTGCCAGGGGTGGGCCCTTAGGCACTACTCCCATGACCTGGGGGACGGCTACCTGAGCGGATTACAGAAGGTGTTAGCGACGTATCGCTAAACCGAGCCTCGAGGGCGTTGATATGAGTGGAACAATTTGGGCTTGTCGATCGCGATGGCGGTTCTGGGCCACCTTATTGGTGGCGGCGCTATGCATTCTCGCCATCGCTTCGGCGGCGCCTGCAGGCAAGGAGCGCAACAAGAAGGGCTGGGAGTTCGCAAAGGTTTACACGTACGCATACGACGAGGTTTTTGAGGGCGCCCAAGAGGCGATCGAGCAGAGAGGGTGGCTTGTTAGGGCGGCGGAAAAAGAACAGGGCGCGATCGCCGGAAGGCCCGCAAGCTCCGAGTGCAGCATTACTTTCACCATTCACATCCAGCCAATCGAGGCGCCCGGTCCGAAACCTGCGACGAAAGTCACGATCGCTGTGAACAGCCATGGATTTGGATGTCTGGAGCTGCGGGAGCGCGTGGCCGGCACCCTATGCAGCTCATTCCGAGGGAGATCAGGCGCCGTCCTGATCGACCCTCCACGGTGGTCGCCCACCGTCTACGAGCCCGAGATTCCGCCCCAGGGTGACAGCCGCTGATGGTCTTGCACCCATGGGCGGAGAGGTAACATGGAGCGTATTGAAATGGAGAAAAACGAAAATCGGCGCTTTCGATTTCAGTCCTGTTCGGCTGCTACCGCCGTGGCCGTAACGCTGAGCGTTCTTGCCACCGCCGGGTTGGCCTACGCCGGCAAACCCAAAGACAAGAAACAGGAGGCCACGCGGGTCTACAGGCATACTTACGACGACGTCTTTCAGGCTCTTCAGGAAGCCATCGAGCGGCAGGGCGATTTCATCGACCACGTAGACAAGGACAAGGGCACGATCACCGCCAACTGCGGAAAGATGATGTGCACGCCCACGTATGAAGTACAGGTCGTATCGGTCAGTGTGGCGCCGGAGACGCGTGTCACCATCCGTGTCACCACGAAGGGACACTTATGCGGGAACATCTGGGAAGGTGTTGCGAATGGTTTGCTCGGCAGACTGCAAATAGTGCTGGCCACATACCGTTGAGAGGCGTGTGCGGAAACAGCGCCGAGATGCGCGGAAACGAAGACAGGGACCGTCGATCTGTATGGCCGTCCGAGGCCGCCGTGTTGGCGGCGCTGTGCATTTCCGCCATCACCTCGCCGACTTCGGCGGCGCCCGCAGACAAGGGGCGCGACAAGAAGGGCTCAGAGTTCGCGAAGGTCTACGCGTACACCTACGACGAGGTTTTTGAGGGCGCCCAAGAGGCGATCGAGCAGAGAGGGTGGCTTGTTACGGCGGCGGAAAAAGAACAGGGCGTGATCGCCGGAAGGCCTGCCAGCCCAGAGTGCAGCATTACTTTCACGTTTCACATCCAGCCAATCGAGGCGCGCGGTCCGAAACCTGCGACGAAAGTCACGATCGCTGTGAACAGCCATGGATTTGGATGTCTGGAGCTGCGGGAGCGCGTGGCCGGCACCCTGTTCAACCGCCTGTTCATGGCATTGTCCGCCCCTCGCTGAGGGACGGTTCGCGATGCAGAGGGAAAGCACGGCCCGAGGAGGGCTTTATGAAACGGGTTAAAAGCGAAGGACGTGTTACAGCGGCGATGTGGCGGTGGTGTGCGGCGGCGGGCCTCAGCATTGTTCTGCTGCCATTCGCCCACATGGGTCAGGCCTTCGGTCAGGCGATGCAGGCGCAAGTCCGAGAAGTGATGGTGACGTCCGAGCCTCCTGGAGCCAGTATTTGGACCAAGGAAGGGCGCGACTATAAGTGCTCGTCCAGCGTCACGCCCACGCGGTTCGAATTGACTTTTTATGGCAGCAACGCCGTGAAGCAACTCCTGCTTACGAGATTCGGATACTCCAGTCGCAAGCTGACGGTGGGTGCTGCGGATGAAAGAGCCGGCGCCGATCTGGCTCCGATAAAGCTCCTCGGGGTCCTTGGAGCCTCCACGTCTCCGGAAGTTCAGAAAATGCGGGTGGGTTTCGCGGACGAGTTCGAGCGGGCGCTCGTTGCCAGCGGCGACGCCCTTCGGTGCGCGCCGCTGGAAATCTCGCAAATCGGCGTCGTGCAGAACGAGGCTGCACACGAGATGGAGCTCTTCGTGATGATCAACCTCAACGAGTCCGGCGTCTGGCGGGACCTTCGCCTTGCGACCCGACGTACAACGGATCGTGAACCCGAGCGGAAGATTGCTCAGGCGGCGCTGGAAGGAGGCGTGGCCGACGTCCTGGCGCTATTTGGCTCCGTAATGACGAGGTTCCCCGAGGTGCCCAGACTGGTTGTCAGTTGCATGTACACGGCCTCGGCGCCCGTCATCCAAACGGAGAGACGCCGGGGCATGCACACCGAATACGTATACCGCTACGATTCGAGAACCGGCACGATGCAACCGACGCCAAAGCAGGTCTATGACACAATCGAGACGGATGTTGTCAACGAGGAAACAAAACCACAAACCCTTTTTCTGAGTATCTCGGCGGCGAAGATACCAGCTTTGGGGGGCCGGAAGGCGGTGACCGATGCTTTTCTGGCCAGCGGTGAGATCAAGCGTGTGCCGTAAGGCCGGAGTACCGCGCCGCAAGGCTTCCGCAATGCCCTCTTAGTAGTTTCGGCGCCAGCCGGGCACCTCGACCGTCACATCCCCATTGACCACCGCCTGGCACCCCAGCCGCGAGTGCAGCGTCAGCCCCGCCGCCATATCCAGGCGGTCGGCCTCCTCATCCTCGATCGGCGAGAGGTTCGCGTCGCCCTGGTGGACGATGACGTGGCAAGTGGTGCAGGCGCAGTTGCCGCCGCAGGAGTGCTCCAGCGCCACGCCGAAATTCAACGCCACGTCGAGGATCGACCCGGGTCTTCCGTGGCCCTGGTAAGGGAGCCTCTCGTACTCCACCGTCACGTTGCTGGGGAGGAAGGTTACCCGGGGCACCGCCCCCGATTATAGCCCGTGGTCGGTGCCGCAGACGCTCACCTGGATTGCCAGCGCCTTGAACGCCGCCGCCTTGGCCGCCAGCGCCAGGTTCGCGCCCTCGGCGTCCGGCCCGTAAGCCACCTGGATGTGGTTCGACTTGTGGCGCGCCATGAATTGGTCGCGGGTCACTCCGTACATCACCGCGTGCATGATCGGCCACTGCGACGTGGTCGAGTTCCAGCGCCGCTCGGTTTCCTCCCGCGGCAGCTCGACCACCTTGGCGCGGCCGAGGTCCGCCTTCAGCTTGGCGCCATCGACGAAGATCCGGCTCCACACGATTTCGCCGGGCTTGCTGACGCCCTTGATCGTCCCGCCGCCCAGCGGGAAGTACATCGGGGGCTGGCGTTCGCTCACCGCGCCCGCGTACCCGTCGATGAAGTGCTGGGGCGGCGCCGAGCCGGAGATCTCGAACACCCAGACGAAATCTTCGCGCCCGTCGGAGCGGTAGGGCTCGCCGTAGCGCACGTCGTGCAGCGTGGTCTCCGGATCGAAGCCCAGTTTGCGCCAGACGCGGTTGGTGACCAGCGCGTCCAGCCCGGCGCATTCATCGACTTCGTTGAAGTGCGGCAGCGCTTGGTTCTCGTACAGCACGCGCCCCGTCTTCCCCTCCGTCACCGGCGGGCGGTCGACGTTGTTCAGCAGGCCCTCGACCAGGTCCGAGGCCGGCGTGAGGTCCTTCAACCCCTGCTGGTACTGAATGCCGATCACGTCGCATCCGAAGTCGTCCGCGATCCGCAGCGCCGCGATGTACATCTTGCACTGCGCCAGGATCTGGTCGTCGGTCAAATCGGTCTCCGGATTCGGTCCGGTCAGGAAGCGCATGCCCTTCTGGTCCAGCCAGGAGCGCACCGCCAGCGCCTCTTCGTCCGATACGCGCAGCATGGCGGCGTACAGCGCCGACTGGCTCAAGCGCTCCTTGAACACGCCGGTCTTATGCAGCAGCTCGTCGGGAATGATGCCGTTGTACATTCCCATGCAGCCTTCGTCGAAGACGCCCAGGATGGCCTTGTCCTTCTTGAGCTGCCGGGCCACCTGCCCGCCCGCTCTCGCGGCCTGTGCGGGCAGCTTGAACTCGGCGAGCGGCCGCACGTGGCTGGTGTCGTGGACCAGGGTTTCGCCCGCCAGCCAGCGGCGCAAGCCCTGGGTGAAGAAGTCGTCCTGGAAATCGCCGCTCCATAGCGTGCTGTACGTCTTGCCGGCCTTGGTGAGGCAGGCGTTCAGGTTCAGCATGCCTACCAGTCCCGGCCATTCGCCGCTCCAGTTGGCGACCGTGAGGATCGGTCCGCGGTGCGTCAGCAGGCCGCCCAGGATGTGCTGGCTGTACTGCCAGACCGCTTCGACCACCACCAGCGGCGCGCTCGGCGGGATCTGGCGGAACACCTGCAATCCGTGCTTCTGACTATCGATGAAGCCGTGCCCTTTCTCGGGGTCGTAAGCGTGGCCCCGCTCGACCTCGCGGCCCTCGCGCCGGATGGCCGCCATGACGGCCTCCTCGACGCGCTGCTGCGCCACCCAGCATTTCTGGTTGGCCGACAGCCGCAAATCTCCATTGGCTATAACGATAACTTTATCGGACATGACTCCATTGTGGCACGAACCGCAGCCCCTCGGCAGCCCTGTGGTATCGTTGAATCTCAGCCTCCTCGTTTCGCTCACCAGGGCCGGTAGCTCAGGAGGTAGAGCATCTGCCTTTTAAGCAGAGGGTCGCGGGTTCGAGTCCCGCCCGGCTCACCAATAGAATCAATAATGTGCAGCGGTTCTCAGCGTGCGGGATGAGACGTCGTGACGTTGTGTGTGTCGTAGCCGCCCTGGGGCCTGCCGTCCGCCGCATCTTGCGGTAGAATACTCCAATGCCGGATAGCGAAGAGCTTGGGAGGACCCGACTGGAACGGGAGCGGTGGATGGTGGATGAGCAATTCCGCCGCAAGGAGCAGACACCAGCACTGAGGTGCATATCCACGATAGAACTGAAACGCGCCTACGATGTCCTGCACCATGCCTGGGCTGCAGCTCAGGAGCGCGACACCCAGCGGCTGCGGGCAGCGGCGCGCGCGCTTGCTGAGGGGCAGCAGGCACCGGGGAACGCTGGCCCGCACGTTCTCACGCCGGAAGAGAGGTCGGATTTCTTTGACAACTCCCTGGAACCTGTCGCGCTGATGCTGCTCGCATTTGCATTTGAGAACCTTCTGAAAGCGCTGCTTCCTCAAAGTGGTGGGGCGACAACCACGAAAAGGAGGCGAGCCGAGTACAGCCACGACCTGAGCAAGCTGGCTGACCTGTCCGGGATTTCGCTGACCGAGGAAGAGCGGCCAGCGCTTGCTGTGCTCTCGCATTACAGCACGTGGGCCGGTCGGTACATGACTCCGAAGGAGATGGGAGAATACAAGGACCGCTGGCTGCATCTGGAGCGCGGAGAGGAACCATTGGACGCCGAGACTCTCCAGCGGTTGTACGCACGCTTCTATCTGCTGGCTGGCGGTGGACCCGATATCCCTCCAGACCCTCCCAAGTAGGCTCAGTTCGCGCTGCCCTTGGCCTGCTCAGCATCCGGCTCCGGGACAATCAGCCTGCCACCCAGGGCCGCAGCGGCGGACAGCCCGGTGGAGTACATGCGAATAGGTATGCACAAGCTCTGGGACTGGCCGCGCGGCCCGGCGCCTACGGAAGCAGGTCCTTATATCGCGTCAGGTCCGAGGCATGGACGGGAATCGAGTATCCGCTGTCGTGGACCAGACCGCGAACATCTGAAAGCCTGGTCTCAGTGGCCCAGGGGGAAACGACAATCTCAGTGACAAGCGCGCTGAGATCAACCCTGCGCCGCAAGCACTTCGGTACGCGGTCAGGGGGTTCGCTGAGCGGTCTGGGATGGGGGAAGTTGTTCTCGTCGAAATGCCGATTCAGTCCGGCAAGCTGGTCCGGGAGCCAGAGCAACGCCCTGACTTCGTGTTCATCAGCGTAGCACTCCTGCTTCGTGCTGATGAACCGGAGGACGTTGAAACCCGTGAGATGCTTCGATCCATAGCGTACAAGCCCCAGGAACGGACGGCCCCCACATGAACCCAGCGCGGTCTTCAGCAGACCGTACCGCGAGACCACCGCAACGCCGTCCTTGGCGTACTTCTGCCACATTGCACCGGGCTCCGACGCGAACAAGTACCAGCAGTTGATGAAGCACCACTCGCGGTCCTGAGCGAGCACTCCGAACTGATGGGTCAACTCCAGCTCGTCCCGCAGGTCGAAAACGGAGAGCCCCATCAGGTGGCGGACGTATTCCGCAGGAGGCAAGCCTTCATCGTCGAATTCATCTGCCCGGCAAAAGTACAATTCTCCTGTAGCTACAAGGTCCCGGAACTTCCAAGGTTCCATGAAGCGCCAGATTCTCGCCTCCTGGTCTCTAGGCTCCAATCCGTCAGGAAACATTTCCACCTGCATTGTTTTTTCACCGTAGCACATCTCTCCCGGCTCCCCCAGCATCACGCTACGCGCACATGCAGGAATCGGCGTATGATAGCGGGAAGGTGAACCACCATGAAAGCAGCGGTCCTGACCTTAATAGCGATTGCTTCAGCAGTGCCATGCGTGGCCCAGTTGCCGGAGGAGTTCAGGACACTCGCCGGGGAATACAACGGGTACTACTGGAAGAGCTTGTCGTTTGACGAAAAAGTGGCTTTCGTGTACGGTTTTCTAGCTGGGTATCGGTTTGCCGCCCCGACGAACAAGTCTATCGAGGAACAGACGGAGAAATCGTGCCTCGCGCAATTTGCGAACCCAACCGCTGAGCAATACACGGAGTGCGTCATGAAGTCCCTGGATGCCAAGACTGAAGAATACAAGCATTGGGAGTCGCTCGATCCCACTCCGGACGGAAAGTACGGAGAGACTGTCGAGGCGACGGACCGGTTCTTTGCCGAACCGGAAAATCGGGTTATGCCCGTTACGGTTGCGTGGCAGATTGCGAAATGGAAACAGGAAGGCCGCCAACAGCGAGAAATCGACGAGCTGATGGATCGTAGTCGTCGTATCTTCATCCGGGTACCCCGCACACTGTGCGAACTGGGTTATGGCATCACCGCTTCCCGCTGCAAGACGCTCGGAACCACGTTGAAAGCCGCGCCTCCCAAGTAGGAGGCGAGCAATACTGTTTCGGGAACCCTACGAGGCGCGTCACGGCTTCAAACGGTGCGCCTGGGCACGCTGCGGCTCGGGTGATGTGCTTGGATGCCGATGGCGCGGCGTGGCTCCAGCGGCCCGCGATGAGCGGCATATGCGCACCTGCGTGATACAATGAGGCATGCCTCAAGAAACAAATGAAACCGAGCGCGAGGACGCGATTCGCATTCTCAAGAACCTCGGAGAGATACCAAGCCGGCACGATGGCATCCAAGCTGTGGATCAAGTAACGGGAGCCACGGGGAAATCCCTTGAGCTTGTCCACGGCTTGGAGGACAAAGGGCTCGTCCACTTCGCGCCCAAAGTCAGCCACGGCATGAAGTACGATCCCAAGGGCCGCTGGAAAGAAGGACCCGCTGGTAGCTGAGCAGCCCTTGCCGGCGGCCGGTGGTGCGGGATGAGCGGCGGGGGCTGCCGCAGACCGTGCGCGGCCTTCGGGCAGTTTATACACGCCGGGGACTGCGTCAGGGACGCACGGGCCGTGCCCACGTTTTGTGTCGTGACTTGTGACGTAGGTGCCTTCAGGACCCCCTCTTTTGTCCTCTGTCCCAGCCTGTCGAGGAAAGTTACGAATGCCCGGAAAGCATTCAAACTATAGCGGACAAGGTCAGCCAGCAATTGCCGGTGACAGGCCGGGGACTCAACCCTTAAGCAGAGGGTCGCGGGTTCGAGTCCCGCCCGGCTCACCAGCTACGCCGCGTACCTGAGGATTTCCACCTCGGCACCGCTGCTGACGGCTGCGTCGGCTCGTTCCAGAACCTGAGCGGTCACCTCCTCGGACAGGTAGTATTCGCCGCAATTTTGGCACACGTCGGCGGGAACGCCCTTCAAGATGACGGTTGTCGCCCCGCGCTGGAGCGTCACGGTCGCCTCACCGGGACGCGTGTCCCCGTGCTTGCACAAGACGCACTTCATTTTGTCCTCCTGTTCCTGAAGTCGGGCTGCCACTGGTCAAGTCCTGGAATGTACGCCGTCACCACAATGCACGTCCTGCCGTCTTCATCCAGGGCCACGACCACGTGTATCGGCCGACCGCCCACGACTCGAAACATCAGGCGGCTCGGGTAGGGCGAATCACCGGGATACTCTGCTATGACCTCTCCCCCGACGATCACCGACTTCACCTGGTCCCTTCTGATGCCGCGCTGAAACATGCGCTGCACGGCATGAGCGCTGAAGACCAGCCGTTCATATTCCAAAGCTCAGCCCTCCCCGCCTGCCCCGAACTGCCCTCCCCACTCCGGCCAACCACGATCAGGGGCCGGAGCGTCACGCACCACAAGAGCAGGATAGCAACGAATTCCGGCGTGTGCATCGTGTCTGCCTTCCAGCGCCTGACGGGGAAAACCACCGGAGCCGGTAGCTCAAGAGGTAGAGCATCACCGACAAGTTCGTGGCTCCGCGTGACATTTTGGTGTAGCGCACGTGTTTCCTGACGCATCCAAAGGGCAGATCACGGACCAGCCGGAATTTTGTTCCCTTGATTCTAAAGGGCTTGACGGTTTCTGAGGGGCTGGCAAAGTCGGCCTGCCTGTTTACCTGAGAGTGGCGAAGAGAATGCTCAAGAGAGCGGAGGGGCACGGTGTGTATCACCGATTCCCGATTCCACTGGCTGGCTGCCTCTCAGTGCACGGGGGCTGGCTGAGACTCTACCTCTATCCAAACGCCAGGGAGGTTTGATACGATGCCAACGAGCGCCTCTGAGACCGGAGGAAGAAAGAGGGACCGACAGCAGATGACGACCAAGGCCGTGCCAGTTCGTCGGGAGGCTATGCCAGCCGCCCCAGATGAGGGGCTTCCGGAAGACATTGAAGGCCTCGAAGCTCTGACCGAGCCGGTCTCGGCGAAACTCGACCGGGGCATTCTGGTTCTGGTCAAACATCTCGGGCCGGACCAGCCCGATCCTGCCGAGGATCCAGCCGTCGAACTGCACTGATGGCCGACCCTGCCTATCCATGGTACGCAGTTGCTACCGGAGATGAGATCCAACAAGGCGATATTCTGGAAGCGTGCCCCGTCTTTATCCCTCCTGACGAGATTGCGGTTCCTGCAGGTGACGCGGCGCGGGAGCAACCGCCCAATCCCACGACTTTTGTGGAACGGACACTGGACCTCATTGTCATGTCACAAAGCTGCGACCTCGTCGGAGGTCGAGAGAAGGTGCGAGAGGTTCTGCTCGCCTCCCTTTGGCGCCGATCTCAAGTGACGACAGGCCACCTTGCCAGTGCCAGGGGATTGGAGGATGCCCGGCGGGGACACCTACCTCACTTTCACCTGCTCGCGGAATGCACGCTGCCGAACTTCCAGCGCGAACTACGCATTGTGGATTTCCGCAGGCTCTATTCGCTGCCGGCCAGTTTTGTGCGGAGGCGTGTCGCAGGCTATCCGCGGATTCGGTTGTTGCCTCCGTATCGAGAACAACTGTCGCAGGCCTTTGCCCGCTCCTTCATGCGAGTCGGACTTCCGATCGACATCCCACCGTTCTCATAGAGCATTCTGGTGTAGAATACTCGCTGCCTATGCGAAAAACAGCCTTCGTCATCCTCGTCATTGCCGTCGTGCTCGGGCTCGGAGTGGGAGTCCTCTTCCTGACCCGGCCGGGCAGGGAGTTGCTCGGTTGTCCAGGATGCCGTCAAGAACGAGGCCGACTTGACCATCGGCCGCCTGATCGAGGAACTGCGAAAGGCGCAGATCGACTGCACCGCCATCGAGCGCAACGACCCCTCCAGCGTCGAGCAGTTGGACACCATCCGAATCGACCTGAAGGGCATCCCCATTGCCAGGTCCGGCGATTTGCGTGGTCTCATCAGGGGCGGGTTTCCCGACTGGACCCTGACGCGGTGCAACCAGGACGACTGCCGAATGAGTCTCGACGTGCATCGACTGGCCGTCTTGAAGCGGGACACAATCGAGCAGACGCTGGCCACGATTCAGACGAGGCTGCGGGATCTCGGGGTGATCGGGCGCGCATTCCGGCGGCCGGGCGGCGGGAGTGCCGTCTACGAGATCGTCGTGCAGCTTGCGGGCCGGCCGGATGATCCGGCGCGCGTCAGGGAGATCCTGATTACCCGTGCCCGCCTGGAGATCACTCCAGTCAAAGATGGCCCTTTCCGCAACCGTGAGGAGGCGCTGGCCAAGTACGGCGGCACTCTGCCGCTCGCGAGCAAGCTCGCCAGGGCTGTCCCGCGCCCCGGAGAGGCCGCCGAGACCTGGTACCTATTGAACCGCGCGCCGGTCATCACCGGCCGGGATCTGCGCAACGCCCGCCCCGGCCGCGACGAGTTCGGTAAGTGGGAGGTCGACTTCATACTGACCCGGGACGGCGCCCAGCGCTTCGGCCGCTTCACCGAAGCCAATATCGGCAGCCGCCTGGCGATCATGCTGGATGACCAGGTGCTCAGCGCCCCCAGCATCCAGTCCCGGATCGAAGATTCGGGCCGGATCACCGGCGCCGCTAACCAGCAGGAAGCCTACGACCTGGCCCTGGTCCTCCGCAGCGGTTCGCTGCCCGCCGGGATCGTTGTGCTCCAGGAACGATCACGCCTCACCGAACCCCATAAGTAGCTCAGAATCAGTCCACTGCGGCCAGCCGCGCCGCTTCTGTTTTCGCCTCCGTGCCATTCTGGTGGCAGGAAGGGCTTCGAACCGCCACAACCCTGGTGGTCCAGTAGCTCGAAGCCCTTTGTTTTCACCAAAAGCTCTCGAAAAACCGCCTGGGCCCAGGCGGTTTTCCGGAGGATCGACATGGATCAGAGCATCGCTCCGCTGCCCGAGGATGGCCGCCGGCAGGGCCTGGAATTGGGCGCCTGGCTCGGCCGAGGTCAAGCCTTCGGCCTCATCGCCAACAAGTGCGGCGCCGCCGAAGCCCAGTGCTTGAAGAGAATCCGCGAGGAGGGGGCCTACAAGTCCCTGGGCTGCACCTGGGAGGACTTCTGCCGCCAGCACCTCGGCCTCAGCCGCTCCCGCGCCGATCAACTCATCCGCCAACTGGACGAGTTCGGAGCGGCCTACTTCCACCTGGCCGAAATCATGCAGATCTCGGGAGATTCCTATCGCCGCATCGCCACCGCCGTCCACGACGACTCCCTGGAAATCGGTGGCCAGTCGCTGCCCATTACGCCAGAGAATGCGCCCAGAATACGAGAGGCGGTCCGCGAATTACAGAAGGAGAGCGAACGCGCCCGCGCCGAGCTGGCGAAACTGCAAAGCCTCCACCCCAGCATCACCAGCCTCAAGATCCGGCTGGACGCCTGCTTCGAGGAAGTTTCCGCCATGGCCAACAGCTCGGGCGACCCCGGCGAACAAGCCGCCCTCCGCGGGCTGGCCCGCTACAGCCTCAACAAGGCGAAGCGCCTCCTGCGGATTCTGTAGCGCGCCGCTTGAGTCACCGGATCGGCCGGCGCTCGATGCCGCGCTGCGGGTCCACCCACGTCGCCCAGACCCGCTCCAGGTTTCGGCTCAGGCGAGGCAGGACGACCAGGCGGATGTACTCCGCCTTCCCCGCGCCGCCCTCCGCGACGATCTGCTGAGAGCCCCGGATGGATGGCCACAAGCACACCAGGCCGGTCTCGACCCTGGCCAGCACGGGCGGGTCGTCGAAGGTTACGGGGGCGATGGCCCAGCGGTCGGGGAATTTCACCGTGTTCGCCGCATCCAGGCGGGTCGGCTCGCGGAAGGTCCATTCGGTCGCCTGCCCAGTCCCGTTGAGCGGGATGCGCACGAAGGTCATGTGCCGCTGCTCTTCCGCGCCCGTGGGTCCGAACAGGGCGTCGACGACCGCGGGGGAGTCCTCAAACCCCTCGGGGTTCATCTCCAGAGCGGCAAGCGGCTCGTGCGGGCTGTACAACCGCTTGCTGTCGCCGCCGCCGAAGTGGCGCGTGAAGATCCGCGTCTCGCCCGCTTCCACAGCCGCCCATGCCAGCACGATGTCTGATGTCGCGGCAAAGTAGAAAGTTCCGGTTTCTGAAGATAAAACGGTCCGATTGCCTTGGCAGTCCGGCCTGCCATTCCCTTTAATTGCCAGTGTCTTGCATCGCCGCCACCCCTCAAGGCTAC
>JBEKWU010000058.1:0-30459 GCA_049512775.1 Bryobacteraceae bacterium
GGCCATGGCACGGCGGAAATGGAGCGATCCGAGCCAGGCGGTCGCGAGGACAACGTCCGCCGACAGGCACAAATCGAACAGCAGATTGAACAGGAACAGGTGCTTGGCCAGTTCGTACTGTCCGCAGACGGCCTCGGCGACCAGGAACTGCTCGATCGCCATCAGTACAACCACAAAATGGAGAACCATCGCCGCCTTAAGACGGCGGGAGCCGGTCCTCAGATACACCGCCAGCGCCAGGATGGCATTGCCCGCAAAGAAAAGGCCCACAAACCACGCCGATCTGGGCGTCGCGGATTCCTTCAGCCTGCTCCAGAACTGGAACGCCTGGCTTTGCGCTCGCGGCGCGAGACCGCACCACTTTTCGAAATTCCCCAGGTACGAGGGACGCAGCGAGAACGCGCCTTGCGCAGCCCTCTGAACCATTCCCGCCAGCCGCGATGGATGGCCCAGGTAGAATCGAACGAGCCTGGCGCTGCCGATCCGGTCGAAGAACGCGGCTTCAAACTCCGGTTCTTCCACCGGAGCGTCCTCGCTGAAGATGTTCGTGCCCTTGTATTCCTCCAGGTCCGGATTGAGGCCCAGTTCCTGCAAATCCTCTCGCGGCGTGGGAGAGTACTTGAGCAACTCGAAGAACACCGCGTTATACAGGTAGTGCTTTGCGATCCACCTCGGTGTGATCCAGAGGTGCGCGACCGAACCCAGACACAGCGCCACCGAGCAGACCGCCACCGCACGCCTGCGGCCGCCGCCAGCCGGGCCGTAGGCGATCCAGAATCCGTAGCCGGCAAGCGGGATGCCCAAAAGACTGTTTTGCGGCTTAGCGCTCAGGAACAGCAGCGAGGCCACCAGCCAGGCGGCCATCCTCGCAAGGGAGGCGGGATCTTCCGCCAGGTGGATCGCCGCCGCCAGAGCGAGGAACAGGAATACGAAGGATCCCGGTTCGCTGTATAGCGAGTTGAAGTAGGCGACGTACCCGACGTCGCAAAACACAAGTGCCAGAAGAAGCGGCACGACGACTCGCGCCGCCAGACCGAGGTTCGCGCTCAGCCGGAGCAACATCCACACGGCCAGAAGAAACAGCGCAAGGTGTAACCCTCCCAGCACGCGCACGTCGAACAGTCCGGTCTTCGATCCCAGGCGATTGATCGCCATGGCGCACAGAACCAACACGTTTTCCGATGTCGAGACCAGAGTGTCCCACTCGCCCGAGGATTCGAACTTATAGGTGGGAACGAAATAGTTGAAGTGGCGGTCGTCGCGATTGCCGGTGGTGTACTCGAGGCCCACCGCTCCCATGATCCTGGAGAAGTCGCCGTTGTCCGCCATCCCGATCGATGGCGGGATGAACAACTGGTAAACCAGGATCGCGGCGATGATCGCGACCATGGCTGCCTCAAAGCGCCCCAGGCGCTTCCCATCGCCGTGGCCGAATGCCGTTCGAAGACTCACCGTCGAAGACCGAGTGTAGCGCACCCCCCGAGACCGGTCAAAAGCAGCGACTGCGCCTTGCCGCCCTGCGCCAGATTCCACTGCACGGTGGGGCGGAGAAGTGCGTCAAATCAAGTGTGAGGCGACTGGCGTGTGCGTTGGCGGCGGCGGGGCTGGTGTACGGGGGAGAGTGGGCGGTGCTGGGGACCGGGTACACGCTGCGGATCGAGCGGCACGAGGCGGACGGAGCGCAGGTGCGGCTGTATCTGAACGGGGGGTTCGTGGAGCTGCCGGCGACGGCGGTGGCGCGCTTCGAGGCCGACGAGCCGAAGCCGGTGACCGTCACGGCGGAGCCTGCGGACCTGGTGGGCGATGCGGCGCGGCGGTACGGGCTGCCGGCGGGGTTCCTGCGCAGCGTAGCCAAAGCCGAGTCGGGGCTGCGGGCCGACGCGGTTTCGCCGAAAGGGGCGGTCGGGATCATGCAGTTGATGCCGGCGACGGCGCGCGCGCTGGGTGCGGACCCGACGGACCCACAAGAAAACGTGGAAGCGGGGACGCGGTACCTGAGCCAGTTGCTGCTGAAGTACAAGGACGATCCCTACCAGGTGCGCAAGGCCCTGGCGGCATACAACGCGGGGCCGGGGGCGGTGGAGCGGTACCAGGGGGTTCCGCCGTACCGGGAGACGGTGGAGTACGTGGAACGCGTGATCAAGCAGGCGGGGCTGGGGCAGTAAGGGTCTGATATACTCAGAGCAGAGAATATTGTCCGTATGAGCAACCGCTTAAGAACCCTGGTAGTTGCGGTGTCGACGATCCTGGCGGCGGCGCTGTTGATGGGCGCCATGCTGAGCAGAAACGCCTCCGACGAGGGGGCGTACCGGCAGATCGCGGTGTACGAAGAGGTGCTGGCGCACATCAAGAGCGACTACGTCGAGGAGCCCGATCTGAAGAGCGTGACGCTGGGCGCACTGAACGGCCTGCTGGAGGCGATCGACCCGTTCGCGAGCTACCTGAGCGCGGACCAGTACAAGGAATACCTGAAGAACAAGGATGCGTCGAAAGGCGAGGTCGGGCTGATCCTTTCCAAGCGCTTCGGGTACGTGGGAGTGGTGGATGCGATTCCGGGGTCGCCGGCGGACAAGGCCGGATTGACCACCGGCGACATGGTGGAAACCATCCGCGGCATCGCCACGCGGGACATGCCGCTGGCGTACGCCAACATGCTGCTGGGGGGCAAGCCCGGCACGACCGTCGAGATCTCATTGCTGGCGATGCGGCAACGGGAGCCGAAGAAGATCACGCTCACGCGGACGGAGGTCCAGTATCCCAAGGTGAGTGAGAAACTGATGGCGGAGCAGGTCGGCTACATCCAGGCGCAAGCCATGGGGCCCTCGACGTCGGCGGAGGTGGCGGCGGCGGTGAAGAGTCTGGAGAGACAGGGGGCAAAACGGCTGATCCTGGACCTGCGTCATTCCAGCACAGGGAGCCCGGAACAGGGCATCGAGCTGGCCAACCTGTTCTTGGACAAGGGTCTCATTACGTACTTGAAAGGTCAGACCGTGCCGCGGAAAGACTTCGAGGCCGATCCGGCGAAGGCGATCACCAAGCTGCCGCTGGTGGTGCTGACCAACCGGGGCACGGCGGGCGGCGCGGAGGTGGCGGCTGCGGCGCTGCTGGATGACAAGCGGGCGCAGGTGGTCGGGGAGCGGACTTACGGAGACGCCTCGGTGCGGCGGCCGATTCCGACCGAGGAGGGGGGCGCGATCATCCTGTCGGTGGCGAAATACTACTCGCCGGGCGGCAAGGCGATTCAGGACGCCTCCGTGACGCCGTCGGTGCAGGTGAACGAGGCCGAGCCGGTGGCGGAGATCGAGGAAGAGGGTCCGCCGGAGACTCCGGCGCCGCCGGAGCGGCCGGGCGAGGATCCGATACTGAAGAAGGCGATCGAAGTGGTGACGCAGGGGGCGAAGGGGTAAGGCATCCGATGCCGCTTCACGAATACAAGTGCGGCCGGTGCGGGGCGGTGTTCGAGGTGCGGCAGAGGTTCTCCGACGAGCCGCTGGCGGTGCACGAGGGTTGCGGTGGGACGGTCGAGCGGCTGCTCTCGGTGCCCGCGTTCCAGTTCAAGGGGAGCGGGTTCTACATCACCGATTACCCCAAAGGCTCGAAGGGAAAGAACGGAAAGAACAAGAAGGAAGAGAGCGCCGCGCCCGCGGCGAAGACGGAATCCTCAAGCAGCAAGAACTCGTCGGATCCTCCCGCTAAGCCTTCGCAGCACAGGACAGAGTGACGGTCCGGGTCGCCGCCGCCAGGCGCGCAGATCGTCGGGAACGATGTCCACTCAACCGGGAATTCGGTGATTGAGTGCACTGTCCCGGGTTTTCCGGTACCACTCCAACGTTCGGCGCAGGCCCTCTTCCAGCGAGAAGCGGGGGGCGTGGCCGAGGTCGCGCACGGCGGCGGCGGTATCGGCTTGGGAGTGGCGGATGTCGCCGGCGCGCGGGGGACCGTAGATAGCCGGGATTTCGACGCCTTCGATCCTTTGCAGCGTCTCCCAGACCTGGTTGAGGGTATAGCGATTGCCGTTCCCGCCGTTGAACATCCTCCCGGAGACGCCCGGCGCGGCGGCCGCCTTGAGGGTCAGATCGGTCACGTCCTCGACATAGGTGAAGTCGCGCGACTGCTCGCCGTCGCCGTGGATGGTGGGGGACCGCCGTTCGAGCAGCGCCTTCATGAACACCGAGATCACCCCGGAATAGGGGCTGGAGGGATCCTGCCGCGGCCCATACACGTTGAAGTACCGCACCGAGACCGTCTCCAGCGCGAAGCAGCTCGCAAACACGCTGGCGTAATACTCGCCCACCAGCTTTTGCAGCGCGTACGGAGATTTCGGGTGCGGCGTCATCGTCTCCACCTTGGGCAGCACTTCGGTGTCCCCATACGCCGAGGACGAGGCCGCGTAGAACACCCGCCGCACTCCGCCTTCCACGCAGGCGCGCAACAGGTGAAACGTGCCGTCGATGTTGGTCTCGTGCGAGGGCACGGGATCGGCGATCGAGCGCGGCACCGAGGGGACCGCCGCCAGGTGGAACACCACCTCCGCGCCGCGCACCAGCGGCGCGATCGCCTCGAAACAGCGGATGTCCGCGCGATGAACTTCGACGCGGTCCCGCAGCTCCTCGAGGTTCGCCTCGCGGCCGGTCAGGAAATTGTCGATGACCCCGACCGCGCCGTCGCCGCGCTCCAGGAGCGCCCGCACCAGCATCGACCCGATGAACCCCGCCCCTCCCGTAACGATGTACTTGGTCATGTCAGTTGCGCGATCTGCGCCCCCATGTAGTGCAACGACTCGGTGGCAATCACATCCGCGCCCGGCGTGAAATCGAAAACCTCCAGCGACAACCAGCCGCCGTAGCCGCGCCGCGCCAGCACCTCGAGCACGGGCTTGAAATCGTAGGATCCGGTTCCCGGATGTCTTCCATCCATCTCGTTCAGGTGTACATGGCGGATCAGGTCGAAATGGCGCTCGACCAGCGCCGCGTGCGGCTCGGGTTCCGCGATGGCGTTGTGGCAGTCGAACATCGTCCGGATGGCCGGCGAGTCGATCTCACGTACGAGCGCGACGGCCTCGCCGAGTGACGTAACCACGTCGGTCTGATCCGGCGACAGCGCCTCGATCAAGACCGTGACGCCGCGCTCGACGGCGTGCGGCGCGACGCCCGCCAGTCCGTCCACGAAGTTGCGCGTGGCCTCCTCGCGGCCGAGGCCGCCGGTCGCGCCGCGCTGTTTGGGCGACCCGAAGACCATTACGCCATCGGGGCCGAAGTCCGCGCACAGATCGATCAGCCTGCGCACGTAGTCCCAGCTTCGCTCTCGCAGCGCCCGGTCCGGCGCGGTCACATGCAGTCTCTGGGGGCCCAGCATCAGCCAGTGCAGTCCCACGAATTCGAGCCCTTCACTCTGAATGATCGAGGCGTATTTGCGCCGCTCCGCCGGTGGAATCGTCGCCGCATCCACGGCCAGCGTGAACGGCGCGATCTCGATCCCAGTGTACCCGGCCTGGCGGATGGATTGGCAGGTCTGGGCGAAGGGGCGCCCCTGGTAGAGCTCATTGCAGATGGAATGACGGAATGGACAGGGCATCCCTAGGCCGGCTTCCTCACCACCGCGACGAGCGACAGGCCGCGCCAGGGCAGGATGGGATCCACGCGCCGCCACAACCAGACCGACTTGTCGAACAACTTCAGCGTCAGCTTGTTGATCGACTTCCGCCGCAGCAGGCCGCCGTAAATGCGCCAGGCCACGGCGCCGATCTTGTTCATCTGGTGAACCCTCTCGAGCCGGCAGCCGTTCCCCTCCAGCAGCGCCCGCAGCTCAGCCTGGGTGAACCGCCTGCGGTTGCCCACCGTGCGGTCGAGGCCGCAATACAGCGACGGGTTCTGCGGCGCGAGCGCCACCAGCGCACCGCCCGGCTTCAAGGCCCGCTCGAGCGCAGCCACGGTCGCGGCGGGGTCCTCGAGCAACTCCAGCACGTTGAGACAGAGCACGGTGTCGAAGGTTCCTTCGAGCTCCTGAAGGTCCGCGGCCGAGCCCGGGTCGAACGGCCGGACGCAAACGTTGGGCGTCCGCAGAAACCGGTTCCGAAGCGCGTGCAGGTAGAGCGGCTCGTTTTCGCAGGCTACGTACTCGAGGCGGCGCGACATCAGGCGGCCGGACAACTGGCCGATGCCCGCCCCCACCTCGAGCACGGTGTCCCCGAGGTGCGGCCGCAGCAGGCGCGCCAGCCAGCTCAGGTACTGAGGCGTGCCGGTCAGGTTGTTCAACATGCCGCGCCCGTAAGGCTCGACGTACAGGTCGTCGATCAGCCAGAACTTCAGTACCGTGGCGAGGGCCTTGATGCCGTCCTTCCAGCCGATCTTCTTGCCTTCCTCGTAAGTTCGCCCGTGGTAGCTGATGGGCACTTCGTAAACCCTCAGCTTCCGCTTGGCGCACTTCATGACGATCTCCGGCTCGAAGCCGAACCGGTTCGAACGGATGGGAATGCTCTTCAGCAGATCGGTGCGGAAAGCCTTGTAGCAGGTCTCCATGTCCGTGACATTCAGGTTGGAGAACATGCTGGAGACGAGCGTCAGGCCCTTGTTGATGAGCGAATGCCAGAACGGCAGCACGCGCGTCTGTTCGCCGGCCAGGTAGCGGGAGCCGAACACCGCGTCGGCGTGCCCGTCCAGGAGCGGCCGCAGCAGGCGGGGGTACTCGCAGGGGTCGTACTCGAGGTCCGCGTCCTGGATGATCGAGAAATCCCCGCTGGCCTCCTGGATCGCGGTGCGAACCGCGGCGCCTTTTCCCTGGTTCACCTGGTGGCGGAAGAGCTGGATCTCCGGGTGCTCAACGGCCAGACGGGTGAGGATGTCCCAGGTACCGTCGGTGGAGCGGTCGTCCACCACCACCAGTTCCCGCTCCATCTCCTCCGGCAGCGGCGCGGCGAGCACCTGGGAGACGCAGCGCTCGACCATGGTGCGCTCGTTGTAGACCGGCATCAGGATCGAGAGCTTCATGGCTTCTCCCCAGTATAATGGGTAGTCCGCCCTATGAACCCGATCATCCTCGAATCCAATCTGACCGGCGTCGAGCGCTACGCCCGAGGCAAGGTCCGGGACGTCTATAGCGTCGGCGACAACCTGCTGATCGTTGCCACCGACCGCATTTCCGCGTTCGATTACATCCTGGCGACCGGCATTCCGGACAAGGGCCGGGTGCTCACGCAGCTTTCCGTCTTCTGGTTCGACTTCCTCCGCCAGATCACCCCGACGCACTTCCTGTCGGCCGACTGCGGCGACTATCCCGCGCCGCTGGGGCAGTTCCGCGACCAGCTCGAGGGCCGGTCCATGCTGGTCCGGCGCGCCCGCATGATCGAGGTCGAATGCGTCGCCCGCGGCTACCTGGCGGGCTCGGGATGGAAAGAGTACCGCCAGAGCGGGACGGTCTGCGGCATCCCGCTGCCGCCGGGCCTCCAGGAAAGCGACAAGCTGCCCGAGCCAATCTTTACTCCGTCCACCAAGGCGCAAACCGGTCACGACGAGAATGTGTCGTTCGAGGCCGTGGCCGCTGCCGTGGGTCAAGATTTGGCCTGCCGGCTCCGCGATCTGACGCTGGCCATCTACGGCCGCGCCGCCGAATACGCCGCCGCCCGCGGCGTGATCATCGCCGACACCAAGTTCGAGTTCGGCTTTGTGGGCGATCAACTGGTGCTGGCCGACGAGGTGCTCACCCCGGACTCCTCGCGTTTCTGGCCAGCCGAGACCTGGCGCCCCGGCGGGCCCCAGCCGTCTTACGACAAGCAGTACGTGCGCGACTACCTGGAATCCATCCAATGGAACAAGCAACCGCCCGCGCCACCGCTTCCCGCGGAGGTTGCCGGGAAAACTAGCGAGAAGTACCAACAGGCGTATCGGGCGCTGACCGGGAGAGCGTTGTGAACTTCCCGGCCGCTCGGATCCTCTTACCAGCAAAGGCAGGTGAGTTGTGAACTGGCTTGATATTCTGCTTGCAGTAATCATCCTCGGCTGCATCATCGAGGGTTTTGCCAAAGGCCTGGCGCGAACGGGTCTGGGTTTCGTGGCCACGATCTTCGGGCTGTTCTGCGGGCTGTGGTTCTATGGAACCGTGGGGGCCTACTTCAGCGGCCTGGTCCATTCCAAAGAGCTCGCGAACCTGATCGGGTTCCTGGTGATCTTCGCGGCGATCGTCACCGCCGGCTTCCTGCTCAGCCTGCTGATCGAGCGCTTCATTAAGATGGCCCACCTGAGCTGGCTGAACCGGGTGCTGGGCGGTGCGTTCGGGTTCCTCCGCGGGGTGCTGGTGTCCGCCGTGATCGTTCTGGCCATGATGGCCTTCTCCGCGAAACCTCCGCCCCATTCCGTGGCGAATTCCCGGGTAGCGCCCTACGTCATCGATACCGCGCGCATGCTGGTGGCGGCCGCCCCGCAGGAAATGAAGAACGCCTTCAGCAACAGCTACGACCGCATCAAACAGATCTGGGCCGACACGCTGAAGAACGGCATCCGCAAGCTCCCCGAGCAACACAACTGAAGCGCCAGCCACGGCAAAACTGGCGAGCGGCATTGCGGTATCCTGGCTCGCTGGGGGGAAAGTCATGATCCGCGCTGGCGCATTGCTGGTTCTGGTCTGCTCCGTGCTGCTCCAGGCTGCCGGCCCGGCGGCGGTCAGGGTCTGGGAGCAGGACACGGTAATCCCCACCTACCTGGCGGGGCCGCCCGAGCCGAACCCGATGTTCTACTTCGGGAGGGCCTCGCAAGGCGCGCAGGGAAGAGTCTACCCGTACCCGCTCTACGACCGGCTCACCCACCAGAAGGTGGACCAGACCTACAAGATGGTCTACCTGGAGAACGAGTACGTGCGCATCGGCGTTCTTCCGGAGATCGGGGGCCGCGTCTTCGAGGGTGTCGACAAGACCAACAACTACCCATTCTTCTACCGCCAGCACGTGATCAAGCCCGCGTTGATCGGCCTGATCGGGGCCTGGATCTCCGGCGGGATCGAGTGGAACATTCCGCACCATCACCGCGCCAGCACGTTCCTCCCGGTTCAGTACCGCATCGAGGAAAACGCGGACGGAAGCAAGACGGTGTGGGTGGGCGAGCTGGAGGTGCGCCACCGCATGCGCTGGGCGGTGGGCTACACGCTGCATCCGGGGAAGTCGTATCTCGAGGCCTCGGTGCGGATTCTGAACCGGACGCCGGTGGTGAATACGATGCTCTGCTTCGCCAACGTGGCGGTGCACGTGAACGAGAACTACCAGGTGATCTTCCCGCCGGGCACGCAATACGGCACGCATCACCACAAGCGCGAGTTCACCACGTGGCCGGTGGCCACGGGCCGGTACGGAGGGGCGGACTTCAGCAAAGGCGTGGACGTGAGCTGGTACAAGAACCACGATTCCGCGAATTCGATCTTCGCGTGGAACTACGAGGACGACTTCCTGGCCGGCTACGACCACGGCAAACAGGCCGGAACGATGAGCGTGTCGGATCACCACGTCGTTCCGGGCAAGAAGCTGTGGACCTGGGGCAACGGCCCGCGCGGCCGGATGTGGGACCACATTCTGACCGACGAGGACGGCCCCTACATGGAGCTGATGGTGGGGGCGTACTCGGACAACCAGCCCGACTACAGTTGGCTCCAACCCTACGAGGTGAAGGCGTTCGAGCAGTACTGGTATCCGTTCCGCGACATCGGCGGCGTGAAGAAGGCCAACCTGGAGGCGGCGGTGAACCTGGAGGTGAACGGCAGCGGAACCGCGAAGGTGGGCTTCTACACCACGTCGGCGCACCCGGCAGCGACGGTGTTGCTCAGAGCCGGGGAAAAAATCCTCCTCCAGGAGACGATCGCGATCGACCCCGGCAGGCCGTTTGTGAGGCAGGTGGCCGTCCCCGCCGGCGTGGACCCGCACGACCTCCGGGCATCGATCTCGGCGGAGGGCAACGAGCTGGTCGCGTACACGCCCGTGCGCCTGAAGCCCGAGCCGATGCCGAAACCGGTCGAGTCGCCGCTTCGACCCGACCAGATCAAGACCAACGAGGAACTGTACTTGACCGGCTTGCGGCTCGAGCAGTTCCACAACGCCAGCCTGGATCCCGAGCCTTATTGGGAAGAGGCGCTGCGCCGCGATCCGGGCGACACCCGGGTGAACACGGCGCTGGGCATCAACTACTTCAAGAAAGCGAGATTTGCCGAAGCGGAGAAGCTGTTCCGAAGGGCGCTGGAGCGGCTGACGGACAAATACACGACGCCGAAGGATGCCGAAGCGACATACTATCTCGGTGTTACTCTCAAGGCGCAAGGCAGGATTGAGGAAGCCTTCGCGACTCTCTACAAGGCCACCTGGAACATGGCATGGCGGGCCGCCGGATATTACTCGCTGGCCGAAATCGCCACCACGCGAGGCGACCTGACGGGCGCGCTGGCTTTGGTTGAACGCTCGCTGGAAGCGAATGCGCTGAACATCCGGGCGCTGAACCTGAAAGCGGCGGTTCTGCGCAACCTGGGACGGCCCCAGGAGGCGCTCTCCGTATTGGAAACGGCTCGAGCGAAGACGGACCCGCTGGATGTGCGAATGATGGCGGAACGCTGGCTGGCAACCGGAAGCCCCGCGGACGCGAAGGCGCTGGCCTCGGTGATGAACGAGCATCCGGCCACCGCCGCCGAGACCGCCGCCGAGTATATGAACTCGGGTTTATGGAAGGACGGCACGGCGGTGCTCGCGCAGATGATCGCCGCGGCGCCAGACAAATCCCGGATCAACCCGATGGTGTATTACTACCTCGGCTACTTCGCGGAAAAGCTGGGACAAACGCCGAAGGCATTCGAGTATTACGCCCTGGCGACCGAGATGCCGCCAGACTACGTGTTCCCATTCCAGTACGAGATGATCGAGGTGTTCCGGCAGGCCGTGGAGACCAATCCGCACGACGCGCGCGCGCCTTACTACCTGGGCAACCTGCTGTTCGACTGGCAGCCCGAGGAAGCCGCGAGAATGTGGGAGAAGTCCGCTTCGCTCGATCCCTCGTTCCCGATCGTCCACCGCAACCTCGCGGTCGCGTATTCGCACCGGAAGGACGGCATCGACAGGGCCATTGGGAGCCTTGAGAAGGCAGTGTCGCTCGAGCCCAAGTACCCGCTGCATTTTTTCGAGCTGGACGAACTCTATGAGGCCGCGGGAGTCGCGCCCGGGAAGCGGCTGGCGCTGCTCGAGCAGAACCACAACGTCGTCGCCGGGCGGGATGACGCGGTGGCGCGCGAGGTGGCGCTGAAGGTGGCGATGGGCAAGTACGATGACGCCATCCACTTGATGACTGGCCGCCGTTTCTCGGTTTGGGAGGGCGGCAACCTGAACGTGGCCGACGATTGGACCAACGCGCACCTGCTTCGCGGGCAGCAGGCATTCGCCGCGCGCCGCTATGAGCACGCTTTGGCCGATTTCCAGGCCGCCACCAGGATTCCCGACAACCTTCCCTCGGAGAGGATAGGGGGCCGCGAGGCCGAGGCTGCTTACTGGATCGGCAGAGTCCATGAGGCCACGGGCAACCAGGAGCAGGCCCGGCAATTCTGGATGAAAGCGGCGTCGGCGGAAGGCCGGCGGTTCCCGCTGAACGGTGTTCAGCTCTACCACAAGGCCCTGGCGCTTCAGAAGCTGGGCCAGAGCGACAAGGCGAAGGAGATCTTCCAGGGCCTCGTGAAATCCGCCGGCGAGGAGTGGCAGCCGTCCGAGCAGCGGTCGCGGGCCAGGCTGGCGCAGGCGCGCTTTGTCGCCGGCCTGGGTTACCTCGGTCTCGGGGACAAGGAGAAGGCCAGGCAGGAGCTGGCCCGCGCGCTGGAGATCAATCCCGCACACGCAGGCGCGAAGGCCACGCTGGCAAGCCTGGAATAATCATTCCGAGCAACGTCATGAAACGCAAGCAGGCAATTGCTGTTCTTCAACTGATGCTTTTGACGCCCCTGGTGGGCCAGACGTTGGACTATGCCATCGGCGCGGACGTGTCGTTCCTGAAACAAGCCGAAGAGCGGCAGAAGTTCGTCTTCAAGGACAACGGGCAGGCCAAGCCGGGGCTCCAGATCTTCAAGGACCACGGGTACAACTGGATCCGGCTGCGCCTGTTCCATACTCCGACGCAACTGCCAAACAACTTCGACTACACGCTGGCACTGGCCAAGGACGCCAAGAAGCTGGGTTTCAAGCTTCTGTTGAACTACCACTACTCGGACACCTGGGCCGATCCGGGCAAGCAGTTCATCCCCAAGGCGTGGGTGGGCAAGTCGCACGCGGAGCTGGTGCAGGCGGTCTTCGAATACACCCGGGACACGATCGCCGCGTTTCGGGATGCGGGCGTTCTGCCCGACATGGTCCAGTGCGGGAACGAAATCACCAACGGCATGCTGTGGCCGGATGGCAAACTTCCGGACAACTGGGACAACTTCGCCGATCTGATGAAGGCCGGAATCAATGGCGTGGATGCCGGCCGGGGGAACGGCAAGCGCCCCCTCATCATGATTCATATCGATAAGGGCGGAGACATCCAGGCGACCAAGGCGTTCTTCGACAAGTGGAAGACCTATGCCGTGGACTTCGATGTCATCGGGCAGTCGTACTATCCTTGGTGGCACGGCACGCTGCTCGACCTGCGCGCCAACCTGATCTTCATGGCCAGCGAGTACCAGAAAGATATCATCGTGGTGGAAGCCGCTTACAACTGGAAGCCCGCGGAGTACGCCAAGAAACTCGCGCCATTTCCGGAGACTCCCGAAGGCCAGAAGGAGTTCCTGGATGAAGTCCACCGGATTGTGCTGGCGACTCCGCACGGCCGCGGCAAGGGGGTGTTCTGGTGGGAGCCGGCGGTCACGGGAGGGCTGAACCGCCGCGGTTTCTTCGATAACGACGGCAATGCTCTGCCGGTGATCACGGTGTTCGACAAGTGGACCAGGAGGTGACGATGAGCACAGATACGCGCACTACGCGGCGCAGTCTGCTGGGGCAGGCACTGGGCGCGGCGGCGCTGGCGACGGCGCTGGAGTCCGCCCAGTCTCAAACGCCGCCCGGCGGCAGTTCCCCGCCCCGGATCAGGGACAGCTTCGATTTCGGCTGGAAGTTCTTCCAGGGCGATGCGCCCGGCGCGCAACAGCCCGATTTTTCGGACTCGAGCTGGAGAAGCCTGGACCTGCCGCACGACTGGAGCATCGAAGGGCCATTCGGCGAGAAGGCGCCGGCGGGAGGGCCAGGCGGCTACTTGCCGACGGGCATCGGCTGGTACCGGAAGCGTTTCCGCCTGCCGGAGTCGTACCAGGAGCGGAAGGTCGTCATCGAGTTCGACGGCGTCTATGAGAACAGCGAGGTTTGGATCAACGGCCAGTATCTCGGCAAACGCCCGTTCGGATACATCAGCTTCGCCTACGATCTCACTCCCTACGCGAACTTCGGCGGGCGCGACAACGCGATCGCGGTCAAGGTGGACAACTCGCGCCAGCCCAACTCGCGTTGGTACTCGGGCTCGGGCATCTACCGGCACACCTGGCTGGTGGCGACCAACAAGGTTCATGTCGCTCACTGGGGCACGTGCGTCACGGCGCCTCGGGTGTCGAAGGAGGCTTCCGTTGTCCAGATCAAGACCAGAGTCAGGAACGAAGACCAAGGCGTGGCCAGGTGCACGCTGGCCACGAGCATCGTCGACCAGGATGGGAAGGTGATCCGGAGCGGCGAGGCGAGCCAGGAAGTTGCCGCGAACAGCGAGTATGAGTTCATCGAGCAGGTGACGGTGGAGAAGCCCAACCTCTGGTCGGTGGAGAATCCTCATCTGTACAAGGTTCGCAGCACGGTCCGGCGCGAGGGCCGGGCTGTCGACGAGTATGATACGCCGCTGGGAATCCGGGAGGCGGTTTTCGATGCGGACATGGGGTTCCTGCTGAATGGCGAGCGCGTGAAGCTGAACGGCGCGTGCCTGCATCACGACGGCGGTCCGGTCGGCGCGGCGGTGCCGGAGCGGGTGTGGGAGCGGAGACTGGAACTGCTGAAAGAGATGGGCTGCAACTCCATTCGGACCAGTCACAATCCTCCGGCGCCGGAGTTTCTGGACCTGTGCGACCGGATGGGCTTTCTGGTGATGGACGAAGCCTTCGACGAGTGGCGAGTACCCAAGGGACAGATCGGTCCCTACGGCTACAGCTTGTACTTCGACGAGTGGTCGGAGCGCGACGTGACCAGCTTCGTGCACCGCGACCGCAACCATCCCTCGGTGGTGCTGTGGAGCGCGGGCAACGAGATCGTCGATCAGACCCACCCGCGCGGAGTGGAGACGCTGAGCCGGCTGATCGAGATCTTCCACCGCGAGGACCCCAGCCGCCTGGTGACCGCCGGGTGCGACCAGATCTTCGCCGAGCCGCGCGCGGTGCCGCAGGAGTTCCTGGCCCAGCTCGACGTGGTGGGCTACAACTACGTGGACCGCTGGCGCGACCGGGCGGAGAAGTACTACAGCATCGACCGGCACGCGAATCCGCGGAGAAAGATGATCGGCACGGAAAGCGGGTCCATGGGTGGCATCCGGGGCGACTATCGCGGACTGTTCATCGGTGGGGCCGGCGGCGGCTCTCGCGCAATGGGCAGAAGCCGGGCCATCGATGTCGAGCAGTTGTGGAAGTTCGTCAGGACCTACGACTACGTGGCGGGCGACTACATGTGGACCGGCATCGACTACCTGGGCGAGTCGCGGTGGCCTGGGAGGAGCGCGTCCTCCGGGGTCCTGGATACGTGCGGCTTCAAGAAGGACGGCTTCTATTTCTACCAGAGCCAGTGGACCGAGAAGCCGATGCTGCACCTTTTCCCCCACTGGAACTGGAAGGGCAAGGAAGGGCAGTTCATTCCGGTGATGTGCTACACCAACTGCGACACCGTGGAACTGTTCCTGAACGGGAGGTCGGCCGGCGTCAAGGGGTATGCCTTCCCGCGGCAGGGGATGGAACTCCGGTACGGGAACTTCCCGGCGCGGGCGAGGGTTCCGCGGACCACGGCGGACTTACACCTGGCCTGGGATGTGCCCTACGAGCCGGGCACGCTCAAGGCGGTGGGGACAAAGGACGGCAAGGTTGTCGCCACGGTCGAGATCGGCACCACGGGAGAAGCGTCTGCGATTGGCCTGGCGGTGGATCGCGACACCATCGCGGCGGATCGCCGCGACGTTGCGCACGTCACGGTGCAGATTCTGGACGCGGAAGGCAGGGTCGTGCCGGTGGCGGATAACGAGGTCGCCTTCGAGATCCAAGGGGAAGGCAGAATCATTGGGGTGGACAGCGGAGATCCGCAAAGTCACGAGGACTTCAAGGGCAATCGCAGGAAGGCCTTCAACGGGTTGTGCCTGGCGATCGTGCAGTCGACCGGCAGACCGGGACGCATCCGCGTGAATGCCGCATCGCCTGGGCTGAAATCAAGCACTGTCGCAATCAGCGCCCTCGGTATTCATGCCTCCGGCGCCGAACCGCGACTGTGAAGAAGCGGTTCTCTCTGGGCCACTGCAACCGTAACTAAGCGGCCCGCCGGGGCGGGCTCGGAACCCGCCCCAGAGCCGTGGTGGTCTTGGTTACAGAGGCTCGACATAGGTGACGGTCACCGAGGCCGAACTGCTCAGCCCCGCGCTGTTCGTGACCGTCACGGTAAACACGTAGTCGCCTCGGTTAATGCCCAACAGTGCGATGGGCGTCGGGGAGGTCGGGTTAGTCAGGCTGGCGGTGGGGTTCACCGACACCCAGGAGTACGTCAGCGGGAGCCCGTTTGGGTCCGTCGAGCCCAGCGCGCTGAGCGGAACCTGCGGCGCGTTCGTCTGCACGTTCGGGCCGGCGTTTGCCACCGGAGGTCTCGGAGTGGGGGGCGCTGGGTTTACCTTCACGCTCACCTGGGCCGTGGAAGGCAGGCCGGTGTAGCCGGTCACCAGCAGGGTGTAGGTCGTGTCCACCATCGGCTTCACCTGGAGCGACCCGTTCGCTGTGACCGCCCCGATGTTGTAAATGCTGATCGTGGCGGCGTTCTCGGTGGTCCAGGAGAGCAGCACCGTGTCGCCCGCGGTAATCGTGGTCGGAGCTGCGGTGAACGACGTGATCTTAGCCGGCAGTATGACCGTCACCGTGACGGTCGCGGTCACCTGGCCGCCGGCGTTGGTGGCGGTCAGCGTGTAGGTTGTGGTGGTCGCGGGGCTGACGTCCTGGCTCCCAGCCAAGCCCACCTTGCCCAGCGAGGTGATGTTGACGTCGGTCGCATTCTGGACCTGCCAGACCAGAATCGATTTCCCGCCCCCGATGATCTGGAGCGGCGAGGCGCTGAAGCTGAGGATAATGGGCGGCGGTATCGGCGCCACCGTGACCGTCACGGTCGCCGTCGTCTGCCCGAAACTGTTGCTGGCGGTCAGTGTGTAGGTCGTCGTCTGGGTCGGCGAAACGCTGCTAGTGCCGCTCTTCGCCACGGCCCCCAGGGAGCTGATGGTCACCTGGTCGGCGTTCTTGGTCTGCCAGATCAGCATCGTGGACTGCCCCGTGGTGATGCTGCTCGGGTTCGCCTGGAAGCTCAGGATCGCCACTTGCGGCTGCACCACGGTCACCGTCACCGTCCCGGTGGCCGTACCGGAGACGTTACTCGCGGTCAGCGTATACGTCGTGGTCTGGGTCGGCGCCACGACTTGGGTCCCGACCCTTGGATCCACCTGTCCCAACCCGGTGATTTCCACCGTCTCGGCATTCTTCACTTGCCAGGCCAGCGTGGTGCTCTGGCCCGAGTTGATAGTCACCGGCTCGGCGCTGAAGTTGACGATCACGGGCTTGGGCACCGGGGGCACCGGGATTACCGTGACGGTCACGGTCGCCGTAGCCTGCCCGAAACTGTTGCTGGCGGTCAGTGTGTAGGTCGTCGTCTGGGTCGGCGAAACGCTGCTGGTGCCGCTCTTCGCCACGGCCCCCAGGGAGCTGATGGTCACCTGGTCGGCGTTCTTGGTCTGCCAGATCAGCATTGTGGATTGCCCGGCGTTGATGGTGGTCGGGTTGGCCTGGAAGCTCAGGATCGTCGGCTGCGGCTGTGTCACCGTCACCGTCACCGTCGCGGCGATCGTGGCGGTAACGTTGCGCGCCGTCAGCGTGTAGGTAGTGGTCTCTGTCGGCGCCACGGTTTGCGTGCCGGCCTTTGGATCCACTTGACCCAGGCCGGTGATTTCCACCGTGTCGGCATTCTGCACCTGCCAGGCCAGCGTGCTGTTCTGGCCGGACCTGATGCTCACCGGATCGGCGCTGAAGTTGACTATGACCGGCGCGGGGATCGGGACCACCGTGACGGTCACCTTCGCCGTGGCCTGCCCGTAGGCGTTGCTGGCGGTCAGTGTATAGGTCGTGGTCGCCGTGGGCGAAACG
Organism: Bryobacteraceae bacterium; assembly: GCA_049512775.1. GTDB lineage: Bacteria > Acidobacteriota > Terriglobia > Bryobacterales > Bryobacteraceae > Fen-330. The sequence goes on from JBEKWU010000058.1 coordinate 17,383, forward strand.
CTGGTAGAGCCGCTGGTCGGCAGCGGTCCGCTGACGCCGCTGATGCTCACCTGGTCGGCGTTCGTCGTCTGCCAGATCAGCATCGTGGATTGCCCGGCGTTGATGCTGCTGGGGTTCGCCTGGAAGCTCTGGATCTTCACCTGCGGCTGCACCACGGTCACGGTCACTGTCGCTGTGGCCGTACCGGAAGTGTTGCGAGCGGTCAGCGTATAGGTGGTCGTCTGGGCCGGCGTCACCGTGGCGGTGTCGGCCTTCGGGTTCAATTGTCCCAGCCCCGTGATTTCCACCGTGTCGGCATTCTCCACTTGCCAGGCCAGCGTGCTGCTCTGGCCGGTGTTGATGCTGCTCGGATTGGCGCTGAAGCTGTTGATGACGGGCTTGGGCACCGGGTTCACCGTGATGGTCACCGTCGCCGTGAGCTGCTGCCCGGAGGCCGTGCTGCTGGCGGTCAGCGTGTAGGTCGTCGTCGTCGTGGGCGAAACGCTGGTGGTGCCGCTCTTGGCCACGTTCCCGATGGAGCTGATGGTCACCTGCTCAGCGTTCTCGGTCTGCCAGATCAGCATCGCGGACTGCCCGGCCTTGATGGTGCTCGGGTTGGCCTGGAAGCTCACGATCTTAACCTGCGGGATGGCCTGGGTGACCACGGTGACTTTCGCCGTGCCCTGCGCACCCAGTGTATCCTTCACCGTCAGGCGGAAGCTGTAGGTCTGGCCGGCGGCCGCGGTAAACGTGGTCTTGGCCGTGGCCGGGGACGACAGGGTGACGGCCGGTCCGGCGATCTGCGACCACAGGTAGGTGATTGCGTCGCCGTCCGGGTCGTAAGAAGCCGAGCCGTCCAGCGTGATGCTTCCGGCCGCTACGCCGGTCTGGTCGGGACCCGCGTCCGCAACTGGCGGCGCGTTCCCGGTTCGCACTCTGCGAGTGAGCAGCTCATAGCGCAGCCGTGGGATCTCCACCGGCGCCGCCCGCTTCATCTCCGCAAACTGTTTCGGCTTCAGCCAATTCCCAAGCTGTACTCCGAACGCGATGCGGCCGGTCGTGGTCGGACCTACCATGGTTTCGTTGAGGCCCGCTTCCATCGTGAACGCCCACATCGAGTTGATGGGCTGCACCAGCCGGATCATCCCGCCCGGGCGGTTCGCGCCGCCGTGGCGGAACAGGGCCCCCAGGTTGGCGTCCATGTACGCGTCCTTCCACAATCCCACCGTCATGCTCCCGCCGATCTGATCCACGATCCGCAGGTAGGTCTCGTCGAAGACGTTGTAGCTCGTCAGCCCCGGCATGATCTGGACCGGCGTGCGCGCCACCACGTGCTCGGTCAGGTAGCCCTTCGTGCCGAACAGCCCGAAGCGGCCGTACTTAAACAGATAGTCCAACGTCAGCGCGCCCTGGCCCAGCGTTCCGCCGCCTCCCAGCTCGCGCATCTGGATGTACTTCATGCTGTTGAACAGTCCCAACTGCACGTTGCTCCAGCGGTTCACTATGCCCAGGTCGAGCTGCCCTTCCTGGCGGTCCGGGTAATACATGTACTCGCCCTCCGCCTGCACCGCGTGCGATTCGTCCTTCCCGAACGGTGCGAAGAAGCGGCCCTTTCCGGTCAAGATGATGTTGCCCTTTTTGGACGTCGCCGGGGGGAACGAGTCGTTGAGCGCCGGGCCGATGTTCACGCCCAGCAGCGCGAACCGGCTGAGCCGGCTCTTCTCCAGCGCCTTGGCGGCCGTCGTGTCCATCATCTTTTGCAGCTCCGCCTTTTCGGGCGCTTTGGGCAGCTCGGCCACCTGCTTCTGCACGCCCGCCTGCCCCTGCTGCAACGCGGCCACGTCCTGTTTCAGCTTGTCGTTCTCGGCCTTCAGTTCCTTGACCGCCGCCAGGATCTCGTCCAGCTTGTCCAGCCGCTTCAGGATTTCGTCGCAGCACTCGCGGTGTTTCTGCGCCTCGGGGGCCGGAGCGGCCTGCATCGCCTTGATGGCCTCGCCGATGCCGCCCACGCTCACCGTCTTGCCTTGCCCGTCCGCGATCACCACGCCCACGCGCCGGTTCATGAACCGGCCTTCCTTGGTCTCGTTGCCGACCTTCGGTTGGCGCTTCCCGTGGGCCACCACCAGGATCTGGTTCTCGTTGGCGCCGTACTTGACCAGGAACTTCTTCACCGTTTCGCCGCGAACTTCGGAAAGCTTGTCGTTGTATCGGTGCGAGCCGATCCAATCCGCATTCCCATCCAGCGTTACTTTGTAGTCCGGGTGCTGCTGAAGCAGCTCGGCCAGCCTCAGGAGGCTGGGATACCCGTCCGAAAGGATGGAAGAGTTGAACTCGAAGTTGATCTCTTCCCAATCTTCCTTGGTAGCCGTCGTCGTCAACCCCTGCGCGGAAAGCAGGGCCGCACAGACGCACACAACAGCAAAGAACCCGAAGGTCTTCTGGACTCGCATGGCTTCTCCTCCAACGTGGACCTCAAACTCCCATTTAGCATACAGAAACCCGGACCAGCGCGCAACAGGATTTTGGGCAGTGGGGTCATAGGGTGGAGATGAGGTCTTCGATGGCCCAGACGCGATCCGTGATCCCAGCGGCCATTGCTGGCGTGATCCTCAGCGAACCGTGGACCCTGCAAAAGTTGTAGTGCGCGAAGTGCAAGGCCAGGGCAGCCTTCAGATTCTCCCACTTTTTCGAGAAGGCGTACGTGAGCCTGGTGAGCCGCTTGCACCACTGGCGGAGCGTTCCATTCTTGCGTTCCACGTGTGAGGTCCCTGCGCGGTCCAAGTCGGGACGACCGCTCACCGCGTCTTTTTGAACGCATACGAACCGTGCGGGACTGTAGCTTTCGGACACGCGGTCTAGGCGGTTGGAGAACAGCTTCACCACCTGACTATAATTCGCTCGGTCGTACAGACCCGCGTCGATGGCCGTCTCGTAAGGCTGGAAGGCATCCGTGCTCACATCGAACCATCCCGGCGCCGTGGCCCAGCGGATCTTGGAAATGAAATCCTCCGTGTTGACCCGATCCCGTTTCCCCAGGTGCCACGCGACCACCAGTTTGGAGGTCCGCTCAAGGCCGATGAAGGTATAAGCGTCGCCCACCATCCCCCTCTCGATCCGTTCCGGCGTGAGCCGCTTCTGGTGGCAGCCAACATACGTCCATACTTCATCAAGTTCCAGGTCATGGACTCGCACGTTCCGAACCTGCTTTTCGAATAGCCGCTCGCAGGCTTCGCCGGCCAGCGTCAGGATATTCAGCACGGTCCGCTTCTCCACGTCGCACAGGCGGGCCGTCCCGCGCACACTGTTGCCCTCCACAAGGCAGTTGAGAATCATGCAGACCTTCTCACGGGGCAGTCGGACATCGGCCCCAAAAGGCTTCTGCTGCGGTTCAGAGAACCGCTTCGCGCACTCCTGACACTTCCAGCGCTGGACCCGGCACTTCCCAAAGAATCCCGCCTTGACCATCTCCAGGCGGCAGTTGTGGCACGTCATTTTGGCCTTGCTTTCTTCGGGCAGAGCGACCAAAATGGCAGTGGGTGTAGAAACCCTGCCTTTGGCTTCGGCCCGAGGCTAGGCCCTGCTGGTAGTAGCAGCTACCAGTGGGGCCGAACAATCTTGTGCCCCTGGTCAGACTTGAACTGACGACCTTCCCGTTAGCAGCGGGAAGCTCTATCCGGACTGAGCTACAGGGGCAGGAATGAGCAAAGGCCAGCGTTCCCGGCTTGGAAGCTGGGTCCTGCTGGCCTTTTGCTTTGTTTTCAAGCACGTAGATAGCATAACACACGTGTTATGAAAATTCAAGTGGAAAATATAACGTGGATGTGATACCATTCCCGGTGTGGCCCGTCTACTGCTACGTGGACGGGGACGGAGAGAATGCGATCATCCGATGGTTGGACGAGAACGGGGTCAGCTCTCAAATGCGGGGCACCCTTCAATCTTTTATCGAGATCGTTCAGTACAACGATCCCTCGGCCGTACCGGGCGTCATCGTGCGGATCAGCAAGGACTTGGAAGCGTTTCGTGGAGTCAGGAAAGGTGAGCAGCCCGTATTCCTGATCTTCTGCCGGAGCGTGTACACCGACTGTGAGATCACGCTGCTCAATGCTTCCCGTGCGCCTCGGGAGAGCCTAGCTGATGCTCGTTCTAATCTGGAAACGATCAGGCGTGACCGAAGGAGAAGGAGATATGAGCCGATTACGCGAAGACTTGCGGGAAATCTTCAAGGATGAGGACACTAGGTACGCTTACGCTGAAGGGCATCTTAACGCCTCAATTGCGGCCCAGATCAAGAGCCTCCGTGGAGAAATGAGCCAGGAGGATCTGGCCGCAAAGATCGGCACAAAGCAATCCGGGGTCTCTCGGCTGGAAAATGGCAACTATTCGTCCTGGAAAGTAGAAACCCTGCGGAAGTTGGCACGCGCCTTCGGTGTGCGCCTTAGAATCAACTTTGAAGAATTTGGAACACTAATCCCTGAGATCGAAGACTTCAAGAAGAACCTAGCTCCACGGAAGTTCGAGGATGATCCTGCGTTCAACACCGATTTACGTGTTTCGACCTTCGCTGACCGGAACGTGGCTCTAGTTCTGGGACAGGTTCCCGACCTGGAAGCTGTTGGCAGGAGTGTCGCCGCGTACAGCGATTCCTTCAAGGCTGCTGTGGACTCTGTAGTGCAATCCTGGGGGGCCGTGGCTTCTGCTTTTGCCGAGCAGCAGAGAGTTTTACAGCAAGCGCTGGGACCACTGTGCACCCTCTGTGACTACAGCGCGGTTTCCGCTGCGATCAAAGCGTACACCACCCGGGAACCTATCGCATACAACCAACTCATCGAATCGCATGGCTCCTCGATAGAGCAGACTCGATCTGGCATGAGCACGGGCGTGGTCGAGCGAGAGCGGGTGGCCGAACTCATCCCTGGACCAGAGGAAGCGGAATGCAAGGCGCAGAATCCAAGCGCTACCGGAGCGGTACTCCCGCCGTTCCGTGCGCCAGTTATACCAATCGACGTAAACGTCCGGAAGACTGAGCCTAAGCTCCGCAAGACTAGACGATGCGCAGCGCGAGAACGGAGCAGAAGGGAACGTTATGCCTGAGGAAGACAAAATCAAACTTCAACGCGCCGAAGATTTCGAGGCGCTGTATGCCAACAACATTCAGTTTGAAACTAGCGTGTGGGACTTGAAACTGATTTTTGGGCAACTGGATCAAGGCAAGTCTTGCGTCGAGCAACACACGGCAATTACTTTACCGTGGGTTCATGCCAAGATTGCTGCGTACTACTTTCTGCTGAACCTTGTCTTTCAGCAAGCGATTGAGGGACCCATCAACGTTCCTGCTAGGGTGGTCCCACCTCGACCTGACCCATCTGCTCCAGACGTAGAGGTTGCTGCCAAACCTACACTCGAGTACCTAGCTTGGCTTCACGATCAGTTCTTCGGGTCCAATCCATACGTTCCGCCAAATGTTGCCGCAGTCCAAAACGCACCAGCCGCGGGAGCGCCATGAACCGGTCCGCCGGTCGATCTCTGGAGCAACACCTGTCATCTCCACGCTAAAGCCCCACTACCGGATTTTGGGCAAAGATTTGCAGAAAATCTCGGACCTGCGGCGGATTGAGCGCCATACGCTACAATGAGATTGGAGCCTACCGGGCGGGCAGTCGCCCCCGCAGCGGGGGAGGAAAGTCCGGTCTCCACAGGGCAGCGTGCCGGCTAACGGCCGGGGGGGCCCGCTCAAAGCGGGTTTCACGGAAAGTGCCACAGAAAACATACCGCCAGGCGCGTTTCCCGCGCCGGGTAAGGGTGAAAAGGTGCGGTAAGAGCGCACCGCGGCCGGAGTGATCCGGCTGGCAGGGTAAACCCCACGCGGAGCAAGACCAAATAGGAGAGGAGGAGCGGCCCGCTCCGTCCGACTCTCGGGTAGGTCGCTAGAGCCGGGCAGCAATGCCCGGCCCAGACGAATGACTGCCACCCGCAAGGGGACAGAAACCGGCTTACAGCCCGGCGGGCTCTCTCCTTGGAACATCGCCCCGCTTCTCTGCGTATACCCAGGCAGGCGGAGGTTTCATGCGCGGGTATCGCCGGCAAGCAGGCGGGATCGTCGCGGGCATCGTCATCGCCATCCTGGTTGTGGTGGGAACGCTGACCGCCGGGGCGATTCTCTTCCTTCACAACGTCCGGGTCGAGGAGTCGGTCTCGCCGGGCGGCAAGACGGTTCGGGTGGAGACCCCCGTGGGCTCGCTGCGGCTTCGTGAGCGGGCCCGGCTGAACCCCCGGCAACTCGGGCTGCCCGTCTATCCCGGGGCAACCCTCGCGGCCAAGCCGGGCAAGGCGGTCGACCTGGAGCTCGACTTCGGTGGGACCTTCCAGCGCTTCGACGTGCTCGCGACCGAGTACAGCACGGCCGACCCGGCCGGCAAAGTGATTGAGTTCTACCGCAAGAACCTGCCCTTCGCGACGCTCCGCGTCCATCGCGACGGCAGCGTCGAGATCAAGTACTCCGGGCACGGCTGCCACTGCATCGTCGCGATCCGCGACCAAGGGGCCGGCACCCGCATCGCTCTGGTCCAAGCCGGCGACGGCCAGGTGAATTGACCGCTACTCGATCCGGACGGTGACGTCGGACCGGCTCGAGACCCCGCCGATGGTCACCACCAGCGGCACCACTCCGGAGGGCGCGTTCGCAGGCACGCAAGCGTTGATCTGTGTCACCCCTGCGTAGACCATGCCGACGAAGTTGTCCGTACACGTGCTTTCCACCCCGCCGAAGGTGATCGTCATGGGCTGGACCGGCCTGGGCCAGGGAGAGCCAGGCAGCTTCCCCTCCACCACCGCCGGCGTGGTCGCACCCTCGCCCGTAATGTAGAACGAGACGATGGAGTCTTCGGTCGCGGGCTTGTCCCAATTGAAGGCGCTGGTGCCGTCCTTATAGTAGTTGACCGCCACCGCCTGGCCCTTGCCCCCGGCCGTCAGGTCGGAGCAGAAAATGCCCGGCACCGCGGCCGCCACCGGCACCGCCAGCGCGCCGGTCCTCGTCCCCAGGTATTCGACCTGGATATTGGTTGTACCCGAAACGGAGTACGGAACAATGACGCCCAGTTGACCGGAAACGCTGAAGATCATCGGCGCCGGCGCCCCGTCGAAGAGCACCCGGGTATCTCCCGCCACGCGCGCCCACCCTCCGTTCTCGAAGGTGGCATAGGCGATGCTGCTGGGGCCGAAGCCGCTGCCCCAGATGGAGACCATCTCCCCAGGCGCCACCACCCCGCTGGCGTAGCTGGCCACGTTCGTCACCGCGGTGATATTGCCCGCCACCTGCTGGCCCACCAGCGCGTAGTTGGTCTGTCCGCCGGAAACGGTCAGCGGCAGTGTCTGAGTCTGCCCGTTCACCGTGACCTGGACGTCGTAGTCGCCCAGGAATCCGCGCGCGCGGTATACGCCGTCGTGGCCCGTGTCGCCCTCCACGTCGGTCCACCACTGGCCGTACACCAGGTTCCGCCACACATCGTAGTTCAGCTTGGTGCTCCAGTCGTTGCGGAACATCGCCGCGTTGGGCCGCCAGTGGTCTCCCTCCCAGAAGCCCCACATCATGAAGTTCTTGATCGACGGATGGCTGAAGCTGGCGGTGAGGAAGTCGCGGGTATAGTCGGCTTGCAGTTGCTCGTCGGTGATGTTGACGTCGAACTCGGTGATTTCGATGTCCTTGCCGAACAGCGCGAAGCGATCCAGCACTTCCAGCACCCGCGGCGGCGGCGTCAAGGCGTCGGTCTGGAAGTGGCTCTGCATTCCGATGCCGTCGAGCGGGCCCCCGTTGTCGAGAATCGTCTGAACGATCTGGTAGAAAGTATCCTGGCGCGTCAAGTCGTAGCCGCCGTTCTCGACGATGTTGTATTCGTTCACGAACAGCTTCGCCGCCGGGTCGGCCTCCCGCGCCTTCTGGAACCACACCGCCATTTCCGCGTTGCCGAGTACGTCCTGCACGTCGTGGCTGGAAACCGGCTCGTTGACGACGTCCCACTCCGGCAGTTCGCCCTTGTAGAAGTTCACGATCCCGGCGATGTGATTGTTGATGCGCGTGCGCAGTGCGGCCTGATTCACCGGTGGGTTGAGCAGCATGCCGATGACGTCGGCGGGAAGGTGGCTCTGGTCCGGCCAGATGAGGTTGTGGCCGCGGACGTTCGGGATGCCGTTCTGGCGCAGCCAGTCGATCATGGCCGTGGCCGGCACGTGGTTCGGCTCCCAGTTGGGCCATTTCAGCTCGTTCCCGGGCACGGCCATGTTGAAGTTGGCCAGCAGCGCCGACTGGTACTGCGGTCTCTGGGTCACAGACGTGTAACTTACCGCCGATCCGAACCCGAAAGCGTGCCGCTTCATCTTGAGGTGGACCGTGGCGTTCTCCACCGGATTGCCGCTGCCGTCGTGGACCACCACCGCGATATCCGCCTTGCGGAGGCGCTCGATGCGCTCCGCGGCCGGGGCGCGCCAGGCGGCGTCCGCCTCGTGCCCTTCGTAGTAATAGCCGGGCAGGCTCTGGATGGGGTAGTTTTGGCCGTAATTCATCAACGACAGGCCCCCGATCTCGATCTCCTGCGTTCCGTAGGCCAGCCAGAAGCCCACCCACATTGCGCCGGCGCTGTAAGTCTCGGCCATGCTGAACGGCACTTCGACTTTCTTCCAGTCCGCGCCGGCCGACGCCGTGCGCTGGCCCGACTTGGTGTAAGTCGTCTTGTTCTCCACCACCAGGGTCGTGTATCCGACTCCGTTCCGCGCACTGGACGTGGTGCGCATCCAGAAGCTGGCCAGTATGACGTCGCCCCTCTGAGAGGCCTGAGTGTTCGCGCAGTGGATCCCAATGTCCCACGCGTTGGTGGAGCTGGAGCTCTTCAGGTGCAAGGCGCTCGAAAAGGACTGCCCTTCCACGCTCACGATCGACAGACTGAAGCTGGAACCGGACGGCCCGCCGATCGAAAAACAAGGCAACGGATTGTCGGGAAGAACCGAGACCGGTAGCTGGGCCCAGGCGATGCCGCAGGCCAGCATCGCCGCCGCCGGGAGAATGCGTTGCATATAATCGGGCATCCTAGCATGCCCCAGGACCCGGTTTCAAAAGCCGCTGCCCGACGCGGTGCGCGCCGGCCGCACCGATCGGAGCAGCCACTCCACCCGCTGCACCAGTTGCCTGGGCAGGTAGGGCTTCGCCAGAAAGCCCTCCACCTTCCTGCTCACCTGCAGCGGAACCGCGGCGCGGCCGTATCCGCTCGTCAGCAGGATCTTCAGGCCGGGCCGGAGCGTCTTCAGCCGCGCAATCACGTGAGCGCATCGCATGTCCGCCACCGTCAAATCCAAAATGGCGAGTGCGACATCCTCGGGCGACTTCTCGAGGGCGCGGATCGCCTCCGCCCCGCTCGCGGCCGGCAGGACGCGGCAGCCACCGCGCTCCAGGGCTGCCCGGGTAACGTCCAGCACCAACGGGTCGTCATCGACGCACAGGATCAACGGACGCACGGGGCGACCTGCTCTCCGACTGTGAAAAACCTTTAATAAAACGTACCATGAATCCCCCGGCCCCGTCGAGAGGTTTTGCCCGGCGGTAGGATTGGGCTCCGCCTTATCCCGGTGGCCCGCCCCATGCCCTCACGCGGGCGCGGACCGGGTGAAGAGGCGGTCGAAGAACTCCCGGGTGCGCGCCTGGATCTGTGCCAGTTCCACGTCCAGTGGCTGGTCTTGCAGGTGCTCCGGCATCCAGCGCCGCATCAGCGCCGTCAGGGTCTCCAGTTGCCATCCGGCGGCCGGCAGGTCGCCCTCGGCGTGTCCCGTCAAGATGCGCAGCCCGTGGTCCAGCGCGCGGTGGAAGGTCGCCGCGTCGCGAAGGAAACTGGCGTCGGAACGATCCAGGTGGCCCATCTTCTCGATCACGTCGATGCGGTCCGGCGTGTTCAGGACCCTGTAGAAAATGCCCGCGCCCTTCAGTCGCAGGTACATCAGGGCGAAATCGATATCGTAGTATCCTCCCTGTCCCGCCTTGAGCCGGTTGCCGCCGCCCTGCTCCTTCTCCAGCCGCAGCCGCATCTGTACGAGCTGTTTGCGGGAGCGCCCGCTCTGCCCGTAGCGCCGCCAATCGACCTCCTGCAATTCGTTCAGGAAGCGCGTGCCGCGCTCCACGTCGCCCGCCACCGCGCGGGTCTTCATGTAAGTGATGCCTTCCCAAGCCTGGGCCACGTTGGAGAAGTAGTCCTTGTAGGCCATTTCGGGTTGTACCAATGCACCTTCGCGGCCGTTGGGGCGCAGCCGGGTGTCGACGGCGAACATCATGCCGTCGCCGGTGTAGGCGCTCGCGATCGAGATCAGGCGCTCGGCTACGCGGGTCCAGAACACCTGCTCGGCGGTGTCGCGGTCCGGGATCACGAACACCAGGTCGGCGTCGGAAGCCAGGTCGAACTCCCGCATCCCCAGCCTGCCCATGGTGATGACCGCCATCTGGTCCACGGGCTGGTAGCCCGGCCCGGCGGGCGGGTGTTTGCTGGCCACCTGCTCGACCGCCATACGGTATGCGCCCGTGATCACGGCATCGGCCAGGTCCGAGGTGCGCTCCAGCGTGGTGAAGATCGGCGTCTGGAGGCAGATGCTCTCGGACTGAATGCGGAACATCTCCCGGCGGAAGAACCGCCGCAGTTCGCCGGCGTCCTCCAGCGCCGGGATCATGTCCTGGTACGGCAGGTCCGGGCCGGGTTTCTCGCGCATGTGCCGCAGCTCGGCAGTCAGTTCCGGGTTGCGGATCAGCTGCTCGGCGAAGTACGGGCTGTGCTCGAACAGGTCCAGGACGTAACTGGCCAGAACCGGATCCCCATCCAGCCAGCCCATCCACTCCGGGTGCGGCAGAATTCGCTCCAGGAAATGCTCGAAATGCACCCGGCCGTGGCGCAGGTTCCCGCGCGCCAGCGTCGTGGCCAGGCGCGGCGCGCGCTGATCCAGGAACCGGACCAGGTTGCTGGCCGGCTCCGGCGCGACATCCGGCTCGTCGCCCGGCGGGCCTGGCGCGGCGGGAATGGGCGCCGGGGTGTAGTAGACCGGCTGCTGCGCGTGGATCACGCGCTCGTAAATCACCTGGACCTCTTCCAGGTGCTGGTTCACCTGGCGCAGGAGCAGGTCCGCCGAGGGCGCGCTGCCGAGCTGGCTCGCCGGCATCTCCCGCGCCAGCATGCTCAGGATCTCGGGCTCCTTCGGCAGTGCATGGATCTGCCGGTCGCCGTAGAATTGCAGCCGGTGCTCCAGCGCCCGCAGGAACTGGTAGGCTTCCCCCAGGCGCGAGTACTCGGTCGCCGACAGCAGGTCCTTGTCGCGCAGGCGCGAGAGCGCCAGCATGGTCCCGCCGTGCCGCACCCATTTCTCCCGCCCGCCGTGCAGCCGTTGCAGGCACTGCACCAGGAACTCGATGTCGCGGATCCCGCCGGGCGCCAGCTTGATGTTGAATCCGCGCGACGCGCCGCGCCGGGCCGCCAGCTTCTCGCTGATCCGCTCGCGCGTGACCGAGGCGGACTCCACCACCGAGAAATCCAGCGTGCTCGAGTATATCAGCGGCTCGACGAACTCCAGTAACTCCGCGCCCGGCTCGCGCTCGCCCGCCGATACCCGGGCCTTGATGAGCATTTGCAGCTCCCAGTCGCGCGCCCGGTTCTGGTAGTAACTCTTCGCGCCCTCCAGCGAGGTGCAGATCTCCCCCAGCCGGCCGTCGGGCCGCAGTCGCAGGTCCACCCGGTAAGATACGCCCGCACTGGTGTAAGTCGAGAGTAAGCCCGTGAGCTGGTTCGCGGCCTTCTTATAAAACTCCTTGTTAGTGATCCGGTTCGGCCCTTCGGTTTCCCCGCTCGAGCCGTAGACGAACATCAGGTCGATGTCCGAGCTGTAGTTCAGCTCGTTGCCTCCCAGCTTGCCCAGCGAGAGGATGGACAGCCCGCGGTCGCTGGGCCGCCCGTACCGCATCCGCAGATCCTCGCCGATCCGGCGGTAGGTGACGTCCAGGATGGCGTCGGCCAGGCCGGAGATTTCCTCGGTCGTCTCCGACAGCGTGCACAAACCCAGGATGTCCCGCACCACGATGCGCAGGATCTGGCGGCGCCGGAATCTGGCCAGCGATAGCGGTGAAGGAACGAGTTGGCCCTCCGGCGCCAGAGTCCCCTCCAGGCGCTCCTTGTATTGCTCCACCGGCATCGGCCGGCGCAGCTCGCCGCCTTCGATCAGCTCCCCCATCCACTCGGGATGGACCACCACCGCCTCGGACAGAAACCGGCTGCACGAGAACAGCCCGATGGCCATCTGGAGACTGGCGGTCGACGAGGCCAGCCGCTCGAACGCCGCCGGCTGTTCGCGGCACAATCGGTCCAGGAAATGCAGCGCCGAATCCGGATCGGCGCATGCGGCAAGCAGGGGCCGGAAACGCGCCTGCGATTCCTCGGTGAGGTTCTGCGTCAGGTGGAGGAGGCTGCCGGCGGCCCGCCCGGCATCGCGGAACTCGATCTCTCCCAGCAATCGCTGCATAGCCTGCCGGCGCGGCCTTCGGCCCGCCGACACCCAGATTATATCCCGAGAAGGCACCACCGCCGCCGGGGGGCGGCTGGCCCAGCACCCGCGACGCCTCGGTCGGTGATACACTCTGGGAGACCAGACACCCCACGCGGGGTGGCTCTGGGGAAAGGTTGCGATCCTATGCAAGAGATCAAGCATATTGGAGTCTTTCAGGCTGCCAAGTTCATGGCGGTCATGTACCTGCTGGTTAGCGCCGTGATCGTCATCCCGCTCACCTTCATCCTGATGGCCTTCGGAAGCAGTAGCAATCCGTTCGGTCTTCTGGTGTTGCTTCTGCCGGTTCTGTACGGCATCGTCGGCTTTATCTTCACGGCCATCGGATGCTGGGTTTACAACCTGGTGGCCTCGATGGTCGGCGGCATCGAGATCGAACTGGAGGTGAAACAGTAGCGCGGGCCGCCCTCGCTACAACTCCCGGTAACTCGCCAGCCGCACGCCGGCCTGCGCGATGGCCTCGCGCGCCTCGGGTGCGGTCAGGGCTTCCAGTTCGGCCTCCCGGCTTTCCTTGAGCCGCGT
>JBEKWU010000059.1:0-30432 GCA_049512775.1 Bryobacteraceae bacterium
GGTTGCCTCCCGAGGGTGTTGTCTCTGGCAAGAAACATTCTATTGGGAAAGCAGCCCTCTCTCAAACATTTCTTCAGGTTTTGTTTCGACCGGGCCTGGGCGCCATTTTTGCAAGTCCCTCTACCGTGCCGCCGCCCGCTGCAACCGGTCCGTCACGGCGGCCCATTCCGGGCCGTCCGGCGGGGGCTGGACCGCGATCCAGTCCAGTCCTTCCAGATCCAGGAGGTGCAGAGTCTCATACAGCACCGAGGCATAGGCGGAGGGTTCCGCCGGCATCGCAACCCCCCGCACCGCCGGCGGACAAAGCCCGGGTGCTTCCCGGTAAAGGTACGCGCCCCGGCCCTGGGCGGGCAGAAGGCCGCCGCTCACCAGCAGCAGCGGGGTCCGGGGACTGTAGTGCCTGGGGTGCATGCCAGGCGATTCGTGGCCCGGGAGGGGAAGCATACGCGGGCGGGTCTCCACGGGCCCGATCAAGTCCTCGATTTCTCTCTGCGAGACCATGCCCGGCCGCAGCAGCCGCGCCGTGCCCCCTGCCAGCGAGAGCACCGTGGATTCAATTCCGACGGTGGTCGATCCGCCATCCAGAATAAGATCGACCGAGGCGCCGAGACCGGCCCGGACGTGATCGGCCGTGGTGGGGGAAAGTTGCGCGAACCGGTTCGCGCTGGGCGCGGCGATGGGCGTGCCAGCCGCCCGGATCAACTCCAGCGCCAGCGGGTGCGCCGGGACGCGCAACCCGACGGTATCCAGGCCCGCGGTGACCACATCGGGAATCCGCGGGCTTTTCCGAACCACCAGCGTCAGCGGCCCCGGCCAGTACCGGCGCGCCAGGAGCTCGGCCTCGGGCGGCCATTCCCGCGCCAGGCCGCGCGCCATCTCGATCGAATCCGCGTGCACGATGAGCGGGCTCGCTGCCGGCCTCTCCTTGACCGCAAAAACCCGGCGCACCGCCGCCGCGTCCAAGGCGTTCGCGCCCAGGCCGTACACGGTCTCGGTGGGAAACGCGACCAGTTTTCCCTCCCGGATCAAGGCCGCCGCCCGCGCGATCTCCTGGCTTGCCGCCGGCTTATTCAGGGAGTTCTTCCTTGCCGTCGCCGGCGGTTCTGCCGGTGCGCTTGTAGACCAGCCAGGCGTGCATCAACACATCCAGGTCCCCGTTCAGCACGCGGTCCACGTCTCCGATGCCCAGCTTGGTGCGGTGATCCTTGATCAACCGGTAGGGCGCCAGCACGTAGCTGCGGATCTGGCTGCCGAAGTTGATGTCCGCCTTGCTGGCCTCGACTTTTCGCTCCTCGACGCGCTTCTTTTCCAGCTCGTATTCGTACAGGCGCGCGCGGAGCTGTTTCATCGCTATGTCGCGGTTCTTGTGCTGCGAGCGCTCGTTCTGGCACTGCACGACGATGTTGGTGGGCAGGTGCACCATGCGCACCGCCGAATCGGTCCGGTTGACGTGCTGGCCGCCCCGCCCGCCGGCGCGGAACGTATCCACCCGCAGGTCTTCCGGCCGGATCTCGATTTTGATCTCGTCGTCGATCTGCGGGTAGACGAACACCGAAGCGAAGGAGGTATGCCGCCGGGCGTTGGCGTCGAAGGGAGAAATGCGCACCAGTCTGTGGACTCCCACTTCCGAGCCCAACAACCCGTAGGCGTTCTCCCCGTTCACTTCGAAGGTCACCGATTTGATGCCGGCGCCCTCGCCCTCCAGCCGGTCGGTCACGACGGTGGAAAAGCCCTTCCGCTCGGCCCAGCGCAGGTACATGCGGAGCAGCATCTCCGCCCAGTCCTGGCTCTCGGTGCCGCCCGCGCCCGGGTGGATGATGACGATGGCGCTGCGGAAGTCGTTCTCGCCGGAGAGCAGCATCTCGGTCTCGAGCTTCTCCAGGTCCGCGGAAAGCTTGGTCAGCTCTCCCCGAATCTCCCCGGCCACGTCCTCGCCCTCGCGCGAGAGCTCGAACAGCGTGTCCAGGTCCGACATCGCGGCCGCCACCCGCGCCTCGTCGGCAAGGGTTTCCTCCAGACGCTTGCGTTCGACCAGCAGCTTCTGGCTCGGCTGGCTCCAGAAGACCGGTGAAGAGACCTGTTGTTCGATCTGGGCTAATTGCAGCTTCTTTTGAGGGGCGTCAAAGATAGCTCCGCACAGCCTCAGCTTGCTGGCGGAGCGTAGAGTACTGGCTTTCGAGGTCCTCAGTAATCATTTCTCGATTTTAGCAGAATCAAGCAGATAGCCGCGCCTGCCGGCGTTCACCGCCCAGGTTCTTCCGAGTTCTACCGCCACGCCCTCGGCCTCGTGGATGTGGCCGCAGAAGAAGTACTCGGGCTGGTGGCGATCCAGGAACTCGCGGATGGCCCGGCTGCCGGCGTGCACGCCCTGGCGCACGCGGTCCAGCGGCGTCGCCAGCGGCGGGCAATGGCACACCAGCACCAGCGGCTTGAGCCTGGCGAAAGGGGCCAGCCGCCGCGTCAACTCCTCTTCGCTGTACTCGCCCGGGGTATGAAACGGCGTCGGGTTGGAGTAGCCGAGACCGGCCACGTGGTAGCCGCCGGCCTCGAAGCTCCGCTCATGGAAATCTCGCAGCGCGAACTTGCGGCAGAACTCCGCGATCCGCCCGGCCGACTCGTGATTGCCAGGCAGCACCCAGACCCGGTCGCCGCGGCGGCGCAGTAGCTCGCCGCAACGATCGAGGCCGCGCCCCCAACTGGTCAGGTCGCCGGCGGCGATGTAGTGGTCGGCCTCGACGGCCATCAGCCGCTCCAGCGCCGCCGTGTCGCCGTGGATATCGGAAAAAACCAGGAGCCTCATGCCGGAGAGATCCTGAATGATACCGCAGCCTGGCACGGCGCACACGCGCGCTCGTCCGCTGGAGGCGGCCCGCCGCGCGGTTAGCGCAAAAAAAAGCCGGGCGTCGGCGAGACGCCCGGCTGAGGAGCACCACGGGCCGCTCGGAGGTCGCGGCCCGAGGTAGTGGAGGAGCTTGATCTTAGGCCAAAAGGCCTCCATGACCCAGGCACGCCACTTCCCAACCCGAGACCCGGTACCGCGCCAGCATCGGCGGCAGTATGAGGTCTACGACGTTGGGCTTGGCGGAACGGAAGCATCCCGGCGCCGAGACGATCGGCACCTCGTCCTTGTATGCCAGCAAAAGCAGGTTGCCGGGCTCCACCGGCGCAAGAAAGCGCTCCATGTGCGAGCCGAGCTGGGCGAAGGCCCGGCCCACGACGTCTTCCGGACCCGCCGGAGCCGTCGTGGAGGCCACCAGAACCGCGGTCGGCTTGGGCCGCAGCAGATGTTCGAGCGCGCGCAACACGGCAGATTCCTCTTCCACCGTCGCAAGCACGTAGTTGGCTGTCGCGCCGAACCGCTCCAGCCGCTGCCGCATAATGTTCTCGAACAGTTGGCGGGCGCGCTCTCCGCTGAGCGGATCCGTGTACAGCACCGCGACCGATGGGGCCCGGATGGGCCGGACCTGGAGAATCGGCCCGCGCTCCCGGAGAATCGACAGCACCGCTTCCAGTTGCGACTGGGCGACTGCGAACGGAGTGCTTTTCACGGTCGCGATGCGCTGCCCGGCCCTGGCGAAGCCAAAATTGGGGAACGTGGCAATGACGACGCTCGCGGTGCAGTTGATCTGCTTGAGCAACTCGTCGTCCACCAGCACGCAACTGTCCTCGGTTGCCATCAGGTTGGCGCGGCCCCCGGCAGCCAGCCGGATTTCCAGCGCGCCGCAACCCATTTCCGAGGCCACCGCCGTCACCGCCTGGTCTTCGCCGACCTCGCCGGCCTCGAGCTCGGTCACCCAGACCCGGCACATCCCCTCGGTCTCCAGCAGGCGGACGTCGTCCTCGCTGAGGACGTGCCCCTTCGCCAGCAGTTTCTTTCCCCCCGCGCGAAAGATCGTGCAGCAGAGAATCCGGCCCGTGGACTCCTTGATGTCGACGGTCTGTGCCTTCATGGCGCTCCTTATAAGTGCCTGCCGGAGGCGTCTGACCCTTGAATTATACAAACAGATTGCAGAAATTCAGCCCATTTTCTGCGAATTCGGACCTATGTTTTTTGCGGGCATCTTAGCGCGCCCGCTGGGGGGAGCGTGGGGCCAGGAACTTCCAAGGATTCAGTGGGATTTCCGTAGGGAGGGCAGAAGAACGGTCCCCCCAGGCATCACATCGGGCAAATTGGGCGACCCGCGAAGGAGGGTATGGTCTACCCGCGGATGCTCCGTTTCGAGCTGCTTGATGACAGCGATTTCATCGCAGCACTGGAACTTTGGGCAGCGCAAGCAGTCCTTCCATGCCTTCAGCGGCAGTTCCCCTCGCTCGATCTCCACGAACCCCAGCTTGGCGAAGAACTCCGGGATGTACGTGAATGCGAAAACTGCCTCAAGCCCAAAGGTTTGCGCTTCATCCTCGAGCGCCTCCATCAGCTTCCGCCCGGCGCCGCTGCCCTGGAATGCGGCATCCACTGCCAGCGAGCGGATCTCCCCCATGGTGGGTGTGTAGAAGTGGAGCGCGGCACAGCCAGCCACCCGGTCTCCGCTGTGGATCACACTGAAATCACGGAGGTTCTCCGAGATCTCGAACTCTGTACGCGGTAACATGATTCCCCGGGCCGCATAGCCGTTAATCAGCCGCAGCAAATGGGGGACATCCGCCATCGCCGCCTTCCGGACCGCCAGCTCGGCGTCGCCAGATGCGGGTGACAGACTCCTGGTACTTGTGAGAGTCCTAGCCATTCGCCGTGCTCTCCTCCACCAGGCGGCTGCCCACCGCCTCGCCGGCCAGCGCACGCCGGACTATTTCGGGTTCACCGCCCGGAGCAATCACGATTTCCCGCACACCTTTGTGCAATGCTTCCACCGCCTGGCTCAGTTTCGCCTGCATCCCTCCGGTGGCCACTCCGAGCCGGATCAGGCGCTCACAGTCGGCGGCGCTTAATACCGGCAGCAATTGCCCGTCCGGCCCGAGCACGCCCTGGACGTCGGTCAGGAACACCAGCCGGTCCGCTCCGAATGCCGCCGCGCAGACGGACGCCATCTGGTCCGCGTTCACGTTGTAGATCCGGCCTTGACGGTCTCCCGCCACGCAGGCCACCACGGGCACGTAACCCCGGCTGGTGAGCAGCTCGAGGAGCTCCGGGTTCGAGCGCACCAGGCGGCCCACCGCGCCAAGCTCCGGGCTCATGCTTTCCGCCTCGGTCAGACAGGCATCGACGCCCGACAGTCCCACCGCGCGCGCGCCGGCGGCGATGAACGCCGCCACCAGCTCCTGGTTCACGCTCCCGGCGAGCACCTTCAGCACCGCATCGAGGGTTTCCGGCGTGGTGACGCGCAGCCCGTTCACGAAACGGCTCTCGACGCCCCGCTCGGCCAGGAATCGCGTCATCTGCTTTCCGCCGCCGTGCACCACGACCATTTGGACTCCATCGCCGGCCGCCGCGGCCAGCTCCGCCGCCAGCCGCCGGCGCGAAGCCTCCTGGTCCAGCAGCGCACCTCCGATTTTCACCAGTAATTTCACAGCAGCCCCTCGGTCTCCGCGCAGCCCAGCACCAGGTTCATGTTCTGGATGGCCTGTCCGGCGGCGCCTTTCACCAGGTTGTCGATCGCGCTCACCACCACCGCCCGGCCCGTTGCGGCGTCGAGCTTCACGCCAATGTCGCAGTAGTTGGTCCGCTCGACCGCGCGCAGGTCGGGCACGTGACCGGCCTCGTAGATGCGCACGAACGGCTCTCCCGCGTACCGCTTGGCGTACACTTCGATCAGATCCTCGGGCCGGCTGACGGAGGTGCGGAAGTAGATCGTCTCGAGAATCCCGCGAGCCAGCGGCAACAGGTGCGCGGTGAAGCTGAATTCGCTTTCCTGGAGACCGCTCGTGAGCAGCACCTCGGGGACGTGCCGGTGATCGAGAATCGAGTACGCGGAGAAATTCCCGGTCACCTCGCAGAAGCTGGTCTTGAGGCTCGGCTTGCGCCCGGCGCCGCTGACGCCGGACTTGGCGTCGCAGACGATTCCCGCCTTGCGGTCGACCACAGCGGCCTCCACCAGGGGCTTGATCGCCAGATTGGCCGCTGTCGGGTAGCAGCCGGGGTTCGCCACCAGGCGCGCGGTTCGGATGCGCTCGCGGCAGAATTCCGGCAGGCCGTAGGCGGCCTCGGCCAGCAACGCCGGCTGCGTCTGCTCTTCCTTGTACCAGCGCCAGTAAGTCTCGGGCGTCCGCAGGCGGAAGGCGCCGCTCAGATCGACTACCTTCGCGCCAGCCTCCAGCATCCAGGGCGCCAGATCCATAGAGACGTCCGCCGGCGTGGCCAGGAAAACCCCCGCCAGTCCCTCGCCGCGGATCGCCTCCGGCGTGCACGGGATCCGCGCCAAGCGGTCACGACGCGCCGAGTGGTCCTCGACGTCCTTGCGGTGCTCGACCAGCACCGGCTCGAAATGCGCGTGCCGGGCCAGGATGCGAACCAGCTCGGCCCCGCTGTAGCCGCGGAACCCGACAACACCGACCTTGTGCGCCATTGGTTAAATATTCACCTGAATGAATAAATATACCACAAGCGGGGGCTGGGCGGCACGAGGTTTCGTTACTCGGAGAGCGACTTCTCCGCCAGGTCGCCGATCACTGGCAGCGAGAAGACCTGTTCCTGGCTGGTCTTTACAATCATGAAGATCCATACCGCCACGATCGCCAGCTCCAGGAGGCCCGCCAGATGGAAGTGCGCGCCGCGCTCCAGGAAAGCAAGCGGCGTGAACACCCACTTCACGATCAGCCCAGCCACGAAGAGGTAGAGTCCCTGGAAGGCGTGGAACCGGACCGTGCGGTTGTTGCGGAAGGTGTTGGAGGCCAGCACGACGATGGCGGCAATCCAGCCGACCCAGGGGATGTAGCACAGGATGGATGCGGTGCGCGGGCTGAACCCGGCGGCAAGGTCCGTCCCGATCCGGGCTCCCGCCTGGCGCGCGCCGCACTTGGCGCAGTACTGGTCGGTTTCAGCGGCCTGACTTCCGCACTGGCAACAATACGGCATCGTCTGACCTTCAACTATAGCCTACGGCAAAGGGAGCCGGTCTGTTCCACGGGAAGAGAATCGTGATAGCCTTGGAGTACCCGCGCCCGCTTCGTATCCGGAGGACCTCGATGAGACTCATGGCTACTGTTCTGGCCTTAGCTCTGCCGGTTCTCGCCGCAGCGGCAACAGCCAGACGCTATTCCTATGCCGGCAGCGACCCTGCCGGCTGGACCAGCTTCGCGATCGAGTCGCCGCCGCCCAGCGTTGCGGCGTCCGCTTACACCACCTACATCGGCGACGGCAACGACTACCAGGTGGCCGGCATCGTCACCGATGCTTCCGGAAACACCTATATCGCTGGGAGCCGGCTGGTCAACGATCCCTACCCCGCCTCGGCCGGGGCTCGACTCTCGGAGGTATTCGCGACCAGGCTCGATGCCGCCGGCAACCTCGTTTTCACCGCCACCCTCAGCGGCAAGGGAAACGACTCCGCGCGCGCGCTGGCCCTGGACCAGGCCGGGAATATCTACCTGGCCGGAAGCACGACCTCGCCAAACTTCCCTCTGCGCAACGCGGTCGAGACCCGGCCCAACGCCGGTTTTCTCGTCAAGCTCAGCCCCGACGGCAGTCGCCTGGTCTATTCCACGTACTTCTGGGACGCCGTCTCGGCCATCGCGGTCGACCAGGACCAGAATGTCTACCTGACTGGCAGCACGATGAACTCCAGCTTCCCTCACACCGACGGGATGCCGGCCGGCTACGTGCGCGCGAACGGCCTTCCCACGTACTCCGGCGCTTTCATCACCAAGATTTCCGCGGCGGGCGATCGGGTTCTCTACTCGGGCGTGCTTGCCGGTTCAGCTCTCACCTGCACCAGCGGCAGCAGTTGCTTCCTCGCCGCCCGCTCCACCGGAGGGATCTCGATCGCGGTCGATTCGGCCGGAAACGCATCTGTGGCCGGCTACACCAATACGACCGACTTGCCCGCCAGCCCGAACGCGTTCCGCAGGACGGGCGTGGGCCCGTTTGTAACCAAGGTGAACGCCTCGGGATCGGGGCTGGCCTACCTCACCTACCTGGGGCCGGTAGAAATGCACCCCTTCGAGATTAACAGCAGTCCGGCCGCGCTGGCGCTGGACGCAGCCGGAAACGCCGTTCTGGTGGGCAAGACCTCCGATGCGAGCTTTCCGGTCACGCCCGGGGCCTACCAGACCACCCCCTCCCCTCGTTCCGGCGGGGCGCAATACTCGGACGCTTTCGTTGCCAAACTCGGCGCCGACGGCTCCAGCCTGGTCTGGGCGACTTACCTGGGAGGGGCTTTCGAGGACGCTGCTCAAAAGGTAGCACTGGATTCCTCAGGCAACGTCTGGCTCGCCGGTACGACCTCCTCGCCGGACTTTCCCCACGCCAACGGCTGGTCTCAGGGCAGCGATTTCGTTGCCCAACTGAATGCGTCCGGCACCGCGCTGTTGTACTCGGCCCGGTTCCCCGCCTACAGCGTCGCGCAGGCGCTGGCTCTCGACCCCTCCGGCCTGGTGCACCTCGCCGGCAAGGCGGGAGTCATATCCGCACTTGCGCCGAGCCAGCCGTTCTCCGCGCGGATCTTTGGAATGACCAATCTTGCGGGCGGCCTTCCAGCCGGCCTGGTGGCCCCAGGCGAAGTCATCGCCATCGTGGGACCGCACATTGGACCCATGACGCCCGTTTCCGCCTCCGCGGACAGCTCCGGCCTGCTTCCCAAGTCGCTTGCCGGCGTCCAGGTACTCTTCGACGACGCAGCCGCGCCGCTGCTCTACGTTTCCGACACACAGGTCAACGCAATCGTGCCTTTCGCCCTCAGCGGGCAGACCTCGGCCCGCTTGCGGCTCTCCTGGAATGGCGTCGCCGCGCCCGATTTCCCCGTGGCCGTGGTCCCGACCATGCCCGAGATCTTCATGAGCGCCGGTGGTTACGCGGCGGCGGTCAATGAGGATGGGTCGCTCAACTCGGCCGATCATCCCGCCAAGCCTGGTTCCGTCGTCGCCATCTGGGCCACCGGCACGGGCGCCATCGCAGCCCGGGACGGAGAGATTGCGACGTCCGCCCACGACTACTACTGCTGTTCGATCCAGGCGTCTTACGGTACCGTCGAGGTCCTGTATGCCGGCGCCGCGCCCACGCTGGCCGCCGGCATCACGCAGATCAATTTCCGCATCCGCGTTTCGAGCGGATTCGGGATCCTTGTCGTCCAGATCGTGGCGGGCGATCGTATCAGCGACAGCGCCGCCATCTACGTGACGCAATAGGCCGCGGCCGGCGGCGCCGCCGCGGAATGGGTATACTCATAGCGAATCGGAAGACCAGGAACTCGGATCCAAGTTCCAGAGGAGGATCGCACCATGCCAGTACTCAAACAGTTCTGTGTCGCAGTCACCCTGCTTTGGCTTGCCTTGGGAGCGTCTGTTGCGGCAGGCCAGAGCCAGAAGGAAGGCCAAGACGAGTCCGCTGCCGCACCGTTGACGCTGAAAGCGTGCGGGCCCAAGGAGAAAGAGGTCAGCTACAGCGCCGACACCGACAAGACCAGGCACCCCACGCCCGAGCCGCCGGAGGGAAAGGCGATGGTCTACGTCCTCCGGCCGACCATGATGGGCAACAAGATCCAGACCAAGCTCGCCGTGGATGGCGAGTGGAAGGGGGCGAACCGGGGCAACAACTATTTCTTCTTCCCGCTCGATCCCGGTGAACACTATGTCTGCTCCAAGGCGGAGAACCGCAGCGTCATGACCATCAAAGTGGAAGCCGGCAAGACGTACTACCTGCAACAGCACATCCATATGGGAGTGATGAAAGCGCGCAATTCGGTCGACAGCATGACGGAAGAAGAGGGCAAGAAGAAGCTGGAGAAGTTGCATCCAAGCACGTGGGAGGTCAAGTAGCCGTCGGCATACCTTGCGCAGGCGATAGCCCGTGACGCCTGCTGAGGAAGGCGTTCTGCCTGCCGTGGCCGGGTATGTTACGATTTCGGCCATGGTGCGAATCGCGATCTCGTTTCTCGCTCTGGTGTTGGCGGCTCTGCCGCTGCCGGCCGTCAAGAGCCTCCAGATCTACTTCATCGACGTCGAGGGCGGGCAGGCCACTCTGATCGTCAGCCCCTCGGGGGAATCGATGCTGGTGGATGCGGGCTGGCCCGGCAACAACGGCCGGGACTCGGACCGCATTGTGGCGGCCGCCAGGCTCGCCGGCGTCAGGCAAATCGACTACCTGCTGGTGACTCACTATCACCTGGACCACGTCGGCGGAGTGCCGGAACTGGCCGCCAAGATCCCGGTGATTCATTACGTCGATCACGGCCCCAACACGGAGACCAACCCGGGCGCGCAGATACTCTCCGCCGCTTACGGCCAGGCGCTCTCCAAGGGCCAGCGCATCGTGGTGAAGCCGGGCGACAAGATCCCTCTGAAAGGCGTGGAAATCGACGTGGTCGCGGCAGGAGGTGAAACGTTGCGCAGCGCCGGAACGCCCAACCCCGCGTGCGCGACGGTCGCCTCTAAGCAGGCCGACACGACGGAAAACGCCCGCTCGGTCGGATTCATTCTGAGATTCGGCAAGTTCGGTTTCGCCGACCTCGCCGACCTGACCTGGAACAAGGAACTGGCCCTGGTCTGCCCGAGCAATCCGATGGGCACGGCGGACGTCTACCTGATCACCCACCACGGCATGGATATCTCCAACTCTCCGCCCGTGGTCCGGGCGCTCCATCCCCGGGTGGCCATTGCGAACAACGGCGTGAAGAAGGGCGGTTCGCCCGCGGCGTGGCAGGCGGTCCGCGGCTCGCCGGGGATCGAAGACGTCTGGCAGCTTCATTATTCGGAGACCGGCGGCAAGGAGAACAACTCGCCCGAGCGGTTCATCGCCAACCTCGAGGCCGCCTGCCAGGGCCACTGGCTGAAGCTCGCCGCCGAGCCCAACGGCGCCTTTACCGTCACCAACGGCAGGAACAACTTCAGCAAGACGTACCAGCCGAAAGCGGAT
The DNA here is from genome assembly GCA_049512775.1 of Bryobacteraceae bacterium. Classification (GTDB taxonomy): domain Bacteria; phylum Acidobacteriota; class Terriglobia; order Bryobacterales; family Bryobacteraceae; genus Fen-330. The sequence goes on from JBEKWU010000059.1 coordinate 11,006, forward strand.
TGACGATTGACGATTGAGTCATTGACGATTGGGCCGGGGGCGCGGCCGGTCAATCGTCAATGACAAAATCGTAATTCAGCAATCCTATAATGGGATAGCCTCCATGCGCAAACGCCTGCTCTATGGCTCGGCCGTCGTGCTGCTGATTCTGTCGGCGACGCTGGTCCTGTGGCAGGGCTCGTTCACGTTCGGCGACTACGCGCCGGCCAGCCCCGAGCAGACGTTTCTGTACTGGGCGGTGTCCACGCTGGTGTTCCTGGGGACCGTGACGCTGGGGTTCATGCTGTTCCGCACCGCTGTCCGGCTGTACATCGAGCGGCGAAGCAACCGTGAGGGCTCGCGGATCAAGACCAGGCTGGTGACCGGGGCGCTGGCGCTGAGCTTCATGCCGGTGTTCTTCCTGGTGCTGTGGAGCGTGTCGGTGCTGAACTACAACCTGGCGAAGTGGTTCAGCCGGCCGGCTGAAGAGGTGCGGGACGACCTGGGAAAGATCGTCGAGATCCTGGGGCGGGAAGCGAACGACAAGGCCGCCAGCCAGGCGGCGTGGCTGGCAGGGCTGCCGGAGACCGCGGCACTGGTTTCAGGGGGTGGCGGCTCGCTGGATCGGTTCTGCAAGGAGCGCGGCATTCCCGCGGCCGTCTTGATCCGGGCGGACAAGGTGGCGATCCGGCTGTGCGGATCCGGGAAGGCGGTCGCGGAGGGGATGCGGGCGCCGGTCGAAGCCGGGGGCCGGACCGTCGGACACGTGCTGGTGGCGCCCGTGCCGCGCAGCGACATCGCCCAGGAGCGGCGCCGGATCGAGGAGTCCATCCGCAACTACGACCGGCTGACCGTCGACCGCCGGGGGTTCCGCAACTTCTACCTGTTGTTGCTGGCTCTGATCACGCTGTTCATTCTGTTCTTCGCCACCTGGATCGCGCTGTTCCTCGCCAAGCAGATTTCGAACCCGATCACGGCGCTCCTGGAGGCGGCCGGGCAGGTGCGCCGCGGCAACCTGGGTTACAGGGTGCAGGTGAGCGCGATCGACGAACTGGCCACCCTGGTGCGCGCCTTCAACGAGATGACCTACGCGCTGGAGGCCAACAGCCGGGAACTGGAGCGCCGGCGGCGATTCACGGAAGCCATCTTGGAGAGCATTCCCACCGGCGTCATCTCGATCTCCTCGGACGGCCGCATCCTGCGGGTGAACCGCGCGCTGCACCAGCTTTTCCCGGACGCGAGGGTGGACGAGGCCTCGCGCCTGGAGGACCTGTTCGCGCGCGAGGACACCGCCGACATCAAGTACATGATGAAGCGGGCGCGGCGCACCGGGGTGGCGGCGCGGCAACTGGAACTGAAGAGGCAGCAGGGCACGCTGCACCTCTCGGTGACCGTGGCGGCGCTGGAGGAGCGGCTGACCTCGGGATTCGTGGTGGTGCTGGAGGATACTTCCGATCTGTTGCACATGCAGAAGATGGCCGCCTGGCAGGAAGTGGCCCGCCGCATCGCGCACGAGATCAAAAACCCACTCACGCCCATCGCGCTGTGCGGGGAGCGCATCGCGAGGCAACTCGACCGCCTGGCGCTGCCGCCGGAGTCCGAGCGCATTCTCCGGGAATGCACGGCTACGATCGCCGTCGAAGTGGAGTCGGTGAAGACGCTGGTCAACGAGTTCTCGCAGTTCGCCGGGTTCCCCACCGCCCAGCGGGCGCCCGCGGACCTGAACGAAGTGGTGGAAACGGCCCTGGGCGTATTCACGGGACGGCTGGATGGGATCGAGGTCCACAAGCAACTCGCGGCCAACCTGCCGGCGGTCAACATCGACCGGGAACAGTTCAAGCGGGTGGTGGTCAACCTGGTCGACAACGCCGCGGAATCGATGCGGGAATCGCTGCTGAAGCGCGTGTACATCGCCACGCAGGCCATCGGCGCGGAGACCATCGAGCTGACCGTCGCCGACACCGGCTGCGGCATTTCGCCGGAGGACAAGGACCGCCTGTTCCTGCCGTACTTCTCCACCAAGCGGCGCGGCACCGGCCTGGGCCTGGCGATCGTCAGCCGCATTCTCACCGAGCACCACGCGACCATCCGGGTGGAGGATAACCAGCCCCAGGGGGCGCGCTTCATCGTCGAGGTTCCGGCCATCGTGGCGGCCGAGGAGACGGCGCCGGCCCTTGACCGGAAGGGAGCGGCATCATGAAGCCCGTGCGCGTCCTGGTGGTCGATGACGAGCCGGGCATCCGCCAGTCTCTTTGCGGCGTGCTCGAAGACGAGGGTTATCGGGCGTCCGCGGTCGAAAGCGGCGAGGCGTGCCTGGACGAACTGGCGCACGAGAGCTTCGACCTGGTGTTGCTCGACGTCTGGCTGCCCGGCATCGACGGGCTGGAGACGCTGGCGCGCATCCAGGAGATCCCGTTCGCCGACCGTCCCCTGGTGGTCATGATCTCCGGCCACGGCACCATCGAGACCGCGGTTCGATCCACCAAGCTCGGCGCCTTCGATTTTCTGGAGAAGCCGCTGACCATCCCCAAGGTCTCGATCGTGGTGAAGAACGCCGCCGAGCATCGGCGGTTGGAACTGGAGAACCAGCGGCTCAAGGATTCCAGCGAGTCCAAGTACCGGATCATCGGCGAGTGCGTCCCGATGAAGGCGCTGCGGCAGCAGTTGCGGCTGATGGCCCCCACCAACGGCCGGGTGCTCATCTACGGCGAAAGCGGGACCGGCAAGGAACTGGTGGCCCACGCCATCCACGCGTTCAGCCCGCGCTCGGCCGAACCGTTTGTCGAGGTCAACTGCGCGGCCATTCCCGAGGAGCTGATCGAGAGCGAGCTGTTCGGCCACCGCAAGGGCAGCTTCACCGGCGCCATCGACGACAAGGTCGGGAAATTCCAGAAAGCCGACGGCGGCACGCTATTCCTGGACGAGGTGGGCGACATGAGCCTCAAGACGCAGGCCAAGGTGCTGCGCTCGCTCGAAGAGCAGCGCTTTGAGCCGTTGGGCGCGTCGCAGTTCATCCAGGTGGACGTGCGGGTGATCGCGGCCACCAACAAGCACCTGGACGAGGAGATCGAGCGCGGCAACTTCCGCGAGGACCTATTCTACCGCCTCAACGTCATCCCCTTCTACGTGCCGCCTCTGCGCGAGCGCCGCGAGGACATCCCGCTGCTGGCCGACTATTTCCTGCGCGAGTTCACCACCGCCTATGGGCGCAAGCCCAAGGAGCTCACCCCGGAGGCCTACCGCGCGCTGGCGGACTACCACTGGCCGGGGAACGTGCGGGAGCTTCGCAACCTCATGGAGCGGATCGTCATCATGAACCCGCAAGTCCGCGTCGACGCGCGGCACATCCCGCTGAACCTCGCCCGCCGGGGGGCTGCGGAGCGCCCGGTCAATGGCTTCGCCAGCCTCCAGGAGGTGCGCGAGTCCGCCGAACGCGAGTACATCCTGAAGAAGCTCGAGGAGACCGGCGGCAACGTCAGCCGCGCCGCGGAGCTGCTGGGCCTGGAGCGCAGCAACCTATACCGCAAGATGAAGGCCCTGGGCATCGCGCCCAAGGAGACCAAAGTCGAGGACTGAGCGCGCGCCGCAGGCGTCCGCTGAGAGCGGTTCAAACCGGGTGGTGGTACACGTCCCAGTTCAGATACGTTTCAAACGCCTCTGCGAGAATGCCGGCGCAATGAGAGGCGTTCATGGCGACATGGTGTTCAAAGCCGTTCTTGCAGACGTAGCGCATCAGGCGTTGGAGCTCCGGCACCTGAACCACGGCCCGGGTACCGAAAGTCTTGAGCGGATCGTCCGTGAATTGTCCCTCGCCAACGTAGGTGCGAATGCGGCCGCTGCGGTCGTCGGTGCTGACTCGGGCGAACGTCACCGGGCCTGACGGGGTGCGACCGGCAAGCGCGCCGAAGGTGTTCTCCTCGCCGAGGGTCGAGCCGAGAATGGGCGCGGTCGCGATCTTCGCGCCGGGCAGGAAGCTCCTGGCCCAGTTGCCGCAGTGGAACAGCACGCACCGGTTCGGGTCGTTGCCGTAGTTGTTGTTCCAGTCGACCAGGGCGCTGGGGGTTCCCGAGGCGAGCTGGAGCGCATACATCGACACGGCGCCGGTGACGTCCACCTCGCAGGCGCTGGGCATCAGCTTCTCGCTCATCATGCTCATCACTGTGCAGCAGTTCGCGCCCAGGTTGCGCTGCATGGAAGTCCAGCACTGGATGGCGGTGGCGTCGAGGCCCTGCTCTGCGATCCAGTCCAGTAGGGCAACGCCGAACTTCGCCATCTGAATGAGCGAGTGCGCCGGCACGGCGGAGGCATCCGCATACGCGCCGATCTCATCCAGCTTGGCCTTCACGCGAGGGTCGGCGTCCGGGAGTTTCTGCGCCAGGCCGAAGATCTCGGACAAATCGATGGTCGAGACGCTGATGCCGGAGGCCTCGAGGAGTTTTTCGCTGTAGCGCGTGGTGTTGAAGGCGTTGGGCCGCGCGCCGACCGCGCCAATCCGCGCCCGGCGCAGGCCGCGCACGACCCGGCAGACGGCGACGAACTCCCGGAGATCCTTGTGGAACTCCGGCGAGCGCGGGTGAACCGTATGCAGCGCGGTGAGGCTGAACGGGATGCCGTGCTGTCGCAGGTTGTTCGCCACCGACACCTTTCCGCAGAACGCGTCGCGCCGGCGCGCCGGATCGAGCTGTTCCAGGTCGTCCGGGTAGGCCTGCACCAGGACCGGCACGTTCAGCTCAGCCAGCTTGAGCGCATCCGCCACGCCTTTTTCGTCTCCGAAATTGGGGAGAGAAACCACGACGCCCGCGATCCCGCCGCGGTTGGCGCGGAACAGCTCGGCGCACTGCTGCGCGTGCGCCCAGGTCTCCACGGAACCAAGCTTGGTTTGCCGCTCCTCGAGGATCACCGGCTCGATGCCCATCTCCCCGAAGACGGCGAGAATGTCGCGGCGCGCTTCGGTCACCAGGTGATCGGGAAAGAAATCGCGGTTCCCGACGATTACCGCCAGCGTCATTTCGTGCATATCTGCGGACCTCACTCACTGCCTGCGGACAAACACACCGAACTGGTCGACGTTCGAGCGGGTGACCAGCTCGCAATCGATGGACTGCTTCTCCGGCATACCGGTCGAGCCGGTGGTCAGATATCGATGCGCCTGCTCAACCGCGAGCCTGGCCATGCGGACGGCAGGCTGCATCACCGTGGCCTGGATGTCGCCGGACCGGATGGCGGCCAGGACGTCGGGGCTTCCGTCGAAGCCCACCACCAGGACCTTGCTCAATCCTGCGGTCTTCAGGGCGGCGGAAGCTCCCAGGGCCATGGTGTCGTTGCCGGCGATCACTCCCTTGATGTCGCGGTTGCCCTGGATGAGCGTTTCCGTCTTCTGGAAGGCCTCGGTTTGGCTCCAATTCGCGCTCTGGCGGGCCGCGAGCTTCAACCCAGGGTATTTGTCGATGACATCGTGATACCCGCGGGTGCGGATTCCAGCGTTGGTGTCGGATTCCCTTCCGACGAGTTCCACGTAGCTGCCTCGCTCGCCCATCAGTCGGACGAACTCCTGGGCGCCGAGCGTGGCGCCTTGGTAGTTGTTCGACACGATCTGGGCCACGGCAATGCCGTTGGCGTTGATCTCGCGGTCGATCAGGAAGGCGGGAATGCCTGCGCTCTTCGCCTTCGTGACCGCGGCCATGGAGGCATCGGCGCCCGCGTTGTCGAGGATGACGGCCGCGGCGCCCTTGGCGATGGCCATGTCGAAGAGCTGGTCCTGGGTGTGCGCGTCGTCGTCATGGGAGTTGAGGAGCACGTCGTAGCCCAGCGCGCGCGATCGCGCCGCGGCGGCCTCGGCTTCCGCCTTGAAGAAGGGGTTCTCGTGCGAAGGGGTGATAATGGCGATGAGTTTCTTGGCGGAAGTAGACCGCGAGCCACATCCCACGACACCGACGGCCAGTCCGAGGACTGCCAGGATCACTGCCCGATTGCCAGCTTGGAAGGTTGCCATTGTAGTTTTTGCTGAAGCTGATCCAGAACCACCGCGACCACGATCACGATGCCTTTGATGACGATCTGCCAGAATTCCGAGACACCGAGCAGTACCAGGCCGTCGGCGAGCGCGCCAATGACCAGCGCGCCGATGATGGTCCCGCCGATGCTGCCTCTTCCGCCCATGAGCGAGGTGCCTCCGAGCACGACGGCTGCGATGGCGTTCAGCTCGAAGGATACTCCGGTGGCCGGGTGCGCGGCGACGAGCTGCGACGCGATCACCAGCCCGACCAAGGCCGAACAAATGCCGGAGACGACGTACACCGCCAGCTTGATGCGCTTCACCCGCACGCCCGACAGCTCGGCGGCGCGCTCGTTGCCTCCGACGGCGTAGACGTGCCGGCCGAAGGGCGTCCGGCCGGCGACGAACGCACCGGCGGCGCCAAATAGCAGCATCAGCCAGATCGGCACCGGGACCGCGAGAACCGTCCCCGAGCCGAGGAAGGGGAACCCGGTGTTGCCGAGTTCGGGTTTGCCCAGCAGGTTGGGAAAGGTCGCGCCGCCGGAAAGCAGAAGGGCCGAGCCGCGCGCCACGTACATGGTGCCCAGGGTGGCGATGAACGGCGCCACGTTGAACCGGGACACCAGCACGCCGTTGACGCCGCCCACCAGCGCGCCGGCCAGCAACGCGATCGCGATCACCAGCCAGACCTGGAAGTACACCACCACGCCGAGGGGGCGCAGAACCAGCCCGTTGTGGATCAACCCGCCGGCGATCATTCCCGCCAGGGCGGCGATCGATCCCACGGAAAGATCGATTCCCCCGCTGAGGATCACGAAGGTCATCCCCACCGCCATGATGGCGTTGATGGCCACGTGTTTGACCAGGATGATGAGGTTGGCGGTCGTCAAGAAGGCCGGCGACAGGCTGGAGAACACCACTACCAGCGCCGCCAGCGCCACCAGCGCTCGCAGGCGGAACAGCAGCCCTACGGCATCAGCGGTGCGCATGCGCCCCTCCGTCCGTCGAAGCCATAGCCGGCGAGGATGCCGCCACCAACAGCTCCTCGGTTGCTTCCGCCGCCTGGAACTCCGCCGTGATGCGGCCGAGCGACATCACCAGGATTCGAGTGGACATCGCCAGGACCTCGTGCAATTCGGACGAGGCGAACAGAATCGCCATCCCCTGGCCGGCCAGCCGGCGTATGATGTCGAAGATCTCGGCGCGGGCGCCCACATCCACCCCGCGGGTCGGCTCGTCCAGAAGCAGCACCTTCGGCGATGTGAGCAAGAACCTGGAGATGACCACCTTCTGCTGATTGCCGCCGCTCAGAGAGGTCACCGGCTGTTCCGGCCCGGCGGTTCTGATCCGCAGGTCTTGAATCATCCGCGTCGCCCTGGCGCGCTCGGCCGCGGGAGAGAGATAGATCCCCCGGAGTCTCGCCAGGGTGATGTTGTCCTTCACGCTGAGGGCCGGCACGATCCCGTCCCGTTGGCGGTCTTCAGGCACCAGGACGAGGCCGGAACGGATGCGATCGGGGAGAGCGCTGCGCTCCAGGCGCTCGCCGTCCAGCGAGATGGAGCCACGCTCAGCGGACCGCAGCCCGATCAGCGTCTCGAACAGTTCCGTGCGCCCCGCGCCCATCAGGCCGTAGATGCCGACGATTTCGCCGGCGCCGAGCGCCAGGGAGATGTCTTGAAGGGCGGGTCTTCCGGCGGGGCCCGGCAGTGAGAGAGACCGCACCTCCAGCAGCGGCCGTCCCGCCGCACCGGATTCTCGCGGCGCCGGTGTGCTGCCGGCTCGCCCAGTCATCTTCTCGACGATCCAGGCGACGTCGACGGCTGACGCGGGAGCGCCGGCCACCACGCGCCCGTCGCGCAGCACCGTCACCCGATCGCCGATGGTCAGCACTTCTTCGAGCCGGTGCGAGATGTAGATGATGGAGACGCCGCGGGATTCCAGATCGCGGATCAGCCGGAACAGCACCGCAATCTCGGAGGAGCTGAGCGCGGACGTGGGCTCGTCCATGATGAGGATCCGGACCTCGCGCGCCAGCGCCCTGGCGATTTCGACGATCTGCTGTTGGCCAAGTGGAAGGTCGCCCACGAGCGTGCCCGGATCGATGGCCTGCTCGAGCCGCTGCATGAGCTCCCGGGTCACGCGCTGCTGGGCGCCGCGATCGATGACGCCGTGCCGCGCGTTCTCGCGCGCCATGAAAATGTTGTCGGCCACGCTCAGGTTCGGGAACAGGTTGAGTTCCTGGTAAATGATGCCGATCCCATGCGCTGCGGCGTCGCGGGCGGAGCTCATCCGGATTGGGCGCCCCTCCAACTCCAGGACTCCGGAGGTGGGCTGTTCCACGCCCGCGAGAATCTTGACCAGCGTGGACTTGCCCGCGCCGTTTTCGCCAATCAGAACGTTCACCTTGCCGCGATGCACCAGGAAATCCACGCTATCCAGGGCCAGCGTCCCGGGGAACTGCTTGGTGATGCCCCGCGCCGCCAGGAGCACTTCGGATTCGGCCGCCGGTTCCCCGCTCATCCCGCTCCACGCTCCACGACGAGTTGAATCGGCACAATCTCAGGGAACGCGTCGGAGGCGGGCTGCGGGCACGCTCCCCAGAACGAGACGGTCTTTCCCGGAAGCTCTGTGAATGCCACCGGCGCGAGCGCCGTCTTGACGGCTCTCAAGTTCAAATCGTTGCCGACGTCGGCGAAATCCAGTTGGTTGACGAACTGGGCGAAATCGATGAACGGGAGGGCGTCGCGAAGAGCCGTGCCGCGGATGGCCGGACCGATCTGGATGGCGGCGTCCGGACGGCCGTCGTAAGGAGGAAGATCCACCGCCATGCTGCCGGATTGGGACGCGGCATCGATGCGCAGCACTCTTCCTCGTCCTCTGACGAGGAAGCAGGCGGCGCCCTCGCCCGGTTTGTGCCCGTACCGGCGCCCCGCCGCGGCCGGATCCGACCGCAGCGCCGCGATCAGTGTGCTGAGGTCCACGGACTGGCTGAGCGCCGCGGGCAGCACCTTGGCGTTCCAAATCGAATCGACATACACCGCCGCGTCGAACCGCCCCAGGCCCTGACCGGTTCCGCTGTCGGCCTGGTTGATCGGGCGGACCGTCCAGGGCACACAGGAGCACAGGGCCAGGAGCGGCAGCACTGCCAGGACGGCGGGCCGCATCATAGGCCTGTCAGCGCCCTTTCCGGCGGCGACTTCACAACCGAGCTGCGAGGATCACGCGATCTGGCGCCTCGGCCCTCGTTCTGCTCCAGCAACCGCCGCGCCGTATTGCAGTCCGTGATCAGAACATTGATCCATCCGCCCACCAGAGCGCCCCGGATGGCGGCGGTCTTGCGCTTCCCGCCGGCTACCCCGACCACGCGGTTCACGCGGCGGAGCTCCTGAAGGTCCATGCCGATCACGCGTTCGTTGAGCGGGGTGATCACCGGTTCTCCGAGCTTGTTGAAGAAACGGAGGCAGATGTCGCCCACCGCACCCTGGCTGCTGAGGCTCTTGAGCTCCTCCGGGGAAAAGACGTTGCCGCTCTCCGCCAGCAGGCGCGACGGCTCGACGGCGCCGATGCCGACCAGCGCCAGCGTGACCGCATCGATCAACTGCATCGCCTCCTGCACAAACCGGTCCCGGAGGAGCACGTGGCGCGCTTCGGCCGATCCGACCACTCCCGGCGCCGGAAGCAGCTTGGCGCTCCCGCCCATGAGGTTGGCGAGTCGCCGCGTCAGGTGAGTGGCGTGGACCTCCGCGCCCGGGTTGCCGACGCCGCCGAGGATCTGGACCACCCGCGCGCCGACGCTGCGCGGGCTGGGTTGCATGGCATCCACCATCGCCAGCAGCGCGGCGCTCCAGGACGAGATTCCCACTACGTCGCTGGGCTTCACCGTGGTCTCGACATAGTAAGCCGCCGCCGCACCAAGATCGCGCACGATCGGTTCGTCGTCATCCGCCGAGTCCACGACAATGGCCTGCTTGATGCCGTAGGTGTCCTGAAGCGCCTCCTCGAGGCCGGGATGGGTGCCGGAGGGCACGCTGATGGTAATCCGGACGATGCCCGCCTTCTCGGCCCGCTTGAGCAATCTCGAGACGGTGGACTGCGATATGTTCAGGCGGTCCATGATCTCGGTCTGGCGCAGACCCTGGTCGTAATACATCCGGGCCACCTTGGTCATGAGGCGCAGCTCGTCGATGCGTGCCATGTCCCTATCTTATGTTCCGCTCTCCCGAAGCGGGCGCCGGGCGGGAGCTTCACAGGTCGCGCGGTAGACCGCTTCGCACCAGCCACTGTACAGGCGTTCCCGCTCGAGTTCACACAGGCGCGGTTCAAAGCTCTGTTCCAGGCGAGGAAGCGCCTCCAATTCCTCGAGCGACGACCACAGCCCCACCGCCAGCCCCGCCAGCCACGCGGCGCCCACCGCGGAGAGGTCCGGGGAGGCGTTGCGGATCACCGGGCGTCCGAGGATGTCGGCCTGAAACTGCATCAGCAGGTCATTCCGGCTGGCGCCTCCGTCGGCCAGCAGCGCCGGCGGTGTCTGCCGGCTCTCCCGCTCCATGACGTCGAAAACGTCGCGCACCTGATAGGCGATCGACTCGATGGTCGCGCGGGCGGCGTGCGCGGCGGACGTCCCGCGGGTGAGCCCCGTGAGCAGGCCGCGGGCGCTCGAGTTCCAGTGGGGCGCTCCCAGTCCCACAAAGGCCGGAACCAGGAAGACGCCACCCGTATCCGGGACGCTCCCGGCCAGTGCGGCGACACCGGCGGCCGGATCGGCCAGGCCGAGAAACTCTCCCAGCCACTGCACCGCCCCGCCGGTAACCGAAATGTTGCCTTCCAGCGCATACCGCGTTTCCGCGCCGCGCGACCAGGCGATGGTGGTGGAAAGGCCGCCGGCGGAGAGCAGCGGCTCCGGAGTGGTGGTCATGAGGGAGGAACCGGTCCCGTAGGTGGCCTTCACCGCGCCAGGCTGAAATGCGGCGTGGCCAAACAGGGCGGCGTGAGAGTCCCCGATGAGGCTGGCAACCGGAATCCCGCCGGGAAGCCGGCCATGCGGAACCGTCTCGCCGTAGACGCAGCTCGAGGGGCAGGTCCGAGGCAGAGCCGCTCTGGGGATGCCGAACAGCGCCAGGAGGTCCTCATCCCAGCAGAGGCGCCTCAGATCGAACAACTGCGTGCGGGAGGCGTTGGTGACATCGCAGGCATGAGCGGCGCCGCCGGTCAGCTTCCACAGCAGCCAGCTATCGACGGTGCCCAGGCAGAGTTCGCCGTCCGCCGCGCGGCGCTGGCCGTCGGCGGCGTGATCGAGCAGCCAGCGGGCTTTGCTGGCCGAGAACAGCGGATCGATACCCAGACCGGTGCGCTGGCGAAGCATCTCGCCGGCACCGCGCTCCCGGAGGCCGGCGCAGAATGGCGCCGTGCGGCGGCACTGCCACACAATGCACGGTCCCACGGGCGCCCCGGTCTGCCTGTCCCAGAGGACCACGCTCTCCCGCTGGTTGGCGACCGCGATGGCCGAGGGCGCCGCCTCCTCCCGCACGCCAGCCAGACACTCGTCCATGGCCGCTGTGACGCTTTCCCAGATTGCCTCGGGGTCCTGTTCCACCCAGGCCGGCTGCGGGAAGCGGATCGAAAGCGGACGTGACGCGGAGGCAACGACGGCGCCGTCGCCATCGACGAGCAGCACCTTGCTATTGGTGGTGCCCTGATCGATCGCCAGAACGCATCGGCGGTTCACTGTCGCACCCTTGTTCGCAGCAGTTCCCAGGCGGCGCTCCGGATGCCCTCGGGGGTCAGGCCGAAATGCTCGAACAACCATGCCGCCGATCCGGTGGGGGCGAAATTGCCCGGGATTCCCAGGATACGCATGGGGACCGGGCAGGTGGTGGTCACCAGCTCCGCAACCGCGCTGCCCAGCCCCCCGTGAATCGAGTGTTCCTCCACCGTGACGAGAGCGCCGGTCTGGGCGGCGGCGTCAACGATCGCCTCGCGATCCAGCGGCTGAAGCGTCGCCAGGTTGAGAACGCGGGCGGAGATGCCCTCTCCGGCCAGCAGCGACGCGGCCGCCAGCGCCCGCGAGACCATGGTGCCGTTGGCGATCAGGGTGATATCATCGCCGGATCTGAGGACGCCGGCTTGGCCCATCCGAAAACGGTAATCGGCCCCGTGCACCGCGGGCACCGGCATGCGGCTGATGCGCAGAAACACCGGGCCATCGAACTCGGCGGCAGCGCGGACTGCCTGGTCTGTTTCCAGCGGATCCGCGGGAACGACCACGCACAGGCCGGCGATCACCCTGGTCCAGGCCAGATCCTCGAGGGAGTGGTGGGTGGGCCCGAGCTGTCCATAGGCCAGACCGCTGGACATCCCACAGAGCTTGACGTTGGCCCGGGAATAGGCGAGGTCCACCTTGATCTGCTCGAGTGCACGGCCGGTAAGGAAACACGATGCGCCGCAGACAAAGGGTATTTTGCCGCCGTTGGCCAGGCCGGCCGCGATCCCGATCATATTCTGCTCGGCGATGCCCACGTTGATCACCCGGCGGGGGGACTCCTTGGCGAAACGCCCCAGGCGGGACGAGCCCACGGAATCGTTCACCACCACCAGAATCCTCGGGTCGGCCGCTGCGATCTCCTCGAGGGCCCTCCCGAACGCTTCCCGGCAATCGTAAAGCGGACTCATTGCGCAGCTTCATCCAACTCGCGCAGCGCTGCGGCCAGCTCCTCGTCGGTGGGGACGCGGTGGTGCCAGTCGACCCGGTCCTCGATGAAGGAGACGCCCTTGCCCTTTTGCGTGTGCGCGATGATGCAGTTGGGCCGGGCCGGGTGGAACGGGACGGCGTGGAAAGCCTCCAGAAGAGCGATGTGGTCGTGACCGTCGACTTCGCATACCGACCATCCGAAGGCGCGCCATTTCTCCGCCAGGGGCTCAAGGCGCATAGTGCGCTCGGTTCGGTCACCCTGCTGGATCCCGTTGCGGTCCACAATGACCGTGAGGTTGCTCAATTCGTAATGCGCCGCCGCCATCGCCGCTTCCCAGTTGCTGCCCTCCTGGAGCTCTCCATCGCCGGTGAGGACGAATGTGCGCCACGCCGCACCGTCGATCTTGGCGGCCAGCGCCGCTCCCACGGCAACCGGCAGACCATGGCCGAGGGAGCCAGTGTTCGCTTCCACTCCAGGAAGCTCGGTACGGTTGGGATGCCCGTTGAGGCGGGAAAGCGGCTGCATGTAAGTGTCGAGTTCGTCTTCCGGGAAGAACCCCGCGGCCGCGAGCGTTGCGTAGAACGCCGCGGAGCAGTGCCCCTTACTCATGATGAAACGGTCCCGGTCCGGCGCCCGAGGCCGCGTGGGATCGATGCGCAGCGCGCCGAAATAGAGCGTAACCAGGATGTCCGCGGACGAGAGGTCGCCGCCGGGATGGCCCAGGCGCGCGCGGTGGACCATCCGGAGGCTGTCCCGGCGCACCGCGGCGGAGAGCTTCCGCAACTGCGGGGGCAGTTCATCGGCCTCGATGCGGTGATCCGTGGCCAGGCAGGGGCTAGGGAGCTTGACATCCTGGCGCATAACAGTACAGTATTGCATAAATATGCCAAACTGGCGCGGTGTTCCTTTTTCCCTTCTGTTTTGTGCCGCTTTGTCGATGCCCGCCCCGAGCCAGAATGTCGAGCGCTGGGGCGTTTACGAGGTTTCCCTCCCAGGTCCCCAGAGCGGCAATCCCTTCGTCGGCGTGCGCCTGTCCGCGAGCTTTCAGTACCGCCATCGCAGCGTCGAGGTCGACGGGTTCTACGACGGAGCGGGGGTGTATCGCATCCGGTTCATGCCCGATGAAATCGGCGAGTGGACTTACGTGACGCGCAGCAACCGCCCCGAATTGGATGGCAAGACGGGGCAATTCGCGTGCACTCCGGCCTCGGCGCGCAACCACGGACCGGTTCGGGTGCAGCGCATTTCTCACTTTGGCTACGAGGACGGCGCGCCCTACTTCCCGGTCGGGACCACCTGCTACGCCTGGATTCATCAGGGCGAGGCGCTGGAGGAGCAGACCCTGGCGACCCTGCGCTCCTCGCCTTTCAACAAGCTGCGGATGTGCGTCTTCCCGAAGGATTACATCTATAACAAGAACGAGCCGCCGTACTATCCGTTCGAGCGGAACGCCGCCGGCGAGAGCGACTTCACGCGGTTCAATCCCAGCTTCTTTCAGCACCTGGAGAAGCGAGTGCGCGACCTCGAGACGCTGGGGATCGAGGCCGACCTGATTCTGTTTCACCCTTACGACCGCTGGGGCTATTCCAAGATGACGGCCGGGGCGGACGACCGGTACTTGCGCTACGTGGTCGCGCGGCTGGCGGCCTACCGGAACGTCTGGTGGTCGATGGCCAACGAATTCGATTTCATGAAGGAGAAGACCATGGCCGATTGGGACCGCTTCTTCCGCATCGTCGAAGAGAGTGACCCCTACCACCACCTGCGGTCGATCCACAACGGGTTCATTCTGTACGATCACTCGAAGCCCTGGGTAACCCACGTGAGCATGCAAAGCTCGGACCTCGAGAAGGCCAGAGAATGGGTGGCCAACTACAAGAAGCCCGTCATCTTCGACGAGTGCAAGTACGAAGGCAACATCCCGCGCCGTTGGGGGAGCATCTCCGCGCCCGAGCTGGTCCGCCGCTTTTGGGTGGGGACTGTCTCGGGAGCCTATGTCGGCCACGGCGAAACCTATCTCGACGCCAACGATGTGCTGTGGTGGTCCAAAGGAGGCGTGCTGCACGGCGAGAGCCCCCAGCGCATTGCGTTCCTTCGCCGCATCCTCGACGAGGGTCCGGCCGAGGGGCTGAATAACTTGTCCACGTACTATCTCGGAGCCGGACGGGAGGGACGCTACTACCTCTTCTATTTCGACTTCAACCAGCCCGCTGAATACACCTTCGAGCTCGCCCCGGGAGCGCAGTACCGGGCCGAGATCGTCGATCCCTGGGAAATGACGATCACGCCGGTCGAAGGAACCTTCGAGGGCAAGTTCACGATGAAGTTGCCCGGGAAGCCCCACCTGGCCGTGCGGTTCCGTAAGATCGGCTGACGCTGCCGCCGCCGCAAATCTCGAGTCGCGCTAGCATAGAGGTCGAAGGGGCCCTATGCGCAACGTTGTCATCGTCGGATCCGGCTGCGCCGGCAACACCGCCGCCATCTACACTGCCCGAGCCAACCTGAACCCGCTGGTCGTCTCGGGGCATGAGCCAGGCGGCCAACTGTCGATCACCACGCTGGTCGAGAACTTTCCCGGGTTCCCCGAGGGCATCGACGGCCCGGCGCTGGTCGAGAACATGAAGCAGCAGGCGCAGCACTTCGGCGCCGAATACGTGGACGGTTCGGCGATCGAGGCGGACCTGTCGGGACGGCCGTTCCGGCTCAGCATCGAGGGCGACTGGGTTGAAACCCGCACGCTGATCGTCGCCTCGGGGGCCTCGGCCCGCTGGCTGGGACTGGAATCCGAGCGCAAACTCATCGGGCACGGCGTCAGCTCCTGCGCCACCTGCGACGGCTTCTTCTTCCGCGGGAAGAAGATCATGGTGGTGGGCGGCGGCGACTCGGCGATGGAGGAAGCCATCTTCCTTACCCGCTTTGGCGAAGAGGTCGCTGTCGTCCACCGGCGCGACCAGTTCCGCGCCTCCAGAATCATGCTCGAGCGCGCACAGAAGAATCCGAAGATCCAGTGGATCACCAGTGCGGTCGTCGACCAGGTGTTTGACGTGGAGAAAGGTCTCGTCACGGGCGTCGAGTTGCGCGATGTGAAGACCGGCAAGACCTGGCAGCGGCCGGTCGACGGCTTGTTCCTGGCCCTAGGGCACATCCCCAACACAGCGGTCTTCAAGGGGCAGATCGAGTTGGACGCCGACGGCTACATCGTCTCGAAAGGCGGCGCCCGCACCAGCGTCGAGGGCGTCTTCCACGCCGGCGACGTCGAGGACCGCATCTACCGCCAAGCCATCACGGCCTCCGCCGCGGGCTGCAAAGCCGCCATCGAGGCCGAGCGGTTCCTGGAAGCCGAAGGACGCTGAGCGGGTTCGGGCGAACATTGGGCGGAAGCTTGAAGCGCCGGCGAAGAAGCGTGCCGTGTAATAGAAGGATCTTTCAAATGGGCAAACATCCACCTCAGCCGCCGCGCGGAACTGCTCTCAGCGGGCGCGCCGTTTACTCCGCCGTCCTCTTCCGCTCGTAGGGCTGCTTGAGGTACTTCGCCGCTTCTTCCTGGGCGTGCTGGGTGTTGTCTTTGGTGCGCATGGCCAGCGTGTATTCGTTCACCGCGCGCTCGCGCTGGCCGGTGAGGTCGAAGATCTTGCCCAGGTTGAGGTGGGCCCAGACCTCGGTCCACTTAGGGTCGAGGTCGCCGTTGAGCGCTTCGCGGAACTCGTTCGCCGCCGCCTGGTAGTTGTTCTGATGGAAGAAGACGTCGGCGATGCGGTAGTGCGCCAGCGAGCTGTTGCGGCTGACTTCGAGCGCCTTCTGATACTCCTTCAGCGCCTCGTTGAAGTCGCTGACCTCGGTGAACTGCTCGCCGCGCCGGATGGCCACCGCCACGCGGATGGGATCGCTGAACCGCAGCACGCGGTTGTTCGGGTCGAGCGCGAGCGTCTTGGGCTTGCCGAAGGTGTCCACCACGAACTCGGAGGAGGTGCCCATCACCTCAACCGTCTTCTGCTCCGGGTTGCCCTCGGTCTCAATCTTCAGCTCCACCGGCATGCGGAAGATGTCCAGGTCCTGCGAGACCTTGCCCATCACGCGGAAGCCCTTCTGGGTGCGGTAGATGGTGTACTCGAGCTTGAACTCCGGCGCGCCGCTGGATTCGATCCATTGGAGGAAGAAATACTTCAGGTTCTGCCCCGCAACGGCTTCGGCGACTTGCTCGAAATCCTCGGTCCGGACCGCCTTCCACGCGTACTTGTCCGGGAACTGGTTCAGCAGCTTCTGGAAGTTCGCGTCGCCCATCACGTAGCGAAGCATGTGCAGCACCGCCGCGCCCTTGCTGGCGGTGATGGCCCAGAACTCGGGGGAATAGTCCTCCAGGCGAGGCGTCTGAATCACGGGGACGTCGTTCACGGTGAGCGCGTCGATATAGACGTCGCGCACCTCGGTCTCCAGCGCCGAGGAGCCGTTGACGTGCTCCAGGTACAGGATCTCGGAATACCGCGCCATGCCGTTGGTGATCCAGAGGTGATTGCGCGTGGCCGCGGAGAGCAGCGATCCCCACCACTGCCGCGAAATCTGGTTGGCCAACAGTCGCACGCTGGGCTGCTTGCCGATGCCTTGCGGGGACAGGAACAGGATGCCCGGCGCGGAGTAGCCGTTCGGGGCGCCGTCCTCAGTCTCGATCAGGGTCAGGTTGGCCTGAAGCGGCAGGCCGTAGAGACTGGTCAGGTAGGACATCACCTTGCCGGTCTCCTGGCCGTACGGCCCTGCCATGGCCTTCTCCGCGCCGCGGAAGTACAGCCAGGTGGTCACGCCCTCGCTCGAGACCTGCGCCGGATCGCCCTGCACCACCGCGATGCTCCCGGGGAATGCCGGCTTGGTGAACTGAAAGCTGTACAGCACCTTGTCGCCGGTCAGCGGCTCCTGCCTGGAGAGGCCGGGAGCAATGACCTTGTAGCCCGAGGGGACCGTGACGCGAATGTCGGCGGTGAACCGGTTGGTGCTGTAGCCGGCCACCGGGAACCAGCGCGCGGGGTACAGCAGGTAGGCGAAATCCGGATGGATCGCGGCAAACTTGATGCCGAACACCGGGGAGTCCTCGTTTCCGCTGAGCCGCCCGTCGTATTGAAAAACCAGGCTGGCCGGCTTGGCCTTGGCCAGCGGCTGGGCAAAGCTCACGCTCACCGAAGAGGTCTGCGGCGCGCGGGTCGCCGAGACCTGCTGCCCGGCCTCATCCTCGACCTTCGAGACATTCAGCGCGTTATTCAGCTCGAACTCGGCCGAGGTGGTGTACTCGTCCTGCGGAACAAATCGGACCAGCACCTTGGCGGCGAGCGTCTGCATGCGCGGATTGACTTCCGCGTCGATCTGGTAATGTTCCACCTCGATGCGCGGCTGGCGCTGTTGGGCCGATGCCGCCGCGGCGGTCATCAGGAATGCCAGCCCAATCCAGGTATTACGAGCCATTCGCTGTCTCCCCCAATCACCTCAGGAACTCTTGGATTATATCGGCCGCCCGGTCCATGGGATCGTCACCACCCGAGAGCGCAGCCGCCACTTCGGCGAGGCCTTGCCGCATTTCGTCGCGCGCGCCGGGATCGTTCAGCAGCCGCAACGCTTCGGCGGCCAGACGCTCTCCCCTCATTTCATTCTGCATCAATTCGGGGACGACCGTCCGTCCCGCCACCAAGTTGACCATGGAGTAGTAGGGCACTCGGACCAGGAACCGGCCCAAGAACCAACTCAGTCCCGTCACCTTATAGAAGGTCACCATGGGAGTGCCGAGGAGGGCCGCCTCGATGGTTACGGTGCCGCTGGCCGCCAGGGCCAGATCGGCATGCGCCAACACATCCCACGTTTCGCCTTCAATGACTTGGATGGATGCGCCGGAAATGGGTTCCCGAAAAAGTGGGAAGCCGGGGGCGGGCGTGGCCAGCATGAACTGGACCGCCCTCTTCCGCAGGATGGCGCCGGCGGCGTCGAGCAAGGCCGGCAGGTGACGCGCCGCTTCGCCGCCGCGGCTGCCCGCGAGCAGCGCCACCAGCGGCCGGTCCGCCGCCAGGCCGTGCTTCTTCAGGAAATCCTCCTTCGAGAGCGACGGCCGGATCAGGCGCGAAAGCGGGTGGCCGATATAGGTTGCCGGGATGCGGTGGCGGCGGAAGAACTCCTCCTCGAACGGGAAGATGCACAGGAGGTGGTCGATGAGGCGGCGCATCAGCGGGATACGGCCCTTGCGCCAGGCCCAAACCTGCGGGGCCACCAGGTACACCACCGGAATGCCGAGCCGCTTCAGGCGCCGGGCCACGCGGAGGTGGAAATCCGGGGAGTCGGTCAGGATCGCCAGGCTGGGGCGTTCCCTGCTCGCGGCCTCGACCAGCTTCCGGTATTCCCCGTAGACTCGCGGGATGTGCGCCAGGATCTCGACCAGCCCGACCACCGCCAGGCTCTCCGACTGCACCACCGCCCGGACCCCCGCCCGGCGCATCCGCGGCCCGGCGCATCCGAAGAACTCGACCTCGGGAAGGCGCCGGCGCAGCGTCTCGACCAGGCTGGCGGCGTAGAGGTCGCCGGAAGCCTCCCCCGCCGAAACCAGGATCTTCTCCGTCACCATGGAACAGTGTATAGGAACAGCTTGTGGCCTGTGGCCTGTGGATTCCACAGGGTCCGGTCCGGTGACATCATTGACAGATTAGTCCAGTGACATCCTTTACACTTTTTGGGATCCGAGACACTCGGCAAAGGGGGGTACCCGATGCCGTGGCAGGAGCGAAGTGCCTTGGAAG
>JBEKWU010000060.1:0-30038 GCA_049512775.1 Bryobacteraceae bacterium
GCCTTGAGCAGCGGTCCGGCGGGCATGACGATCGATTCCGCGACCGGGATGATTCGCTGGACCGCCGGTTTCACCGGCCCGCAACGGGTCAAAGTCACGGTGACCGACGGGAAGGGCGGGAAGGTGGTGCACGGGTTCCTCCTTGCAGTGAGAACGCGGCTCACGGCGGGCGCTCCGATTGTCATCTCCGGGGCGATGAATTCCGCCGGCTCCGCCTATCTGGATGTGCCGGCCGATGTTCCAGTCCTACAGGTGACGCTGCGCGGCGGTTCAGGCGATGCGGATCTGTTCGTCATCTACCCCAACGGGTACTACGCCTACTCAGCACGGGACGGCTCGACGGAGACGCTGAGTCTCGCGAATCCGGCGCAGGGGCGCTGGGGAATCGAAGTGGATGGGTACACATCGTATTCGGGAGTGTCCCTGATGGCCGCCCTGCCCACACCCACGCCCGTGGCGGTCAACACTTCTTTGACCGGTTTGAGCGGCGTCCTTGGCAGCGAGACGTTCTACCGCATCAGCCCTGCCGGGGCGCTCAGCTTCACGGTTTCCACCAGC
Organism: Bryobacteraceae bacterium; assembly: GCA_049512775.1. Lineage (GTDB taxonomy): Bacteria > Acidobacteriota > Terriglobia > Bryobacterales > Bryobacteraceae > Fen-330. The sequence goes on from JBEKWU010000060.1 coordinate 559, forward strand.
GGCGGGAGCGGCGACGTGGACCTGTACCTGAGACGGGGCAAGCCCGCGGTTTGTCAGACTTCGGCCTATGTGGGCATGACCTGTCAGTACGACGCGAGATCGGTTGCGATCGGCAACTCCGATTCCATCACCGTCACTAACCCGGGGGCCGACGACTGGTACCTGGACCTTTCCGCCTATGCGGCCTACAGCGGGGTGACACTGACCGTCACGGGCGTGGTGCCCCCTGCGGATCACTGGAAAGGCGAGTACTTCGACAACATGACGTTGAGCGGCAATCCCGTGCTGGTCCGGGACGACGGCACCGGGATGCTGGCGTTCGACTGGGGCGTCGGCGGTCCGTGTACGAACTGTGGCATTCCAGCGGTCGGATTCTCGGTGCGCTGGACGCGGACGCTGACATTCCAGGCGGGGAAGTACCGCTTCAGTTCCACCAGCGACGATGGCATGCGGGTCTACGTCGACGGCCTCCTGAGGATCGACGATTGGAAGGATCATGCGCCCACCGACAACACCGCCGACGTCAATCTGGAAGCCGGCACGCACACCGTGATCGTGGAATACTACCAAAACGCCGGCGGCGCGACGGCCAAGCTATCCTGGGCGCTTGTGTCAGGCGTAGCCTGCTCCCAGACTGCCGCAGCCGATCACTGGAAGGGCGAGTACTTCGCCAACATGACGCTGGTTGGCACTCCCCAGATGGTCCGGGACGACGGCGTCGGGGTGATTGCGTTTAACTGGGGCGACGGCACTCCGAGCGCGAGCTGTAACGTTCCATCGGACGGGTTTTCGGTGCGCTGGACGCGGGTGGCCGCGTTTCAAGCCGGGGCGTACCACTTCAAGGCGACGAGTGACGATGGCATCCGGGTCTATGTGGACGGCAGCCTGAAGATCGATGCGTGGAAGATTCAAGCGCCCACCGACTACACCGCCGACGTGGCTCTGTCCGCGGGCACGCACACCCTGGTTGTGGAGTACTACGACGCCACGGGTGGCGCGGTGGCGAAGTTGTCCTGGGAAGCTTTGCCCTGCGTGGCGGCGGTGGCGGCGGATCACTGGAAGGGCGAGTACTTCAGCAATCCGACGCTCAATGGCAGTCCCGTGATGGTGCGGGACGACGGCACCGGGCCGCTGGCGTTTGACTGGGGCTACGGCACTCCGAGCGCCAGTTGTGGCGTCCCCGTAGATCGATTCTCGGCGCGTTGGACGCAGGCGGTTACACTAGACGCCGCGACGTACCGGTTCCACGCCACGGTCGACGATGGGGTTCGGCTCTACGTGGACGGCGCTTTGCAGATCGATGGGTGGAGGGTTCAGGCGCCTACCGAGTACACCGCCGACGTGGTTCTGGCCGCCGGCGCGCACAGCCTGGTCATGGAGTACTACGAGGACGGCGGCGGCGCGATGGCGAAGCTGTCCTGGGAAATCCTGCCGCAATGCCTGGCCACGGTGGCGGCGGATCACTGGAAGGGCGAGTACTTCAACAACATGACGCTCGGTGGCAGTCCCTCGATGGTGCGGGACGACGGCACCGGGGCGCTGGCGTTCGACTGGGGCTACGGCACGCCCAGCGCGAGTTGTGGCATCCCCGTGGATCGATTCTCCGCGCGCTGGACGCGGGCGGTCGCCTTGGACGCTGGGATGTACCGGTTCCACGTGACCTCCGACGATGGGGCTCGGCTCTACGTTGACGGCGTCGTGAAGATCGATCAGTGGAGGGACCAGGCGCCCACGGAATCCACGGCCGATGTGGTGCTGGCCGCGGGAACGCACACCCTGATCCTGGAGTACTACGAGAACACCGGCGGCACGATGGCGAAGCTGTCCTGGGAATTGCTGCCGTCCTGCGTGGTCACGGTGGCGGCGGATCGCTGGAAGGGCGAGTACTTCAGCAACATGACGCTCGGTGGCAGTCCCTTGATGGTCCGGGACGACGGCACCGGGATGCTGGCGTTCGACTGGGGCATCGGCACGCCCAGCGCGGGTTGTGGCATCCCCTCAGACCAATTCTCGGTGCGGTGGACGCGGGCGGTTACACTAAACGCCGCGACCTACCGGTTCACGGCGACGTCCGACGATGGAATGCGGCTCTACGTTGACGGGGCCCTGAAGATCGACCAGTGGAGGGATCAGGCGACGACTGTGTCCACCGCCGATGTGGCGCTGACCGCAGGCACGCATACCCTGATCGTGGAATACTACGACAACGGCGGCGGCGCGGTGGCGAAGCTGTCCTACAGCGCGCCGATCGGCACGATCCAGGTCACGACCAACTTGAGCGCCGCCAGTTTCGCGATCGCAGGCCCGGCCACCTATTCAGGCTCGGGGACCGCCTGGACGAGAACCGATGCTCCGGCGGGAGACTACACCATCACCTTCGGTGCGGTCTCGGGCTACACCACGCCCGCCGCTCAAACCCAGACCCTTGCGGCCGGTGGAACCATCACCTTCACCGGGACCTACACCTCGACCCTGACCCCCGGCATAACCGAATTCCCCGCGCCCAATAGCGGTAGCAGCCTGTACGACATCACCGCGGGGCCGGACGGCAATCTGTGGTTCACCGAGTGGAGCGGCAACCGGATCGGGCGGATCACCCCCAGTGGTACGATCGCGGAATTCCCGATGCCGACTGCTAGTAGTTCCCCCAACGTGATCACGACGGGGCCGGACGGCAATCTCTGGCTCACCGAGTGGGGCAGCAACAAGGTCGGGCGGGTCACCCCCGCTGGTGTGATCACGGAATTCCCCGTTCCGACTACCGGCAGCAGCCCCGGAGGGATCGTGACGGGGCCGGACGGCAATCTCTGGTTCACCGAGGAATCGGGCAACAAGATCGCGCGGATGACCCTCGCAGGTACGATCACGGAATTCCCCGTGCCGACAAGCGGTGGCTACCCTTACAGGATCGTGGTGGGGTCGGACAGCAATCTGTGGTTTGTGGAGTACTACGGCAACAAGATGGGGCGGATCACCACCAGTGGCGCGATCACGGAATTCCCCCTGCCAACCGCCAACAGCAACCCCGAAGGCATTGCGGCGGGGCCGGACGGCAATCTGTGGTTCACCGAGTGGGGTAGCAATAGGATCGGGCGGATTACCACCAGTGGCACGCTCACGGAATTCGCCGTTCCGACTGCAAGTAGCGGCCCCAACAAGATCGCGGCGGGGCCGGACGGGAACCTGTGGTTTACCGAGGACAGCGGCAACAACCTCGGGCGGATCACCCCCAGCGGCATCATAACGGAGTTCCCTGTACCCACTGCCAGCAGCCGACCCTGGGGGATCGCGGCGGGGCCGGACGGCAATCTGTGGTTCACCGAGTACGCCGGCAACAAGATCGGGCGCTTTGTGATCTCCTCGGCCGCCGGCACGATCCAGGTCACGACCAACTTGAGCGCCGCCACCTTCACCATCTCGGGCCCAGCCATTTATTCAGGCTCGGGGACCACCTGGACGAGAACCGATGCTCCGGCGGGAGCCTACACCATCACCTTCGGTGCGGTCTCGGGCTACACCGCGCCCGCCTCTCAGGGCCAGACCCTTGCGGCCGGCGGAACAATCGCTTTCACCGGGACCTACAGCGCGGTGACCACCGGCACGATCCAGGTCACGACCAACTTGAGCGCCGCCACCTTCACCCTCTCAGGCCCGGCTACCTATTCAGGCTCGGGGACCTCCTGGACGAAAACCAGTGCTCCGGCGGGAGCCTACACCATCACCTTCGGCGCGGTGTCGGGCTACACCACGCCCGCCGCTCAGACCAAGACTCTCTCGGCCGGTGGAACCATCACCTTCACCGGGACCTACAGCGCGGTGACCACCGGCAATTGGCAGATCACGTCGAGTTCGAGCGTGTACGGTATCGTAAGCACAGCCACCGGCTGGATTACCCAAAGTGGAAACAACCTGTCCGGTACAATGACGCTCAGCGGGACTCCCTGCGCGACGTCCGGCGCGCTGACCGGGACTCTGAGCGGAAACAGCCTGAGCCTAGACCTGAACGAGAACGGACAACACGTGATCTTAACGGGGACGCTGGCTGCGAACGGTAACTCCGCCAGTGGAACCTATGCCGCGCCCGAGGGGGGATGCACCGCCGGGGACCGGGGAACCTGGTCAGGCACGCGGACACCGTAGGGGAGCGCTGTTAGAAAGTGGTGCAACGGGGCGGATCACCCCCAGCGGTGCGATCACGGAGTTCACCGTGCCCTATTATTTGGGGTTCCCCGTGGGGATCACGGCGGGACCGGATGGCAATGTGTGGTTTGCCGAGCTAGGAGGCTACATCGGGCGCCTTGTGATCGCGCCGCAGATTGGCGCTCACAGGCTCCTAACTGTGCCCCGAACGTGCTGTATAATGAGCGGATGGAGTGTACGGGAGCTCCTTGTCTGCTCCCGGCCGCGTAGTCGATCCGAGAGCACTTAGAGAGGAGCGGAATGAGAGCATTCACCACCGCAGGCTCGAAGCTGGCGCTGGGTCTTCTGGCAGGTTCCATCTATCTGGCCGCTCAAGACACGCCGCAGAAACCGGAGCAACCGCCGGCCCAGGAAGCCGCCAAACCGGAAACGGCGGAGCCGGCCAAGACCGTTCCGATGCCGGTGAATGTCGATCCCAAGACCTTCAGCCTCGGCCCGGAAGACATCATCCTGGTTCGCGTCTGGCGCGAGCCGGACCTGTCCGGGCAACTGGTAGTGCGGCCCGACGGCAAGATCACGATGCCGCTGATCCGCGAGGTGGACGCCGCGGGCCTGAGTCCCGAGCAACTGACTGCCCGCATCGGCGAAGCGCTCTCCAAGTACATCAACAATCCTCAGGTCTTGGTGCAGGTGTTGGCGGTGCGCAGCAAGCGGTATTTGATCAGCGGGGAGATCTACAGGCCCGGCGCGTATCCGCTGGCCTCGCCCACCACGGTGTTCGAGGCCATCACGCTGGCCGGCGGGTTTCGCGACTTCGCCAACAAGAAAAAGATCACCATCCTCCGTGGCGTCCAGCGGCTGCGGTTCAACTACAACGACATCGTCAAAGGCAGGAAGCTGAGTCAGAATGTGCTGCTGGAGAACGGCGACAAAATCGTCGTCCCATGATGTGGAACTGGGCCTGGGCAGCCGATAGATACGGCGGCGCCGCGGTTTCAGGACCGTTCGCGGTTATCGGAGAGGGGAGACCATGCAACCGACGCAGGACCTGCTGAACGTTACCCGGCGTCCGCTGGATGTCGAGGACTATATCGACATTGTCCGGCGGCACAAAGGCTGGATTGTCGGCCCGAGTTTCGCGGCCCTGGTGGTCTCGGTGGTGCTGGCGTTTCTGTGGCCCGACAGCTACATCTCGGAGGCCACCATCCAGGTGGTGCCGCCGCAGGTGCCCGAGAGGTACGTGCCTTCCAACGTCAACTCGGAGATGACCCAGCGCATCAACGCCATGGCCAACAGCATCGAGAGCCGCGCCAACCTCACCAATCTCATTAACACCCACAACCTGTACCGGGGCTCCCTCGCGCGCAAGCCGCTCGAGGATGTCATCGAAGACATGCGCAAGGACATCCATATCAGCCCGGTCGGCAATCTCCAGGCGCAAGGCAGGGGGGCCATCTCGGCCTTCAAAGTGTCCTACGAGTACTCCAACCGCTACCTGGCGCAGAAGGTCACCGCCGAGCTGGCGCGGGACTTCATCGATGCCAATATCCGCGCCCTGGCCAGCCAGTCGGCGGCCACCACCGACTTTCTCAAGGACCAGTGGGAAGCGGCCAAGAAACGGCTCGACGATCTGGAAACCAGGATGACCCAGTTCCGGGTGAAGAACGCGGGTCGCCTGCCCGAGCAACTCCAGGCCAATCTGCAAACCCTTCGTTCCCTGGAGACGCAGTTGGCCGGGACCAATGACACCATCAACCGCATCGGCCAGGAGAAGCTTCTGCTGGAGAATCAGATCCGGATCTACCGGGACCAGTTGGCCGCGTTCAACCAGGGGACCGACGCCATCTCGGCGCGCGTGAAGGACGAGCGCCTGGCGCAGGCCGAGCGGGACGTGGCGATCATGGAGACGACCATCTCCGGCCTGAAGCAGCGCTACAAGGAAACCCACCCCGACGTCAAGCAGGCCGAGGCGCAACTGGAAGCCCTCAAACAGAGGCGCGACGCCCTGCTCAAGGAAGAAGCGCAGAAGCCCTCGGAAACCGCACCGCCAAAGCCCAGCACGCAGGAAGTGCGCGGCAGCCAGGAGCTGGAGGGCGCCCTCTCCAGGGTGCAGAGCCAGGTCCAGGTCAAGGACATGGAACTGGAGGAGCGGACCAAGACGCAGAAGAAAATCGAGGAAGCCATCGCCGCCTACACCGCCCGCATCCAGGCCAGTCCGCTCATGGAGCGGGACTACGTGGAGCTGTCGCGGGACTACGGCATGGCCAAGAGCCTGTACGAGGAACTGAACGGCAAGAAGTCGCAGTCGGAAGCCGCCACGGCGCTGGAGAACCGGCAATACGGGGAGCGCCTGGAGCTGCTGGAGTCGGCTTCGCTCCCAGAGACGCCCGCCAAGCCCAACCGCTTGCTGATCATCGGGGCCGGCTTCGGGGTGGGCCTGACGCTGGGCCTGTTCGCTGCCGGCGCCCGGGAGATGAAGGACACCTCGCTGAAGAACCTGAAGGATGCGCGGGCCTACACCAACCTCGCGGTGCTGGGCACCATCCCCTTGCTGGAGAACGACTTGGTGGTGCGCCGCAAGAGGCGCCTTACCTGGCTGGCCTGGTCCACGGTGTGCATCATGGGCATCCTGGCCATGACCAGCTCGATCTACTATTACTACTCGACCAGGCTGTAACCTGAGGAGTCCCAATGAGCCGAGTTCATGATGCATTGCGCCGAGCCGAGCAAATGGGGGCGTCCAAGCCGCCCGGAGGGGAGCCTGCCGCCAACGCGCCCTCCGCACCCGCTTTCCGCGCCGGCGATGACGTTCCCAATCGCCTCTCTACGCCGGCTACGAGTCTTCTCGAGGGGGTTCGGGAAGTGCCCTTCACTCCCGCCCCCGAAGCCCTGCTGATCGACCACAGCCGTCCCCAGGAGGCGCCCGGCGAGGAGTTCCGGAGCTTGCGCACCCGGCTCAACCATCTGCAAACCCTGCAACCGATTCACACCGTGGTGGTCACCAGCCCCTCGCCCGCCGAGGGGAAATCGTTCGCGGCCGCCAACCTGGCCATCTCGGAGTCGCACCTGGCCGGCAACCTGACGCTGCTGGTGGATTTCGACTTCCGCCGCCCCATCCTCCATAACTTGTTCCAAATCGAGCGCGCGCCCGGCGCCACCGACCTGCTGCTGGGCCACGCGCCTCTGGCGGCCTGCCTGAAGCGGATCGCCGGCACCAATCTGTTCATCATGCCCGCTGGCACCTCAGTCAAGAACCCGCTCGAGTTGCTCAGCCTGCGCGAGGTGAAGGGTCTGTTTCAGGACCTGCCGAAATGGTTCAACTGGGTGATCCTGGACAGCCCGCCCTTACTGTTCTCCGCGGATGCCAACCTTCTGGGCACCCTGACCGACGGGACCATCCTGGTGATACGCATTGGCTCCACCACCATCGACATGGTGCACCGCGCCATGCAGTCCATGTGCGAGAACAACATCCTGGGGATCATCGTGAACGGAGCACGCGCCGGAGAGCTTTACAGCAAGTACACTTACTACTACTCGAAGTACGGTCACGAAACCAAACCGGAGCCGGAGGACGAACCCGGCGCCGACGCCGAATAGGCTACCAGCGGCCCCGGCCGCCGCCCCCGCCACCGCGGCCCCGGCCGCCGCCAGCGCCGCCTCGACCGCCGCCCTCGCGCGGGGGCCGCGCCTCGTTGACTACCAGCGTGCGGCCCAGCAGGTCCTTCCCGTTGCAGGCGCGGATGGCTTTCTGGGCTTCCTCGTCATTGCCGATTTCGACAAACGCAAACCCGCGCGGTTCGCCTGAGAAACGGTCGCGCACGATGTTTACGCTGTCTACGGTCACCCCGGCCTGCGTGAACATGTTTTGCAGATCGCCGTCCGTGGCCTGGTACGGAACATTGCCCAAGTATAGCTTCACGTCCTCTCCTTCCGCCCGGACGGGCTCCCGCCGGGCGCTACCGGCTGAAGAGACAGGTCAGGAAAGCAGGCGGAGAGATACGCTTCGCTTCGGCGCTCCGAGTCTGACGCTTCAGTCTCCGCCTATCATGGCGGAATCGGCCGCCCAAGTCAATGCTGGGCCGGTCCCGGCAGCCAATATCCGGGGCGGGTCCGTACGACCACGCCGGGCCGGTCCTTGACCTTCACCTCGATCGAGTGGAACTCGGCGCCCGAATCGGCGCTTGCGGTGAAGCTCAGCAGGTACTGGCTGTGCAGTTCCTCTCCGATGCGCGAGACGGCTCGCTCGAGCCCCTTCTGCTTGAGAAACGAGAGGTGGCTGCCGCCGGTGTACTTCGAGAACGCCTCGGCGGCGTTGGTCTTGGCCAGGCGCGCGATCTCGCGGAACACCGCAAGCAGATCGAAAGCGCCGGAAGTGGGGATCGCGCCTGGTTTCGCCGTGAAGGGCGTGAGGAACGCCGAATAGCTGAGGGTGTAGACCGTGACGTTCTCCTCCTGGGCCAGGGTGACGGCGTCCTGTAGCTTGGATTTGCTCGAGCGGTCGCGCGTCTCCCCGATCAGCAGCAGGACGCGGCGGCGGTTGGCGGGCCGGGCGGCGAGCATCCGGACCGCCTGGATGGCCGCATCGATCATGCGTGCCCGCTCGCCGGAGGGCGGAATCCGCTTGAGAGCCGCGGTGAGCCTCCCGGCATCCGAGGTGAACCCCTGGAACAGGCTGAGCTGGTCGTCGTAGGACAGCACCGCGGCCTCGCCGCGCTCGCCGATGATCAGGGATGGAGCCGATCCGGTGGACCTTGTTCAAGGCCTCGGCGGCCAGGGTGTTGGACTGGACGGCGATGACCAACGAAATCGGTACGAACGTCACGTCGGCCTGAATCCTCTGCGGCCGGCCGTTGTCGTACACGAGGAAGTCCTTCTCGGTGAGCCCGTCGACGTAGCGGCCGTCGGCGGCGATGACCGTCGTCGGGGCGATCACCAGCCGCACGGTAGTGCTGAGGGGCGGCTCCTGGCTCGATGGCGGCGCGCCATGGCACGCCCTCGCCAGGCAGACGCAAACCAGGACCCGCCGGAGCGACATGCTTTCTCCTCCAGTCAAGAGACGCCGCCAGCACAGCGCGAGTTTCGGCGCTACCCGCATGGCGGACCGCCTCCGGCGGATGGGCGGTGGGGTAGGTGTCCGGAAATGGGATTGGGTTCGAATGGTGATTTTCAGTGTTGGAGCGTGGCGCGGTGGGTCCGCTCTTGCTCTGGGGCGGCTGCGGATTCTGGCGACAGTCGGCATACGGATGCCCGCTTCATGATAAGGGGCGGTAAACGAGTTGTGGGCGGCGGGGAAGGGGAATGCGTTGGTGGGGCGGGAGAAGCAGGCGGGGGTGAGGCGTGACTGGAGATCAGCGGCTGTCGATGATCTCCTCCAGGTCCCTGCCGAAGTCTACGTCCAGGGTCACTTCCGAGCCGTGGGATTCAGCCAGAGCGATGCATTCCGATAACAAGCGGCCCGGCCGGGGAGCGGGTTGGATGACCGCCATGGGACGCCGGTCCTTCTCGACGACCACCTCGGCTCTTCGCTCGACCCGTTCCAGGATGGCGGCGATGTCGCGGATGGCTTCCGTGTGGCTGAGATGAACGACTTCGCCCTTTATACCTGTCATCGTAGCTCTTCCTGGGGTTCCGCTTGTCCGGGACAGGTTTGGATGGTGCGCACAGCAAGTGATCCAAACTGGTATAACTCAAGATTCGACAGATGAATCCGCTGGAAGCCTACCTCTCCGAACTGAGCGCCATCCGGTCCTCTGGGGCGGCGGTGAAGGAGACCTCGTACTACACGCCGCTTGCCAACCTGCTCAACGAGATCGGCAAGTCGCTCAAGCCACGAGTGCGCTGCATCCTGAACATTCAGAACCGGGGCGCCGGTATCCCGGATGGCGGGTTCTTTACAGCGGAGCAGTTCCAGCGGGCCTCCGACGCCGAGCCCCTGCCGGGGCAGTTGCCGTCGCGGGGCGTGGTTGTTGCCGCGGACCGCTGCGGCGAAACGGGAAGCCGGTTGTGGTGAACCCTACTGCATACAAGTGCTGGATCATCATTGGGCGGCTACTGTTGCCGATTTTGGATATTCGGCGGCTACTATTGCTGGTTTTCGTTCCTCTTGGCCTGCTCGCTAAGGCATGGACGCAGCGCCGACGCAGGCCGAGGGTTCCATGGTTGGCTGGAAGCCTTTCCGCGAGAGTTAAGCGCTCGACGACTGGACGCGAAGGCGATATCATGACCAACAACAAATCGACAGGAGCTCCCTTGGTAGACTCCTTCGTAGGAGCACTCTGCGAAAAGAAGGACGTGTGCTGGCCTTGGTATATTCTCACAAGGCGAATTGGCTGGATCATCGTGGATGAGCTTGCGACCGCGTGGAAAGCAGGACTCTCGATCACCGCATTTCGTGCAAGGGAGTTCCACGGGGGACAAACGCCGGCATCGCCGAGGGATATCTATTGGACGGTATCCAGCTGGCGGGAACACGTGCGGCGTGGATCCTGGCAGCCTGAACGGTACGACGAAACTGGGGAGCGCGTACTCTATCTCAGCACCACACCCGAAACCGCACTCCGTGAAGCCAAACGCGGGACCGATCCCGTCTACCTCCAGCGGTTTCAGTTGGATTTGCCGACGACCAAGACTGTAACTCTCGGCCATGACCTGGAACAAAGGGCCCCCCATCTTCACTTTCTGCTCTTGAGCAGTGAATACCCCCGAGAAGGGTCGCGTCTTCAGAACCCGTATCGTGCAACGCATTTCCTGTCCTATGCGTGCGCCGTTCTGCGCATTGACGCGATCGAGTATCCGAGTGTCAGGGTGAATCTCAAAGATCATCCCACAGAATTCAATCTTGTGCTCTTCAGGCGAGCTGTAGACGCGGCGGAAGGAATGATGACAGGAGATCCATTCCTGTATCCGGAGACACCATAGCCGGGAACCTCGGTGACAGGTGGAGTTGCCCTGCCGTGAATAACTTGAGGCCAACGGTGGCTGACCTGCAGCCCTCCTTCCCCAAAACCTCGGCCCTCTCCCAAAGGCGCGTTGTGGTGGGGGAATCGGACGTTCGCCGCCCGCCAGAGCGGTACGAGACCAATGACCAGCGCTTCTGACGAACTGGCGCCGATGTCTACTTCAACGGCGGGGCGTACTGGAAGATCGTTCCGGCGCGGGTCTGGGAGTACACGCTTGGCGGGTACCAGGTGATCAAGAAGTGGCTCAGTTACCGCGAGAAGGAACTGCTGGGGCGTGCGCTGAAGATTGAGGAAGCCCGGCACGTGACCGAGGTCGCCCGGCGGATCGCGGCCTTGCTGCTGCTTTCACCAGCGCTGGACGCCAACTACGAGGCGGTGAAAGAGTCGTGCTACGCGTGGAAGCGCGCCGGGAAGTGACCTCCGAGCAGGCGTCTGGCAACCGCATCCTGGATCGACTATGATGGGACCGCATGGGGATCGACGAGAGGCTGACCGAGGAAATCGTGCAGCGGATTCTGAGCGTGACGCGGCCGGAGCGCATCATTCTGTTCGGTTCGGCGGTCACGGGCCAGATGACTGCGGACAGCGATATCGACCTGCTCGTTCTTGAAGAGTCGCCTCCGCCCACGCCCGAGCACCGGACCAGGATCAGGAGGACTCTGCGGGGCCTTGGATTCCCGTTTGACGTCATCATCATGTCGACTACGCGGTTCGAGGAAACCAAGGGACTGATCGGGGGCATCGCCTATCCGGCGACGAAGTACGGCAGGGTGATCTATGAAGCCCCCTGAGGAGGCGAAGCGGGACCTGGTCGGGCAGTGGGTGGCCAAAGCGGAGGAGGACTTCCTCGCGGCGGACACGCTCATCGCGTCCGGGGCTGAGTGTGCGGATGTGATCGCCTTCCTTTCGCAGCAAGCGGCGGAGAAGCTCCTGAAAGCGTATCTCACGTGGCTTCAGATCGACTTTCCCAGGACGCATGATATCGGCAGGCTGCTGGACATTCTCGCGGGGGCCGACGCGGACACCGCGGAGCGGCTGGCGAACGCAGACGCCCTCAGCGACTATGGCGTGGAGATCCGATACCCGGGTGAATTGCCCGTTCTAACCATCGACGCCGCCAAGCAGGCGTTCGCGCTGGCGCTGCAAGTCCGAGCGGCAATCCTGGCGCTGCTCCCAGGAGAGCCGGGCGACGCGCGGCGCTGACCGGAGCGGGCCTGTAGAACCTCCTATCGCCCGCCGGAAGAGCGTTTCTGCGACTGCTGGGAACGAGTGTATTCGGCCTGCATTTTGGCGATGGCCTCCGGAATCTTTTCCGGATGGCGGATGAGTTCCAGGAACATGGCCCGCGTGTCGAGAACGCCTGGCATCCCCCAGAGGTTGCGACACTGGGAGGGCAGCGGGGGGCCGCCGCTCGAGCCCGCCGCGGGGATGGGCGCCGGGAGACGAATGGCGTACATGCTGCCGCTCGCCAGCGATTCATGCGGATACTGCATGAGCCAACGGCAGTTGTGGCCATCCAGAATCATGTTGGCGGAGATCACGGCCCACTGGCCCGCATCCGCGGCGGCGGGCTTCTGGCAATCCCAGAGTTCGGCCTGCGGCACGATGGCCGTGGCATCGTTCATCCCATAGGCATCCAGGTTGATCTTCCGCAGGCCGTTCCGCTCGGCGAACCGTTTCACTTCGGGAAGCGACGCATTCCAGTCGACGTTGGAATCGTTCACCAGAGTGTAGGCCGGCCGCCCAAACGAGAACGCGTTGACGTAAGGGAAGTAGTAGGGATATGCCCGCAGGGCCGTGAACAGGCAACTGAGCGCCAGCACCACCGTGAGCGCCGCGACGGGAAACGGGGACCAAAGGCGTCCCAACATGCGGGGCAGAGGAGCCAACAGGAGAATCAACAGAACCAAAGGGACGCTGAAATGGCGGAAACTGATGTCCATCTGGCTCAACAGGCAAGCGGCGCCAAAAACCGCCAGAGAGACCCAAAGGACGCGCCAATGCACCCGCACGCCCTCGGGGATTGCAGGCAGATTCCCCTGTTCGCCTCGCTTTCGGCTCAGCGCGACGATCAGTGCCAACGCCAGCAGGCCGAGAAAGCCCAGGGGCGATTTCAGGAGCAGGAGAACCGGGAAATAGAACCAGACCCCGTGGGAATATGCGTGGCCGAGGATGAACGTCGGACGGACTGAGGTCAGCAGCACCACGAGCAGCCCGCGCAGATAGAGCCAGGCCGGCATGAGGAGGCGGCGCAGGGGATCCCAGGCCGGGCCATGGCCGAGACGGTCCAGGGCGTCCGTGGGCTGATTCCAGGAAAAGATGAAGTAGAACGCGTAGACGAAAACGGCGGCCCAGAGAATGCCCTTCAAGGTAGCGCGCCAGCGGAGTCTGCGCCAGGCGCGCGCCTCGGATTTGGCGGCGGGCTGGCCGGGCACGGCGCGCCACCGCGTGCTCAAAGCGGCCGCGGGGAAGGCGACGAGCAGAATGCCAGCGGTGAACTTCGACAGCAGCGCGCCCGCCAGACTCAGGGCAAACAGCGTGACGTTCCTGCGGCTGGGGTCCTGCCATACTCCGGCAAACGTCCATAGCGCCAGCAGGGAAAACAGCGTCACGGCCATGTCGGTGTGCACCAGGGGGCCGAAGGCGAGAAAGACCGGCGAAGCGACGTAAACGCTCAGGCAGAGCAACCCGGCCCAATCGCCGCCCAGGCGGCGCGCGCAGGCGTAAACGACCCAGCCCAACGCCAGCGTGAGAAGCAGCATGGACAGCCGGGCCCACGCCACCGTGCTTACCCGGTCATTCCAGCGCGTCAGAAGCCATTCGCCGAAGGCCCACTGTCCCATGTAGGCGGGGAAGAACTCCCGGCTTACCGACCACGAGGCGCTGGAGTAATCGGCGCGCGTCCCACGCATAACCAGCGGCAACGCAGCCAGGACTTTGGCGAGCGGCGGGTGTTCTGCATTCAGGCGCAGGTCGAGCTTCTGCAAGTAACTTACCCCGGCGCCAATGTGAGCCGTTTCATCGAAGGTGACGGATTCCCGCAAGGCAGCGCCACCCGCCAGAACTCCCATGCAGACCAGAAGCAGGGCAGCCGCGGCCGGGAAGAAGACGCCCTGTATGCGCTGAAGGGGAGTGTTCCGGCGGGGTGCAAGCAGGGACGTGGGCACGCGGTTCCTCTTTTGAGGTGACGAAACTCACTGTGTCGAAGTTCGGTTCGAATTGGGCCGGCGCCGGCGACAGTGCGCTAAAGTGGTGGGTCGCGGCTCCGTCTTGAAAGGGAGATACCGTATGGCCTCGAAACCCAGCTACTTGCCGCTTCTGCTGTGTGTCGCGGCGTGTCCTGTTCTGTCGGGCGCGCCGGCCGATCAGCCTCCGGTGATGCTCAGCGATCCGGTGGACGTCAGCGGCGATTTCCACGACTTCAAGAACACCTACTTCCTGGCCGACAGCCTGACCGGCTTCGACCCGGCCACCGGCGCGGGCAGTATCGCCTGGCAACGGAATCACTTGTACCCTCGCATCGCCTTCAACACCATGGAGGGAGTGCTGAGTCCGTTTGGCGGCGTCACGTTCCCGGAGGTCGAGTATGCGGTCAACCCCACGCTGCCCTTTTCGATTCAGTTCGTCTCGCCGCGGACGGTCCGCATCCGCGTGAAGACCGGAGTAGATGTGAAGCCGCCGGCCGAGGAACTCATGCTGGTGGGCGAGCCGCCCCGCGACAATTCCTGGCGGATGAGCAAGATCGAGGGCGGCTACCGCTACACCAGCGCGGCCGGCTCGGTCACCGTTCTCGAAAAGCCCTGGCACATCGAGTTCCGCGATGCCGAGGGCCGCCTGCTGACCCGGACCAACCACGAATCGGACAACCATGCCACTCAGGTGCCGGTGCTGCCCTTCTCGTTCATCCGCCGGCCGTCGGATTATTCCCGCAGCGTGGCGGCGGTGTTCTCGCTTGCGGCGGGCGAGAAGCTGTTCGGCTGCGGCGAATCGTTCACCGGGCTGGACAAGCGCGGCCAAAAGGTCATCCTGATGACCAACGACGCGCAAGGCCCCGAGAGCTACCGCATGTACAAGCCCATCCCGTTCTTCATGAGCAACCGCGGCTACGGGATGTTCGTGCACACCTCGGCGCCCTCGACGTTCGATTTCGGCGCCACTTTCCAGGGCACCAACGCGATGCTGCTGGGCGACGACGAGCTGGACCTGTTCGTGTTCCTCGGCCGGCCCAAGGACATTCTCAACGAGTACACCAACCTGACCGGCAAGGCCCCCATGCCTCCTCTGTGGTCCTTCGGACTGTGGATGAGCCGCATCAGCTACTTCTCCGAGGAGGAGGTGCGGCAGGTTGCCGCCAAGCTCCGCGAGAACCGCCTGCCGAGCGACGTGATCCACCTGGACACCGGCTGGTTCGAGTACGACTGGCGCTGCGACTACAGGTTCTCCACCTCGCGCTTCAAGGACCCGGCCAAGATGATCGCCGACCTCAAGCGGCAGGGCCTTCACATTTCGCTGTGGCAGCTCCCCTACTTCGTGCCGAAGAACCGGCTGTTCCCGGAGATCCTCGAGAAAGGGCTGTACGTAAGGGACGGCAAGGGCGGCCTGCCCTACGAAGACGCGGTGCTGGACTTCTCCAACCCGGCCACGGTGAAGTGGTACCAGGACAACCTCGCCGGCCTTTTGAAGATGGGGGTGGGAGCGATCAAGGCGGATTTCGGCGAGTCCGCGCCGCTCAACGGCATCTACGCCTCGGGACGCAGTGGGTTCTACGAGCACAATCTGTACCCGCTCCGGTACAACAAGGCGGTGGCCGACATTACGCGGCAGGTGAACGGCGAGAACGTCATCTGGGCCCGCAGCGCCTGGGCCGGCAGCCAGCGCTATCCGCTGCACTGGGGCGGCGACGCCGCCGTCATGGACGTCGGGATGGCCGCGACGCTGCGCGGCGGGCTGTCACTGGGACTGAGTGGCTTCACCTTCTGGAGCCATGACATCGGCGGATTCGCCTCGGCGCCGCGGGAAGAGTTGTACCGCCGCTGGATGCCGTTCGGGATGCTCACTTCCCATAGCCGCTGTCACGGCCTGCCGCCGAAGGAGCCCTGGCTGATCGGGGCGGCCTTCATGGATGATTTCCGGCGCGCGGACGAGATGAAGTACAAGCTGATGCCCTACGTCTATGCGCAGGCCAAGGATTCGAGTGAGCGCGGCCTGCCCATGCTGCGGGCGCTGTTTGTCGAGTATCCCGAAGATCCCGGCTCCTGGATGGTTGAAGACGAATACCTGTTCGGCTCCCAGATCCTGGTGGCGCCCCTGATGGAGTCGGGCGCGACCGGTCGCGACGTCTACCTCCCGCCCGGCCAGTGGATCGACTACCAGACCGGGAAGAACTACACCGGCGGCTGGCATAACATCCAGGCCGGCGCGATCCCCGTCGTGATGCTGGTTCGCGACGGCGCCATCATCCCGCACATCGAGCTGGCGCAATCGACCATGGAGATGGATTGGTCGAAGCTCGACCTGGTGGTCTTCGCCGCGAATGCGCCAAACGCGCAGGGGCTGGTTTGCCTGCCTTCCGACAACGTGCTTCGCAAACTGGCAGCCGCCCGGAAAAACGGAGCCTTCGCCCTGGCCGGCGACCCCCTGGCAGGCAAGTCCGCCGCCACAGTGAAGCTGTATTCGGAGTAGGATAAGCCTCCAGGTAGTGGGTCAGTTTCGGGTTTCGCCGTCAACCACCCAGATGGGCTTTATTGTCTCGCTCCGGCGCCGGCAACGAGCGCTGCGAAGTCAGGCACCGTTGCGTTCAGGATATCGAGAAGAGCACGCAGGATACGCCCGCGGTCGGCAGCCTGTCGCTCCAGTTTCGTCATGACAACCGCGTGTTCCTGGCGGAACAAGTCGATCAGGAACGATTGAGGGTGTGACGCGCGGACGCCCCATGGCCCCAGGTGTTCCGGCCTGAAATGCCGGAGGTTGAATGTCACGATGATCGGGGCTTCGCAATGGACCGCGGCCGCCAGCACATGCCGATCCTCTTCATCGTTCGTCATCCGCGGTATCAGGGACTGGTAATCGCTAACCCACGCCTCGGCGAAGTGCGCACGCAACTCAGCCTTGAAGTAAGCGGCCAGCGAACTCGGCCAGTCAAGCCTTGACTCGAGAGTGCGAGTTGTCTCGCCCATGATCTCCTCGGACCACTTTGGCTCAAAGAGCCGCGGGCTTTCGGCACACCGCAGCAGGGTGTCACACAGAGAGAAGTTGGCGAGTACACAAGCGTCAAGGATGGCAAGAGGGGTGCCGGTCATTCCCGCCCGGGGACCAGAACCCTCTCATACAGGCCCGCTTCATCAACGGCCTGCCCGATTCTACGGAGGGCATCGAGCCGCCGCTGACCACGCTCCCGTTCGTCGAGGAAGTATCGCACAGCTTCCTCGATCAGTTGATCGGAGTTCTCATATCGGCCGCTAGCGAGCTCCCGCTCGACCTGCCTTGTTAAATCCGCCGGTAGCCTGACGTCCATGGGGGCTCCCACACTTCATTGTACGCCCTTACCATCCGCATCGTTGTTCATCGATGCAAGGGGACGGCATGTCCGGTGGTATCCGGTGTGCAGCCAGGACAAGGCGGAGCCTTATCCTACCCAGCCGCGGTTGCGCGGCGTCGCAACTCGGGAAATACTGGAGGTAATGCCCCCTTCCGAGTTGGTGCTCTCGCTGTCGGTGCGCGGTCTGCGGAAGGCCTACGCGGACGTGGTTGCGGTGGACGGGATCGATCTCGAGGCGCGCGCGGGCGAGTGCTTCGGATTGCTGGGTCCGAACGGGGCGGGGAAGACCACCACCATCGAGATCTGCGAGGGGCTGCTCGAGCCAGACGCCGGGTCGGTCGAATTGCTGGGACTGGGCTGGAAGACCGACGGCGCGGAGCTGCGCCAGCGGCTCGGCGTGCAGTTGCAGGAGACGCAGCTCTCCGAGAAGCTGACGGTCGAAGAGACCCTTCGCCTGTTCCGCAGTTTCTACCTTCGCGGGCCGGAAGTCGCCGAGGTGATCGCGATGGTGCAGCTCGGGGAGAAGAGCCGCGCGCGGGTGGGCCAGCTCTCGGGCGGGCAGCGGCAGCGGCTGGCGATGGCTTGCGCGCTGGTGGGCGAGCCCGACATGCTGTTCCTCGACGAGCCGACCACGGGGCTCGATCCGCAGGCCCGGCGGCAGCTCTGGGAGCTGATCGAGCGTTTCAAAACCGCCGGACGCACGATCATTCTGACGACGCACTACATGGACGAGGCGGAGCGGCTGTGCGACCGCGTGGCCATCATGGACCACGGCAAGATCATTGCGCTCGGCACTCCCCGGGAACTGGTGGCCGCCCTCGGCGCGGATCACGTGGTGGAGTTCGCGGCCGAATCGAGCGGGGTCGATCTTGGGGCGTTGGAGGGGCTGGAAGGCGTTCGCAAGGCGCATGCGGAGGACGGATTTTACAGTTTACAAGTCGCCCAGCTTCACGTGGCCGTGCCGGCACTGCTCAAGGAGCTGGCGAGCCGCGGCATTCCGCTGACGGAATTGCGGACGCACTCGGCGACCCTCGAGGATGTGTTTGTTTCGCTCACCGGGAGGCATCTGCGCGATGGAGACTAGACCGCGGTCCTGGGCCGATCGCTCGCTGGTGCAGCTCACGCTGGTGCGGTTCCGCGAGTTCTGGCGCGAGCGGGAAGCGATCTTCTGGGTCTTCGTGTTCCCGATCCTGCTGGCGGCGGGCCTGGGGATCGCGTTTCGCAACCGCCCGGCGGACGTGCTGAAGATCGGCGCTACCCGGCCGGAGCTGGCGAGCGCGCTGAGCAAGGGGAAATCGCTCTCCGTCAAGCTGCTAGACCGCGCCGCAGGCGAACAGGCGTTGCGCACGGGCCGTATCGTGCTGCTGGCGCTGCCGGGGCCCTCGGGGGGCGTGACCTATCGGTACGACGACACCAACCCGGACGGGCGGACGGCGAGACTGCTGGCGGAGCAGGCGATCCAGCGCGCGGCGGGGGTTCGGGACCGGGTCGCGGAATCCGACGACCTGGTGCGCGAGCCCGGCTCCCGTTACATCGACTTCCTGCTTCCCGGGCTGCTGGGTATGAACCTGATGGGAAGCGGCATCTGGGGCCTGGGCTTCGCGATCGTGGACGCGCGGAGGAAGAAGCTGCTGAAGCGCCTGATCGCCTCGCCGATGTCGCGGGTGGAATACCTGCTGTCGTTCCTGCTGGCGCGGCTGACGCTGCTGATTGCGGAGGTGGCGGCGCTGGTGGGCTTCGGCGCGCTGATCTTCGGCGTGCCCCTGCGCGGGTCGCTATGGCAACTGGCGCTGGTGTGCCTGCTGGCGTCGCTGGCCTTCAGTGCGTTGGGACTGCTGCTGGCTTCCCGCGCGCGAACCATTGAGGCCGTCTCGGGCCTGATGAACTTCGTCATGCTGCCGATGTGGATTTTCTCGGGCGTGTTCTTTTCGGCCGAGCGCTTCCCGGCGAAGCTCCAACCGTTCATTCAGGCGCTTCCGCTGACCGCCGCGGTCAATGCGCTGCGCGCGAACATGCTGGAAGGCGCCGGACTGTTCCACTTTGCCGGAGAAATGGCGATTCTGACGGCCTGGATCGCGGTTTGCTTCTTCACGGCGCTGAAGCTGTTCCGGTGGCGCTGAGCCGGACCTACCGCAGGGCAACCGGGGACAGCCTGGGCCGTCCCCACTGCGGACGGCCGAGGCAGTCCCTCGGTTGCGGAGCTTGTCACGGGGCAACCGCATTTTGCGAGGCTCATCAGAGATACTTCTTCAGCCAGTCCAGGACTTCTTTCATGTGTTGGCGGGCGTCTTCGCCCTTGAGAACCCAGTGGCTGGCGTCGGGGAAGATCACCAGGCGGCAGGGGACCTGGCGGCGCTGCAACAGCTTGTAGATCTCGAACGCCTGGTTGATGGGGACGCGGAAATCCTGCTCGCCGTGCGTGACCAGCATGGGGGTGGCGAAATTGGCCGCGTAGGCGGACGGGCTTTGGTCGCGCCAGAAGCCCTTCAACTCCCAGACCGGTCCGCCGTTCCTCTTCTCCCAATAGTAGGACTCGTCGGTCGCGCCCCACATGGAGGCGTTGTCGGTGAGGCCGGCGTGATTCACCAGGCACTTGAAGCGCTTGGTATTGCCCTCGAACCAGTTCATCAAGTAACCGCCGTAACTGCCGCCGGCGGCCGCCTGGCGCGAGCCGTCGATGAAGGGGAAGGCGCGCACGGCCTCGTCGGCGGCCTGCTCGAGCTCCGCGGCCGGCCCGCGCAGAATGTCCTGATTGATCGCGGCGGCGAAGGCTTCGCCGAATCCGGTCGAGCCGGTGTAGTTGGTCATCAGAAGCACGTAACCGGGGCTGGTGAGCAGGTGGAAGTTCCAGCGCAGAAAGTACTGGTCCTTGCTCATGCTGTGCGGGCCGCCGTGAGGGAAGACCAGCAGCGGGTATCTTCTTGACGGGTCAAAGGCGGGCGGCAGCACCAGCAGGCTGTGAATGCGCCGGCCGGCCTTGGAGGTGAACCAGAACTCGCGCGGAGGCTGCCAGTCGATCTGCTGGATGCGCTCCTGGTTGAATGCGGACAGAACGCGATGCCCGCCGGCCTGAGGGTCGACCACCACGACGTCGTCGGGATGAACCATCGATCCCCACAGCGCCACCAGCACAGGTGCGGGGGCGCGCTCGGGAATCGCCAGCCGGGAGTAAACGCCTTCCTTCACCTCGAAGACCAGTTGCACCGGCCCGCCGCCGGCCGGAAGCGTGAACAGCTTGTCGTGCCCCTGGTCCTCGGCCGTAATGTAGATGCGCTGGCTGTCGGGAGTGAAGGCGAAATCGCCGGCCGAGCGATCCCATTCCGGGGTGAGCAGCCTGGGCTTGGCGGAGGGTTGCGGCCAGTCGATCATCGCCAGGCGCGACAGGCTGTAGAGCGCCTCGGCCTCGCTGCGCCGGTGCAGCGCGTAGAGGGCCTTGCCGTCGGGCCGGAACGTGGGATGCGAGAAGTTGTCGGGACCGGAGGTGAGGGCTGCCGGCTCGCCTCCGGCGGCGGGAACCCGGTAGAGATGGGTGGAAGTGGCCGCGTAGGCGCTGCGGTCCTGGTCCGCCATGGCGGTGAAGACGATCGCGTCGCCTTCCGGGCTCCAGACGGCCTCGAGCTCCGGGCCGGTCAGGTTGTAGGCGCCGTCGAATCCGGGCAAGGCCGCCAGCTTCGTACCGGCCAGAAGGTCGCGCGCGGCGGCTTCCGGCTCGAGGGTCTGCACCAGAACGTGCGGCCGGAGATCGTCCAGCCAGTGATCCCAATAGCGGAACGGAAATCCCTCGAATACGCGGGCGTTGTACTTGCGCGCCTTGCGTTCGGCGGCGATTTTCCGGTTCTCCTGGTCGTTGGCGGCGCCCGGATACACGCGGCTCTCGAACAGGATGGCTTTGCCGTCGGGGCGCCATTTCGGGTGCGAAGCTCCGGTGGAGATGTTGGTAACTCGCATGGCCTCGCCGCCGGTGAGCGGCAGCACATAGACCTGCGCCGATTCGTCGCCCTCGCGAGTGGTGGTGAAGGCGAGGCGCGTCGAATCGGGAGAGAACACGGCGCCATCCTCGGGCGCGCGCGTGCTGGTGAGGCGCCGCGGCGGCGCGCTCCCGTCCAGCGGCACGATCCAAAGATCCGATGAGGTCTTTGCGGCGTCGTAAGAAGGCTCGGTGACGGAAACGACGGCCCACTTGCCATCGGGGCTGACCGCGGGACCGCCCACGCGCTTCATCAGCCAGACGTCTTCGTGCGTGATGGGGCGCTTCTGCGCGCCCAGGTTGAGAGAGAGGACCAGCAGGGCAAGAACGAATCGCATACGGCATTATGGTAGCCGATCGGGAGGCTCGTGGCTTGCCCATCCGTGGTTGAATTGAAGCTGGGAGATCCCGACGCATGCGCAAATGGGCCGCGTTGTTCCTGATGTTGAGTTGGGCGATGGCCGCCCAGGAGCCGCCGGTCGAGTGGATCGATCCTTCCACCGGCCACCGGGTGATCCGGCTTTCCCGCGAAGGCGGTAGCGCGAGCCTCTACTTCCACCAGAACGCATACACAGCCCGCGGGGACAAGATGGTCATCACCACCCCCAAGGGACTTGCCACCGTTAACCTCAAGACGCGGCAGATTGAGCCGCTGGTGGAGGGCCGCGTCTCGAGCGTCGTGGTCGGCAGGAAGAGCCGGGAGGTGTTCTACTTCAAGGGCGACGCAGTGTACTCGACCCACCTCGACACGAAAGCGACGCGGGAGATCGCCAAGCTCCCGCCCGGATTCCGCGGCGGATCGGGCCTCACGGTCAATGCCGACGAAACGGTTCTGGCCGGCAGCGCCTTGGAGGGCGAACGGCGGCCGTTCACTCCGCCGCCGTCCGGAAAAGACAGGCTGCAAGCCCGCATGGAAATGCGTCTGCCCATGCAGCTCTACACCATTCAGATCAAGACCGGCGAGCTGAAAGCCATCTACCACAGCACGGACTGGCTCAACCACGTGCAGTTTTCTCCCACCGATCCGACGCTGCTCATGTTCTGTCACGAAGGCCCCTGGCACAAGGTGGACCGCATCTGGACCATTCGTACCGACGGCACGGATCTCCTCAAGATCCACGCTCGAACCATGGACATGGAGATCGCCGGGCACGAATTCTTCAGCGCCGACGGCAAGATCGTCTGGTACGACCTGCAAACGCCGAGAGGGCAAGAGTTCTGGCTGGCGGGCGTGGAGCTGGCGACGGGCCGGAAGCTGCGCTACAAACTGGAGCGCGACCAGTGGTCGGTGCACTACAACGTGTCGCGGAACGGGAAGCTGTTCGCCGGGGACGGCGGCGGCCCGCAAATGGTGGCCAAGGCCAAAGACGGCCAGTGGATCTACCTGTTCCGTCCGGAGAAGGGAGTGCTGCGCTGGGAACGGCTGGTGAACATGGCCAAGCACGATTACCGGCTCGAGCCCAATGTCACCTTCACCCCGGACGGAAAATGGATCGTCTTCCGCTCCAACATGCACGGAGCCAGCCAGGTGTACGCGGTGGAAGTGAAGAAGAGACAGGCGAAACCGCCTGCCCCTCCTGGGTCAGTGTAGTTTGCCCTCGGCGTGTGGTAGACTAACCGCTTTCGAAGGGTGCCTCCGATCCATGTCTGTCCAGATTCTTCTGTACGGGAAACTGCTCGGTATAGAAGAGTTCGTGTTGTCGGCCCAGGAGGCGCGCCTGCTGGTGGGGCGCGCGCAGTGGATCACCCTGCTCGGCGAGGTGCTGCCGCGGGCGCTGCTGGCGGAGTTCGGGCTGGCGCGGATTCTGCTGGGATCGAGCGGGGGCGGGCAGTTCCTGGCGGTGCTGCCGGGCGAGGCCAAGGCGCCGGCCGAGGAGTTCCTGGAGGCGGCCGGACGCGAGATGGTCGAGACCAGCGGCGGGCGGCTGAAGCTGGCCTGGGCGGTTACCGAGAATCTGGGGGAGTGGAGCGTGGTGCGGAAGCGGCTGACCGAGGCCCTGAAGCGCAAGCTGGGGGCGGAGGCGGCGGGCTGGCAGCAGGATGCGTTCCAGCCCTACCCGGCGCCCGCGCCGGTCGATCACGGCGATTACTTCCGCGAGCTTGCCGCGGGTCTCTGGCAGGCGGAAAGCGCCGGCTGGAACCCCGAGGCGCCGGCGCGAGTCGTGCTGGGCACGGGCATTCACACCTGGAGCCTGAGGGACGAGATCCCGCTGGCGCGCCACGCGGCGCCCGCGGAGGACGGGGCGACGCCGGCGGACCTGGCGACGCTGGCCCGGCGCGCGGAGGGCCGGAAGGCCTGGGGCGTGCTGCGTGGCGACGTGGACAGCTTTCGCATCCGGCTGCGCCGCGCCGAGACCATCGAGGAGCACGTCCGTCTTTCGGTGCTCTACAAACAGTTCTTCGCTGGAGAGCTGGAGGTGCTGTGCTCGCAGCCGGAGTTCTGGCGCAAGGTGACGATCCTGTACTCGGGCGGCGACGACTTTGCGGTCTATGGCGCCTGGGACGCCCTGATCCCGCTGGCGCGCGAGATGCAGCGGCTCTTCCACCGGTTCACCGAGGAGAATCTGAAGGATTTCCCGGGGCCGGAAGGCAAGACCATCTCGATGGCGGTGGCGCTGGCGCCGGAAATCGGTTCTTCGCTGGCCTGGGTGTACGAGGAAGCGGGGACGCGGCTGGAGCGGGCTAAGGACGTGGACAAGGACTGCATCTCGGTACTGGGCCGGGTGCTCGAGTGGCGCTACCTCGCCGACGCGGCGGAACTCAAGGACACGCTGGCGCGGATGGTGATCGACTTCGGCTCCTCGGGCCAGTTCCTGAGCGAACTGAGCGGGTTCTACCGGAAGGGCGGGCAGACGTGGTCGCACGGGACCGAACAGCGCTTCGACCGGCCCTGGCGCTTCCAGCGGCGGCTGAACCGCGTGCTGGTGGGCGCCAAGGACCGCGAGTTGCAGAAGCTGCGCGCGCACCTGGCCAATGAGATGATGGGCAGAGGCGCCGCGCAGGTGAAACTGAGGCCCGCCGGGCTGGTGGCGCTGGAGTGGGCAAGATTAACGACTGAGGTTTAACACCATGGCGGAAGCACAGCAGGAGACCAAGAACCGCGAGGGGCGTCCACCGCGGGAAGGCCGGCCGCCGCGCGAAGGCGGTCCGCGGGAGTTTGGAGGGCGGGGCGAGGATCGGCGCGGCGATCGGGGCCGCCCGGAGGGCCCGCCGGAAATCGATCTGGACAAGTTGATCGGCGACCCGCTGTACCTGGACAACCAGGCGCACGGCGTGGTGAGCCGGATGCGCGACATGGATTCGGGAACCAAAAGCCAGTTGCGGCGGCTGTACAACGCGGTGCGGCGGGCCTGTCGCGCCCCGGAAAACGAGCGGCAACAGCACTTCGTGATGCTGCGCGCGCGGCTGGCCTATACCATCGCCCGCCACTCGCTGCGCAGCCTGGACGCGCTGGAGAAGCTGCTGCTGCAAGTGACGCGCAAGAATGACGCGCGCGGGTACGAGCGGTTCCGGGATCTTTTCGAGGCCATCGTGGCCTACAACGAATAGCGAGGAAGTATGAGCGCCCACACAGCCGAGACGGAATTGAAACTGATTGGCAAGCTGATTCTGGAAGGAGAACTGCGCTGCGAGACCGGCCTGCACATCGGGGCGGGCAAGGGATCGCTGGAGATCGGAGGCGCGGATAACCCGGTGGTGAAGGATGCTTTCGGCCGCCCCTACGTCCCTGGCAGCTCGCTGCGCGGGAAGCTGCGCGCGCTCTTGGAGCAGTCCTCCGGCCTCGCGGTTCCGAGCGAGCTGGTGTACCTGTCCAAGCGCAAGGGGCAGGAGG
The DNA here is from genome assembly GCA_049512775.1 of Bryobacteraceae bacterium. Lineage (GTDB taxonomy): Bacteria > Acidobacteriota > Terriglobia > Bryobacterales > Bryobacteraceae > Fen-330. The sequence continues at coordinate 25,998 of JBEKWU010000060.1, forward strand.
TTCGCATCCACCAGAGCGACCGGCCCGACGACGAGATCTGCCTGCTGTTTGGGCGGAACCCGGGGCGCATGGAGCGGGTCGGGGGCGACGCGCTCGAAACCACCGTGTCCAGCCCGGCGCGGCTGACAGTCTACGACGCGCCGCTGGACCCCGACAGCATCACGCCGCAGATGCGCGAGAACCTGGACGACGAGCTGACCGAGGTCAAGAGCGAGAACGCCATCGACCGCATCACCTCGCAGGCCAACCCGCGGACGCTCGAGCGCGTTCCGGCCGGCGCGCGGTTCCGCGTGCGCTTCGTGCTGGACCTGCTGTGCGAGGAGGACAAGGAGTTGGTGGCGCGCTTCGTCGAGGCCCTGCGCCTGCTCGAGGACGACGCGCTCGGCGGCGGCGGCTCGCGCGGCAGCGGCCGCGTGCGATTCTCGAACCTCATGCTGAGCTGGCGCGGGCGCAGGTTCTACGCAGGCGGCGCCCCCGAGGAGAAACTGCTGGCCGGCGCGGACCTGGACGCGCTGCAATCGCTGGTGAGCGGCGAAGGGCTTCGCGGCAAGCTTTCCGAGTAGCGCAATGCATCCAGCCTTGATGGTTCGCTTTCGGCCGGCCGGACCGTGGCGCATCGGACCGGATTCCGGCGCCCGCAATCGCGTGGACCGCATCTATCACAGCGACTCGCTGTTTTCGGCGGTGACGCACGCCATGGCGCGGCTGGGGCGGCTCGAAGACTGGCTGGTGGCGACCGTGGCGAATCCGCAGGGCGCGGCGGTGCGGTTCAGCTCCTGCTTCCCGTACCTGGAAGACCTGCTCTTCGTGGTTCCGCCGCGGAACCTCTGGCCGCCTCCGCCGTCGCCGAAAGTGCGCTGGACGAATGCGCGGTTTGTGCCGCTGGCGGTGGTGGCGGCACTGGCCAACGAGCAGCCGCTGAAGGACAACGGCTGGCGCCTGGACGGTCCGAGCGAGTGTCTGCTGCCGGGGAATGCGCCGTTCCGTGACGGGCCGTTCCGTCCGGCCTTGCGCTCGCACGCCTGCGTGGACCGGAGGAGTGGCTCGGCGGTGGTGGTTCACGATACCGCCTGCCTCGAATTTGCGCCGGGTGGCGGGCTGTGGGCGGTGGTCGCCTTCGCCGACCCGGAAGCCGAGTCGCAGTGGAAGGAGGAGGTTCGCACGGCGCTGCGGCTGCTGGCCGACACCGGGCTGGGAGGCGAGCGGTCGATCGGCTGGGGACGCTCGGCGGATCCGGAGTTCAGCGAGGGCGTTTTGCCGGACATGATCCTGCCGCCCAAGCCACCCGCGCCACCGGTGGAGGCGCCCGAAGGCGGAGAGGCCGCGCCCAAAGCGGCTCCTGAGACTGGCTACTGGCTGCTGTCGATGTTCAGCCCGGCCGCCGGCGACGCGGTGGACTGGCAGCGCGGGTTCTATTCCAGCGTGAGCCGCGGGGGCCGCATCGAGAGCCCGGCGCGCTCGGGCGAGGAGAAGAAACTGCTGCGTATGGTGGAAGAGGGATCGGTGCTGGTGGCCGAGGCGCCGCCCCAGGGCTCCGCGCCCAACGTGGCTCCGGACGGTTTCCCGCACCCGGTGTTCCGCGCCGGATTTGCGCTAGCGATCCCGGTCCCCCTGCGCCATCCCGAGCGCCCAGTAGGTGCGTCATGAGATACCGCCTGACCTGTCTGACCCCGCTGCTGGTCGGTGACGGCCGCAAGCTTTCGCCGATCGACTACATGGTCTGGAAAGACCAGGTGAACGTTCTGGACCAGCGGCGCATCTTCCGCCTGCTGGCCAAGGGGCCGCGCCTCGAGGGCTACCTCACGCAACTGAAGCGGGCCGACAAGCTGGATTTCGCCTCCTGGGGCGGATTCGCGCAGAATTTCGCCGACCGCCGCGTTCCCTTCGAGGACCCGTCCTCGACCGTGTATTGGGAGAAGGCCCGCAGCGAGAGCCTGTCCATTCCCACGTTTCTCTCCGGACTGGACGGCCCCTACCTGCCCGGCAGCGCCATCAAAGGCGCGCTGCGCACTGGCGTGCTGTTCGCGCGCTGGGGGAACGGAGCGCCGCCGCAGATGGACGACCGGTCGTGGAGGCGGCCGGGCGAAGCCGCTGAAGAACAGGCGCTGGGGCCCGGCCCGGTGAACTTCATGCGGGCCATCGCGGTTGCGGATTCCCAGCCGGTACCGGTGGCGGCGCTGAGACTCTATCTGCTCCGCGTCTCGACGCTGGTGGCGCGCGGCGGCGGCCGCTACGAGCTGGGTTGGAAGCAAACGCCGCGCGGGACGGTTCCCGGCAACCAGGCGGGCGAGAGTACGCCGTTGTTCGCCGAGATGGCCGCGCCCGGCACGATTTTCGAGGGCGTATGGCGCGAGAACGCCTTCCTGGCGCAGCCGGAAATCGCGCGCGCGTTGCGCTGGCGAGAGCCGGTGACCGGCGCGCGCATCCTGGCCGCGGCCAACCGCTTCGCCGCGCGGCTGCTCGCCATCCAGAAGCAGTACGCCGCCTGGGCCGGGCTGCCGCTGCTGGGGGAGAGCGTCGAGCACCTCGAGAAGTGGCTCGCTCACGTTCAGGAAAAGGGAGGAGCGTGCCTCCTCTCGATGGGCTGGGGCAGCGGCCTGCTCGCGAAAACCGGCTGGCTCGAAACCGACAACGAAGCCTACCGTCAAGCCATGCAGCAGGTGCCGCTCTACAGTCGGGCGCTCACCACCGGCCTGCCCTTCCCCAAGACCCGCCGCATCGTCTTCCTCAACAACCAGCCCGCCACCCTGCCCGGCTGGGCGGTGCTGGAAGTGGAGTAGGCCGCAAGCGGGCTGGCGCGCACGAAACCCCGACTACTTCAAAGCCCGCCGCATGGAGAACCGCGGCGCGCCACATCAAGCACCGGAACCGCTCCGTTTGCCCGTCCCTTCGAGCCAACTTCCCTGGGACCTCGCGCAAGATGAGCTCGGGGTGAAAGGCGCTGATTCAATTGGGGTTATGGGCAGACTCCTGCTGCATGCCGCGCCAGACCAGTTCAACGGAATGGATCGCGGCCAACCCGAAACGCGTGTAGCCGTAGCGGGAAGCATTTCGAAGCTCTCGTTCTGGCTCGAATGCTACCGAGCGCTTCCGGCGCGCGAATCTGGTATCATGGCACTGCTCGGGCTCGTGCTGCCCGGCTGGAGACTGACTATGCCTTGCTTCCTCCTGCTCGTCGTCCTGCTGTTTCCGCGCGTCGCGCTTGTGTTGATGTGGATCTTCTCGACCTACCTGCAGCACGCATTCCACGGTGGTCTGGTGCTGCCGGTACTCGGCTTCATTTTCCTGCCGCTCACAACGATCGTATACGCATGGGAACTTAACAGCGGCATGCCGACGGCGGGAATCAATCTTTTGTGGCTGCTGATCGCGGTGATAATTGATCTGGGCGGGCTGGGCGGCGGCGCGCATCGCCACTTGCGGCGCTGAGTCGCGCAGCCGCCGATATCGGTGCCCGATGGGCCAAGTTTGCGAACCAGCACAATGAAAAAAGCGCTCAGACGACGGTAGTTGAACGGCTTCGGTCCGATGCGCACCGCAACTCCACTCGGTCGCCTAACGCCCTAACGGCACAGGTAGCACTTTCCCGAGATCGCGTTCGTAGTACACTCCCTGGCGGACCACCCTCCATAAGGGGGCTAGGATTTCGGGAAAGCGCCTTCTACGCAGCAGGTGCCGCTCTATAGCCGAGCGCTCACCACCGGCCTGCGGTTCCCCGAGACCCGCCGCATCGTCTTCCTCAACAACCAGCCCGCCACCCTGCCCGGCTGGGCGGTGCTGGAAGTGGGGTAGGCGGCGGGCGGCGGTTCGGGGGAGTGGGCAGGGCGGTTCTCCGAGAGGGCGGCCACGCGTCCAAGTGCAGCACCATACGCATTAGCGCGCACTCGTAACCGCACGGACTGCCGTTTCGGTAGCGCTACCTAGCAGCCCGTGGATAAACTCGCGTTTTGGCGGTGCCACCAACGGCACCGATTTCGCGTGCGAGCAGGCCGAACCAGCGGACCACGCGGTCTGATCACCGGCAGGGCCGTTTCTGCGGCT
>JBEKWU010000061.1:0-29758 GCA_049512775.1 Bryobacteraceae bacterium
TGTTCTCCAAACCGCGTCTCCTTCCGGGCGCTCATGCCCGAAACAAGATACACGGTTTGCGGTTTACAGGTGGGGCCAAATCAGAGCATCGAAAGGGGCCAATTCAGAGTAGCGAAATCAACCCCACGGCGGACGACCCCAACCGTGTGGGCGCCGCCTATTAGCAGGGTCGCAACGGCTGGCGCGTGCCCTTTGCCCTCAGCTACAACTCGCAGATCTGGCGGCAGGAGGGCGGCCGGGACTGGAAGCTCGGCCACGACATCGGCTACGGTGCGGGCTGGCGGCTGCAAGCGGGCTCGATCACGCCGTACTGGTCCGCCGGTTCCGTGCATCACTACATCTTCAGCGACTCGACCGGGGCGGAGTACCGCCTGGACGTGAACACCAGCGGGGTGTGGAGTTCGAAGGAAGGCATCTATATCGAGTACGAGCCCTCCGCTTACCGGCTGTATTTCCCCGACGGCAGCTTCTGGGTGATGGGAGCGGTCTCGGCCGGCACCGAGCAGGACTCGGGCGCGCGCTACCCCACGGTGATGGAGGATACCAACGGGAACCAGATCGTGATCCGCTACCAAAGGGGCTCTGCGCAACAGTTTGACAGGAGGCCCATTTTACGCGGCGTTCTGCAAACCGGTGAACTCGGCCTTGGTCAGGGCCATGCGCTGTGCCTTCAGCAGGAGATCGCGGCGGTCTTGTAGCCGCGGCGTAGGGACTTGATGTTGTTGTTGACCGCCCCGACCACCCCCCGGCACCTTCATCCGGCAGTAGTTCAGGATTCCCTCCAGGTGGTCCGGCAGCATCTCGGCCAGCTTCCGGAACGGCAGCAGACGCTGGCAGACAGAGGGAACCGGATGGGGGCTGGCCCGGCCCAGGAGACACGGATTCTGTTATGACCGCACGGCTCCCGGCGCTTCGAGTTTGTCGGCGACGCGCGGGAGCGCGGCCGCCAGCACGTCCTCGATCCGGTCGGCGGGGAGGAACTGCATCTGTTGGCGCACCTCCTCGGGCAGATCGCGAAGGTCCTTCTCGTTCTCGCGGGGCAGGATCACGCACCGAATCCCCGCGCGGCGCGCCGCCAGCACTTTCTCCTTCAGCCCGCCGATCGGCAGCACCAGGCCGGTCAGGGTGATTTCCCCGGTCATGGCGGCATCGCTGCGCGCCGGCGTCCCCGTGTACAGCGAGGCCAGCGCGGTGACCATGGTGACTCCGGCCGACGGGCCGTCCTTGGGGATCGCGCCCGCGGGCACGTGGATGTGGATGCCGTCTTCCTTGAAGACACCCGGGGCGATCCCCAGCTCTTTGGCGTGCGACCAGACGTAACTCTGCGCCGCCTTCGCGGATTCCTGCATGACCTCGCCAATCTGCCCGGTAATGGTCAGCCCTTTGCCGCCGGGCAGGCGCGTCGCCTCGACATAGAGGACCTCGCCGCCGGCCTCGGTCCAAGCCAGCCCAGTCGCCACTCCGGGCGGCTGCTGCTTCCGCAGCTCCTCGGGCGCGAACAGCGGCGGTCCGAGCATCTCGATCAAATCGTCCGGCGCCAGCGTCACCGGCTCGGTGTTTCCTTCGGCGTGCCGGAGCGCCACCTTACGCGCCAGCCGGCCGATGTTGCGCTCCAGTTGCCTCAGCCCGGCCTCCCGGGTGTAGCGCGAGATGATCCGCTTGAGGGCCTCATCCGGCAACTTGCACTGCTCGTCGGTCAAGCCCGACTGCTTGAGCTGCCGTGGGATCAAATAGCGTTTCGCGATTTCGATCTTCTCTTCCTCGCTGTAGCCCGCCAGCCGCAGCATCTCCATGCGGTCCAGCAACGGCCGCGGGACCGTGTCCAGCGCGTTGGCCGTGGTGATGAAGAACACCTTGGAGAGGTCGAACGGCAGATCCAGGTAGTTGTCGCGAAAGCTCTTGTTCTGCTCCGGGTCCAGGATCTCGAGCAGCGCCGCCGCGGGGTCGCCGCGGAAGTCGCGCCCCAGCTTGTCCACTTCGTCCAGCATGAGCAGCGGGTTCTTCGATCCCGCGCGCCGGATCGCCTGGACGATCCGGCCTGGCAGTGCGCCGATGTAGGTGCGCCGGTGCCCACGCAGTTCCGCCTCGTCGTGCAGCCCACCCAGGCTCATGCGCTCGAACTTGCGCCCCAGCGCCCGCGCGATCGACTGGCCCAGCGAGGTCTTGCCCACCCCCGGCGGGCCGAAGAAGCACAGAATCGGCGCTTTGGCCTCCGGGTTCAGCTTCAGCACCCCCAGGTGCTCGAGGATGCGCTCCTTCACTTCCTTCAGGTCGAAGTGGTCTTCGTCGAGGATGCGCCGCGCCCGCCCCAGGTCGAGCTGGTCTTCGGTGAAGGTGTTCCAGGGCAGCTCGACCACGTAGTCCAGGTAGGTCCGGATCACCTGGTGATCCGGTGCGCCCGGCGGCAACCGTTCCAGCCGCCCCAGCTCCCGCTGCGCCTCCCGGGCCACCTCTTCGGGCAGCGCCAGCTTCTCGATCCGCTCTCGCAACAGCTCGACTTCGGCCTGCTGCGGGTCTCGCTCCCCCAACTCCTGCTGGATCGCGCGCAACTGCTGCCGCAGCAGGTACTCCCGCTGCTGCTTGCTCATTTCGGTCTGCGCTTCGCTGGCGATCCTGTTGCGCAGCTCCAGCACCTGCACCTCGTTGGTCAGGTAGGCGTGCATCAGCCGCAGGGCGTCGCCCCGGCTTTCGGCCTCCAGCAGCGCCTGCTCCTTGGTCAGCTCCAGGCTCATCATCGAAGCTAGCAGGTACACCAGTCGCAGCGGCTCCTCGGCCGATGCCAGCAGGTGGCTCACTTCCGCCGGGATGTTGGGCTGAGCCAGCTGGATCGCCCGCCCCGCCAGCTCGGTCACCGCCCGGTGCAGCGCCTCGACTTCGGGGGTCCGCTCGTCCGGCAGCGGATAGGGCCGCACCCGCGCCCTCAGATACGGCTCCATCTGCTCGAGTTTCAACACCACCACCCGCTCCACCCCGAGCACGATCAGCTCCATCTGGCTCTCGCTCGACCGCGCCATTTTCTTGATCACGGCTGTGGTGGCGATGGTGTACAGGTCCTCGAATTGCGGCTCGTCCTTGGAGGGGTCGCGCTGCGCGACGATGATGATCTCTTTCCCCTCGGTGGCCAGCGCGGCGTCGGCCGCCGCCAGCGACGCCGCCCGGCCCACCGCCAGGGGCATGAGCAGGTGCGGAAACAGCACGCTGTTCTTCAGCGGCAGGATCGGCAGCACTTGAACTTCATCCGAGTCGCTCACTCAAGCCTCCGTCACACGGATGATCAGGATTCCGTTGCGGCCCTCGAGCGTCACCGCCGGGTTGGCGAATTCGCACGGCAGCTCCACCGTGCGCTCGAACCGGTTGTAGGCGATCTCCATCGCGTAGCAGGCATCCGCTTCCTGGGACACACAGTCGCGCCGCACCCCGCTCACGGTGATGCGGCAGCCCTGCACCTCGACGTTGACGTCCTCCATCAGGACTCCCGCCAGGTCGAATTTCAGCAGCCAGCCATTGCGCATCCGGTAGATGTCCAACGAGGGACGCCAGTGGGTTCTCTCCTGCGTCTGGAAGGCAGGGAACAGGAAGGCCGGCAACTGCCTGGGTTTATCCTTCACCTACCCTGATTGTATCCCCGCATCGGCACTCGCACGAGCGGCTCAAACCGCGCCCATCCGGGTCGATGAGTACTCTGTGCTCGTAGCGACCTTCCTCGGCCTCCAGCTCCTGGACTTCTTGACCACCCTGGTGGGGCTCAGTTTAGGGGCCGGTGAGGCCTGTCCTCTGATCCGGTTTGTCGCGGCGGTCGGCCTCGGCCCGACCTTCGGCGTCGTCGCCTCCAAGCTCGTCGCGCTGGCGCTGGGAGGGGTCTGCATCGGTCTCCACCGCCCCCACGTAATCCGCTGGATGAATTACTGGTACGCCGGCCTGGCCGCCTGGAACATCGCGATTATCGTCAGGCTGGCAGCCTGAGCTCGCCATTTCCTCCTGCGATGCTACATTCGTACTTGGGGTCTACCCAGGAGGTGCGGTGAGTATTCCATGCTAGCGGCTATCCTGCTGGCTGCGACGCTCGACCCGGCCGCCGCCGTCGCCGCCACCGCGATCGCCGAACCGCCCGCCGGGAAGCTTTACCACGGGGTCTTCCCCGGCGGCCGCGACGGCATGGGCGGCGACATCAGCCCGTCCGATGTGCTGGGCTATCAGCAGCTCGTCGGCAAGCGGCCCACCTGGGTCTACTTCTGCAACAACTGGTACCAGAGCCGCGACTTCCCCAGGGCCACCGCGACCTGGATCCGCTCCAACGGCAGCATCCCGTACATCCGCCTGATGCTGCTGCACGCTCCGATCCGGCATCCCGATCCTCTCTTCACTCTCGAGAACATCCTCGGCGGCCGCTTTGACGCGGACTTCCGCCGCTGGATGCGGGACGCCAGGAGCTTCGGGACCCCGCTGCTGGCCGAGTACGGCGTCGAGGTGAACGGTTTCTGGTTCCCCTGGAACGGGCTGTGGAACAAAGAAGGCGGCTCCTACCCCGACTCGGTCGCCCGCTTCCGCGCGGCCTACCGGCACATCATCCAAATCGCCAGAGAGGAAGGGGCGAACAACATCCGCTGGGTGTTCCACGTCGACCCCTGGGATGAGCCGGTGGTCGAATGGAACCGCTTCGAAAACTACTACCCCGGCGACGAATGGATCGACTGGTTCGGCGTCAGTGTCTATGGCCGCCAGATTCCCAAGGACCGACGGGCGGTCTCCTTCCGGTGGCAGATGGATTGGGTGTACGATCGACTGCGCCAGCTCGCCGACAAGCCCATCATCGTCTCCGAGTTCGGCAACATCAAGGATCCCCTCCAGGCCTCCTGGGCCATCGACGCTCTCGCGGACATCACCGGCGGCCGCTGGCCCAGACTCATCGGCTTCTCCTGGTGGAACGCCGCGTTCTTCAACGATCCCAACCCGGCCCTGCGATCGGACATGCGCATCCAGGACAGCCCCGGTCTCGCCGCCGTCTTCCGGGAATACGTTGGGCGGAACGACGCCGTCCTGAGCGCTCCGCTGCTCGCTCCCGTCCGCCAGCGGTGATGCGTCCTGCAACCGAGGGACTGCCTCGGCCGTCCGCAGTCGGGACGGCCCAGGCTGTCCCCGGTTGCCCTCCCTTAGAACACGAGGACTTTGTCCGCCTCTTCGGTCCATCGCGTCAGTTCATCCAACGTGCTGCGGTACGTGCAATCGATCAGCGCCGCGGTCTCAATGCCCCGCGCTTCCATGCAGGTCCGGCAGACCCCCACCGGCCGCCCGCCCGCCGCGAATCGCCGCAGCATCCATTCGATGTCGTGCTTGCCGTCCGGAACGGTCTGGCCCCCCACCGCCGAGCGTACCGCCTCGCCGATCAGGAACATCCGCACGACGTTGTGGTCGTTGCTCACGAGCGCCGTCGCCAGCCGCAGCCCGTTGTAGTCCCGCTCCGATTCGTACGGGTGGTCGTTGAGGACAATCAGGTAGGTCATTCCAACCCATGGTAACCCGCACTTGCGACGACTCGGCCGTGAATACCTGGCGTACTATCGCGACGATCGAACCCACAACGGACTTGCCAAGCAGACCCCATCGCGGCGCTCGATTCAGTTCTGTCCTGGGCCGGCGTCTGAAGTTGTCGCGCTGCAACGGATCGGCGGGCTCCACCACCGATATACCTGGCCGGCAGCAGCCCGATCAGGATCGCCTGTCATCGCGTCGAGCAAGCGGTCCTCCTGTTTGACCGTCGCGGCTACTTGCCGACGTTCTCGCAGGGGAGCGCTTGGCGGTCCCCGTGGCCGTCATAGCGGGTCGCGCCGAACTTGCCGCCGACGTAGTCCTGCTTGAACGTGCAGAGCTTGTAGAAACTGCAGTTTCCGTCCCGGCCTTTCACCGCTACCTCCGCGCGAATATAGCGGAACAGGATGGCGCCCGATATCGGATGACGTTCGATGAACCAGTCCGAGTCGAGAATGACGATGCGAATGATCGGGTCTTTCCAAGCCTCGCTGGAGGATGCCTGCATCGCCTTCAACATGGCCGCCGAAAGCACCGCGTCGTTCCTCTTCGGCGTCGACATCCCCACACTCTTCGTCTCCTCGCTTCGGAGAGCGGGCACGAGCTGCGCATAGTGGTTGAACGAAGCTCCTTCGATCCGGAACGAGCCTGAGGCGATTGGCCGGCTGCAGGCAAGCACCTCGATCTTGAACGTGTGCGCACCCGCCGTAAGACCGCCCAACGCCTGGCTGAACGTCACCGCGCCATCCCGGCTTTGGCCGAACTTGCGATACTCCAGATTCGGTTCCCTGTAGGCCGTCATCCGCGCAGGCTCCGGAGCCACATCGAGCGGAAACACCGTCGCCTCGGCGAAGAAGGGACCCCTGGCCGTCAGGAAGCCCGTGTCTGTGTACTTATTGTCCACGTAATAGTTCAGCTCCAGCGCTTCCTTGGTAGCGTTCACGGACGTGTTCGTTCCGCACAGACTCTTGATGGATGCGCTCAGAACCACCGCTCCATAGATGGGATCGCCGGCTTTGAACGAGGTCGTCTGAGCGACCGGATTCTTCAGGTCGACTGGTGAACTGGAAAAAATGATTTTGCCCGCACCCAGTGCTTGGCCGGAGAGTAACCCGGCGGCAATGAGGAGCGGAAGGGATTGAGAGACTTGAAAAGTGGCAGGCATGGTGTTTCTCCGCGTTTCCATCGGTGTCTTCGTGCCGATCCAGTCCGGCCGCGCCAGGCCGGCCGGAACCCCGACGTGCCCGGTTCAGAAGCCCGGCTTCATCTCTCTTACGAAGTAGAGTAGTCCGGCGGACCAGACCGGCAGGTTTTTTTTCCGGGTAACTCCTATGGCTCGCCCAGCATGACGTATCCGGTGTCGGTCATCAAAATGCCATGGACGAGCAGAATCAAGCGGTTGCACTCGCGGTTCATTCTGCCCGGAGACGCCGTTCAACTAAGGGCCTGTCACCAAACAACATCTCCACTTCGCTCGACCGCTCCCTGACGGTCGCGGCTCAGTACCAGCTTGCCGAGCCGCGACCGTCAGGGAGCGGTTGGAGTGGTTGTTTCATGACAGGCCCGAAGCACCGAACCGCGAGTGTCAACGAGCGGTCCCCAGTGCGGCTTGCCTTCGTCCCCCAGAATGATTTAGTCCGGTCTTAGACTAGTCGGTATCGAGGTCGAGAATGCACACCGTCGGCTCATACGAGGCCAAGACCCATCTCCCCGACCTTCTCCAGCGCGTGGCGCGAGGGGAGAAGGTAACCATCACCAAGCATGGTGTGCCGATCGCCGTGCTCGTTCCGGCAGGCGCGCCGGAAAAGCCAGACCCGAAAGAGGTGATCGAGGAGTTGAAGCGGCTCCGTAAGGGCCGGAAGTTGCGCGGAGTCACCATTCGCCAGTTGATTGAGGAGGGCCGCCGCTATTGAATCGGTTTGTCCTCGACACCTCCGTTGCGCTCGCCTGGTGCTTCGAAGACGAAAGCAGTGCGCGGGCGGACCGGATTCTCGACCTTCTGGTCTCGGCCACCGCGGTTGTGCCGGCAATCTGGCCCATTGAGGTAGGCAACGCGCTGCTGGCCGGAGACCGCCGGAAGAGGATAAGCCCCGCCGGGATCTCCCGTTCCCTGCGCCTTCTCCGCAGCCTGAACGTCCGTCTCGACGATGCCGGCCCATCCCTCGACGCGCAGGATCTGGTCGCCCTGGCAAGATCGCAGAATCTGTCCGTCTACGACGCCGTCTTTCTTTCCCTGGCGATGCGGGAAGGCATCCCGCTGGCGACCCTGGACCGCACCCTGGCGCGGGCCGCTCGCCGCGCCGGCGTTAGCGTGCTGGGGTGAGACCCTAGCGCGGGTACTCCCCCGAGATGTAATTGCTCAAGTGCTGGATGGTTTCCGCCTGCGCCGAGATGATCGCGTTCACCAGGTCACCGATCGAGATCAGGCCCACCAGATGGTCTCCGTCCACGACCGGCAGATGCCGGATGCGGTGCGCGGTGACGATCCGCATGCACTCCTCGATGGTATGCTCTGGCGTCACCGTAATCACCGGGCTGGCCATGATCTCCGCGACGCGCAGCTCCTTCGAGGACTTCCCCATCAGCGCCACCTTGCGCGCGTAGTCGCGCTCGGAGAACATCCCGGCCAACCGGCCTTCCGCGATCACCGGCAGCGCCCCCACGTCCTTCTCGGCCAGCAGCACCAGCGCCTCGTAGACGGTCGCCTCCGGTCGCACCGACCAGATGGCGGAGCCCTTGTTTCTCAGGATGGCATCGACTCTCTCGCCCATGAGCGCCCCTCCTTGGGTCAACGGCGTTCTCTTAATGTCCCAGACCCGCACGGTTCGGTCAAGCGCTCCGAGATTCGGGTCCCTTTGGCGACAACCGCAATCCTACTTCAGCGACTCCCGCACCTTGGCGCCGAACTCTTCCGCCTTCGCCAGAATCTCGGCCGCGTTCAGGGTGAGGGGCTGGCGGTCGCGCAGCAGAAGGCGGCCGTTCACCATGGCGTCGCGGACGTCGCAGCCTTTGAGCGCGTAAACTATCTGCGAGTAGACGCCGTATAACGGGACGGCATTGGGCCGGTCCAGGCGCAGCGTGATCAGGTCGGCGCGCTTGCCGCTCTCGAGCGAGCCGATCTCTTTCTCCAGACCCAGAACCCGCGCCCCCAGAATCGTCGCCATCTCCAGCGCCTGGGGCGCGGGCAGCGCTTGCGGATCTCCGCTGGTCACCTTCTGGAGCTTGGCCGCCAGGTCCATCTCCTCCATCAGGTCGAAATCGTTGTTGCTGCCGGCGGGACCGTCGGTGCCGAGTCCAACGGCCAGGCCGAGCGCGAGCATCTTCACCACCGGCGCCACGCCGCTCGCCAGTTTCATGTTGCTCGAGGGGCAATGCGCCACTCCCACCCCGCGGGCCTTGAAGATGGCCAAGTCCGCGTCGTCCACCCACACCGCGTGCGCGGCCACCGTGCGCCCGTCGAACACGCCGAAGGAATCCAGCACCGCCACAGGGGTCTTGTTCCACTTCGCCAGGGCTTCGTCGCGCCCGCGCCTGGTTTCCGAGACGTGCGTCAGCAACGGCACGCCGTAGCGGTTCGCCAGCCGGCGGCAGGCCCGTAGCGTCTCCTCGGAATTGGTGTAGAGCGCGTGCGGCGCCACCGCCGGGACGATCAGGGGATCGTTCCGGAAGCGCTGGATGTAGCGCTCGGTGAACCGGAGCGCGTCGGCGGGCGTTTTCGCATCGGGCACGGGAAAACCGATGACGGTCTCGCCGAGCACGCCCCGCATCCCCGCCTCCCGGGTCGCCTCGGCGACCACGTCCTCGAAATAGTACATGTCGGTGTAGGTGGTGGTTCCGGAGAGCAACATCTCCAGGCAGGCCAGCCGCGTGCCCCAACGCACGAACTCCGGCGACACGTTGCGCGCTTCGGCGGGAAAGATGTACTTCTCGAGCCAATCCTGGAGGCGGAGGTCGTCGGCGATGCCGCGGAACAGCGACATCGCGGCGTGCGCGTGGGTGTTGATCAGCCCGGGGGCGATGAGCGACTCGGGGCGGTCCAGGCGCTGACGGGCCTGGAAGCGCCGGTCGATCTCGGCGCGCGTTCCCACCGCGACAATGCGCTCCCCGCGAATCGCCACCGCGCCGTTCGGGATCACGCGCCGTCCGGCGTCCATGGTGACCACGTAGCGGGCGCTCCAGATCCAGTCGGCGGGCTCCGCCCAGGCGGCGGAGAGAATCAGGCAGAGACTAATCCATAAACGAAGCATCGAATGGCCTCGGATACAGGTCCTTCAGGCGGAGGCTTTCGGTTCGGCCCTCGAGGTTGACCAGAATCACCTCGATGTCTCCGCAGAACTCCCACAAGATCTGGCGGCAGGCGCCGCAGGGAGGCGTAAGCGTGCCGGTATCGGCCGCCACCGCCATCCGGGTGAAGCGGCGGGCGCCCTCGGAGATCGCTTTGAACACCGCCACGCGCTCGGCGCACAGCGTCAGTCCGTAGGTCGAGTTCTCGACGTTGCAGCCGGTGTGGACGCGGCCCGATTCGTCCTCCAGCGCCGCGCCCACTTGGAAGTGGGAGAACGGGGCGTGGGCGTGCTCCCGCGCGCCCAGCGCGGCTTCGAGCAGCGAATCCATCTCACACCTCGATGCGGGGCAGCAGGGCCTTCAGAAACTCGACCAGCGTGCCGCGCACCATCTCGCCGGTCTCCAGCACCTCGGCGTGCGTGATCTTCTGCGGCAGCATGCCGGCGGCCATGTTGGTGACGCAGGAGATCGCCAGCGCCCGCGCGCCCATATGGTTCGCCGCGATCACCTCCGGCACGGTGGACATGCCCACTAGGTCGGCGCCGATCGCCCGCAGGTAGCGGATCTCCGCCGGCGTCTCGTAGCTCGGCCCCAGCATCGCCGCGTATACACCCTCGCTCAGAGAGAGGCCCAGTTCTCCCGCCACCTCCTTCGCCAACTTGCGGAGAGCGGCTGAATAGGCCTCCGACATGTCGGGAAAGCGCGGCCCGAGCGAATCGTCGTTCGGCCCGGTGAGCGGGTTCGAGCCTTGCAGGTTGATGTGATCGGAGATCAGCACCAGCCCGCCGCGCCCGTAGGACGGGTTGATGCCACCCGCCGCGTTGGTGAACACGAACACGCGCACGCCGAGCCGGGCCAGCACGCGCACGCCGAAGACCACCTGTTCCTGCGTGTAGCCCTCGTACAGATGCACCCGCCCGGACATCGCCGCAACGTCGGTCTCGCCCAGACGCCCGAACACCAGCTTCCCCGCGTGCCCGATGGCCGTCGATTGCGGCCAGTGCCGGATCGAGGCGTAGGGAATCTCGGCGCGGCCGCTCAGTTCCCCGGCAAACGCGCCCAGCCCGCTGCCCAGCACCACCGCCACGCGAGGCCGGGCCGCAACCTGTTTTTCGAGATATTGGAGCGCCTCGGCGACCCGTTTCACAGCAGCATCCCCGCAATGCAGGCGGACATGAAATTGGCCATCGTTCCAGCGGCCACCGCTTTCAGTCCCAGCCGCGCGAGGTCGGACTTGCGGTTGGGCGCCAGCGCCCCGATGCCGCCGATCTGAATCGCGATCGAACTGAAATTGGCGAACCCGCAGAGCGCGTAGGTGGCGATGGTGAAAGAGCGCGGGTCCAGCGTCGCCCTGATCTTCCCCAGGTCGATGAAGGCCACGAACTCGTTGAGCGCCAGCCGGGTCCCGAGCAGATTACCGATCGCCATGGCGTCTTTCCAGCTCACGCCCATCAGCCAGGCCACCGGCGCGAACACGTAGCCGAAGATGCGCTCCAGCGACGGCGGCAGCCACCCCATGTGGGGCAGTGTGTGCGCCCAACCCAGAATGCCGTTTACCATGGCAATCAGCGCGATGAAGGCAATCAGCATCCCCGCGATGTTGATCGCAAGCTGCACGCCGTCCGAGGCCCCGCGCGCCGCCGCGTCGATGAGGTTGACGCCGGGCTTCTCCACGTGGATCTCGACCTTGCCCGCGGTCTCCGGCTGCTCCACCTCGGGCATGAGGATCTTGGCCAGCATAATGGTGGCGGGCGCCGTCATGATCACGGCGGTGAGCAGGTGCTTGATCTCGACTCCGGCGATCTTGACGTAGGCCGCCATCACCGCGCCGGAGACGTGCGCCATGCCGCAGGTCATCACGGTAAACAACTCGGACTGGGTCAGCCGCGGCAGGAAGGGCCGGATGGTGAGCGGCGCTTCGGTCTGCCCCATGAAGATGCTGGCCGCGACGTTGGTGGATTCCGCCCCGCTGGCCCCCATCACCTTCTGCATGACGATGGCCATCCCTTTGATGACCCACTGCATCACGCCGAGGTAGTAAAGGATGGCGAAGAACGAGGCGATGAAAATGACGATGGGCAGCACCTGGAAGGCGAACACCACCCCAAACTGGCCGGTCTTGATGCCCAGCGGCCCGAACACGAAGTTGCTGCCCGCCTCGGCGAAACCCAGCATGGCGTTGACCGCATCGGAGGCGACCTGGAACAAGCGCCCAAAGCCGGTCTTGAGGACCAGAAAGGCGAACCCCAACTGCAACGTGAGGCCCCACAGCAGGACGCGCGGGCGGATGGCGCGGCGGTTGGTCGAGAACAGGAAAGCGACTCCCAGGATGGCAAACAGCCCAAGAATGCCGGTGAAGCGGCCCATGGCGGACGGCGCCTAGCCCACCACTTCCAGAATCAGCTCGCGCTCCTCGGGTGGGTGCGAGGAGATGCGGAAGGCGTCTTCCACGAGCTGCGCGGCTTCGTCCAGGTGGTCTTCCTTGGTGTGGTACAGGCGGCACAGCACCGCGCCCGCCTCCACCTTCTCGCCGACTTTGACCTCTAGAATCACGCCCACCGCCGGGTCGATCTCGGCTTCCTTGGTGTCCCGCCCGGCGCCAATCATCGACGAGGCCAGCCCGATGTCCTCGGCCTTGATCTGGCTGACGAAACCGGAGCGCGGCGAAGCGATCTCGCGGGCGCCGCTGGCGTTCGGCAGCAGGTCGAAGCGGTCCAGCACCTGCGGGTTGCCGCCCTGGGCCTGGATGACTTCCTTGAACTTGCGATAGCCGGAGCCGTCCAGCAGCCTGCGCTGCGCCAACTCCCGCGCTTCGTCGATGGTCTCGGTGACCTTGCCGAGGTGGATCATGCGCGCCGCCAACTCCAGCGACAGCCGCGTCAGGTCGTTCGGCCCGGCGCTTTGCAGCGTCTGGGAAACCTCCATCACCTCCAGCGCGTTGCCGATGGCATAGCCCAGCGGCTGGCTCATGTCGGTGATCAGCGCCTGCACCCGCTTGTCCATGCGGCGGCCGATTCCCACCATCATCTGCGCCAGCCGCCGGGCGTCGACCTGGCGCTTCATGAAGGCTCCGGAGCCCACTTTCACATCCAGCACCAGCGCGTCCAGGCCCTCGGCAATCTTCTTCGACATGATGGAGGAGGCAATCAGCGGAATCGACTCGACCGTGGCCGTCGCGTCGCGCAAGCTGTAGAGCTTGCCGTCGGCCGGCGCCACCTGCACGGTCTGGCCGATGAAGCACAGCCCGATCTTCGCCAGTTGCCCGCGGAACTCCTCGATCGTCAGGTCCGTACGGAAGCCGGGGATCGATTCGAGCTTGTCGAGCGTTCCCCCGGTGTGGCCCAGCCCGCGCCCGGAGATCATGGGGATTACGGCGCCAGCCGCGGCGGCCAGCGGCGCCGAGATCAAGCTGGTCTTGTCCCCCACGCCGCCGGTGGAATGCTTATCCACCTTCAAGCCGGGAATCGAGGACAAATCCACCGTCTCGCCGCTCCGCACCATGCAGTCCGTAAGCGTGGTGACCTCGCGGTCCGTCATCCCCGAGTAGTAGACCGCCATCAGGAATGCCGACATCTGGTAATCTGGGATGCTGCCCCGGGTGTAGCCATCCACGAGCCAGGCGATTTCCTGCGGGCTTAACTCCTCGCCTTCGCGCTTTCGGTGTATCAGGTCAACAGTTCGCATGGAGAGACACTCAGACTACCATCTTATACGGGCGGAAGTAAAGGTTTCCTGGGTGAATCCAACAGGTTACCGCTGCGCCAGGCTCACCTCGGGGAGCGCCACCCGCGCATGGCCGGAGAATACCTCTCGAAACAGGCCCAGCATGCCCTCGTGTACCAGGCCGTTGTCGGCCAGGATGTGCGGCCCGCGCAGCGAAACCGGCTGTCCCCGCATGTCCGAGACCTGGCCGCCCGCCTCGCGCACCAGCAGCACGCCCGCCGCCACGTCCCAGGGGTTCAGGGCGAACTCCCAGAAGGCGTCCAGCCGCCCGCAGGCCACATACGCCAGGTCCAGGGCCGCCGAACCGGCGCGCCGCACCCCGTGCGTGAACATGGCCAGTTGGTAATAGAAGTGCACGTTGACGTTCAAGTGCCGGCGGCGGCTCGGGAACCCCGTGGCCACCAGCGTTTCCTCGAGCTTGCCGACCTTGGACACCCGGATCCGCCGGTTGTTCAGATAGGCGCCCACGCCGCGCTCGGCCGCGAACATCTCCTCCCGGGTCGGGTCGTAGATGCAGCCCGCCACCAGCTCCCCGGCGCGTTCCAGGGCCAGCGTGACATTGTAGACCGGAAAGCCATGGGCGAAATTCGTGGTGCCGTCCAACGGATCGACGTACCAGCAGCACTCCGAGGAGCTCTGGTGCCCGCCGCCCTCCTCGGCCACGATGGCGTGCGAAGGGAAGTAGGTGCGCAACCGCTCCACCACCAGGCGTTCGGAAGCGCGGTCGGCCTCGGTCACCAGGTCGAATTCGCCCTTCAGCTCGAAGCTCACCCGCCGCTCGAAGTACTGGGTCAGCAGCGCGCCGGCCTCGCGCGCGATCTCCATGGCGGTTTCCAGGTAGGATGGCATTGGACTCTCGACGCCGCCGGGCCCCGGGCCCCTATTCTTCGTACAGGTACTTGATTTCGTGCTTGAAGATGAACAGGTTCGGCGCATTGTGCCGGGTCAGGCGGATAAAGGAGTGATCGTAGTACTCGATGGTCCCGGCGACTTCCGAATTGTCGCGCAGTCTCACGCGGATCGGGATCTCATTCTCGATGAGGTGCTTCAGATAGCGGACTTCCTCGAAGGTCTGCTCGGGGGCTCGCGATCGGGCGCTTTGGCTGGGAGGCTTGCCGCCGCCCGGCCTTCTCTTGGGATCGCCCCGGTCGTTGCCGTTCTTGAAATTGCCCTTGCCGTTCACTCGAACTCCTCACCGCGCCAGCTTCCAGCCCACGGCCTGCTCGGCTTCCCCATAATAGCCGCTTCGGGACAGAACCCGCAAATCCGGACGGGGCAGCCTGACTTCCAGCCGGTGGAAACGCTCCTTGGCCGGGGGAACGTTCTTGGGATAATACCCGAGCAGATACTGCGTCCGCAGCTCCCGCAGAATCTCGGTGAAGGCCTGATCCAGGGCTTCGCCCAAGGTGGGCTCGAAGACGCGCCCGCCGGTGCCTTGCGCCAGCGTCGTCAGGGCGTGCTCGCCGCCGGTGTTCCGCCCCGGATCGTTGGTAATCGGCACCACCAGAACCGGGTAAATGACGGCGTCCGCCAGTTGCGCCGCTTCCAGCGCCTGGTGGAAGTTCTTGGCGCTGGTGGTGTCGCCCCCGTCGGTAACCACCACGATCACGTGCCGCCCCTCGCGGTCCTCCAGGCTGTCCGCCGCGAACGAGAGCGCGTCGTGCAGGCTGGTGCCCCCCTCGGACTTCAACCCCTTGAGCGCGCGTTCCAGCAGATCCGCGCGGCGCGTGAAGCCGGAAAGCGGCGTGGTGTCGTAGTTAAAGCTGTAGAGCTTCACGGCATCCTGCGGATTGCCTTCCCGGAACAGCGCGTGCAGGAACCGGCTCACGGAGTCGGATTCGTAGCGCAGGTCGATGCCCGTCGAGGCGCTGGTGTCGATCATCAGGGCGATCGAAAGCGGCTGCTCGTTGTGGTGCTCGAAGACCGCCAGTTCTTGCCGCACGCCGTTGTCGAACACCTGGAAATCGCTCTTCTGGAGGTCGCCCACCAACTGGCCCGAGCCGGTCTTCACCGTGGCCAGAATGCGCACCAGCCGGACGTCGACCCGAAACCTGGGCTCCTGCGCCAGCAGCGCGCCCGCGCTCGCCGCCAGAATCGCCGCCGCCAACAAGCGCCGCGGAATCATCGTTCCCCCACCGATCTGTCCCACTCTCCTTCCACCCAGGCCTCCCCGTCCACGAAGTGCTCCTTCTTCCAAATCGGAGCGGTCCGCTTCAGCCGGTCGACGCCTTCCCGCGCCGCCTCGAACGCGGCCTGGCGGTGCGGCGCGGCGACCGCCACGACCAGGCTGGTCTCGCCGATCCGGATCCGCCCCAGCCGGTGCACCATCGCCAGACGGTCGATGGGGTGCGCCCGCAGGATCTGGCAGCCGATCTCGGCCATCACTTTCACCGCCATGGGCTCGTAGCACTCGTAATCCAGGTACAGCGTGGCGCGCCCGTTGGTATGGTTGCGCACCACCCCTTCGAAGGTCACCAGCGCCCCATCCTGGCCCCGCCGGAGCTGAGCCGCCAGTTCGCGGGCGTCGATCGGCTCCCGCGTCAGCGCGAAGAGGCCCGCCTGGTTCTCGATCGCGTGCGTGTAGCCGCACGCACCCCCGCTCACCGGGGGCAACAGCGCGATCTCGTCCCCGTCGCCGATCTCCTCCGAGCCCGCCGAGAACTGGTGGTTCCGCGCGAGCAGGATGCTCCGCTCCATCTCCCGCAGCCGCGGGTACTGCCGCGCATAGTGCTCGAAGACGGCCCCCACGCAGGCCCCCGGGCCGAGCTCGAGCCGCTCCTCCGCCCGGCCGACGACATCCTTCAACGTCCCGAAAAACAATACCTTTACGCGCACAATGGCAGCCGCAGTCCTCGCCTCTTCTAGCCTATCAGACGGGTTCGGCCCAGGCCAGGTTGCGGGGAAGATGGCCTCTCCGCCGGGGTGTTGCCGAGGGGATGCGGGCTACCCCCGCTTGTCCGGCATCAGCAGGCGCAGCAGCGCGAGGCGCAGCACAGTGCCCAGCAGTCCGCGTGCCGGCAGGGGTTCCGCGGGCTCGGGCTCGGGCGTCGAATCGTAGGAGGCGAGCAGATCCCATTCGTCGTAATCGATCGCTCGCGCGTATTGCCGGATGTAGCTGGTGCTGAAAAGCCCGCCCGGCAACTGGTCGAACCGCGACGTCTCGATGGCCTCCAGGTAGCGCACGCAGATCTTAGTTGCCTCGGAGATCTGCTTGAGCGAGATGCCTTTCGCCTCCCGGATCGCGGCCAGATCCGGCAGCGGGCGGGGGCGCCGCAAACTGGAGCACATCGTGGCCATTCGATCCACCGTTCCCCCTATCGGCAGTCCCGAGGGAAAGGATTACATTGTGGGCTCTCTTGCGGGCAGCGGAGTCAGTTCGGCCGGTGCGCGATTCCGGGCCGGGACCCCCGGGCCGGCCGGCGGCGCCGCTTCTCCGGCGCTCCAGCCCGTCCCAACAAGGTCTGGATGGTCTGGCCGAGCCGGCCGATTTCGAACGGCTTTCTTATGAAGCCGCAGCCCGTTTTGCACCCTCGTCTCTGGATCGCGTCGATTTCGCATTTGCCCGACATGTACAACACGCGGGCGGCCGGGTACAGCGTGGAGACCTTCTCGGCCAACTGCACGCCATCCATGCGCGGCATGACCACATCCGTGAGCAGAAGGTCCAGGGTGGAACCCTCCTGGCACAGCGACAGCGCCTCCACGCCGTCGCAGGCCACCGCGATCTCGTAGCCTTTCCGGGAAAGCAGGCTCCGCAGCAGCGCGCGGATCTCCGGTTCGTCGTCAACCACCAGAATTCTTGTTCGTTCCATCCGTGTGAGAATTTATATCTCCAATAAGGCAAAAAAGCAAGTGAAATAAATGTCTAATTCCCCCGCGACGCCGCTTTTCGGGGACAGCCGCGGCGGGTCAAATTGCCGGCCCTGCCATTCGCGTATCCTGGAAAACATGGCCAGCCAGTCTAACCCGCTGCTGCACATTGAGTTCCCCATCCAGTTTTACCGCCTCCGGGCGGAGCACGTCGAGCCCGGCATCCGCGACCTGCTGGCGCAGGCGCGGGCGCGGCTGGATGGCCTGGCGGGCGGCGATCCCGTCCCGGTCTTTGAAAACACCGCGGCGCCTCTGGACGTGCTGAGCGAGCCGTTGGACCGCGCCATGGGAGTGGTCAAGCA
Source organism: Bryobacteraceae bacterium (assembly GCA_049512775.1). Taxonomy (GTDB): domain Bacteria; phylum Acidobacteriota; class Terriglobia; order Bryobacterales; family Bryobacteraceae; genus Fen-330. Next base: position 17,706 of record JBEKWU010000061.1, read on the forward strand.
CCTGGAATCCGTGGCCACCTGCCCGGAGTTGCGCGCCGCTCACAACGCCGTGGAACCCGAGGTCACCCGGTTCCATTCCAGCATTCCGCTCAACGAGGGCCTGTGGAAGACGCTCCAGCGCTACGCAGCGACCGAGGAAGCCAGGCAATTGGAGGGCGCCCGGTGCCGATTTCTGACCAAGACTCTCGACGATTTCCGGCGCCACGGGGCCGATCTGGACCCCGCCGGGAAGGCGCGCCTGGCGGAGATCGACGTGGAGCTGAGCACGCTGACCACGCGCTTTTCGGAAAACGTCCTGGATTCCACCAACGCCTTCGAGCTCGTGATGGGCGAGGAGGCGAAGCTGGCCGGACTGCCGTCGAGCGCCTTGGCCGCCGCCCGCCAGAGCGCCGCGCGAAAGGGCGTCGACGGCTGGCGGTTTACGTTGCAGGCGCCCAGCCTCACCCCCCTGTTGACGTACCTGGATGACGGCTCCATCCGGGAGCACGTCTATCAGGCGCACTCCACCCGCGCCGCCAGCGGCCAGTTCGACAACCGCCCCCTGATCCGCCGCATCCTCGAGCTGCGCCGCGAGAAAGCCCGCCTGCTGGGCTACCGCGACTTCGCCGATCTGGTCCTCGAGGACCGCATGGCCCGTAGCGGCGCCCGCGCCCTCTCCTTCCTGGAGGGCCTGAGGCAAGACACCGCGGCTCGCTTCGGCGAAGAGAACCGGGAGCTGCTCGAGTTCCGCCGCTCCATCGAAGGACCGGATGCGCCGGAACTCGAGCCCTGGGACGTCGCCTACTACGCCGAGAAGCAGCGCGCCGCGCGGTACGATTTCGACGAGGAGGCGCTGCGCCCCTACTTCCCGCTGGAGCACGTGATCGAGGGCCTGTTCGAGATCGCCGGCCGGCTCTACGGCATCCGCGTCGAACGGGAGTCCGGCGTGCCGGTTTGGGATCCCGAAACCAGGTATTACGTCATCCGCGACCAGGACGGGACGCCAGTCGGAGCCTTTTACGCCGACTGGTTTCCGCGAGAGAACAAGCGCGGCGGCGCCTGGATGGACGTTTTCATCACCGGCCGTCCCTCTCCCGAGGGCTTCCATCCGCACCTGGGAGCGATCTGCGGCAACCTCACGCCGCCTCTCGGCGAAACGCCGGCGCTGCTGACGCACCGCGAAGTCGAGACCATTTTCCACGAGTTCGGCCACCTGCTCCACCACTGCCTGAGCCGGGTGGAGCTCCGCAGCCTGGCTGGAACCAACGTGGCCTGGGACTTCGTCGAACTGCCCTCCCAGATCATGGAGAACTGGTGCTGGGAGCGCGAGGCGCTGGACCTGTTCGCCCGCCATTACCAGACCTTCGAGCCGATCCCGGAGGAGTTGTTCGGCAGAATGAAACGGGCGCGGAGCTTCCGCAGCGCCAACGCCCAGATGCGCCAGCTCGGCTTCGGCTTTGTCGATCTGCTGCTCCACACCCGGTACACGCCCGAGAACGACGGTGATGTGATGGACTACGCCCGGCGAATCCTGGACGAGTTTTCCCCCGCCCGGCTGCCCTCCGACCAGGCCGCGCTGGCTGCCTTCGCCCACCTGTTCGCCAGCCCCGTCGGCTACGGCGCGGGCTACTACTCCTACAAGTGGGCCGAGGTCCTGGACGCCGACGCGTTCACCCGCTTCCGCGACCACGGCATCTTCAGCCGCGAAGTCGGTCTGGAGTTCCGCCGCAAGATCCTGGAACAGGGCGACAGCCAGGAGCCGGCGGAGCTGTACCGCAGCTTCATGGGCCGCGACCCCGACCCCAAGGCCCTGCTGGAGCGCTTAGGCCTCAAACAGGGAACTTCTCCCTCACGGGCATGAAACCCTGAGCCCTCGCTGAGCGTCTCTCCGTTCAAACAGCGAAAAACTGGAATGTACGGATGCGGCTAGCGGGATGTGTAGGTGCGCTTGTATTCTTGTGGCAGACCGGGACGTTTGGCGGCTCCCCTCCCCAGGCTCCCGCTATCGACGTTGCGGTTCTCGATCAGTTCGGCCAGCCCGTTCCTGGCGTTCAAGTTCAACTCAGGCTCGGCCAGGACCTGGTCGCGTCAGCCCAGACCGACCAGAACGGTCACGCCGCCTTCACCCAACTGAAGCCCGCCCGTTACGAAATCGTCGCTTCCAAGGACGGCTTCGAACCTCTACACAAAGCCGGCCTTGACTTGTCGCAGGCCGGCTCTGTTTCCATCGAGCTGACGCTGCCTCCCACCCTGGCCCGCCAGGATAGCGTCGAGGTCCGGGGCACGGCCTCTCCCCTGGAGCAGGGCGCCTCGGCCCCGAGCGAGTTGCCCGCCCAGTCCGCCAAGGAGCTTCCCAACCGTCCGGCGACGGTGGCCGATGCTCTGCCCTTGATCCCGGGTGTGGTCCGCTCGCCGGGCGGCGGACTCCAGATTTCGGGCGCCGGAGAGCATCGTAGCGCTCTCATCGTGAACTCCGCCGACGTCACCGACCCCGCCACCGGACAGTTCGGATTGACCGTACCTATCGACAGGGTAGAGACCCTGAACGTCTATCAGACCCCCTTCCTGGCCGAATACGGCCGGTTCACGGCGGGCCTGGTCTCGGTGGAGACCCGGCGCGCCGGAGACAAATGGAAGTGGGAATTGAACGATCCGTTCCCGGATTTCCGCATTCGCAGTTACCAGTTGCGCGGCTTACGAGACGCCACGCCGCGGCTGAACCTGGAAGGTCCCCTGATCCCCGGCAAACTCTACTTCTCGGAAGGATTCGAGTACGAGGTCCGCAAAACTGAGGTCTACGAATTGCCTTTCCCCGACAACCAGAAGAAGCAGGAGGGGATCAACTCCTTCGCGCAAATCGACTGGATCGCCTCGGACAAACAGTTGGTGACCGCGACCGTTCACGTCGCTCCGCAACGCCTGCAATTCGTGAACATGAACTTCTTCAATCCGCAACCGACGACGCCGGACGCGGGCACCCACAACTACACCGCCACGTTGGCTGACCGGTTGAGCCTCGGCGGCGGCCTGTTCGAGAACACGGTTTCGGCTGCGCTTTTCGATGCCCGGGTCTGGGGACAAGGATCCCAGGACCTGGTTCTCACGCCCCAGGGCAACAGCGGGAACTATTTCGCCCAGCAGGACCGGAACGCCTCCCGTCTCGGCTGGTCGTCGACCTACTCCTTCGCTCCCCTCACCCGGTTTGGAACCCACAACCTCAAGGCAGGCTCATACATTGCTGCAAGTTCGGACCGGGGCCAGGTCAGCGAGCACCCTATCGACATTCTGGACCCGATGGGCCAGTTGATCGAACGGATCGCCTTTGTCGGGGGTCAGCCCTTCAGCATGTCGGACAGAGAGCTCGCTCTCTTCGCGCAGGATCACTGGATCGTTTCGCCGCGCCTGGCCGTCGATCTCGGGCTTCGCGAAGAGTCCCAGCAGGCGTCGGAAGCGCTGCGCCTGGCGCCGCGGGCTGGGATCGCCTGGAGCCCGTTCGCCAAGGCTGGCACTGTGGTCCGCGCCGGATTGGGGTTGTTCTACGATCGCGTCCCCCTGAACGTCTACTCGTTCGATCACTACCCCAACCCGGTCATCACCCTGTTCAATGCGGCCGGCCAGGTCTCCGTGGGACCATCCCTCTATCAAAATGGCCTGGGCGAAGTGACTGCCGGTTCGCCATTCGTCTTTCAGGAGCCGGCTGCCGGCAATTTCTCGCCCCGGAGCGCCACCTGGAGCGTGCAAGTCGAACAGCCGCTCTGGCGAGTCGTGAAGCTTCGGGCCAGCTACATCGCCAACGATGCCTCCGGGCTGATCGTCATGAATCCGGTGGCTCCGGACCCCGTGACCAATACCGGCGCCTATCTGCTTTCGGGCATCGGGCGCTCGCGCTACCGCCAGTTCGAGATCACCGCGCGGGTGCGCCTCGCTGGCGAGCGCCAGTTGTTCTTCTCGTATGTGCGCAGCCGGGCCCGGGGCGACTTGAACGACTTCGCCAGCTATCTCGGCAGCTTCCCCGGCCCCATCATCCGGCCCAATCAATTCGGCAATCTGCCGGGCGATCTGCCCAATCGCTTCCTGGCGTGGGGCTTCCTGCGGCTTCCCTGGGGATTCCGGATCGCCCCCCTGGTTGAGGTTCGAAACGGATTCCCCTACGCCATCATGGATGTGGCCCAGAATTACGTTGGCGTCCCGAACCAGAACAGATTCCCGAGCTTCCTATCGGTGGATTCCCGCTTCTCGAAGGACTTGAAGGTGAGTCCGAAGTACACAATTCGCTTGTCGGTAAGCGGTTACAACCTGACCAATCACTTCAATCCCGAGGCCCTCCACGCCAACATCGCCGACCCGGCCTACGGGTTCTACTTCGGCCAGCGCGGGCGTCGCTTCACGGCTGACTTCGATGTCATCTTCTAGGCTTCGGTCGCCAATGGGGGTTCTGCTTTGGTGAGCACATTCCGCAACCCGATGTTCAGGCTTTCCGTGATTGCATTGCTGGCCGTGCTCATCCACGGCTACCATCTCGGCGCGGAGGACGCGGCGATCTACACCCCCGCGGTGAAGAAGGCGGCCGATCCCGCTCTTTACCCCTTTGGCTCGGAATTCTTCATGTCGCACGCCCACCTCTCGCTGTTCGCCGGCCTGGTGGGCGGTTCCGCGAAACTGACCCGACTGCCGGTCGACCTCGTCATCTTCCTCTGGCATTTCGCGAGCGTCCTGCTGCTGCTGGTTGCCTCCTGGCATCTCCTTTGCGCCTGCTTTGAAAGCAATTCCGCGCGATGGAGCGGCGTCGCTCTGCTGGCGGGCCTCCTCAGCGTGCCCGTGGCCGGCACCGCGCTCCTCATCATGGATCCGTACCTGACGGCACGGTCGCTCTCCACTCCGGCGGCGATCTTCGCCATCGCCGCCTACATTTCCAACCAGCCGAAGCGCGCCCTGGCATGGCTGCTGCTGGCTGCGCTGGTGCATCCGCAAATGAGCGTCTACGGCGCCGTTTTTCTCGGCTGCCTGGAGTTGGTGCGCCGTTCCCGGTCGCACGCAAGACCTCCCTTCCCGGTTGGAGTCTTGTCCTCCGCGCTCCCCTTCTGGTTCGACTTTCAGCCTGCACGGGGCGCCGCCCGCGAGGCCCTGTTCTCCCGGCCCTACTTCTTTGTGTCCACCTGGACCTGGTACGAATGGGCCGGCGTCTTCGCTCCGCTGGCTTTGCTGTGGTGGTTCTCCTCGCTGGCTGCAAGGCGCACCACACCGGCTTTCCGCTCCTTGTCCCGGGCGCTGGTTCCGTTCGGGTTGATGTTCACCGCGGCCGGCATCCTGTTGGCGATTCCCGCGCGACTGGAGAATTACGCGCGCCTGCAACCGATGAGGTCCTTCCACCTCGTCTACATCGTCTTCTTCCTTCTGCTGGGCGGCCTGATCGGAGAGTACGCACTCCGCACCAGCGCGTGGCGCTGGCTCGGCCTCTTTGTCCCGCTGGCGGCCGGCATGTGGCTCCTCCAGAAGAGTACGTTCCCGGCCAGTCCCCATGTCGAGTGGCCCGGCTCCCGAGATGCCAACACCTGGACCTCCGCTTTTCTCTGGATCCGCGATCACACGCCGAAAGACGCAGTCTTCGCGCTCGACCCGAACTATATGCTGCTTCCCGGGGAGGACGAGCACGGTTTTCGCGCCATTGCCGAGCGCAGCGTGCTCGCCGATAACGTCAAAGACAGTGGGGCGGTTTCGCTTTTCCCTCAGCTTGCGGACCGCTGGAAAAGCCAGGTACAGGCGCAGAGCGGTTGGGAGAACTTCCAACTCGGCGATTTCGAGAATCTGGCGAGGCATTTCCCGGTTACGTGGATTCTCACCCGCCGCCCGAGCCCCGCCGGCCTGGTCTGCCCTTATCAAAACCGGGAGCTTGCCGTTTGCCGGATCGGCGCCCCGCATTCTCCCGTGGAGCACCGGATCGAAGCCACTATGCCGGAGCTCTCCGGGACGCGCGATCTCGCCAGCAGCTACTTCACTCAAGGATGGAAGCCGTGATCAACGGAAAACGAATTGCCGTGGTAATGCCGGCCTACAACGCCGAAGGGACGCTCGAAGCCACCGTCCGCGAACTCCCTGACACCGTCGACGAGCGCATCCTGGTAGACGATCACAGCACCGACGAGACAGTCGCCGTGGCGCGACGTCTCGGCCTCACGGTCGCGGTTCACGAAAGAAACCTGGGTTATGGAGGCAACCAGAAGACCTGTTACGCCAAGGCTCTTGCGAGCGGGGCCGACGTCGTCGTGATGCTCCATCCCGACTACCAGTACTCCCCGCTTCTGGTGACTCCGATGGCGGGCATGGTCGCCTATGGCGTTTATGATCTCGTGCTGGGCTCCCGGATTCTCGGAGGCCAGGCCCTGCGTGGCGGCATGCCGGTTTACAAGTACCTGTCCAATCGCGTGCTCACCGCGTTTCAAAACCTGCTTCTGGGCGCGAAGCTGTCCGAGTACCACACCGGCTTTCGGGCGTTCTCCAGGCAACTGCTGCTCTCTCTCCCGTTACGGCGCAATTCCGACGATTTCGTCTTCGACAACCAGGTGATCGCCCAAGCCATCCTGCTGAAGGCGCGTATCGGCGAGATCTCCTGCCCGACGCGCTATTTCCCGGAAGCCTCTTCGATCAACTTCCGCCGCAGCCTGGTCTACGGCCTCGGCGTGGTCAAGACCACGTTCGGGTGCTGTCTCGCCAGGTGCGGCCTCCCTTACTCCTCCACCTTCAGGAGCACAAGCTGGGAACAGCCGGACTCCGAGGTTCGCCTCCTTGGGAACCGCCCGTGGCAGGGTAAGGCTCCAGCGCCCCGGAAAGTCGCGGCGCGACTCGAGTAGCGCTGGTTGCGCTGTGATACTCCGATGAGCCGCCGGGGCAAGCTGTCCCCCTCGCCGAAACACACGACATTTGCGACGCACTACACCAGTTCTTGAGGATCGCTGCCGCCGGCCGGCGATTGTTCGGGCCTTGCGGATGCGCCGATCAGCGCGCGCACCTGGGCTTCCAGTTCCGCCACGCGCCTGGCCAGGTCGTCGATGGCTTGTCCCTCCGGGTCGGGCAGCTTGCCGTGCTCGAGCACCTCGGCGTCCTCGTCGACTTCCACGCCCCTTGTCCGCACCACCCGCCCGGGAACGCCAACCACGGTCGAGTGATCCGGCACGGAGCGGATCACCACCGACCCCGCGCCGATTTTCACATGGTCGCCGATCCGGATGTTGCCCAGCACCTTGGCGCCGGTGCCCACGACGACGTGGTTGCCGAGCGTGGGGTGCCGCTTGCCCTTCTCCTTGCCGGTCCCCCCCAGCGTCACGCCCTGGTAGAGCAGCACGTCGTCGCCGACTTCCGCAGTCTCGCCGATCACCACTCCCATACCGTGATCGATGAAGAACCGCCGGCCAATCTTGGCGCCTGGATGGATCTCGATGCCCGTCAGCGCGCGCCCGATCTGGGAGAGGAGCCGCGCCACGAATCGCATGCGCCAGCCGTAGAACTTGTGCGCCAGCCGGTGCAGCAGAATGGCGTGGAAGCCAGGATAACAGAAGACGATCTCGAGCACACTCTTGGCTGCCGGGTCCTCCCGGAATATGGTCTCGACCTGTTCCTTGATGGCTCGAAACATCTTCAGGTCATTATAGCCAAGGCGGTGACTCGCGGCCCGAAGTTCGTGGTGACGCTCAGTGGCGGCGCCATGGCCGGGGCGCTCCCGGACTGCGAGCCCGGGGCTCCGTGTTAAAATGTGTTGTTATGCCAGAGGGCTATCTCCCTATCTTCATTTTTGGTGTCTTCGCCCTGGCGTTCCCCATTGTCGCCCTCGCCGCCGCCAAGCTGGTCCGTCCCTCGACGCCCCTGTCGACCAAGCTCGAAGCGTACGAGTGCGGGATTCGGGCCGCGTCCGATTCCCGCGGCCGCTACACCGTGCGCTTCTACATCATCGCCATCCTGTTCGTCATCTTCGACGTGGAAACGATTTTCCTGTTCCCTTGGGCGGTCCGCTACCGGCAGCTTGGCTGGTTCGGCGTCGCCGAGGTCGCGGTCTTCCTGGCCATCCTGGTCGTGGGCTATGTCTGGGCTTATAAGAAAGGTGCGTTGGAATGGGTCTGACATCCGCGAAGCTCACCCGCACTGCCGTGCTTGTGCTCGGTCTGTGCGGCAGTCTGGCCGCGGCGCCCAAGCTGCGGCTTGCCAGGGCCACCTTCGGCCCGTACTCGATCGCCACCGGCTCCAACGACGTGCCACAGGTCATTGAGGCCTACAACGCCGGGGACGGATCGCTGTCGCTGACGGCCAGTTCGTCGGTCCCCTGGCTGAATCCCTCCGTGGGCGCTTCCCAGGGGTGCCGGACGCTGGCGCAGCCCGCCTGCCTGCCCATCCAGATCGCCTTCCAGACCGCCTCGCTCCCCAACGGCGCGTACACGGGCGAGATCACGGTCAGCGATCCGAACGCCATCGACGCGCCGCAGATCATCACCGTCACCGTGAAGATCGGCGGCGGCATCCCCGACCGCCTCGACCTGTACGTGGCGCCCAACGGTTCCTCAGCCAGCACCTCGGTTTCGACCAGCAGCTACGTGTCGTTCAGCACGACCACTGGGGGCACGTGGCCGTGGCTCGCGGTCGCCGCCAGCGGCTTCGGCAGTTTCAGTTACGGCGTCACCTACAACGTTACGGGAACGCATCAGAGCGGCATGGCCGAGGGCGACTACTCAGGCTCGATCGGCTTCTTCGGCTCCTCTTTCGAGCCGGATAACAAGACGGTGCAGGTCCAGTTGCACGTCACCTCGCAGCCGATCGCCGACGCGGGGCAGCCGATCAACTTCCGCATGGTGCAAAACTCGGCCAAGCAGACCTTGACGCTCAACGTCAATAACCGCGGTCTGGCAGGCCTGACGGTCTCGGGCGTCACAACCTCGGGTGGCGCCTGGCTCTCGGCCGGCAATCCCGGCACGGCCATCGATCTCTCCATCGACCCGACCGGCCTGTCGCCCGGCGTCTACACGGGCTCGGTCACAGTCACTTCCAACGCCGTCAATGACCCAGTGACCGTCCCGGTCCGGTTGACCGTCATTGCGCAGTCGGCGCCTTTCACCTATTTCGGCGGCGCGGTCAACATCGCCACCTACCGCGCAACCGATTCCGTGGCTCAGGGCGACATCGTTTCGGTGTGGGGAGAGCAGCTTTGCGACCAGCCGCGCAGTGCGACCGCCGTGCCGCTCGACACCCAGCTCGGTCCCACGCGCGTCCTGGTGAACGACCAGCCCGCGCCATTGTACTACGCCTCCTCCGGCCAGGTGAACATCCAGGTCCCCTTCGAGACCGCGGCCGGCGAAGCGGTGGTCCGCGTCGAGCGCGACGGTCAGGTTGGCAATGGCGTCTCGATGCAGGTCACCGGCCGGGCGCCGCACATCCTCCCCATTCCGTCCAGCAGCTACGGCATCATCTGGAATTGGAGCCAGAACAATGCGTTCCCCATGCCGCCCACTCCCGGATATCCCAGCGCCCGCGCCCACGCTGGCGATGTGTTCGTCATCTGGGTCATCGGCCTGGGGCAGGGCAGCCCAGCGGTGGCGACCGGCGCCGGCGCGCCGCTTCCCCCCGACCCATTGTCCCGCGTCCTGGTATCACTAAAGGTTCACTTCGGCGACCGCTTCTCGGATTCCAGCATCGACGCGGACCCGTTGGACGTGGTGATGACGCCCACGCTCGTCGGCGTGTACCAGGTCAGCGTGCTGGTTCCCCAGGATCCCCCGAAGGGTGACTTTGTACCGCTCTACCTCGACCTCGGCAGCGCTCGCCTCAGCAACCAGGTGCTCGTCGCCATTGAATGACCACCGAGCGCCTCTACCACCACGACTCGTACCTGGTTGAGTTCCGCGCCACGGTGGTCGATACGGCCGAGGAAGGCCGGCGCATCTACCTGGATCGCACCGCGTTCTATCCGGCCTCGGGAGGCCAACCCCAGGACACCGGCTGGATCGCCGGCGCGGCAGTGATTGAGGTCGTCGATGAGGGCGGCCGCATCGCCCACCTCACCAGCGCTCCCGTGCTTGGCGGCGAAGCCGCCTGCCGCCTGGACTGGCCGCGCCGCTTCGACCACATGCAGCAGCACAGCGGCCAGCACTTGCTCTCCGCCGTGCTGGTCGAGATGTTCGGCGCCGCCACGGTCGGCTTTCACCTCGGCGCGGAAGCCTCGAGCATCGACGCCGCGCTGGTTTCGCTCGATCCGGCGCAGGCCGCGGCCGTCGAGCGCCGCGCCAACGAAGTGGTCTTTGAGAACCGCCCGCTCGCCATCTCGTTCGAGGAAAGCCCCCTGGGGCTGCGCAAGCCGTCCGAACGCCAGGGCCCGCTGCGCATCGTTTCGATCCAGGGCCTCGACCGCAGCGCCTGCGGCGGCACCCACGTCCGCGCCACCGGCGAGATCGGCCCCATCCTGCTCCGCAAACTGGACAAAGCGCACGGCAGCGTGCGCATCGAGTTCCTCTGCGGCCTCCGCGCCGTTCGTCGCGCCCGCGCGGATTATGATGCGCTTGCGAAGATCGCCCGGCACTTCTCGGCGCCGCTGGACGAGACGCCCGCGCTGGTCTGGGCCCAGGTCCAGGCCCTCGACGTCTCGGAGAAAGCGCGGCGCCGCCTGGCCACGGAGCTGGCCCGCTTACGAGGCGGCGAATTGTACCGGGCCACCGCGCCCAACCCCGCCGGGCTGCGCTCGGTGCTCGAGCGGCTGCCCCAGGGCACCGCGCTCGACGACGAGCTGCGCGCCACCGCCCAGGGCTTCACCACCGGTAGCAAGGCGCTCTTCCTCGCCGTGGTCGAAGAACCGCCCGCGCTGCTCCTGGCCGCCTCCAAAGACGCCGGCCTCCACGCAGGGGATCTGGTGAAGTCCGCCGTCATCCGTTGTGGCGGCCGCGGGGGCGGCAACGCCCAGTTGGCTCAGGGCAGTCTTCCCACCCGCGAAGCCCTCGAGCAGGCCGTGAAACAGTTGATGCCTTGATCCCGAGCCGGGGGCGTGGCTCAGTTTCCGCCTTGGCGGCCGCTCGACCAGAACCCAGGCGAGCCACGGCGGATTCGTCAGGCAAGCCAAAGCAGTTGATGCAACATAAAGGACGTCATGTCGCAGAACAATGGGTCAGTGCTTAACGACAAGTACTGATACGCCCGGTGCATCCTCAAGATCGTGTTTAAACTCTGCTTCATCGCGGATGATTCCGAGATCGTAGACGATGTAAAGCCGACGTTCGTATTGCGTACCGTAGGCCCTTATGTCCGCGTTGATCTCGTCCACTATCGCCCTAGTGTTCTGACCGTGTGATGATGTGCTTTCGCGGGGAACCACTCCCTTACGGTCGTGGCTCGGTTCCGAGCCGCGAGCGTCAGCGAGCGGTTTCGCAATAGCGCCAAATCTCGCGGTCACGGACCTAGGTCTGTCTGCTGATTTCGACAGTTTCACTTCTAAACATAGGGCCTTCCGCGTTCGTCCCAGAACTTACCCCTTGTGACACACACGGCGAGCCTACGGGCGAAGCTCGGCAGGGGGGCAAAACCGCGGCACGCGGATTTCCCTCTCACGCTTGCGGGTTTGCGCAATGTCGTATGAGGCTTGCATCCGCATGAGCGTGTCCATCTTCACGCCGAAAGCTTTCTCGATGCGCAGCGCCATGTCGCCGGACAGGTCCGCCTTGCCGTTGAGCAAACTGGACAGAGCAGGGCGGGAAACCTGAAGCGCGATGGCGGCTGCCGTCACGGATAGGCCTGCGGGTTCGATGATCTCCGTCCGAATGAAATCTCCGGGATGAGGCGGGCTCTTCATGGGCATTGGCTCTTACTCCTATGCTCTAGTGGTAGTCCTCTAAATTCACATCGTAGACTTCGCGCTCGGCGGTGTCGATACGGAAGGTCAGACGGCGGTTTCGGGTGACGCTTAGGCTCCATGTTCCCGTGCGGCCGCCGGTGAGCGTGTGTACCTTCCATGCCGTGAGCGCTCGCAATTCCTCCGGGTCTTCCATGTTGTCGAGATATGCGAGCATCTTCCGCAGCTTGTCCAAGGCATCGGGTGGCACGCCTTTCGC
>JBEKWU010000062.1:0-29618 GCA_049512775.1 Bryobacteraceae bacterium
CGCTACAGGCGCGGGCCTTCGAACTGCTCGGCGTGTAGCCAGAAACTGGAACCTGCCTCCAGGGCCATCACCCGCACCCTCAGTCAGATACTCGCCGCTGCGGGATGGAACTTCGGTCTAGTTGCGAGCTTAGCCTCAGTACGGCTGTAATAGCCATATGGCGCGCTACGTCAACATCGCGGACCTGAGAAACAGGCTCAGCGCATACCTCCGCCAGGTTCGTTCCTCGGGCGAGGAGATCATCATTCGCGACCGCAACCTGCCCGTGGCAAAGCTGGTTCCCCTGGCGCCGGTCGATGTGTCGGTCGAGGAGCTCCTCCTCGCAGCCTCCGGGGAGATGACGTTGCCGGCTCAGGCGTTCAACGCGAACCGGTTCTGGTCAATCGGGGCCGGACTGAACGCTTCCCCTGGAGCTGTGGAAGCCGGCGTCCGGGCGGTATCCGAAGAGCGGGACGAGCGCGATTGAGCGGCTGAACCGGCGCGGGGAAGTCTCGCCCGACGAATACGCCGCGAGCCGGGAGCGGCTGGCGGAACTGCGGTCGTGCTGGCGTGAGATCCAGCCGACCATGCGTCTGCGCGGCTTGGCCGACGCGTGTCTTTCGCGCTTCGACCTGCGCGCTGCCGGCGCGCTCGAGCTGGCCGCCGCGTTGGTTTGGTGTCGCGAGGCGCCCTCAGGGCGGGCGTTTCTGTGCTGCGACCGGCGGCTGAGTCAAGCTGCTTCCGAGGCGGGGTTCAGCATTCTGGCGCCGTGAGCCGCTTTACACGTACACGCGCTTCACCCGCGCCCGGATGCCGCACAGGATGTCGTAGGAGATTGTGCCGGCGGTGCGCGCCATCTCCTGGGCGTTGATCGAGACGCCGCCCTCGGCCCCCAGCAGCGTAACCGCGTCGCCGACGCGGACCGACCGGGATTCGGTGACGTCGATCGTGGTCAGGTCCATCGAGATCGCGCCCAGGATCGGTACGAGCCGGCCGGCGGCGATGACGTGCCCGCGGTTCGAGAGGCGGTGCGAAAGCCCGTCCGAGTAGCCCAGCGCCAGGATGGCGATGCGCATCGGGTGCGGCGCGCGGAACATGCCGCCGTAGCCGATCAGCGCGCCCTCGGGGACCTCTTTAACGGTTACGACGCGCGCTTTCCAGGTGAGCGCGGGGGCCACCTCGAGCACCCGCGGCGGGGCCTCGCCGCGCGCCGGCGAAACGTAGCCGTAGAGCGCGTGCCCCGGCCGCACCATGTTCTGCCAGGCCTCGCGCCGCCCGTAGGCGATCGGGTTGGTGCTGGACATGTGCAGGTACGGCGGTGAAACGCCCGCCGCCCGCAACTGCGCGCAAAGCTGGTTGAACGCCCGGACCTGGCGGTCGGTGCGCGCCGTGCTGTAGTCGGCCGAAGACGCAAAGTGCGTCATGAGCCCCTCGAGCTCCAGGCGCGCGGCCTCGCTGACCGCCGTGGCGATCTCGGCCGCCCCGGCCCGCGTTCCGAGGCGCCCCATGCCGGTATCGATCTTGAGATGGTAACGCAGCCGCGGCGCGCCGCCTCCGAGCAAGCGGTCGAGTTCGCGCAGGCTCTCGAGCGATTGCACCACCGGCGTCAACTGGTACTCGAGCAGCGCCCCGCCGGCGAGGGTCGGGCAATCCGCCATCACCAGGATGCGTGCGCTGATGCCCGCCTCGCGCAACGCCACGCCCTCCTCGATGAAGCTCACCGCCAGCCAGCGCGCGCCCTCCGATTCGAGCACGCGCGACACCTCGATGGCCCCGTGCCCGTAAGCGTCGGCCTTCACCACGCCAACGATCTCGACTTCCGGGCCCACCAGGGCGCGCACGCGGCGAAAGTTCTCCGCGATCTGTCCGCGCGAAACCTCGGCCCAGGATCGGAACGGCGCTGCTTCCATGTTTCCTATCTGCCCAAGAGGCTCAGCAACAGCTTTTCGTAATCGTCGGTGACCGCGTCCCAAGTGTAACGCTCGCGGACGCGCTCGACGGCCCTGCCTCTCCATTGTTCCCGTTCCGCCTCGCTCAAGTCCAGCGCGAGTTGGAGCTGCCGCGCCAAGCCGTCGCGCTCGAACGGGATTCCGGCGCCGCCGGCGACCTCCGCGTTCTCGGGCGTGTTCAGGTAAAGCACCAGGGCTCCGCGGCCCATGGCCTCGATCAGCGCCGGATGCGTCCCGCCGACCTCGGTCGAGTGGATGTACGCGAAGCAGTGCGAGGTGAGCTCATGGTAACCCTGCCCGTAGATCGCTCCGGGCATCACGATCCTCGGGTCGCGCGTGTTCCGCACCCGCTCGATATAGGCGCGCGCGTAGGGAGCGTCGCCGACCAGCGCCAGCTTCAGGTCCGTGGCCAGCCCCTCGAAGGCCTCCCGTACCAAAAGCGCGTTGTTCTCCGGCTCCATCCGGCTCACGTACAGGAAGTACTTTCCGCGCTCCAGGCCGAGCCGCTCGAGGACCTCCGCCGTGGTCACTTTGCCGATCTCGGCTCCGTATGGGATGAAGTGCGTGCGCTTGCCGTAACGCTCCTGGTAGTACTCGGCGATGCTGCGCGCATCGCTGACCACGGCGCTGGGGAACAGCGTGGACAGCCGTTCCGACATCCGGTACCAGGCCCGGCCAAGGAGGTTCCATTTCCTGCGCTTGCGCTCCAGCCCGTCGACGTTCAGCGCGACCGGCATCCCGAACAGCCGCGGAAGGAACGTAAACAGCGCGTTGGCGGCGTTGCAGTAGAGAGCCGCGTCCTGGCGGTGCAGGAGCAGGTCGAGCGTCGACAGGAAGGTATGCGCGACCGTGTCCGCGTACTTGTGCCTGACGGTGGGAAGGTAGCGCAGCCGAACGCCCCGGTAGTACCGCTCGGGGTGCCGCTCCCGGCAGTACACCGTCACCTGGTGGCCGCGCTCGGCCAGCCGTGTGCCCAGTTCTTCGGCGAAGGTCTCGAATCCCCCGTAGCGCGCGGGAATGCCCCGGGTCCCGAGGATCGCAACCTTAGTACTCGAACTGTTCGGCTTGGGAGCCACCGGCGGTCTTGTACCGTGGCGCTACCGGGGCGGTTGCCTTGGGAAGCGGCTTGCTCACGGGAGTGTATTGGAACCACGTCGCCATGTAGTCGTCGTTCACGCGGCGCCGCTGCATGATCTCCCGGCGCTTCTCGCGAACCCGCTTCCAGTTCCTCGCCAGGTACCAGAAGGCCTTGAGCGAGGTCTGCTCCCGCAGGAGGCAGCAGGAGATCACCAGCACGTCGCGCAGGGTGATCGAGACCCAGTTGCGCCGGTAGAGATCGCCGGTCATGTTCTTGATGCGCATGAGGAAGCGGTTCTTGACCGAGTGCATGTTGATGACCGCCGGCAAGGCCCGCCGGTTGCCCGGCAGCACGCTGCGCACGTGGTAGCCGCGGGCATGCGGCGTATACAGGCAGCGCCAGCCCATCAACTGCGCGCGCCAGGCCACGTCCGCATCTTCCCGGTAGACGAAGAAGTCCGGGTCGAAGAACTCGCCCCCGAGCGAAATGTCGTCGATCATCTCGCGGCGGTACAGGGCCGCCGCGGCGGTGGCTCCGAACACGTATTCGAAGTTCAGGAAGTGCCCGTTGTCGGCTTCCTGGCTTCCGCGGTCCAGGTGACGCAGCATCGGGGTGAAGTAGATCCCGGTGGAATCCACCAGCGGCTCCTGGGGAAGCGCGAAATTCGCCGTCATCGTCAGCAGCTTGCCGCAGACCGAGCCCACCCTGGGGTCCAGGTGTCCGGCGTTCAACAGAGCCTCGATGAAGTTCGGCGTCAGCAGCATGTCCGGGTTCAAGGTCAGGACCCAGTCCCCGCGCGACAGCTTGATGGCCTGGTTCTGCGCGGCCGCGAAGCCGATGTTGGTATCGTTGAAGATCACCCGGCAGGATTCTTCGAACTGCTCGAGGACGGCCGGGGTCCCATCGGTGGAGGCATTGTCGACAACGATGACCTCCTTGACGGGATAGCGCTGGGCCAGAACCGATTCCAGACACCTCTTGATGAACCGGCCGCTGTTGAATGTGACTACCGCGATGGTTACGAAATCAGTGTAGGCCATGAATTGTGAACTTGTTAAACAGCTACCGGATCCTGTGTTCCCTGTCGTCCCACCAAGGCGGACGATAGACTGCGGCCTCCGCCCTGGCCGAAAACCAGATGCAAACCGGCCAGACGAATTACACTACCATAAACCAAGACAGGTTTCAGGCTCTTCCAACGGACAATTCCCCAACCCGTCCGGAGGATGGAGCCCAGCACGACCGCCGCGCACACCACCGCGAGAGCCGAGCGGCGAAAGTGCTTAGCCGCATACCTTAAGAGCGTACCATACCAATACAGCTCACGGGCAGCCGGGGGCAACTGGCCGGCGGAGTGCCCCCCCTTGTGTTTCGCCACCGCCGTGGGCACGTACCGAAGCCGATGCCCCTCGGCGGCCGCGCGTCTGCAAAAATCGACATCCTCGAACCAAAGCGGCGCAAACGACTCGTCGAAGCCGCCCAGCCGCCGCCAGACCTCGCGCCGGACCAGCAGGAAGGCGGCGGCCGGCTGGTCCACCTGCGCCGGCGCCTCGGGATCCAGATCCGCACAGCGGTACCGCCGGTTGACAGGATTGCCCGGCCACAGCCGGTTCACCCCCAGCGCCTCCAGACTGAGCGAGGCGGCCGAGGGGAAGCGCCGAACCATGAAGCCGGTCTGCGGCCGTCCGCGCTCGTCCACCAGTTTGCCGCCTGCCGCAGCCACTCCGTCCTGGCCGCAGCCAGCCACCAGGTCGTCAAGGCCGCCGGCCAACTCCGTATCCGGATTCAGCAGCAGCACGTAGGGACAGTCCAGCGCCTCGAAGCCCTGGTTCACCGCGGCCGCGAACCCCCGGTTCCACGGGTTCGCAATCAGAGCGATCTCCGGCCTCCGCAGAACCTCCTGCCGGGTCCCGTCCGCGGAGGCGTTATCCACTACCACGATTTCGGCGTCCGCCTGCCGCAGCGAGTCCAGGCACGCGCCGATCACCGCTTCCGAGTTGTGCGTCACTACGACGACACCGAGGGTGCTCATGTCAGTGCGAAATACAGGCGCCAGTAGCGGTCGAAGCCGGTCCGGCGCTGCAAGTCGTAAATCTCCGCTTCACTCTGCTCCAGAATCCTCGACAGGCCTCGGGGCCATCCTCCGGCGCGCACCACCTCGCGGCGCACTCGGCGAAACAGCGCCAGGCCTTCCAGTTTTCCGCGCAAATAGGGAACGCCCCGTCCGTGCCGGAGGGCCACCAGGCCCCACAGCGACTGTCCGGCCAAGATGGGCCAGCCGTAGCGAAACAAATAGCGCCCAGGGTAATGCTTGGCCACCAGCAGCACCTGGTTGCGCGCATTCAGGCGCACCGTCTCCTGGTGCCACCGGCCCAGGGTCGCGCTTCCGATGTGGCGGGCCGCCGCTTCCGGCACATACAGGCCGGTGTAGCCCTGCATGGCGCACCGCAGCCCGAAATCCACGTCCTCCAGGTAGGACCCGAAGCGCTCGTCCAGCAGCCCAACCTTGCGAAACAACTCGGCGCGGAACAGCACCGCCGTAAAAGGCGCCATGCGGATGCGCCGCGGGCGCGACCACTCGGGCCCGTCCCGCCGCCCCCGCCCCGCCCGCCAGGGGCAGGCGCCGCGGGAGATGGTATCGAAGGCGCCATCGAGCAAGTCGGGCCGCGCGGCGCTCAGCAGCTTCCCAGTCGCGAAGAAGACGCCGGGCTCGCCGACCGCCCGGTGCAGGCGCTCCAGCCAGTCCGGCTGCGGTTCCACGTCGTTGTTCAGGATGGCGATACAGTCGGTGCGCGCCTCCCGGATTCCGCGGTTTACCGCCCCGCTGAAGCCGAGGTTGCGTTCCAGCGCGATCACGCGCGCCCCTTTGCTTCTGGCCAGTTCCACCGATCCATCCTGCGATCCGTTGTCCACGACAAGGATCTCCTCGACCGGGCACGTCTGGCTGCGAACCTGGTCCAACAAGCGCTCGATCAGGTCGCGACGATTCCAGTGAGGAATGATCACCGTAGTCCCGGACACGACTCCTGCGGGTCTCTGAGCCATGGGAGAACTACGAACCGCGGGCGGGTAGCACGTTCATACTATCATCTTTTCCGCACTCTTGCAAACCGTTTTTTCAGCAGGAACCAGAGGTTGTACATCCCATCGCGCCAGGGGTTCAGCTTCGTCTCTCCCAGCCGCGACGAGTACTGAATCGAGATCTCCCGAAAGCGAATGTGCCGGTTCTTGAGAGCTTCGATCTTGATCTCCTCGGAAAACGCCATCCCGTCGGATTCCAGGTTCATGTCCGCCAGGATGGCGCGGCGGAACACCCACATGCCGGACTGCGAATCCCTCACCCAGCGGAAGTACAGGATGGACATGGCCAGCGACAGCAGCAGGTTGCCCGCCTTGTGTTTGAAACTCATGGCCTTGCGGTCGCGCACGGGGAAACGCGAGGCGTTGAGGAAATCGACGTCCAGGTGGAGGAACGCCTCCAGCAGGTAGGAAATGGCATCCACCGGGTAGCTGTGATCGCCGTCCAGCGTGACGATGAGATCGCCGGTGGCGCTGGCGAACCCGCGCCGGTAGCTGCGCCCGTAGCCGCGCACGCCCTCCCGAATCACCAACGCGCCAAGCGCCCGCGCGACTTCCGAGGTGCGATCGCTCGAGCCGTTGTCGACCACGATCACCTCGTCCACGAACGCGGGCATGCGCTTGAGCACCTGCTCGATGCCCTGCTCCTCGTTCAGGCAGGGGATCACGACCGTGATGCGTTGTTCTTTGTACATGAGAGGAAGCCGATCGCTACGGCAGCCGCACCTCATCCATAGTAAACAATCACGGGCCAGTGAGCGCCCGCCGCTGCTCCGGCGTGTACCGGCATCCGGGACCCGGGCCTTCCCGCAGGTTCAAGCGCGCCTCGAACAGGCAGGGATCGAGCGACAGGGCGCGCTCGAAATCCCGGCGCGCGGCCTCGGTCTGGCCCAGGGCTTGCAAGGCCGCGCCGCGGTTGCTCAGCGCCCGGGGGTTTCGCGGCTCGAGCGCCAGGGCCCGGCCGAACTCCGCCAGCGCCCCAGGTGCCCTTCCGGATTCCAGATAGAGCCTCCCCATCTCGGAGGCCACCTGCGGGTCCTCGGGCGCGAGCGCCAGCGCCTCGCGGAGCAGTTCCAGTGCACGCTCCGGCCCCGCCACCCGCGCGAGCTGGATCTTCGGCCGGATCTTCCCGGGGGCCCGGCGCTCCGCTTCTTCCCAGAGCGACTGCTCGGTCCGCCATACCTGCATCCGCCCGATGCTCAGCGCTACCAACACCACGGCGATTCCGGCAACCCAGCGCGTGCGCAAGCGGGCCAGCAGCAGTCCCGCCCCAGGCGCCAGCGCCAGCATGGGCAGGTACATTCGGCGGTCCGCCGCCAGGTCCGCCGCAGGAAACACCGACGAGGAAGGAACCAGCAGCACCAGTGCGGCCAGGAAAGCGATCCAGTTCCGTTTCCAAGCCAGCGCGAGGGCGGCCGCGAGCGCCGCCCAGGCCAGCCACGCCGTCCAACCCGCGTGGATCTCGGCATCCACGGTGAACCCCCACGGGACCACCACCAGCCGCAGGTACCGAAGGATCGCCGCCCCCTGCGCTGCCAGATAGGTCCACGGGGAAAGGCCCGGCCCCACGCCCGCGCCCGTGCCCAGCGTCCTGGCCACCCAGACGACGCGCAGTCCAGCCGCGAGCGAGAGCGCCAGCATGGCCAGAATCGGCCCGATCGTGCGTCGCCGCTGCCCGCGCTCCAGCATCCACAGCACCAGGGGAAACGCCGCCGCCTCTTCCTTCCCCAGCAGCGCCACGGCAAACCAGGCCACTGCCAGCCAGCTCCGGCCATCCAGCCATGCGATCGCCGAGAGCAGGCAGAACACTGCCGCCAGCAGAATCGCGCGCGCGAAAACGTAGGCCACGGCCTCGCTCTGAATCGGGTGGATCGCAAACAGCAGCGCCCCGATCAGAGCGGCCCTCGGCGGGATGACACGCCGGAGCAGTTCCCACAGCAGCAGGACGGCGCCGATGTGCAACGCCAGGTTGAACAGGTGATACCCCAGGGGTTCGCGCCCGCCGAGCTGGTAGTTCAGCCAGAACGTGAAGTAGGTCAGCGGCCGCGTGTAGAGCGGTCCCCACACTTCCCACCACCCCGACGGAGACGTGAGCACCGGGTCGGAGAAGATCGCGTAGTCGTCGAAATGAAAGGAGCCCCAGGCGGCGCCGCCAAACGCCACCAGCGCCCCCGCGATCAGCAGTAGTCGCTCGCGCAAATCCTATTATGATGGTACTTGCCATGAAAATCGCCGCCGTTCTACTCTCCGGCTTTCTTGCCCTGGCGTCGACCGCCAAGGCGCAACTCGCAAACGTTCATTCCGTGTACGTGCTTCCGATGGGGAGCGGTCTGGATCAGCACCTCGCCAACCGGATCACCAACGCGGGCCTGTTCCAGGTGGTGACGGACCCGAAGAAGGCGGATGCCGTGTTGGCGGACCGCATCGGAACAGGGCTGGAGGAGCGTCTGGCGGAACTCTACCCCGAGCCGCAGGCGCCCAAGCCCCAGCCGGCGCCCGCCAAGACCGGCGAGGAAGCCAAACCGGAGACTCCACCCGAGATCAAGCTGAAGGAAGCGTCCGCCCCGCCAGCCGCCGCGTCTGGGAGGAGCAAGGGAACCATTTTCCTGATCGACCCCCGGAGCCGCGTCGTGCTCTGGTCGCTCTACGAACAGCCGAAAGACACGTCCTCCGCGGAGTTGGACCGTACCGCGGGCCGCATCGTGGCGCGCTTGCAGCGCGATCTCAAGGGCAAGTAAGCGCCCGCGCGGGCGCCCGATCGCCGCGCTTCTCGCGCAGGGCTTCCCAATAGCTGTCGACCAGCTTCCGGGTGGTCGCGGCGGCGTCCCAATTGGCTTCGACCTCCCGCCGGGCTCGTTCGGCCATCTGCGCGGCCAGCTCGGGGTGGTCGAACAGAGCCAGGATCTTCTCCGCGAATTGCGCGGGATCCTCCGCCAGCGCGCAGAACTCTCCGTCGGTCCTGGCCAAACCCTCCGCCCCCAGCCGCGTGGAGACGACCGGAATGCCGGCGGCGAACGCCTCCAGCAGCTTCACCCGGATTCCCGAGCCGCTCCGGATGGGGCAGACGAAGACCGCATAGCGCGAGAGGGGCTCGCGGATGTCGTCCACCAGCCCGCGGAGCTCGATGGCCTCCGACGGCGGGAGACCGTGGCGCGGGGGCGCCTGCGCTCCCACCACCACCAGGCGGGCTTCCGGCCGCCGCTCGAGTATTCGCGGCAGCACTTTCCGCGTGAACCAGGTCAGCGCGGCCTGGTTCGGCAGGTGGCGGAAGCTTCCCAGGAACAGCATGGTCGCGGGCTCGCGTCCGCCGGTCCGGAAGCCGTAGCTCGAGGTATCGACGATGGCGCGCAGGCCGTGTTGCACCCGGCCGGCCAGCCCGGGCAGGAACGAAAGCAGGAAGGCCTGGTTCTCGGCGGAGCAGACCTGGATGCGGTCGATTTCGGGGAGCGTGCGCAGCTCGTAGCGCAGAGCGCGCAGGTACTCGATCCCGGCCGTGAGCTTCCAGGAGAGGCTGCGCGATTCCGCCAGGCCCCGCCCGATCGACTGAAAGTAGATGTCGTGCTCGAACACGGCGCAGACCAAGCGCCGGTAGTGGCCCGCGTATTGCGCCAGCGCGGTGTACTCGAGCTGAATGACGTCGATCCCCCCCGTGCAGATCTGGCGATGGATGAGCCACTCGAGGTCGTCGTTGGAGAACTCGTGGATGGAGTGTGGCACGACGGACCCGAAGGAGCTGGACCGGCCTTTCATGCGCACCAGGAACTCGGCGGAGGCGCAGGCCTCGGCCAGGTCGCGATGCGCATCCCGCTCGGAGGGGTGATCGAGCAGGCACAGCAGGTGGACCTCCGCCAGGCGCGCCAGCTCGCGCACCGCGTGATACATGAACACAGCGCCGCCGTGTTGCGGCGGGCAGATCGGGTAGGGCGAGACGAACAGAACGCGGAGTTTTTCGTCTACCTGAGGCGCGGCGGGCCGGAGCGGCTCGAAACGGTCGCGATAGTAGCCGCCCAGCGGGCGGCGGAGGGCCTCCGTATCGCGGATCGCGGCGAGACTGCGAGCGCGCCAGCGCGAACCGAGCGCCCGCGGCAGTTGCCGGAATGCCCGCCAGACGCCCTGCGCGTTGGCCCGTCCCGCGGAGTCGCCGAGCGCGGCGCTGGCCAGCGCGTCGCCGAAGGTGAACGCGAGGTGGGACGCCAGCCGGCGCCACTCGTGGATGTTCTTCCAGCAGAACAGGATGAAGTTCTTGTGGTACACCGCCTGGATCTGTTCCTCGCGGAAGTGCTTCCCGATCGTGCCCCGGTGCTCGTGAAACACAACGCTGCGCGGCTGATACAGCACCCGCCAGCCGCGTTTCCACGCCAGGTAGCCGAGGTCGGTGTCTTCCAGGTAGAAAGGCGCCAACAAGGGGTCGAATCCGCCGAGCTCGAGGAACTTGCGCCGGTCGAAGGCGCAGGAGCCGCCACCGCCGTAGAAGCATGGGTAGAGGTCCGTGATGGCGTCGTCGATTCGGTGCCGCACGCGCAGGCCGCCATCCCGCCACCAGCCTTGGGTCAGGCCCGTTTCCTCACGCCTTCGCGCGGGATCGGAGAAGAAGATCTGGCAGCCGACCGAGAACACGTCCGGGGCTTCGAAGCCCTCCAGAAGTGGCTGGAGGAAACCCGGCTCGACCCGCATGTCGCTGTTGAGCAGCGCTACGATGTCGTTCCGGGCGGCTCGAACGCCGGCGTTGGAACCGCCGCCGAAGCCGAGGTTCTCGTTAAGGGCGAGGAGGCTGACTTGCGGGAACCGCTCGCGGAGAAATTCGGCGCTGCCGTCGGTGGAGCCGTTGTCCACGACGAGGATCTCGTTCTCCGGATTGCCGTCCAGGGCCGTGATGACCGAGGGGAGGTAGTGCTCCAGCAGGTCGCGGCCGTTCCAGTTCGGAATGACCACGGTGGCCGCGCTGTGGCGCGGGGAGGTGTCCGCGGGCCGCTGCCGGCGGCCGAACGCGAGCCAGAGGAGGTCCGCGGCGGCCATCGCCAGCGCCGCCGCCGTCAGCAGCAGCGGGCAAAGCAACAGCAGAGGAAGGCTGCGGAGAAAGCGCTTCAGCTTAGCCATGTCAAACGGGCGGCAGCTCCGGGCCCAGTCCAACCGACCGCCCGAGCTTCACCCAGCGCGATGCACGGACCATCTCGAACTGCGTTTCGAGCCGCTTGAGTTCCGCTTCCAGGCGCAGCCCCCAGGCGGTGCGCTCCACCACCGTCTTTTCCGCCGTATCGAGCAAGCGAATGCAGGTCCGCAGTTCCTCGCCTTTGGCCTCGAGCTGCGCGTCGAGACCGGCCCCCCACTCGGCTTTGGCCCGGTTCTCGCGGTCGAGTTCGGCGACCTGCGCTTCGTAGCCGGCGATGGTCTGGTGGAGCTGGCGCTGGAGCTCGACGATGCGGTCCTGGGCGGAATGGAGCTGCGCGTCGAGGCCGGCCGCCCACTCGGCTTTGGCCCGGTTCTCGCGGTCGAGTTCGGCGACCTGCGCTTCGTAGGCGGCGGTAGTCTGCTGGAGCTCCTGCTGGAGGTCGACGATGCGGTCCTGGGCGGAGTGGAGCCTCTGGTCGAGGTCTTGCGCCCAGCGGTTGCTGTCCTGCAGCTCCTGCTGGAGGCCGACGATGCGCTCCTGGGCGGAGCGGAGGTCGTCGGTGAGCTGTGCCGTCTGGGTTTCGTAGGCGGCGATGGAGGCCTGGTAGCCGGAGATGGTCTGCTGGAGCTCGTTCTGGAGCTCGACAACGCGGTCCTGGGCCGAGTGGAGCTTGTCGTCGAGCTCTTGCGCCCACTGGGTTTTCGCGCGGTTCTCGCGGGCGAGTTCGGCGACCTGCGCTTCGTAAGCGGCGATGGTCTGCTGGAGCTCCTGCTGGAGGGCGACGATGCGGTCCTGGGCGGAGCGGAGGTCGTCGGTGAGCTGTGCCGCCTGGGTTTCGTAGGCGGCGATGGAGGCCTGGTAGCCGGAGATGGTCTGCTGGAGCTCGTTCTGGAGCTCGACAACGCGGTCCTGGGCCGAGTGGAGCTTGTCGTCGAGCTCTTCGGCCCAGCGGTTGCTGCGCTCAAGTTGGGCGGTCTGGGCGCGGAACATGTCGACGAGGTCTTGCTTTTCCGTGCGGAGGTGGTCCAGCCAGCGGTCCTTGGTGGCCACCTCGGCTTCGAGCCGTCCGATGTGCAACTCGCGCTCGCGGAGGACGTTGCCGGTGCCGGGGAGGTAGAGGAATGCGCGTGCGGCGGGTTGCGGCTCCAACGAGCACAGCGCGATGAAGAAATGCGCCGCGGCGGGATCGGCCGTGCCGGGTCCTGCGCGGACTTCGGGGGGAACCTCCGGGCTGCTCACCAGCGGTTGGAAGCTGATGCCCTCGACATGGTTCTGGAAGAACAGAGTGACGTAAGGAAACAACTCGCGCAGTTGCGCCGAGAACTCCTCGAATTCGAATTCATGAACGTGGTAGGGGTTGGGACCCGTGAGGCGGCGCGATTCCGCGTAGTATTCCTTGTTTGGCGTGGACACGATGAGCCGCCCGGCGGGAGTCAGCACGCGGCGGGCTTCATCGAGAAACCGCTGCCATTCCGCCAGGTGCTCGATCACTTCGAGCGCGACCACGAGATCCACCGAGGCGTCCGGGAGCGGCAGCGCCGCACAGGACGCAGGCAGGAAGCCGAGGTTGGGCGCGAAGTAGTGCTCGCGGGCGTACCGTATGGCGTCGGCGGAGGCGTCCACACCAAGAACGGTGCGCGCGGCGGGGGCCAGCGCGGCCGCGCCATACCCGGCGCCGCAACCTGCATCGACCACGCGCCGGCCGGCGGCGAAGGGGGCGGCGAAAGCGTAGCGCGCCAGGTGCTCGTTCCAAAGGTCGGCGTCGACCTGCCCGGGGATCACGCGCTCGCCCGTGAATTCAATCAACGCTGACCTCCGTCGGGGCGGCGAGGCGGCCGTTCAGCTCCACCTTGCAGGGAAGGTGGAGGTAGCCGTAGATCTGGCCCTGGCTGTGTCCCATTTGCATGGTCAGCGCGTTGTCGATCCAGTCGCACATCCGGTAACTATGGAGCGTCCCGTCGGCGATGGCGGGCGAGAAGGAAAAGAAGGAGGGATAGAGCTCCGGCAGGTCCAGGTGGAAGTCCACCGTGTAGATGTCGCCGGGAGCCATGGGCGGGAGGTCGAACCCCTCGCGCGACGTGTTGGTGCCCGAGAAATCGATTCCGAGATGGTTGCGCAACATGAAGCCGACGATGGGCAGTGAGAGCTCCTCCTTGGCTCGCACGCTGATTCGGACGACGACGCGGGAGAGGGGCTCGAGGAGATGCAGCGGGCGGCCGTTGGCGTCGAAGGCGGCGATGCCCAGGACCTCGGCGCGGCCATCCCCGTAGCGGTGGTCGATGTTGGGAATGCAGTCGACCACCTCGGGGGCGATGTTCTGCTCGGCTCGGGTGGGCGCGGGGCGCTTGCGGAGGGTGCGGTAGGCCGAGTCCTTCTCCACCATGGCCGCGAGATACTTGGCCACCACGCGGTCCGTGTCGCCCAGGTCCTTGATGCGGCCTTGCTCGAGCCACAGGGCGCGGTCGCCGATCGCCTTGACATCGCCGATGGCGTGGGAAACGAACAGAATCGTGATGCCCTGCGAGCGAAGCTCGTGGACCTTGCGCATGCAGCGCTGGCGGAAGTAGATGTCTCCCACCGAGAGGGCCTCGTCCACCAGGAGGATGTCGGGGTCCACATGGATGGCAACCGCGAAGGCCAGGCGGACCACCATGCCGCTGGAATACGTTTTCACGGGCCGGTTGATGAAGTCGCCGATCTCGGCGAATTCCTCGATGGCCTTGTACTTTTGATCCATCTGCCGGGAGGAGAAGCCCAGAATGGCCCCGTTCATGTACACGTTGTCGCGTCCGGTGAACTCGGGATTGAACCCGGAGCCGAGCTCGAGCAGCGCCGAAATGCGTCCCTGGACGGAGACGGCGCCCTCGGTGGGCTGGAGGATGCCGGCGACCAGTTGCAGCAACGTGCTCTTGCCCGAGCCGTTCTCTCCGATGATGCAGAAGGTCTCGCCCTTGCGAATGTGGAAACCCAGGCCGCGCAGCGCCCAGAAATCGCGGTGGAACGAATACCGGTGAAAGGTGGCGAGCTCCTTCAGGCGGTCGCCGGGGGAATCGTAGATGGCATAACTCTTGGAGACTCCTTGAAGTTCAACGGCATTCACGGGTTGCTCGCATGGGTGCAAATAGAGAAAAGGGCGACCGCCGGCTCCCCGCTGGCACGATTCTCGGAGTCCGACTGGCGCCTGGGCGCAAGCCGGTTCCGCTCGTGACGCTGGCCGTATAATGCCTTATCGCGCGGTGCAATGTGCCGCGGCGCGCTGGTGCGTTCGGGTGCCAGCAAGCGTCTAAGGTCTACAGCCAGTCAGCCGGGGAAGCAGGTAGCCGCC
The DNA here is from genome assembly GCA_049512775.1 of Bryobacteraceae bacterium. GTDB lineage: Bacteria > Acidobacteriota > Terriglobia > Bryobacterales > Bryobacteraceae > Fen-330. The sequence continues at coordinate 14,520 of JBEKWU010000062.1, forward strand.
CGTCATGTGGACGTTCTATAGTGACTTCCTCCTATTAGCTACGACCTCCTCAACAAGCAGGAAGGGCCGTGATTGGGACTCCATCTCCTGGAGCCCGGAAACCGAGGCGGCACTGCCACCCCAGTGTTCCACCTCCAATATGCACCTGTATTCGGTTGCTGTCAATATACGAAGATTAAGGAATGTTAATGATGCGGCGCGTGAACGGCAGGTTTGACAAGATCTCGAGGGAACGAATAGGCTGGGAGAGACGCCAGTCGTGCCGGTGTAGCTCAGGTGGTTAGAGCGTGGGTCTCATAATCCCAAGGTCGCTGGTTCGAGTCCAGCCGCCGGCACCAGTCCTCAGGTTCTCTCCTCGCGCACGATCAGGGAATAGATGCGGTCGAGGTCCTCAGTGGAGTAGTAGTCGATTTCGATCCGGCCTCGGTTGTCTGCCTTGGCGGCGATGCGGACGCGCGTGCCGAGGACTCGCTCGAGTTCGGCGATGGCAGCCTGGACATTCGGGTCGCCCACCTGTTCTACCGGTATGGGCTCGCGAGGGCTGGTCATTCGCTGAACCAGGCGTTCCACCTGCCGTACGGAGAGACCCTGTGAGCTGGATTTCTCGGCCACCTGGCGCTGGAGGTCCTCGCTGGGCAGACCGAGGATCGCCCGGGCGTGACCCACAGAAAGGCGGCGCTCGGAGACGAGTTGCTGGACATCGGCGGGGAGCTTGAGCAGGCGGAGCGTGTTGGTGATCGTGCTGCGGTCTTTGCCAGTGCGGCGCGCGATGTCGTCGTGGCTGAGGTTGAGCTCGCGCGCCAGGCGGTCGAAGGCGTGGGCGACCTCGATGGGGTTGAGGTCCTCGCGCTGGATGTTCTCGACGAGGGTGATCTCGAGAAGGCGCTCGTCGGTGACGTTCTGCACGACGGCGGGGACGTCGGAGAGGCCGGCGAGTTTGGCGGCGCGCCAGCGGCGTTCTCCGGCGACGAGCTGATAGCGATCGCGGTGGGGCCGGACGATGAGCGCCTGGATGATGCCGTTGGTCCGAATGGAGTCGGCGAGTTCCTGGAGGCGGTCGGGGTGAAAGACCGTGCGGGGTTGGAGGGGGTTGGGGTCGATGAGGGCGATGGGGAGGTGGGACAGCGTCTCGGGGCTGGGGTGGGGCGCCGGATGTGGTTCGGACGTCGGCGCGGTGCGGCTGGAAAGCAGCGCGGTGAGGCCCTTACCGAGCGCCCTGCGAGGAGCTTGTGAGGCCTTGCTCATTGGCGAGTATCTCCTTGGCCAACTTGATGTAACTCTCGGCCCCGCGAGAGCGGAGGTCGTAAAGGAGGATGGGCTTGCCGTAGCTGGGGGCCTCGGCGAGGCGGATGCTCCTTGGTATCACGGTGCGGAAGACTTCATCGGCGAAAAACTCCCTGAGGTCCTCCGCAACCTGGCGTGCGAGGTTGGTGCGGTCGTCGTACATGGTGAGAAGGATGCCCTCGATGGCGAGGGAGTGGTGAAAGGAGGCGCGGACGCGGTCGATGGTGTCCATGAGCTCGGAGACGCCTTCCAGGGCGAAGAACTCGCACTGGATGGGGACCAGCACGGAGTCGGCCGCAACCAACGCGTTGAGGGTCAGGAGGTCGAGTGCGGGAGGGCAGTCGATGAGCACGAAATGATAGGAGTCGCGGAGGGGTTTCAGTTTCTCACGGAGCCGGAACTCGCGATCATCGAGGTCTACGAGCTCGATGTTGGCGCCGACAAGGTTCTTGTCGGCGGGGATGACATCAAGGCCCTCGAAGCTGGTTGAGGCGATGGCGGCACTGAGTGGATGCTGGCCGAGCAGCGCATCATATAGCGTGAGGCCGGCGGCGTTCTTCTGTACACCGAGACCTGTGGTAGAGTTGCCCTGGGGATCGGAGTCTATGACAAGGACTCGGAGATCGTTTGCAGCCAGGGAGGCGCCGAGGTTGATGGCGGTGGTGGTCTTGCCGACCCCGCCCTTCTGATTGGCAATGGCGATTACGCGTCCCAAAGCAAATGCTCCTGGTGGGAACACCACATGCTATCACGTTCCACGTGAAACAAGCTGGGAGGTGGTGGACCGTTGTTCCGGGATGTTCCACGTGGAGCCCCCCTGCGATACGAACGACCGGACTCCGCGGACCAGAACCCTGCTCCTGCCCCACGGCAGCGGAACAGCCGGGAGCCACTCAAAGCCGGCAGAGAGATTGATGGCCTGGGCATCCTCTTGGCCGACCAACAGCCCAACCCAACGGCGGGCCAGCAGCAGCACTCGTTCCCAGCGCACAGCCCGGGCGACGACCCAGTCGAAACTGCCTGGAATGTCTTCAGCCCGGCGGGCCTCCACCCGCACATGAGCGTAACTGCGGGTAGCCTCCCTGAGGAAGACGGCTTTGCGCTGGTGCGACTCGGCCAGGGTGACGCGGCAATCCGTACGCAGGACCGCGAGAGGAATACCAGGGAAGCCGGCCCCCGAGCCGACATCGATCACCGAAACGGGCTCCCCCGGCAGATGAGCAGCGAGGAACAGCGACTCGCAGTAGTGCCTCACGACCGCCTCCTCCACCCGCCGGACGGAAGTGAGGTTGAGCACCTTGTTCCATCGCACGAGCAACTCGTAGTGGCTCTGGAGCCTGGAGATCTCGAGCGGAGAAAGAGGCCGGATCGACCCGAAATGACGGCTCAATAGCTCCGAAAACACGCGTTCGTCACTCATGCGCTTCTGTGGGGCGCACCCAGGCTCAGGTACACACCCAGGACGGCTACGGCGGCGGGCGTTACGCCGGGGATGCGTGCCGCCTGGCCGAGGGTCCGCGGCCGCACCCGCTCGAGCTTGCCGCGCACTTCGCGCGAAAGCCCGGGCAGCCCGGAATACTCGAACTGCTCGGGTATCCTGCGACCTTCGGCATCCTGCAGCCTCTCGTTCTGGCGCTCCTGTTGCAGGATGTAGCCGGAGTACCTGGCCTCCGTCTCGATAGTCGCGAGAACTCCCCGGACCGGCTCTTCCTTGAGCGACGCCGCGGCCCAGGCCTTCAGCGTCGCCACGGAGGCTTCCGGACGCCGAAGCCACTGCATCAAAGTCGGCCGGTCTTCGGCAGCGAGGCCAATGCCCGGAGGCTTGCCCGGTTCCATGCGAGTCTCGCGGAACAGCGCCGAGAGCCTGGCCTTCTGCTCCTGCTTTCTCACGAATACACGCCAGCGTTCGTCAGTGACCAAACCCACGCGACGCCCGATCGGCGTCAGCCGCTCGTCGGCATTGTCGATCCGTAAGCGCAGCCGGAATTCGGCGCGCGAGGTGAACATGCGGTACGGCTCGTCAGCCCCTTTCGTCACGAGATCGTCGATCAGGATTCCCGTGTAGCCCTCGCTGCGGCCGACCACGACGGGCGGCGAGCCACTCACGCGGCGGGCCGCGTTGATTCCAGCGGCAATACCTTGGCATGCAGCTTCCTCGTAGCCCGACGTGCCATTGATCTGACCGGCGAGGAAGAGCCCCCCGATCGCTTTCACTTCCAGGGAGTGCCGCAGCTCCCGGGCATCGATTGCGTCGTACTCGATCGCATAGCCGGGCCGGAGCATTTCCGCCTTTTCCAAGCCGGGAACCGAGGCGATCATCGCTGTCTGGACATCGATCGGCATGCTTGTGGACATGCCGTTCACGTAGACCTCGTAAGTGTCAAGGCCTTCCGGCTCGAGGAAGATCTGGTGACGCGGCTTGTCCGGGAACTTGACGATCTTGTCCTCGATCGACGGACAGTACCGCGGGCCGATGCCTTCGATCTGCCCACTGTACAGTGGGGACCGGGGAACTGCTTCGCGCAGAATGCGCCGGGTCTCGTCGGTGGTGTAGCCGATGTAGCACTGGATTTGGGGCCGGCCTATGCGCTCGGTCAGGAAGGAAAACGGCGTAGGCTCCGGGTCACCCGATTGCGGCTCGAACCGGGACCAATCGATGGTACGCCCATCGAGCCGCGGGGGCGTCCCGGTCTTTAAGCGGCTCCACTGCAGCCCGAGCGAGCGCAACTGGTCGCCGAGCAGGCTGGATGGAGGCTCCCCGCTGCGCCCGCAACTGTAAACCGCCTCGCCAATGTGAGCCAAGCCATTGAGGAACGTGCCCGTCGTGACGACGACGGCGTCGCACACGAGCGCCCGGCCGTCCCTTAGGCGCACCCCACGAACGCGGCGCGCGGCGTCACCCTCGAACAGTAACTCGGCGGCCTCGGCCTGAAGGATCCTCAGATTGGGCTCCCTCTCGAGCACCTCGCGCATGCGCACCCGATAGCGCCTCTTGTCGCACTGCGCGCGCGGCGACCACACAGCGGGACCGCGGCTCGTGTTCAGCAGGCGGAACTGAATGCCCACCTCATCCGTCAGTTCCCCCATCACGCCTCCCAGCGCGTCGACCTCGCGCACCAGGTGCCCTTTGGCGATCCCGCCAACCGCCGGGTTGCAGGACATCTGCGCGATGAGGTCGAGGTTCATCGTCACCAGCGCCGTCTTCATTCCCAGCCGGGCGCACGCCCGCGCTGCCTCGCAGCCGGCGTGACCGGCTCCAACAACCACGACGTCGTAGCGGTGCCGAGGGTCGTTCGCTTGCATATAGGCCCAGCTTTTCCTCTATTCTAGGGAAGTGGCGAGGAAGGTGACAAACCTCCCCGGTCACCTATAAATATAGCTTATACGGAGATTCCGTTCTGAAAATTCTAGTTATCGGAAGCGGCGCGCGGGAACACGCCCTGGTCTGGCGGTTGGCGCAGAGCACCTCGGTCGAGGCGCTCTTCGCGATTCCGGGGAATCCTGGCATGGCCCGCCTGGCTACGCCGATCCCGGCGAACCCGCAAGACCCGGCGGAGCTGGTGCGGGCAGCGGAGTCGGTCGGGGCCGACCTCACGGTGGTGGGTCCCGAAGCGCCGCTCGTTGCCGGCGTGGTGGACGCTTTCCAAGCCGCGGGACGGGCCATCGTCGGCCCGGTTGCGGCCGCCGCGCGGCTCGAAGGAAGCAAGATCTTCGCGAAGCAGTTCATGACACGGGCGGGGATCCCCACCGCCGAGTTCGTGACGGTTGAGACGGAAGCGGAGGCGCTCGAGGCGCTGGACCGATTCGGGGTCCCGGTGGTGCTCAAAGCCGACGGACTGGCGGCGGGAAAAGGCGTCATCGTGGCGGCGAGCCGCGCCGAGGCCGAAGCCGCAGTCCGCGGTCTGCTGTCTGGCGAACTGGTGGGCAAGGCCGGCTCGCGCCTGGTGATCGAGGAATGCCTGACGGGGGAGGAAGTGAGCTTCATCGTGCTAAGCGACGGCACAAACGTCTTGCCGCTCGAGCCCACTCAGGACCACAAGGCCGTGTACGACGGCGACACCGGCCCGAACACGGGCGGCATGGGCGCCTACTGCGACTCCCGCATCCTGGACCTGGCCCAGCGGCGGTACGTCATGGAGTGCATCATTGCGCCCTCGATCGAGCAAATGCGCTTCGAGGGCTGCCCGTTCACGGGCTTTCTCTACGCGGGTCTGATGATGACGCCGGCCGGGCCGAAGGTGTTGGAGTTCAACGTGCGGCTCGGCGATCCGGAAACACAAGCCCTCCTGCACAGCCTGGATTGCGACTTCGCCGAGGCCCTGATGGCAGCCGCGCACCACCACCTCGGGGGGGTCCGCCTGGCATGGCGGTCCGAACCATCGGTGTGCGTTGTCCTGGCTTCGGCGGGGTACCCTGGCACTCCGCGCAAAGGCGACCGTATCGAAGGGATCGAGCAGGCCGAGGCGGCCGGGGCGGCGGTGTTCCACGCCGGCACGCGAGCCGGGCAAAACGGCGTGGAAACGGCGGGCGGCCGCGTGCTTGGGGTCACGGCGTCGGGGCCCAACCTGGCGGGCGCCATCGAACGGACGTACCAGGCGGTCTCGAGAATCCATTTCGAGGGCATGCATTACCGCACCGACATCGGGCGTAAGGGCCTCAAGCGTTGGGCGGCGGCCCAGCGATAGAATAAGAGGATTGGGGGACGTAGCTCAGCATGGATAGAGCGGCCGCCTCCTAAGCGGCAGGCCGGCAGTTCGAATCTGCCCGTCCCTACCAACCCCTAGCTTTGATCGGCAGCGCCGACGCAGGATTGCGAGGTTACGGCCGGGGCAGGGTGGTCGCGACGATTTCGAAGGGGATCGCGGGGAGGGTGCCGAGAGGCTGGCGGCGTTTGACGGGGGGCCGGCCGTCGGGGGGAGTCACGGTTCTTTCCAGGAAAGCGTCGACGATCAGGTTGCCTCGGAGGCCGGGTTTTGCTTTGTGCGCGTCGGCGCGCAGTTGGAGGGACACACCGTCCCGCAGAGGCGATACTTCCATAGAGATGCCTTCCGGGGGGTCGTTCAACGCCAACTGAACCTGGCCCGCAAAGCGCCCCAAGGGTAGGAAGAGCCGGCCGGGAACCTTCACGGGCGTGGCGCCGACGAGCTTCCAAGCGGCGGCGGCCCGCCCGGGTCCGTTCACCGAAACCATCCAGTCTTTCGTGGGGACAAGATGGCGGTAGGCGAAAGCTGGCATCATATCTTCGGCGGGAACGCCCGGCCGGCGCATCTCGCGCCCCTGAATCATTGCGCTGCCCTCGAGGTGGAGGCTGCGGGGTTGGTCCATGCGTTCCGGCGGCACGGTCATGCCGGGGCGAACGTTGATGGTGGAGGGCACGACACGCAGCGCGAAATCGGGCTGCGGGCGGCTGATGCGCAGGCGGTAGGCGTACTCGGGGCCGCCCTTCTGCTGCGCATCGCCTAAGTGGAGATAGTAGGTTCCCTGGGCGGGCAGCTTGATGAGGATCCGGGAATCGGCCTGGTGCGTGATCAACCCGGCGCCCTTGTCCTCGAAATCGTCGTTGAAGGCCAGTTGGCGACCGCTGGCGTCGGTCAGCTTGACCACGGAATCCAGGGGGGAATCGAGCCTGCGGGCAAACACCTCGGCGACAATCTCGTCGCCGGCGCGGCCATCGAAACGGAGCACATCCTAGTCGCCGGGGCGATCGATGCGCCCTTTCACCATGAGCGGAAGCTTGACCCGCTGCGCGCTCTTGGGCTGGTCGTTCGGCTCCTTCTCGACGCGCTCGGGCAGAGTGTCGACGGCAAAGGGTACATGGTTGGAAACCCATTCGCCTTTGCGCAGGGAAAGGGGATAGATCCCGGCGGTGCGGTGTTTGTTATTCTCGGTGAGTTTGGCGACCGGGAGATTCCAGCCCTTGATTTCGAGGTTGGTTCGAGCACCGGCCTTGCCGCCCAGGGGGAAGATGCCGGTCACGAAGGGCTACTCACCCACGGCGATGCGGTAGACGAAATCCTCGCGGCCGCGGTAAATGGCATCCCGGATCTCGAGCACGTATTCGCCCTCGCCGGGGATCTCGTAATGGAGGACCGGATCGGGGTGGAAAAGGAAGTGGTCGGCGTAGTCCACCTGCTTGCCCTGCGCATCGTAGAGCGCTAGCGTGGCCTGAAACCAACCGGGGACGGCATCGGAAATGTAGGGGATCAACTGGCGGGCACTGGCGGCAACCACCAGCCGCTGGCCTTTCACGGCCTGGAACCGGTAGCGCTCCACGCCGCCGGGCACGATCTGGCCGTTCACGATGGCCGGCAGCGTGATGCTCATCGGGGCCGCGGAGGCGCTGGTTTTCGGTTGGTCGCTTTTCTTCGCCACCTTGGGGGTTGGCAGTTCGCTCGCGACTTTCGCCGGCTCCTTCGAGAACTCGGGCAGTCGGCCGACGCAGAAAACCAGCGGATTCGTCAAGCCGTTGGGCGTCGCCAGCCGCAGCTCCCGCTCGCCGGGCGCGGCGTCCGGAGCCAGGGTGACTTCGAGAGTGACGGTTTCGGCAATCGCGGGAGTGGCGGGCCTGCGGACGGAGGTGGCGATTCTCTGCCTGAGTTCGGCAGCCAGCTTCTGATCTTCGGCGGTGAGCGGGGTCCCGGCCGAGCGCTTGTCCATCAGCCCCTTCAATTGCTCTCTCAACTGATTGAACTGCGCCGGCGTGAGCGGTTTGACGTGCTTGAGGACAACCGCCTGGACACCGGCGCCGGAGACATAGACGTTGTTGACGCCATCCAGGAACTGCCCTCCGACGGTGACCTCGAACTTGCCGCCCTGCCGGCCGCCGGCTGGATAGACGTAGCCGACGCGCGGGGTGATCGGCTGCTGCGCCCACACGAAGGGCGCGATCGCCAGGGCCAGCAGCGCGCGTGAACTCATGACATGATCTCTTTTAAGCGCCCGGCCATGGGGACGCCTTCCGCGGCGGTGGGCGTGACTCTAGCTTCCTCGCCTAGCGGATGGGGCAGCCTGGCGTCGAGGTCGATGCCGAGCAGCTCATAGATGCTGGCGATGAGGTCGATCGGATAGACGGGCCGCTCCTTGACTTGTTCGCCTTTCGCGTCCGAAACGCCAACCACGCGGCCGCCTTTGAATCCGCCGCCGGCGAGGACGGCCGAGAAGACCTGGCCATAATGGCCGCGTCCGCCGTTCCAGGGTGGCTCCCATTGCACACGGGGCGTTCTGCCAAACTCACCGCTCCACCAGACGATGGTGGTCGCGAGGAGGCCGCGGTCCGACAGGTCCTGAAGGAGAGTGGCCATGCCTTTATCCATTTCCGGCAGTTGGCGGCGCATGGCCTGGAAATGCTGCTTGTGCGTGTCCCAGCCTTTGTAGTTGATAGTGACGTAGGGAACGCCGCGCTCGACCAGCCGCCGCACCACCAGGCAGGATTGGCCGAAGGTGTTGCGGCCGTAACGCACCCGCAGGTCGTCCTTCTCTTGCGAGAGATCGAAGAACTTGCCCGCGTCCCCCAGAATCAGTTCATAGGCCTGTTCCTCGGCTTGCGCGTTGGCCGCCAACTCGGGATCGCCTTTCATGGCGTGCTCGAGGGTGTCAAGCTTGTGGAGAAGCTCGCGGCGGTTGCGCTGGCGCTGGTCGGAGATGCCTGGGGCGACGACGCCCTCGACGGCGAAGCGGGCCTGCGCCGGGTTGCCGCCGGTGGCGAAGGGCTTGAAGCGCGAACCCAGGAAGCCCGCTTCGGAGAAGCGCCCCTGCGGCTCGGTCAGCACGATGTAGGGCGGAATCAGCCCCTTGTATCCGGCGTTGTAGCCTTTGAACAACGAGACCACCGCGCCGACGCTGGGGTAGACGTCCCGGCCTCCGGACATACGCCCGGTCTGAACGGTGTAGGAGGCGGTTTCGTGAGCGTTGATGCCGTGGGTCATGCTGCGGATGATGGAGTACTTGTCGGCTTGCTTGGCCAGCAGCGGAAGCAGCTCGCAGATCCTGATGCCGGCCACGTTGGTGGGGATCGGATTGTTCAGGGGGCCGCAGTAGTCGTTGCCGGCTTCCGGTTTCGGATCGAAAGTGTCGAGGTGCGAGGGGCCTCCCCACATCCAGATCTGGATGACGGACTTGGCCCGGGCAGGAAGGGCGGCGGGAGATCGCCCGTGGGGTAACGCGAAAGGATCAGCAGGTACAGATCGGATACGGGGGCTCGCTCGGGCTTTCCGCTATCTTTCGCTGGACGTGACTGGAATTCAGCAGATGCAGGCGCTGGGCGGCCGAGGGGCGGTTGTTGCGCTCGGACTCGAAACCGGTGTCGCGCGGGGGACGTCCGAACAGTTCCAGGAGGTGTAGGTCTCGGTCGTCCCGGTGACCTGGCAGAGGCCGTCGGCGAGCACCTCGGCGTCCAAGCGGCGGAGCGGGTAACTCGCGAAATTGGCCGCGCCCGCGGGGCTGGCGGTCTTGGGAATCGAGGAAAGCTGGTAAGTTTTCGAGTTCAGAATCAGACGGTAGATGTGCTTGACGTCGGAGCGGGACGCGATCAGCTCGCGCTGGAGAAAGGCGAGCAGCTCGGGATTCGAGGGCGGATTGTCGAACCGGATGTCGTCGGGCTCGTGAATGATGCCGCGTCCGAGCAGCCAGCTCCAGACGCGATTGACGATGTTGCGGGCGAACCAGGGGTTGCGCGGGGCAATCAGCCAATCGGCGAAGACCTCACGCGGATCGCGGTCGGGAGCGAGATGGGCGCGGGTTCCGTCGGGGAAGAGCGCGACGGCGGGCTGCCCCGGGTTCTTGGAGGGATCGAAGAAGACGATCTCCTCTTTCCATTCGCCGGTGTACTTGTAGCCGACCCGCGAGAAGAACACCGCCATAGCCGATAGGCCGGCTTGAGGCCAGTTCTCAGCGCGCGTTCCCATGAAGGTCAGGGCCACGGTTTGGGCGATGGCTTGGGGGTCCTTCCTCTGGAGGGCGCGGTAGAAGTTGACCGGGGGCGCGCGGAAATTGCTGCCGCTTTCGGTGAGCAGCTCGCGGACAAAGCGGTCGTAGGGCTTGTTGTCGCGGAGGGAGGCGCGAATCCAGTGGTGATAGGCCTGGGCGGCGTTGGGCCAGAGGTTGATGGGGAACTCCGCCTTGACGCGGCGCAGCAGATCGCTCCACTTCATGGCCCAGCAGTCCGCGAACTCGTCGCGCTCGAGGAGGCGATCGATCAGGGCGGTGCGCTTGTTGGGGTCGCGGTCCGCCAGGAACTGGGAGGCCGCTTGCGGAGTGGGGAGCGTGCCGATGACGTCGAGATAGGCCCGGCGGAGGAAGACCGCGTCGGAGCAGAGGTTCGCAGGGGGGATGCCCAGGCGCTTGAGGTCTGCGAAAACCACCTCGTCGATTCGGCCTTGCGGAGTGAGATCGGCGGGGCTTTCGAAGACCGAGGCCAGCGCCGCTGCCAGCACGACCGCGGAAATCAGGGATGTCACCATCCTGTCCAATGTAACCCCGGCCGCAGTCAGAAGTCGCTAACCAAGGAGAGGATGTGGACCCGGCCCGCTGCGTCGCCGGCGATGATGACTCGGGAGCCGGCGAATGCGCAACACTGAGCGGGCGCATCGCAGGTGAAGGTGGCGAGAGGCGTTCCGGTTTCCAGATCCCACACCTTCAGCGCGTGGTCCTCGGAGGCCGAAACGGCCCGCCGCCCGTCCGGACTCACCGCCACGCCATTGACATGGTTGGAGTGGCCTTCGAGCGTGCGCAGTTCGCGGCCGGTTTCCAGATCCCACACCTTCAGCGTGTTGTCGCCAGAAACGGAAACCGCCCGCCGCCCATCCGGACTCACCGCCACGGCGTTGACCTTGGAGGAGTGGCCTTCGAGCGCGCGCAGTACCTGCCCGGTATTGAGATCCCACACCTTCAGCGTCTTGTCGTGAGAAGCGGAAACGGCCCACCGCCCGTCCGGACTCACCGCCACGCCAGTGACCCCGGAGGAGTGGCCTTCGAGCGTGCGCAGTGCGCGGCCGGTTTCCAGATCCCACACCTTCAGCGTGTTGTCCCAGGAAGCGGAAACGGCCCGCCGCCCATCGGGACTCACCGCCACGCCATGGACGTAGGAGGAGTGGCCTTCGAGCGTGCGCAGTGCGCGCCCGGTTTCCAGATCCCACACCTTCAGTGTGTTGTCCCAGGAAGCGGAAACGGCCCGCTGCCCATCCGGACTCACCGCCACGCCAGTGACCATTAAGGCGTGGCCTTCGAGCGTGCGCAGTGCGCGCCCGGTTTCCAGATCCCACACCTTCAGCGTTCTGTCCCAGGAAGCGGAAACGGCCCGCCGCCCATCCGGATTCACCGCCACGCCAGTGACAGAGGAGGCGTGGCCTTCGAGCGAGCGCAGTTCGCGCCCGGTTTCCAGATCCCACACCTTCAGCGTCTTATCCGAAGAAGCGGAGACGGCCCGCCGCCCATCCGGACTCACCGCCACGCCAGTGACGGAGGAGGCGTGGCCTTCGAGCGTGCGCAGTTCGCGCCCGGTTTCCAGATCCCACACCTTCAGCGTGTTGTCCGAGGAAGCGGAAACGGCCCACCGCCCGTCCGGACTCACCGCCACGCCAGTGACCCAGAAGGAGTGGCCTTTGAGCGTGCGCAGTTCGCGGCCGGTTTCCAGATCCCACACCTTCAGCGTGTGGTCATGAGCAGCGGAAACGGCCCGCCACCCGTCCGGACTCACCGCCACGCCAGCGACAGTGTTGGAGTGGCCCTCCAGTGTGCGGAGTGCGCGGCCGGTTTCCAGATCCCACACCTTCAGCGTTTTCTCCCAGGAAGAGGAAACGGCCCGCCGCCCGTCCGGACTCACCGCCACGCTAGTCACCCCGGAGGAGTGGCCTTCGAGCGTGCACAGTTCGCGGCCGGTTTCCAGATCCCACACCTTCAGCGTTTTGTCGTCAGACGCGGACACGGCCCGCCGCCCGTCCGGGCTCACCGCGACCCCAGTGACAGCGGCGGAGTGGCCTTTAAGCGTGCGCAGCTCGCGGCCGGATTCCAGGTCCCACACCTTCAGCGTCTGGTCGTGAGAAGCGGACACGGCCAGCCGCCCGTCCGGACTCACCGCCACGGCATTGACAGGGGAGGAGTGGCCTTCGAGCGTGCGCAGCCCGCGGCCCGTTTCCAGATCCCACACCTTCAGCGTGTTGTCCGAAGACGCGGAAACGGCCCGGCGCCCGTCCGGAGTCACCGCCACGCCATTGACCCATGAGGAGTGGCCTTCGAGCGTGCGGATGGGCCCAGTACCAGGCGCGGCCAGCGTCGGCTGGAGCGGCCGGAGCCATGGCCGCGGAGCGCCCTTGATGAGGTCCTCCGTGAAGCGCCGGATCGCCGCTTGCTCCTGGTACGGAAGCAGGCGGCCCACGACTTGCGAGGCGAACTGTGACGGATCCCTTTCGATCACGTTTGAGGAGAGCCGGACGGCGCGCCGAATCAGGTCCAGGGCTTCGCGATCCGGGTACTGGGCGCGTACGTAGTCCAGTTGCAGGTCGTGAAGACGGATGGCGCCAGAGTCGCCGTCGCGCTGGGCCAGCGAGAGACTCGTGAACCGATCGGCGGTTTCGAGCGCCGCGGCTTCATCGACACCCCACAACGATTGCTGAATCGCGGGAGGCGCCGGCATGTCTTCGAGAAGCACCGCGAGTTGGATATACCGCTCGCGAGTGGCCGGGTCGAGCGAATCCACGCTGACCTGAAGGGCGCGGAACAGGTCCGTATGGGGGTAGTCCGGGAACTGGGCCTTGATCTTCTCCAGATCGGCGTGGCGCAGGAGATCGAGGACACGCTTCCAGAATACAGGCGGTTTGCCGCGCAGCATGGCGCCGACAATCGCAAGCGCCAGGGGCAGGCGCCCGCATTCCTGGATCAGATCTCCGGCTTCCGGTGGCAGGTCGCCGGCGTCGCGGCCGGACCAGCGGGCGAGGACGTTGCGGGACTGCGGTTCCGTCAAAAGCTCCGCCGTATGTTCCCGAGCGCCAAGCGCGGCGGCGAGCGAGGTATCGCGGGTGGTGAACAGCAGGCGGGAACGGACGGACTCGCAGCGGAACGGCTCGACGTCCCTGAATCCCCAAACGTCGTCAATGATGATGAGAGCCGCCTTGCGCTGGATGGCCGCCCGGAACTGATCGATGCAGCCTAGCTCGGTGTCGTAGCCGCTGAGGTCGTCATGCAGGGCCTTTCCGGCCTCGCGCATGCGCGTCACCAGGTCGTACGCGGACTCTTTCCCGGCGGTGATCCAGACGATTCCATCCGGGAACGCCTGCTGCACCACCTCGTCGTGACAGAGCGCCTGGGCGAGGACGGTCTTGCCGATGCCGCCCATACCCTCGAGCGCAGTGAGGGCAACGTGGCGGCCGCCGCCCTCGGCGAACAGGGCGTCGCGAAGAGCCTTGAGTTCCTCGGTGCGTTCGACGTAGTTTACCGGCAGAGGCGGCGCGGTGACATAGGTGTGCAAGTACTCGGGCTTCGGCTCAACGCCCCTGCCACTGCGGATGTCTTCCAATAACCGTTGGAATTCCTGTTCGTACCGAGTGGCGGCGGTGAAGTCGCGGTAGTGCCTGGCTTTGAGGTGGAGCGGTCTTTCCGCGCCGGCCTCGGCGAGCAGGGGAATGACGCACTTGCCCGTGCGCAACGCGCGAAGCTGCTCGGCGCGGCAAATCTCCGAGACGTAGGCGCCCGGGGTGAGCAATGCCAGGACCACCTGCGCCTGGTCGAGAGCTTCCTCGATATCGCGAGTCCAGATGCCGCCGCCAGCCAGCCGGCCGACATCCAGCCACGTGTCAAAGCCCTGTTTGGTGAGGTCCGCGAGGAGACGCTGCGCCAGCTCCGCCCCGTCCGCGTGGGCGTAGGAGATGAAGATCTTGATGGGCTGGTGGGTGTCCATCCGCCGGGAACCACTGTATCAGATTCGTTTTGGGACTGAGGATGAGGGCTGGGCCCACGACGCACTGCGAGCGGGATGGGGTCTACCTAACCATCACGATTCGGCGCCCTCAGTGCGTCAAGCCGCCGCTTGTTCTCGTAAGGCCGGATGAAACACAGATAGTCGTCTTCCGGGATTTCCGCGCCAACCCTCTGCCTTACATCCTCATATGAGACAAGGCGTTGTGTCAGTTTCTCGCATGCATAGAGCTCGCATTGCGAACAGTTGTCTAGCCCTTTTTCGATGACGCACGGCCTCACGGGGCAGCTTGAATCGATTAGCTTCGGATTGTCTGTCATACCCCCATCACAGCAAATCCCTGCCGGTGGCAGCCGAAAGCCAAAGTACTTGTACCACCCATCACTCAGTTTCTGTTGGTTTGAAAGATCGTCTGCAAGGTTAGGCTTATAGGCCAGACAAAGGTCGCAGCGATAGCCGCATCTTGTCAGGATTGGTTCCATGTCTCTATTCTCCTCACGACGCTTGCCGCGTTCAGAAGGCGACTGGCGTGCCCAACTCATGAGCAGGCCGGCCTGAGTGGAGCCTGTCATGGCCGGCCTGGGACGAAACCGCCACTTGGCTTTCTTCTCTTGAATCGGCTCGCTGGCCGCAGCAACGTTCTCGATTACACCTCAGTTCGATAGGCCAGTCAAGCTGTTCTGCTTCACTTTGCGAAATCGGCAGACGACCTCTGCGAATTGGTACCGGAAGCGCAGACGTCAACGCGGCCAGGACCACCTGCGCCTGGTCGAGAGCTTCCTCGATGGAGACGCTGCACCAGTTCCGCCCCGTCCTTGTGGGCGCAGGAGATGAAGATCTTGATGGGCTGCCGGCTGTCCATCCGCAGGCAACCACTGTATCAGACGCTCGCAGCGGAAGGTTAGACG
>JBEKWU010000063.1:0-29412 GCA_049512775.1 Bryobacteraceae bacterium
AGCCGCAGAAACGGCCCTGCCGGTGATCAGACCGCGTGGTCCGCTGGTTCGGCCTGCTCGCACGCGAAATCGGTGCCGTTGGTGGCACCGCCAAAACGCGAGTTTATCCACGGGCTGCTAGGCAGTCCCTCGGTTGCGGGCGCCTGATTCTCTTAGGGCGCCAGGACGAGGATGAAGCCGTCCGAGGTGCTGCCGCCAAAAACGTTCTGGGCGCCGTAGGTGGTGGAGATCCCCCTGCTCGCCGCGACGCCTCCCACGTAGATGGTCCCGTCCTGGGCGGCCGCGATCGCGTAGCCGATGTTGGTCCCGGACTTCCCCATGTAAGTGGAGTACTCCAGGGCGCCGAAGCTGTTCAGCTTGGCGATAAACACATCCACGCCCCAGCCCCAGGCCTTTTGCAGGGCGTCGCCCGTGACGGGGAAGTTCGACGAGAGCGTGTACCCGGTCACGTAGATGTTGCCGTTGGGATCCGAGGCGATGGCGTAGCCGACGTCGCCGCCTTGGCCTCCCAGGTAGGTCGCGTACTTCACCACCGAATCCGGCGGCGCGGTCAGGTCCAGCCTGGCGACGAACGCATCGGCATTGCCGCCAATCCGGCTCTGAGCGGCATCCGGAGTCACGGGGAAATCCGCCGACATAGTGTAGCCCGTCAGCAGCAGGTTGCCGGAGGGATCCAGCGCCATCCCACGGAGCTCCTCGTTATCCGAGCCGCCGAAGTAGGTCGTGTAGACCAGCGAGTCCAACCCGGACTTGGTCAGATCCATCTGGGCCACGAAGATGTCCACGCCGCCCTGGAGAGTGGATCGATAGGAGTTGCCGGCAAGCGGGAAGGTTGTCGACGCCGTGGAACCCGCGAAGTAGACCATTCCGTTGGGCGCCACGGCGATGGCGCGGCCATCGTCGTTCAACTCGCCGCCCAGAAAACTGCTGTATGCCAACTGGGGGGAGGCGTCCGGGACCAGTTTCACGATGAAGGCATCCAGGTAACCCCAGCGGGCGCCCGCATATGCCGAATCCGTCAGCGGAAAGTCACCCGAGCGGGTGGATCCCACCACGTAGATCGCTCCCGAGGCGTCCACGTCGATGGCATTGCCCTGATCCAGGTCGGTGCCGCCCAAGTACGTCGAGTAGACCAGGTCGGTGGAGCCCTGGAGCGTGGGACTGAGCACCACGACAAACGCGTCGATCCCGGCCGAGCCGGCGAGCGCGCTCTGATACGGAGAGTACGACATGGGGAAATCGGCCGAGGCGGTGTAGCCGGTGAGGTATACGTTGCCTGCCGCGTCCAAAGCCATGCCCGTGGAGGTGTCCGCGAGGCTGCCGCCAATGTAGGTGAAGTAGACCAGGGAGGCGGGCCCGGATTGAGTCAGGTCGATCTTGGCGAGGAAAAGATCCCGGTCGCCGGCGGAGGCCGTCGCGTAGGCCCCATCCGTCGCCAGCAGGTCGCCGCTGTTGGTGTACCCGTAGACGTACAGCATCCCGTGGGAGTCCACTTTCACGGCGGTCACCGCGTCGCCCAGGCTGCCGCCCAGGTAAGAGGCGTAGACCACCACCGGATCGATCGTCAGCGGCTGGGACCGGTCATAGGCATCCACCGCGACGGCGACCACGTTGCGGCTCAGCAGCTTGTACTTCCCGCCGATCTGGCGGCGAACCGGCGAATCCGGTTCCTGCTGGTAGATGTATGGTCTCTTCTGCACCAGACGCACGCCGCCGTTTTCGAGTTCGAGGTCGCCCTCCGCGGTCAGGCTCAAATGGCCGGCGCCGCGAAACTTGATTCGGATGCGGCCAGGATCCGCTCCCGGATGCAGGACGAAATCGTATTCAAGCTGGTTCTGGTTGCCGTAGTAGACCACGTCGATGCCCGGATACACTCCCTGGTAGCGGACGCCGCCGTAGTGGCTCAGTCCGGTGTGCCAGTTCTCCCGGTTGCGCCCTCGGAAGAAGTTGCTGCGGGAGGACAGCGCGCCCACGCCCCCAATGACCGGCGAACGATTGGCGTTGAGCAGGGAGATGCTGGCCACTCGCGGAGCTTCTGCGCCGGGTGCGGAGACCGAAAGCACCGCTCCGTGGGCCGTCAGGAACACACGGCCGTCGCCTGCTTTCGCGGAGAACGTGACCAGCGGATTCCATTGTCCCTGGTTCGGCTCAAAGAACAGGGGCAGGTCTCCCAGTACCCTCCCGGCCATGCCGGCCCGTGGCGGGGCGTCCCCGTACGCGAATGAACCGGCCAGCAACACACAGGAAAGACAACCGAGGAAGGTACGAGTTCCAGACGTCATATTGCCAATGCTCCCTGAACGGCCCCGAGGCGACACAATCCCCTCGGGCCCTCTGATTAGACTAGCAGGGGCGAGCACTGGGTTTCAAGAATCGCGCGGACCGCGCGGCAGGCCGCCTCCGGCGGACAGGCATGCGTCAGTAGTTCAAGCACGCCTGCGGGCTAGGGAGCGCGCTGCACTACCATCAACGTGAGATCGTCGTCCAGCGGCGTCAGGGAGCGGAACTTCGCCAGGTCTTCCAGACACGCGCCGATCACTTCCCGCGGCCCGAGCCGGCGGCAACCGCCCACTACTTCAGCCAGCCGCTCCCGGCCGTACTCCTCGCGGCAGGCGTCCTGCGCCTCCGAGAAGCCGTCGGTGTACAGCACCACGAAATCGCCGGGGGCCATCTGGATCCGCGTCGAGGAGAACTCCGCGTTGCCGAAGATCCCGATCGGGCTCCGGAACATGGCATGCAAATGCGACATGAGCATCGCCGCCGCGACGCCCTTGCCGGACACGTCTCCCACCAGGAACACCAACTCGCCCGTGCCGTTCCGATGATTGACCAGATCGCAGTAATCGCCGCTTACCACGCCGGCCGGCTAGTAGTGATACCCGACCTCCCAGCCCGCGAGCCGGAGCGGCTTTGGCAGCAGCCCCGCCTGGATTCGAGCGGCCAAGCCCAGGTCGTCTTCGAGCGCGCGCCGCTGGTCCGAGCCGCTGCCGCCGCTCCAGGATCTGGCTGCGCAGCACGCCATCCCAAACCATGCTCATGGCGCTACACCCCGTTCCTTCCATCTTAGCCGGGATGCGGCGCCCCGGAAACGAGCGCTTCTGCAAACGTCGCCCTACCTATGGCCAGGGGGCGGCAGTTCGTGCGCAATGAAGTTGACGCCTTGGACATCGTGCGAAGTGACAGCTACGGTGTGGAACGGCGGCGAGAAGCGAAAGCGGGTATGCCTGGGTCGCGCCTCGTACACGCCCGCCAACACGTCCCGGAAGATGAAGCTCCCGTCTTCATGAGTGACGGCTGAACGGCTCGGCCTGTGCGACGCTGTCAAGTGCACCGTGATCCGGTGAGGGCCGAGTCCGCTGACGTGGCCGGTGACATCGAAACGCCTCACGGGCGGCGGCGCCCCGAACGAGGTAACGAAGATCAAAAGGCTGCACGCGAGGGCAAGCAGCCAGGCTCTTACGGTCATCCCAACCTCCTTTGCGGTTTCGGAGGTATTCTACTTCAATTCGAGGGCCTGTTCCAGGTCCCCCAGGATGTCCGCGACCGCCTCGATCCCCACCGACAGCCGCACCAGGTTGTCGCGGATGCCCATGCGCTGGCGCTGCTCCGGTGCGACCTCGCGGTGGGAGCTCATTACCGGATAGAGGATCATGCTGTGCACGTCGCCGAGCGAGGTGGCGCGCAGCACCAGCTTCAGCCGCTCCATGAAGCGGAAGATCCCGGCGCGCCCGGCGCCCTGGATCTCGAAGCTCACCATGCCGCCATAGAGTCCGGGGGCAAACAAGCGCTGGACGGTGGCCGCATCGGGATGCCCGGGGTCGCCGGGGAAATGCACGCGCTCCACGCCGGGGTGCTCTTTCAGCCACTGGGCCACGCGGCAGGCGTTGGCGCAGTGCCGCTCCATCCGCAGCGGGAAGGTCTTGATGCCGCGCATGGTCAGGTAGCTCTCGAACGGCCCGAGCACCGGCCCATAAGCGCGCGAAAGCGTTCGCAGCGTGGCGTAATGCGGCTCGTCGGAGACCACGATTCCCGCCAGCACGTCGCCGTGCCCGCCCAGGTACTTGGTGGCGCTGTGGACCACCATGTTCGCCCCCAGCTCGAGGGGCCGGATGAGCAACGGCGTCCCAAACGTGTTGTCCACCACCAACGCCGCCCCGGCCGCCCGCGCCAGCTCCGCGATCCGGTCCACCGGGCCCACGCGCAGCAGAGGATTCGACATCGTCTCCATCAACACGCAGCCCGGCCGGTGCGCGGCGATGGCCGTCTCGACGGCGGCCAGGTCGCACATATCGACGAACTCGACCTCGACGCCCAGCGGCTCGAACACCTTGAGCAGCACGCTGATGGTGGCGCCGTAAAGAGCATCCGCCGCCAGGATCGACTTCGGCCGCTCCGCCAGGGCCGCCATCAGCGCCGTCTGGATGGCCGCCATCCCCGAAGCGCAGGCCAGCGCCCCGTGCCCGGCCTCGAGCGAGGTCATGAGCTCTTCCAGCGCCCCGTTGGTTGGGTTGTCGTAGCGCGAATAGCAGTAACCCGCCTCTTCCCGGCCTAACACGCGGTCAAGCTGCTCCATGTCCTCGTAGAAGAAGCTCGCGGCGGTATAGATTGGCGTGGTTACGGGCACGTACGGCCCGGCCTTCTTGCGGTCGCCCGCGTGTACCGCCCTGGTGTGGATGTCCATCCTCATTTCCTCTTCCAGCGCGTGCCCTCTTTGGTGTCCTCCAGGATCACCCCGCGCTGGTGCAGTTGCCTGCGGATCTCGTCCGAGCGCGCGAAGTTCTTCGCCTTGCGCGCCTGGTTGCGCTCTCCGATGAGCGCCTCGATCTCCGCATCGCCGATCCCGGTCTCTTTCCCGGCTGGCCGGAGAACGTCGAACACCGCGTCGAAGCGGGTGAGGAATTCGTTGGCGGGGGGGGTGTTCGCCGCGCGGAATTCTCCGGCGTCCATGGCCGAGTTGGCCTCCCGAACGAGTTCGAAGGCCGCCGCCAGCGCCTCGGCGGTGTTGAGATCGTCGTCGAGGGCTTCGTCAAACCGGGCGGTGGCCTCGCGGGTCCTCTCGAGCAGGCCCTCGCTCACGCCCTGGGGGAACTTTTCGGTGTCCAGCCGCAGCTTGAAGTTGCGCAGCCGTTCGACCGCCTGCTCGGCCGAGCGCATGCTGTCCATGGTGAAGTTCAGCTTCTTGCGGTAAGGCACCGAGGCCAGCAGGAAACGCACCGCCTCGGGGTGGAAACCCTGGTCCAGCAGGTCGCGGAGCGTGAGGAAGTTCCCCAGCGATTTCGACATGATCTCGCCGGAGAGGATCAGGTGCTCGGAGTGCAGCCAGAAGCGCGAGAAGGGCTTGCCGGTCAGCGCCTCGGACTGCGCGATCTCGTTTTCGTGGTGCGGGAAGGTGAGGTCCACCCCGCCGGCGTGGATGTCCAGGGTCTCGCCCAGGTACTTCATGGCCATCACCGAGCACTCGATGTGCCAGCCCGGACGCCCCCGGCCGATCACCGTGTCCCAGCTCGGCTCGCCCTCCTTGGGAGCCTTCCACAGGGCGAAGTCCCGCGCGTCGTCTTTCTCATAGCGGTCCGTGTCCACGCGCGCCCCGGCCCGGATGCCGCTGAAATCGGCGTGCGACAGCTTGCCGTACTGGGGGAACTTCGCGATCCGGAAATAGATCGAGCCCTCGCTCTCGTAGGTGTACGATCTCTCGGAGAGCTTGCGGATCGCCGCCGCCATGTCCTCGATGTGGTGGGTGGCGCGCACCAGGCGCTCGGGCCGCTCCAGCCGCAAGGTGGCCGAGTCCTGGAGGAACGCCTCGGTGTACACCGCCGTGTACTCGTCGAGCGACTTGCCCGCCGCCATGGCCTGCTGGATGATGCGGTCGTCCACGTCGGTGATGTTCATGACGTGATCCAGCTTGTACCCGCGCGAGCGCAGCCAGCGCCGCAGGATGTCCACGAAGGTGAAGGTCCGCAGGTTGCCGATGTGCGCGAAGTTCCACACCGTCGGCCCGCAGGTGTACATACGGACCACGTTATCTTCCGCCGGAGTGAATTCCTCGATACGTTGAGTGAGCGTGTTGTAGAAGCGCAGGGCCATACGGGGGTGAGCTACCATCGTAGCAACAGTGCCAGAAGTCTCGCATGTCAAGCTGCGCCTGCTGAGAGGCCGGTTTGCGGTGTGCCGGCTGGAGCCCGGCGAGGGAGTCCCCGCCTGGGCCCTCGGCGGCGAGTTCAATTCCGTCACCCGGACGGCCGGCGAGCTGTCGGTGGTGTGCGCCGAGGGCGCCGCGCCGGCCGGCACGAAGTGCGAAACCGGCTGGCGCATCTTCCAGGTCGAGGGGCCGCTCGATTTCGCGCTCACCGGCATTCTGGTCGCGGTGGCCAAGCCGCTGGCCGACGCGGACGTGAGCATCTTCGCGGTGTCCACCTACGACACCGACTACGTGATGGTCAAGGAAGAGAACGTCGAGAAAGCCGCGCGAGCGCTGGCCGCGGCCGGACACAGCGTGAAACGCCAATAGTCACTTCGCGATCACCCGGTGCGCGGCATACTCGGAGCCCAGCAACAGCGTGTCATTGCTGCGGCAGCGGACCACCGCCTGGTAGGCGGTGGGGAAGCCCGTGAAGCCTTCGGCGCGCAGCCGGTCGCGGAGCGTCGCCAGGCCGTCCGCCTTCGAGAAGAACTCGGCGGCGCCGTGGGTGCCCACCGAGGTGATGCCTGAGAAGATCACCATGCGGTGTGGGCCGGTGACCTCTCCTTCCCCCGGCAATACGGTAACCAGCCCGTAGACTTCGGTGTAGCGCTTATCTCTGCCGCGTCTGGGAATCCAAACCGCGCGGGCGCCGGCGCGCTGCGTTCGGGAAGGATCTGCGGCAAAGCGCCCAGGAGGCGTAAGGTGGTGGCGCTGTCGACCACACCAGCCATGTGGCCCATCTGCACGGAGTTGTCGACCGGGTGCATCGACAATTCGACGCCCTCCGGCAACGGCCGGTGCTGCCGGAACAAGGGATACAACTCAGGCGGCGCGGGGTACTTGGGCAGGCCCTCGGCAACCACCGTCATATAGGGCCGGACGACCAGGTGCAAGACGGTGGCCACCGAGATCAGAACGTGGGTGTCCGCGCGCGCCACCGGCCCCCAGGCCTCCCTGACCAGAGGGTCCACGCCCGGCGGCGCCCCTCGCAAGGCGATGACAGCGAGGGCGAGGGCGACTAGGAGCGTACCCAGCAGTATTTCTGGAGCTTCTGCCGCAATTCGTAGGCGCGGCTGCGGACCGAGGAATCCTCGGCCGGCGAAAAATCGGCAGGCCTGCCCAGGGCCTCGACGGCGACGCTGTATTCGTTGATGTCTCTGCCCTGGCCGGCCAGCGTGCGCTCGCAGATGTGACGCAGGAAGCTGCGGAGTTGGTCGGAGCGGGCGAAGGTCTCGCTGGCGAGCACCTCCTCTACCGCCAGGCGCGCCTGCTCCGAGTCTGAAATCGTCCGAGGGTCCATCCTGCTATAGGTTAGCGCGAGTCCAGGGTGATCGCCGAACGTTACCGTAACTGTTTCAGAACGGTGGGAAGACTTGCGCCCATCCCGCCCGCGGCCTATGTTCGATGGTGGTCTCCAACCTCCGGTGCGGGGTCGGGCACGATGTGGGTGGTTTATGCCCTTTGGTTTGTTGTGGTTCTCTGCTTGTTCGCCACGCCTGCCCCGGTGCTGGATCCCGGTGCCCTGCGGCATCGGCGGCTGGCCGCTGGCCAGCTTCGAGCGGAGCCTGATGAGATTCGCGCCGCCTGCCGAGAGTTGTTGGCTTGAGGCGGTTGCGCCAAGTTGCTCAAGGAGATAGAGGAGGTAGAAGGATGACAAGCCCGAGTCTGCGCAGCAGATTGTTTCTGTTCGCATTCGCCCTCTTGCTGGTCTCGTCTTGCGTGGCCCTTGCACAGACCGCGACCGGACAGGTTAACGGTACGGTGACCGATTCGAGTCGGGCAGCGGTGCCGGGTGCCACGGTGAAGCTCGCCAATCAGGGGACTGGAATCGTCTCCCAAGCGCAGACGAACCAAAGTGGCTACTATTTGTTCATCAACGTCCCGACTGGAACCTATGTTCTGAGCGTAGAGTTGAAGGGCTTCAAGGCGGCGCACGTTCCTGCCTTTGAGATCGCGGTCAACCAGACGCTGACTCAGAACGTGGCGCTGGACATCGGCCTATTGACCGAGTACGTCACGGTTACCGCGGAGGCGCCGTTGCTGCAACAGTCCTCCACCGAGTTGGGCAGTGTGATCGCCGAGCAGTCGGTGAAAGAGCTGCCGTTGAACGGGCGCAACTTCACCCAGTTGTTGATCCTGACGCCGGGCGCCATTCCGGTCTCCACGTCGCAGGGCTCGGGGATCAGTGCAACCGACGGGGGCATGACGGGTATTCCCGGAAGCGGCCTCTTCAAGCCCTCGCTGCACGGCCAGCAGAACCGGTCCTCGTCGTTCTATCTGGACGGGATCGCCAACACCGATTACCGCATCTCGAACTACGGCGCGCTGCCGATCATCGATACGGTGGAAGAGTTCAAGGTGCAGTCGCACAATGAAAAGACCGAGTACGGTGGAGTGCTGGGCGGCGTGGTGAACCTGGTGTCGAAATCCGGCACCAACGAGTTCCACGGCGCGGCCTGGGAGTTTGTGCGCAACAACGCCTTTGATGCCCGCAACCCCTTTACCGATAAGGGTCCCCCGCCGCCTTACCGGCAGAACGAGTTTGGAGCCGCCGTGCAAGGCCCCATTTTCAAGAACAAGACCTTCTTCTCGGCGGGCTGGGAGAGCTGGCGCTACACCAAACCTAGTTCCAGCCTTCAGTTGGTGCCCACGAGCGCGGAGTTGAGTGGCGACTTCTCTCAGTCGGTCTACAAGAACCCGATCTACGATCCCACCTCCACCGTCTGCACGGGAAGCACCTGCACCCGCACTGTGTTCCCCAACAACGTCATCTCGGCAAGCTTGATGGCGAGCCCGGTCACCAAGACCATGGTCGCCTACCTGCAAGGTTATGTGAATCAGCCGAACCTGACGGGGAACCCCAGCTACAACTACATTGAGCTCCGCCCGCAGACGGACCGCATGGATGGCTACACGTTCAAGGTGGATCACAACTTTGGCGACAAGGACCGGCTGTTTGGCCGTCTCACCCAGCAGTGGGTAGCCGACACCCAGTGGCAGAACGGGACCGTCTCGTCCAACCACAACACGTACCGCACCAGCAATTTTGGCGCCGGTTGGGACCACATCTTCTCCCCCAGCCTGGTTCTGGACGTGCGCGCGGGCGCGATGTTGAAACCATTTGTTTTCAACCAGGCGGACGCTCCGGACGGAAGCAAGGCGGCGGCTGCGGCTGGTTTCAAGAACGTGGACCAGTACAGCGGCCTGTTTATCGCCCTGGGCGGGCCTTACCTTGGCGCCAACATCGGCAATCGCGGCTTGTCTTACCGTGGCAACCCGGTGGCGAACGTGGACCTCAGCATGACCTGGATCAAGGGCAACCACTCCCTCAAAGCGGGCGGCCAGTATCTCTACCAGAACCGGCTTCAGAACAACCTGTTCCAGCAGTTCAACTTCAATGACAACCTGACCAGCAGCGACATGAAGGGAGGCAAGACCGGGAACTCGCTGGCTTCGGCGATGCTCGGAATCCCGTACTCGTATACGGGCGAGTTGCCGCAGTACGCGGAGATTTTCTTCCGGGTGACCGTGTGGTCGGGCTATCTCCAGGACGAGTGGAAAGTCAGACCGAATCTGACCGTCAACTGGGGCCTGCGTTACGACTACATCCCCAAGATCAAGCCTCTTAACGACCGTCTGGCGAATGCCGTGGATTTGTTCCATCAGAAGTACCTGCTGGGGGCCTCTTCGATCCCCGATTGTGGCACGCCTTTCCACGATCCCTGCATCCCGGGCGGCCTGTCGGCCATTTCGCACGGCGACGCGTTCGTGTACACCGGCCAGAAGAGCGCGGGGCCGGCGTCGATCTCGGACAACTTCGGACCGCGTTTCGGGGTAGCGTGGAGTTTTGTTAAGAACACGGTGTTGCGCGCCGGTTACGGCCTCCTCTACGACACGATTTCGGCCCGCAGCCAGTACGCCCAAAACACCCTCGAGGGGGCGGCTTGGCCGTGGACCACGGGCATCGGTACCCGGACCACGAACAACAATGCCGGCAACATCTACCCCGGGGCGGCCTCCAACCCGCTGACCTACATCACCAACATCGAAGGAAGCTTCCCGGATCCAAGCGTTCCCACTGATGCGTGGGGATCCTTGTCCGGCAGATATCTCAATGAACCGAACTTCAAGAATGCCCGCTCCCACCAGTGGAACTTTGACATTGAGCGGCAGTTTGGGCAGAGCATGATGCTGTCGGTCGCCTACGTAGGCAGCCATAACTCGCGGCTGGATTATACCGGCTATGCCAACGCCGCGAACCAGTCTTCTCCGGCGGGGACTCCGGCTACCACGGTCGACACTTACAGGGCCATACCCTGGGCGACCGCCAACATCCGCTATACGGAAGCCAAAGGTTGGTCCAACTACAACGCGCTGGAGTTGAAGATGCAGAAGCGCTTCTCGCAGGGGTTGACCACCCTGCTGGCCTACACCTGGTCCAAGAGTATGGATACCTCGAGCGGCTGGTTCTCGGCGGAAAACGGCAGCGGCGGAGGTTCGGTGGTGCAGAACTATTTCGCCCCCAATTCGAATTACGGCCCTTCGGGGTATAACATCCCGCAACTGCTGGTCTGGAGTACCAGCTACCAGATTCCGTTCGGCCGCGGCCGCAAGTACTTTAGCGGAGGGCTGCTGTCCAGTATTCTGGGCGGCTGGGACACGAACTACGTGTTCATGGCACGCTCGGGCCAGCCTTACACCCTGGTGGCGACCGGAGACCCCGCGAACATTTCCGGCAGCAAGGGGAATACCGGCAACTACGCACGGCCGAACCTGGTCGGCGATCCGAACGCCGCCTGCACCATTGGCGGCGCAACCTGGCCGGTGGGCACCTACATGTGCATGTTCAACCCGGCCGCTTTCGCCGTTCCCACGGGGGCGTACGGCAACCTCGGCAAGATGACGTACCGCAACGAGCCGTTCTACAACCTGGACTTCTCGGTCAACAAGAATTTCAGTCTGGGTGAACGGCGGTCTCTACAGCTTCGGTTCGAGGCCTTCAACATCCTCAACTTCCAGATTCTGGGGACGCCGAACACGACCCTGGGCCAGAGCAACACCGGCCAGGTCTCGGGTGTCACCAGCGCCCCCAGACAGCTTCAAATCGCCGCCAAGATCAGCTTCTGATCTCGTAACCCAGCAGTTCCCAAGGCGGGGCGGACCAACCAGTCCACCCCGCCTTTTGTTTTGGTTCTAAAGGAGCCGTCGCCCCCCTACACAGAAAGAGTTTTCCGCCGATCCTCTCCAGAAACTTCCCCTCTGGTCTCACGCCACCTCTGCTTTCACCACTCGAAGGCCAAGTTTGGCAGCCGTCTTCTGGAGTAGTTTGATTTGCTGCTCACGATACCTCTCCTCGTAATACTGTGTTCCTTTGTCGACGTACTCTTGACCATACTTCAACATCCTGTACACCAATCGGGCGGGCCGGTGAGCCATCGCCGTGATGGCTTTCGGCGCCCCGAGTTTGGTTCGTAAGCGGCGGTACTGCGCTCCCAAGTAGCTTTGGCTCCTGATCAATGTCGTCGCCGCCATCCGCAACGCCGTGGCCGCTCGATTCACCACATGCCGGGTACCTCTCCCCGGCACCTTGTCCCCGCGGCTCATGTCCAGCCCCACTTCGCCGATAATCGTCTGCGCCACCATCACTGGGACGTCCTCGATGCGCGTTAGGTCTACTCCACTGATGCGATGCAGTTCACTGCGTAGATCGAACCGCGGCGCGTTGCCTTGGGCTTTCGTTCGGCAGCTTCGGCAAGGACGTTCTGCGCAACGAGCCTTTTTTCAACATGGACTTCTCCGTGGTGAAAAGCGTGCCGCTGGGCGAAAGCCGGTCCATCCAGCTTCGCTTTGAGGCGTTCAACGTCTTCAATTTCCAAATCTTGGGCACCCCCGGCACGACCATCGGTCAGGCCACCGCCGGAGTGGTCTCGAGCGTCGCAAGCACGCCCAGGCAGTTGCAGATAGGGGCCAAGATCTCGTTCTGAAGATTGTGGCGGGCCGGGGCACAGGGCCATCGGCGTGGCCGTGGGTTCAGGGAGATCGTCCCACAAAGCTACAATTGAGGCTTGCCCGCCTTTTCCTTCGAGATCGTCGCCGAGTGCCCGCGCACCCGTGCCCGCGCGGGCATCCTTCACACGCCGCACGGCGACATCGAGACGCCGGTCTTCATGCCGGTGGGAACGCAGGCCTCCGTCAAGGGCGTGGCGCAGCGCGATCTGCTTGGCGACCTCGACGTCCGCCTCCTGCTCGCCAACACCTATCATCTCTTCTTACGTCCCGGCCACGAGTTGATCCGCGCGCTCGGCGGCCTGCACCGCTTCATGAGCTGGCCGCGCGCCATCCTCACCGATTCCGGCGGCTACCAGGTCTTCAGCCTGGGCGATCTGCGAAAGGTGACCGACGAGGGCGTCCTGTTCCGCTCCCACCTGGACGGCGACGCGCACCTGTTCACCCCGGAATCGACCCTGGACGTGCAACTGGCTCTGGCGAGCGACATCATGATGGCGCTCGACGAGTGCCTGGAGTATCCGGCCGGCCACGCGCAGGCCCGCGAATCGGTCCAGCGCACGCTGCGCTGGGCTCGGGCCGCGTTCGTACATTACCGCAAGCGGGAAGACGAAAGGGGCGCGATCGCCCCCCTGTTTGCCATCGTTCAGGGCGCCAGCTATGGCGACCTCCGGCGTTGGTGCGCCGGCGAACTCCTTCCGCTCGAGGCCCCCGGCTACGCCATCGGCGGGCTGTCGGTCGGCGAACCGCGCGCGCTCAGCCTGGAAATGGTGGACCTCACGGCGCCGCTGCTTCCGCGCGACAGCCCTCGCTATGTGATGGGCGTGGGCACGCCCGAGGAATTGCCCGAGTACGTGGCCCGCGGCGTGGACATGATGGATTGCGTGCTGCCCTCGCGCAACGCGCGCAACGGCTGCCTGTTCACCTCCCAGGGGCGCGTGATCATCAAGCACGCCCGCTACCGGGACGATGCCGGGCCGCTCGACCCGGTCTGTCCCTGCTACACCTGCCGGAGCTTCTCCCGCGCCTATCTGCGGCACCTCTTCCAGGCCGGCGAGATCCTGTTCGCCAGCCTGGCCACCCTGCACAACCTCCGCCACTACCTTGACATCATGGGACGGATCAGGCACTCTATATTGATAGGAATGCTCCCCGAGTACTTGGAAGCAATCCGCTCCGTGCCGGTTCCAGAATAAAGGAAGTCTTTGTAGACGCTTCTCCGGGATGTCTGCATTCGTTGTGTGTTTTGCTGCAAAGGGTGAGAACAGGAATCGCGCGGCGACGAGAGGTCGAACGTGGTCCTAAATCTCTATCTTGACTCCGCTCCCACAAGCTCCCCGGCAGCCAGCCCGTTCATGGGCCTCATGCCGTTTTTCCTCATCTTCGCCATCTTCTACTTTCTGGTGATCCGGCCCATGCAGAGGCAGCGGAAGCAGCAGAAGAAGATGCTCTCCGAACTCCAGAACGGCAACGTGGTCGTCACCAGCGGCGGCATCGTGGGCTCGATTGTGGCCATCAACAGCGAAGACGACACGCTCATCCTCCGCGTCAAGCCGGACAACATCAAGCTGCAAGTGGCTCGGAGCGCGGTATCGGGCCTGACCCCGGGAGACACCAAGAAGTGACATTTCCGCGACCGAGAAGAAGCGATGACCAAAGCCGTTAAGACCCGAGTGATCGTCATTTTGGGGGTGGTGCTGCTGGCAGTCTACGGAATCATCGGGCTGCCCAAGTCCGTCGACGAGCTCAAAACCAACCTGGCCAACAACATCCGGCTGGGCCTCGACTTGAAGGGCGGCAGCTTCCTGGTCCTCGAGGTCCAGGTGCAGGACGCGGTCAAGGCTGAGGCCGACCGGATCATTGAGGGCCTGAAGGAGGATATGCGCAAGGGCGGCATCGACTTCGAGGCCATGGACCGCAACGATCCCGCCAGCGTGAAGGAGGCCGACAGTATCCAGGTCAATCTCCGGGGCGTGCCGGGGGCCAAGGCCGGGGACCTGCGCACCCTGGTCGGCGACCGCTACCCCTCCTGGATCCTCACCCCCGTCAGCTCCACCGATTACCGTCTGAACATGAAGCCGACCGAGCTGATCGGACTCAAGAACCAGACCATGGAGCGGACCAAGCAGACCATCGAGAGCCGCGTGAACAGCCTGGGCGTCGGCGAGACCACCATCCAGGAGCGCCGCCGCGCCGGGGCCGAGTTCGAGCTGGTGGTCGAGCTGCCCGGTGTGGACGACCTGGCGCGGGTGAAGCAGATCATGCAGATGGCGGCCATGCTGGAACTCTCGGAGGTCAAGAGCGGCCCCTATGTCAGCCAGGACGACGCCCGCGCCAAGAGCGGCGGCGTTTTGCCCATCGGCACCAAGCTGGTCCGGGGAGTCGGGCGCGGCGCCGAGGGCGGGGAGACCTGGTACCTGCTCAGCCGCACCGCGGTCGTCACTGGCCGCGACCTGCGCAACGCCCGCGCCAGCCGGGGTGAGATGGGCCGGTGGGAAACCGACTTCGTGTTGAGCAAGGACGGCGCGCGCCGTTTCGCCCGCTTCACGGAGGCCAATATCGGCAACCGTCTGGCGATCGTCCTGGACAACCAGGTGCGCAGCGCCCCCAGGATCGAGTCGCGCATCGAGGATTCCGGCCGGATCACCGGCGCCGCCAACGAGCAGGATGCCGCGGACCTGGCTCTGGTCCTCAGGGCGGGTTCGCTCCCCGCGGGAATCACCTACCCGGAGGAGCGCACGGTCGGGCCCTCGTTGGGCGCCGATTCCATCCGCCAGGGCGTCGTCGCCGGCATTGTTGGGCTGACGGCTGTTATCCTGGCCATGCTGTTCTACTACAAGGGGGCTGGGGTGAACGCCGTGCTCGCCCTGGTGCTGAACGCCGTCATCCTGTTGGCCGTGCTGGGTTACGCCGGTGCGGTCCTCACGCTGCCTGGCATCGCCGGCGTGATCCTCACCATTGGTATGGCCGTGGATAGCAACGTCCTTATTTTCGAACGGATTCGCGAGGAGCTGCGGGCGGGCAAGGGAGTCATCGCCGCGGTGGACACCGGCTTTAAGAAGGCCTTCCTGACCATCATCGACACCCACGTCACCACGGTGGTTTCCTGCGCCTTCCTGTTCATGTTCGGAACCGGCCCGGTGAAGGGCTTCGCCGTCACCCTGGTGATTGGCCTGATCGCCAATGTCTTCACCGCCGTGTTCGTCTCCAGGACCATGTTCGACTGGCACCTCAACCGCCGGTGGCAAGTCACTCGACTGAGTATCTAGGGAACCTGTGCAGATGTTTGCCTCTTGGATCGGGAACTTAATACGGAACGCCGGTGTCCAATTCTCCGGGCACCGGTACGGCGTGCTGCATGGAAATATTCAGAAACACTAATTTTGACTTCCTGGGCTACAAGTGGCCCTTCATCACCGCCTCGCTGGTGCTCTCGGTGGCCGGCATCATCAGCCTGCTCATCAAAGGGGGCCCCCGCTACGGGATCGACTTCCGCGGCGGGGCCATCATGGACGTGAAGTTCTGCTCGCTGAGCGACGCACAAGTCGAAGCGCTCCTGGGCCAGCGCAACCAGGCGCGCAGCGCCGGGAACGTGGCGCGCGCGGACGAGATCCAGAAGCGACTGCTCGGGTGCGGCGTGGCCCTGGAGGACGCCAGAGAGGGGACGCGCTGGAGGAAAGCGCCTGTGGTGGAGAGAATCCGCTCACTGCTTTCCCGCAAGATCTCCGGGGAGGTGACGGTCCAGAACGTGGGCCGGAGCGGCGACCAGGTGCTCATCGGCACCGAGCTCAAGAGCGACCAGGAGCTGGCCGCCGCCCGGCAAGCCATGACCGAGACGCTGGAATCCACCTTCGGCCAGCCGGAGAGCGGCAAACTGAACTTCAACAGCACCGGCCAGCAGGCCCTGGCCGAACGCCTCCGCGATCCCCTGATCCGCAACGGCGTCACGCTCTCCGAACCCCAGCTCCAGGAGCTGGCCGGCCGTCTGCGCGACCTGCGGGACGACAAGAACCATTCCGGCATCCTGGCCAGTTTCGACGAGTTGTCTTCGGTGCCGGGCGTCACCGCGGCTGTGATCAACACGCTCAAGCAGGAATGCTACCTGGCCCCCTTCAGCGTCAAGAGCGTGGATATCGTCGGACCGAAGGCCGGCGCCGAGCTGCGCAGCCAGGCCATTCTAGCCACGCTGTACGCGCTGGGCGGGATGCTGGTCTACATCGCCTTCCGTTTCGAGTGGATCTACGGCGTGGCGGCCGTGGTCGCCGTGTTCCACGACACTATCATCACCATCGGCCTGTTCTCGATCTTCAACAAAGAGATCTCCCTGACGGTGATCGCCGCCCTGCTCACTCTGGTCGGCTATTCGATGAACGACACCATCGTGGTTTTCGACCGTATCCGGGAGAACCTGAAGATTCTGCGCCGTGAGAAGCTCGGTTCGCTGATCAACAAGAGCATCAACCAGACGCTGAGCCGGACCATTCTGACCTCCGGCCTCACCTTCCTGACCGTGCTGGCGTTGTTCGTGTTCGGTGGGGAAGTGCTCCACGGCTTCGCCTTGGCCCTGGTGATCGGCATCATCATCGGAACGTATTCGTCCATCTTCGTCGCCAGTCCCATCCTAGTGTTCTGGCAGGATTTCTCCGAGAAGCGGAAGAGGCCGGGCGGATCTGCTTCGGCCGCTGCGGCGCTGGCGCAGGCGCCCCGAAAGGGCTCGGTGAAAGCGGTGAAGTAGACGTGGTAGGGTTGGATGTTCGGCGCTCGGCGCCGGGCCGCTATTAAGGATTGGAAAGGGTACTCTGATATGTTCGAACAAAGCCTCCTTGAGGGTGGGAAGACCAACAAGCCCTGGACCTTTATGGTCTCCTTCGGGTTCCAGGTCTTGCTGATCGGCATCGCCATCCTGATCCCCCTGATCTATTACGATGCGCTTCCAAGGACCCAGTTGACCAGCTTCCTGGTGGCCCCGCCGCCACCGCCTCCCCCTCCGCCACCGCCCGCCGCGGTAGTGCCGAAAGTCGTCCGCCAAATCCCGCGGCAGTTCGACTCGGGCCGGTTGATGGCCCCCAAGGTCATCCCCAAGCAGGTCGCCGAGATTAGGGAAGAGGAACTGCCCCAGGTCTCGGGCGGGGGCGTGGTCGGTGGGGTGCCGGGCGGCCTGCCCGGCGGCACGGCGGGCGGCGTGATCGGCGGCATCATCGGCTCGATGCCCTCGGCGGCTCCGCCTCCCCCTCCGCCTCCGGTGAAGGTGGAGGTACCCAAGGCCCCCACGCGCATCCGCGTCGGCGGCAATGTGCAGCAGGCCAACCTGATCCGCAAGATCACCCCGGTGTATCCGCCGCTGGCCAAGCAGGCCCGCATCCAGGGTCAGGTCCGCTTCACTGCCATCATCGGCAAGGACGGCTCGATCCAGAATTTGCAGATCGTTAGCGGTCACCCGCTGCTGGTTCCCGCGGCCCAGGACGCGGTGAGGCAGTGGCTGTACCGTCCGACCCTCCTCAACGGAGAGCCGGTGGAGGTTATCACCCAGATCGACGTGAATTTCACGTTGAGTCAGTAAGGATTCTATGGCTTGTGGCAAGTGGCTGGTAGCCTGTTGATCCTATTGCGGCGCACCGGCTGTCGCCCCAGAGCGTCAGCCGCGGCGCGGCGGCTGGGACCCACAGGCCACAGGCTGCAAGCCACAAGCGAGAAGGTAAAATTCAACTCGCAGGAGAAA
This sequence comes from Bryobacteraceae bacterium, assembly GCA_049512775.1. Taxonomy (GTDB): domain Bacteria; phylum Acidobacteriota; class Terriglobia; order Bryobacterales; family Bryobacteraceae; genus Fen-330. The sequence goes on from JBEKWU010000063.1 coordinate 17,907, forward strand.
GAGAACAATGCTTCTACAATCACAACTTTGGGCGTTTCTGTTGCTTCAAGAAGGGGCGGTAGGCTGGAACATTCCTGCCCTGTGGAGCCAGATGGGTCTGCTGGCCAAGGCCGTCGTGGTGGTGCTCTTCATCATGTCGGCGGGGTCCATCGGCGTCATGATCGACCGGTTGCTGGCTTTCAGCGCGGCCCGGAAACAGTCCCGTGCCTTCGCCCCGGCCGTGGCCGGCGCGCTGCGGGAAGGCAAGCTGGATGAAGCGATCAAGATCGCCGATCGCTACAAGAAGAGCCACCTGGCCAAGGTTGTCGTGGCCGGGCTCCAGGAGTTCCGCGCCCATCAGATCAGCTCGGAAATCCCGGGGGAGGAGATCGAGGCTTCCAAGCGGGCATTGGAGCGCGCCGAGGCCATCGTGCACGCCGAGCTGAAGCGCGGCGTCTCCAGTCTGGCCACCATCGGTTCCACGGCTCCTTTCGTCGGCCTGTTCGGCACCGTGGTGGGCATCATCAACGCGTTCAAGCAGATGTCCGCCGAGAAGTCGACCGGTATCGGCGCGGTCGCCGGCGGCATTTCCGAGGCCCTGGTGACCACCGCCGTGGGTCTGTTCGTCGCCATCCCTGCCGTCTGGATGTTCAACTACTTCACCAACAAGGTCGAGTCGTTCGACGTCGAGATGGGCAACTCCAGTTCCGAGCTGATCGACTACTTCCTGAAGCGGTCGCAACACGCCGCGAAGTAGGCGCGTGCGATCGATTCCAGGCCTGACTCGGCGAGTTGAATCGGGTTCCCGCGGACCGGCGCCCCCGGCTCCGCGGGGCCCCAGCCCGGCTGAGTCCGAGAGGACACTACAATGAAGAAATTCACAGCGGCGCCGCCAGTCGCCAGTATCAATGTGACGCCCATGGTGGATGTCATGCTGGTGATGCTTATCATCTTCATGGTCATCACCCCCATGCTTTCCAAAGGCGTCAGCGTGGACCTGGTGAAGACCAGGAATCCCGTCAACATGGCCAACGCCGAAAAGGAAGACGCCATAGTCGTGGCCATCACCCGCGAGGGCAAGACCTTCCTCGGTACTACCCCCACCAAGCCCGAGGACCTGCCCCCCAAGGTCAAGGATATGCTCTCCAGCCGCCTGGACAAGACGACTTACGTCAAGGCCGATGCTCGAGCCTCCTACAAGAAGGTGGTCGATGTGGTGGACAACCTGCGCGCCTCCGGAGTGGACCAACTGGGGCTGATGACCGAGGCGATTGACGAAAAGAGCCGGTCCGCAGGCCAGTAACGGGGAGTACTATTGTAAAGGAGAAATCTCTATGTCAATGACAGTGGGTGGCGGCTCCGGCAATACCATATGCGACATGAACGTCACTCCGTTTATCGACGTTCTGCTGGTGCTGCTGATCATCTTCATGGTCATCGCGCCGATTACGCCCAAGGGCCTCAATGCGCTGGTTCCGCAGCCTGCGCCCCCAGGCCAGCAGCCGACCGCCGCCGATACGCGAACCGTGGTCATCCAGGTCAACAAGAACGGCTCCATCATGCTCAATCAGGAGCCCATCGAGGAGAGCCGCCTGGGCACCCGGCTGGAGGATATCTTCAAGACCCGCGCCGAGCGGGTGGTCTTTGTGGAGGGCGATCCGGACCTGCTGTACCAGTCGGTCGCGCGGGTCATCGATATCGCTCACGGCGCGGGCATCGACAAGGTCGGCCTGATGACCGAGAGGGTCAAGGCTGGACTGTAGGCCCGTCTCCGGTTTAGGATTGGTTGTGATCAGGAGCTAGCATGAACCGCAAATGGACTAATTTCTCGGTTGCGCTGGCCGTGGGCTTCCTCGCCATCGCCACTACGGGCTGCGCGAAGCTCAGGGCGCGCAACGAGCTCAACAAGGGCGTGCAGGCTTTTAAGAGCGCCAAGTATCCGGAGGCCGTGGACCGTTTCAAGGAGGCCATCCGGCTGGATCCAACCTTCCGCACCGCGCGGCTGTATCTGGCCACTGCCTACATGAGCCAGTACATCCCCGGCGCCGAGTCCGAGGACAATTTCAAGATGGCCGCGGCCGCCAAGGAGCATTTCCTGAAGGTTCTGGACGAGGACCCCAAGAACGATGTCGCGCTGGCGTCGATGGCTTCCCTCAATTTCAACGAAGCCCAAGCTGTCCGGGACCTCGCTCATAAGGTCAAGAAGCTGGAAGAGGCTCAGGAGTGGTACAAGAAGCTCTCCGAAGCCAACCCCAGGAACAAGGAAGCTTTTTACAGCCTGGGAGTCATCGCCTGGACCAAGGCCTATGCCGCCCTGGGCTCGGCCAAGGCCGCTATCGGCATGAAGGCCGAGGACCCCGTACCCATCAAGGACAGGAAGCTCCGCGAGGAGCTGCGCGCCTCCTACTGGGGCATCATCGCCGACGGGATGAAGAACCTCGAGACCTCCCTGGCGCTGGATAGCGACTACGACGACGCCATGGCCTACCTCAGCCTGCTCTATCGCCAGCGGGCCGACCTCGCCGACAGCATGGACGATTACAGGAAGGACAGCGCCACGGCCGACGACTGGTTGCAGAAGACGCTGACCACCCGCAAGCGCAGAGCCGGCACCTTGCCGGCCATGGGCGAGGCTGCTCCCGAAGCTGCAAAGTAGGCCCTAGGGGACCGGGGCGAATTCGCCGCGCGGCATTCGCGTCCGTTCCTGGTTTTGCTCCTTCTCCCGCCATTCTTGTATCTCGTGCGGGGCGGAAGCCCCGCGCGGGCTCAAGCCCGCCCCACAGTTGTGAGGCGCACCGCCCGGCCCTGGCGGTATTCCTCTATAATGAAGATTAGGCGGCTGCGTTGGCCGCCTGTTTTTTTCCCATGCCGTCCGACTCTACTGAGGCCCCCGCGGCGCCGGCGACGGAAGCCAGTCCTCCCGCCGTGGTCCAGGAGCTCTATCGCCGGCTGACGGCCAAAGTGCTCGAGTCGCGCCCCCGCGAGGACCTCTCGGCGCTCGACCGGGCTTACGTTTTTGCCGTCGGGTACCATAGCCGGCAGTCCCGCGACTCCGGCGAGCCCTATGTGGTTCACCCCCTCAACGTGGCCCTGATCCTCGCCGAGATGAACATGGACCTGGTCTGTCTCCAGATCGGGCTCCTGCATGACGTGCTGGAGGACACCGGCGCCAGCCCCGACGAACTCCGCAAGAACTTCGGCGACGAGGTGGCGCGCTGCGTCGACGGCGTCACCAAGCTGAGCAAGCTGAAATTCTACGACCGCGAGGAGCGCCAGGCCGAGAGCGTCCGCAAAATGCTGCTGGCCATGGTGGACGACGTCCGCGTGGTCATCGTCAAGCTGGCCGACCGCCTCCACAACATGCGCACCCTGGGCCCCCTGGCGCCCGAGCGCCAGCGCCGCATCTCCCAGGAGACCCTGGATATCTACGCGCCCATTGCGCACCGCCTGGGAATGGGAAGAATCCGCGGCGAGCTGGAAGACCTCGCCTTCCGCTACCTGGAGCCCGAGGCCGCCGCCGAGATCATGGCGGCCATCGATTCCAAGCGGAGCGCCACCGACGAGTTCCTCAAGCAGATCAAGGACGCCATCGAGGTGGTGCTTCGCCGGGAGGGCATTCCCGCCCGCATCGAGGGCCGCATCAAGCGCGCTTACTCCATCCACCAGAAGATGAAGCGGCAGAAGATCGGCATCGAGCAGGTCTACGACGTGCTCGCCGTCCGCGTCGTCACCGACTGCATCCGCAACTGCTACGCCGCACTCGGCGTCATCCACAACGAGTGGCGCCCCATCCCCGGCCGCATCAAGGATTTCATCGCCATCCCGCGTCCCAACCTGTACCAGTCGCTGCACACTTCCGTGATGGGGCCCGGCGGCCAGGCGTTCGAAGTCCAGATCCGCACCGAGGAGATGCACCGCATCGCCGAGCAGGGAATCGCCGCGCACTGGAAATACAAGGAGGGCCGCAAGGACGGCCAGGACGACCGGCACATCGCCTGGCTCCGCCACCTGCTCGAATGGATCCAGGAGATGCGCGATCCGGGCGAGTTCATGTCCACCCTCAAGGTGGACCTTTACCGCGAGGAGGTCTACACCTTCACCCCCCGCGGCAAGGTGATCGTGCTGCCGCGCCAAGCCACTCCCATCGACTTCGCCTACGCCATCCACACCGCCGTGGGACATGGTTGCGTCGGCGCCAAGATCAATGGCCGCATCGTCCCCCTCAGGTATGAATTGCGCAACGGCGACGTGGTGGAGATCCTCACCCAGCCCGGCCACATGCCCTCGAAGGATTGGCTGGCGCTGGCTCGAACGCCGCGCGCCCGCAACAAGATCAAGACGGTCATCAACGCCACCGAGCGCGCCAAGGCCATCGAGATCGGCCAGAAGTACCTCGAGAAGGAAGCGCGGCGCATCGGGGTCGCCCTGGCCAAGGTGACCAAGGCCGATCTGGAGCGCGTGGCCGCCGAGTACGGTTTCGCCAAGGTCGAGGATCTCCACGCCGCACTGGGCTATGGCAAGTTCTCGCCCCGCAAGGTCCTCCAGAAAATCTCACCCGAAACCGTGGACGCCGAACCCGAAGCAGGCCGCGACCGTGAGGGCGCGCTCAAGCCCGCGGGACCCCTGCCCGGCGCCCCCGAATCGGCCGATCTGGTCATCCGCGTCAAGGGCATGGACGACCTGCTGGTGTACCGCGCTAAGTGCTGCAACCCCATCCGCGGCGAGTCCATCGTCGGCTACGTCACCCGCGGCAAGGGAGTCGCGGTCCACTCCACCTCCTGCTCCAACGTCCAGAACCTCATGTACGAGGTGGAGCGCAGAATCGACGTCGAATGGGCCCGCAGCGCCAGTGAGTCATTCCCCGTCAAGTTTCTGGTTCATACCACCGACCGTCCCGGGATGCTCAGCGAGTTGACCTCGGTTCTGTTCAACGAGAACAGCAACATCCGCAGCCTGGAGGCCCGGAGCACCGAGCATGAGGGCGCCATCGTCGATATGACCGTGGATGTGCGCGACAAGAAGCAGCTCGAGCGCATCGTTTCCGCGATGCGGCGTCTTTCCGGCATCCGGGACATCGAACGGCTCTGAAATGCCCGAATCCCAGCCCAACCCCCTGGCCCTCGAGCCCGAGCACATCGCCATCTCCAGGTCCAGCGGCATCCGGATCGACTGGCGGGACGGCCACCACAGCCACTACGAGTTGAAGTATCTGCGCGACCGCTGCCCCTGCGCCGGTTGCAGCGGCGCCCACGGCACGCCGCCGCCCGCCTCCAACCCGTTCCAGCTCTATCAGCCGGCGCTGAGGATCGAGGCAGCCGAGCCCGTGGGTAATTACGCCCTCCGCCTCCAGTGGAACGACGGGCATTCCTCCGGCATATACTCCTGGGAACACTTCCGCCTGATTTGCCCGTGCGAGGAATGCAGGAAGCGGTCAGCCATCAGCTAAAAACACGAAACCCGCGACCTGCGCCGCGGGCTTCCTTGATAGCTGACAGCTTCCCTGCCGAGGGCTACAGCAGTCTGAAATTCACCTCAACGGTGGCCTGCACGGCCACCGGCCTGCCGTTGAGCTTGGCCGGCGTGAAGCGCCACTTCTGCACCGCCTCGATGGCCTTCTCGTCCAGCCCCAGACCCAGCGGCTTGACCACCTTGAAGTTCCGCGGCAGTCCCTGTTCGTCCACCACGATCGACAACACCACCGTGCCCTGGAACTTCGCTTTCCGCGCTTCCTCGGAGTACTCGGGCTCGATCTTGTAGATCGCAACGGGCGCTGAAACACCGCCGCCGACGCGGTACACGCCGCCCCCAATGCCGCCGCCCTCACCGGGGCCGTACCCCGGTCCCCTTCCGGGACCGATGCCGCCACCCGAGCCCGAACCGATGCCGCCGCCCGATCCCGGCCCGTTCGACGGAGGACCAACCTTGGCGAACGGATCGCCCCACACCGGCATGTTGACGTTCGGCAGCCGGATGTCCTCCGGTCCGATCAGCGTGGGCTCCATCAGCAGTTTCGGATTGGGGTTATTCACCACCGCCATGGGCGGAACGAATTGCCGCGGCGCAAACCTCGGCGCTTGCCCCTTGCTGGCCGGCAGTGGCGATCGGTCGCCGCCGCCGCCGCCGCCCTGCTGCTGCTGGGGCTTGGGCTTCAGGTCGGGCGTCCACGGCGCGAGGTCCGGCGCGACCAGGGCCACCGTACTCTTGACCGCGTCCCGCACGGTCTTGCTGCCCGCCAGCGTGAACATCAACACCACCGCCATGATATGCAGCAGCGTCGAGGACACCCCCGCCTGCTTGCCGTACCGGTAGTCGCCCCAGATGCTCTTGACCGCCACCGGTTTGGAAGTCAGTTGCAGCGGAGGCAGCTTCGGCGGGCGAATGAACTCTTTGAGGTTCCGCAGGAAAGAGCTGTACCAAGGCTCTTCCACTTCGGCGATCAACAGGCGGTTCAGATGGTCGTCCGCGGTAAGCAGGGGAACTTCCGGGACGCCCTGGGGTTTGGGCGACTGTGAGGCTGATGGTTCTTGGCCTTGCATCTTTGTCTCGGGACGCTCTCAGTCTCTGCACCTCGCAGCTTCAAGCGCCGCTGCTCTCTCTCCCGTTTAGACGTCATCACGGGAACAGATGTTGCAGATTTTACAACCTGCACCTGGATGTTTTCTTACCCAGAGTGTATCACACCCAGTCAACCCGTTCCGGGCGCCCCGAAACCCGGCGAGCCTGGCCGATGGCCACCCGCCCCCCACGGCCGGGCTATAATGCCCCCTGACGACCATGGACCGCACCCACGCTCTGGCCTCCGAGATCCGCGAGTACTGCGCCGCGCACGCCGATCCCAAAATGGCCCTCAAGTGGGCCCGCTACTTCACCGAGGGATATGACGCCTGGGGCCTGCTGGATCGCGAACATCCCTTTTGGAATCAGAAGCAGCAGGAATGGCTCGAAGGTTTCCGCAGCCTCGGACTGCGCGGTTTCCTCAAGCTCGGGGAACTGCTCTTCGCGAGCGGCAAGTACGAGGAGGGCGCGCTGGCGATCCGGTTCCTCACCCAATTCCGCGACCAGTTCGATGCCCAGGCGCTCCCCGCCCTGGCCAAGTGGTTCGTGGCGGGCATCGCCAACTGGGCGAACACCGACGTGCTGTGCGGCGAGGTGATCGCGCCGCTGCTCCAGAGCGGCCGGATCGAGCTGGAGGCCCTGGCCTCCTGGCGCAACTCCAAGCTGAAGTTTCAACGGCGCGCCGTCCCGGTGGCCATGCTGGGCCTGCTGAAGACCGAGGCGCACGTCTCCCTCTGGCTGGACTTCCTCCGCCCGCTCATGACCGACGCCGAACGGGTGGTGCAGCAAGGGCTGGGCTGGTTCCTGCGCGAAGCCTGGAAGAAACATCCCCGCCCCGTTGAAGCGTTCCTGCTGGAGTGGAGAGACGAGGCGCCCCGCCTCATCTTCCAGTACGCCACCGAAAAGATGTCGAAAGCGGATCGCGCCCGCTACCGGCGGCAGAAGGCCTAGGTCCTCACAATTGGCTGGCGCAACGCCCGTTTCGGGTTCGCCGGCGGGGTTTCGGCCGGTTTGGCCGCCTCGGCCGGCTCCTCCGGGACCACCTTCTTGGGCCGCGCGTTCAGTTTCGCCGAGATCAGCTCGTCCTTCGCCTTCTGGAACTTCGGCGTGCCCGGCTCGACGCCCTTAGCGCGCACTTCCTCGTCGGTGACTTCCTGCGCCAGCGGCAGGTACTTCTGGAGGTAATTGCGGACGCGATCCTGGACCAGCCGCAGCGGCGAACGGATCAGCAGGAACAGAATCTGGTCGCCAGGCGCCTTCGACAACGCCTGGTAGACCTGCGAGGGCCGGCCCAGCTTGGGCGACTTCAGCTCCTTTTCCAGCTTCCGGGCGCGGGCTTCCAGCTTCTGCCACAGAGCGACTTCCGCCGCGCGCATGGCCGTCGCCTGCACCAGCTCAGCCTTCTCTTTCGGCGTCAGCTTTTCGGCAAGGAGGTACAGGAAGATGCCGAGATTCTCCAGCGGGAATGGGATGCCGAACGGAATCAGGTTCTTGGCCTTCTGGAGCTTGGCCATCCCCGCCAGGTTCAGTTTCGGACCCGCCATCGCCGGCGAGAACAGGCGGATCAGCTTCTCCTCTTCGAGCGCGCGCACGATTTCGCAGGCCGCCGGATCGTCGGCGATACGGCGCAGTTCCTCGAACAGCCGCTGCGGGGCGATCCGGCTGGGCAGTTGCTCGGCCACGACGTTCTCAAACTGCGCCCGCGTCCGGCTCTCGACGGAGAACCCCAGACGGACCCGCAGCCGGATCAGCCGCAGGGCGCGGCTGGGGTCGTCGTAGAGCGCGTGGTTGTAAGCCGCCCGAAGCTCCTTGTGTTCCAGGTCGCCCAGGCCGTTGGTGGGGTCGATCAGCAGGCCGCGCGAGGCGCGGTTCAGCGAGAGCGCGATCGCGTTCACCGAAAAATCGCGGCGCCCCAGGTCCTCGTGGATCGTCGCGGGGGCCACCTGGGGTTTTGCCCCGGACCTGGGATAGCGTTCGCTGCGCGCCATCGCGATCTCGGCCGTCGCGCCCCCCGGGAACACCAGCTCCGCGCACTTCCGGGACTCGTCCTCGGCCACGATTGCCGCGCCCGTCGCACTGGCCACCGCCCGGGCCACCTTGAGACCGTTCCCTTCCACCGTGAAGTCCAGGTCCCGGATGGGAAACCCGCCCAGCATGTCGCGCATCGCGCCGCCGGTTAGGAACAGACTGACGTTGGCCTCCGCCGCCGCCGCCCGGACCTCGGCGACCACGCGGTTTTGGTCCGTACTCAGGTGGCTCTCCAACATGAACATGTAGTCGCTCATATGTCGCTTGTGGCTCGTGGCTTGTAGCCTGTGGGTCCAACTCCCGCGACCCGGCTTCGCCCCGAGGGCGCCAGCGGGAGCACCGCCGCGGAATCCACAGGCCACAAGCTACAGGCCACAAGCCTCCTTATCTACGCTCGGGGGTGGTGTTCGTCCACCGTCTTTCTGAGCCGGGACCGCATCACGTGGGTGTAGATCTGGGTGGTGGAGATATCGGCATGCCCTAGCATCGTCTGGACGCTCCGCAAGTCCGCGCCCCCCTCCAGCAGGTGGGTCGCGAAACTGTGCCGGACCACGTGCGGCGTCAGGTGGCGGAAGATCCCCACCCTCTTGCCGTGTCCGGCCAGCAGCTTCCAGAACCCCTGACGCGTCATACGGGTGCCGCGGGCAGTCACGAACAGGTACCTGCTGCTCCGGCCGCGCAACAGGACCGCTCTGGCCCCATCGCGGTATTCGCACACAGCCGCCAAAGCCGGCCGTCCCGCCGGCACCAGCCGCTGTTTGCCGCCCTTCCCCATTACCCGAACCACCCCCACATCTTCCATGAAATCGGATGATTGCAGTTCACAGAGCTCGGTCACCCGCAGCCCGCTGGCGTACAGAAGCTGGAGCATGGCCCGATCCCGGACGCCGGTCGGTTTGGCCGGATCCGGAGCCTCGAGCAACCGGTCTATTTCCATAAAACTCAGATACTTAGGGAGGTTCTGCCACTGTTTCGGCAGGGTCAGGTGCGCGGTCGGATCCTGCTGGATTCTTCCCTCCCGCAGGAGGAAGCTGGCGAAGTTCCGCAAGGTGGTCAGATGCCGGGCAATGGAGCGGCTTTCCAGGCCTCCCTCGGACAGCGAATCCAGGTATCGCCGTAAGGCATCCGGTCCCGGAAACGCCTCGGGCGCCTCCGGCTGGCAGGCCCGGGCAAACCGGGCCAGATCACGGCCGTAGGCCTCCAGCGAGTTCGCCGCCAAGCCCTTCTCGATGCGGCAGTAATCCAGAAATGCCTGAATCTGGACCGAGTAAGGCGCCGCGCTACGCACTGTGCCAATGATACAATACTTGCGAAATTGTTTGGAAGAAAGCGGGGCCCGACGCCGTGGCGGCCTCCACCAGCAAGAAAATCGTGATCCGGCGCTTCGAGCGTGAACCCGTACCGGGGTTTGTCAACCCGCAGACCTTCCTCCGCGCCGAGGGAATCGAGTTGCTCAGCCTCTCCGGCGCCATCCTCGTGGTTCCTTACGCCGACGTCAAAGCCGCCTGTTTTGTTAGAGATTTCGACGCCGCCGAGCCTTCGCCCGAGCACCGGGTCTTCAATACCCGCCCCAAGATCAGCGGCGTCTGGGTGCGGATGCGCTTCCGGGACGGGGAGTTGATGGACGGGATCCTGGCCAACAATCTCTTGCAGTTGGAGCCTTCCGGTTTCACGGTGGTGCCGCCCAACCCCTCTTCCAACAACCAGAGGCTCTTCGTGCCCCGGGCGGCGCTGGCCGACCTCCAAGTGCTGGGCGTCGTCGGCAGCCCCCTCCATCCCCGCAAACCCAAGCCGAAACCCAAGGAGCAGATCGAGCTGTTTGAATAAGTTACCGCGCCGGGGGCACGCCCAGCCGGGCCTCGGCAAGGTCCAGCCAGCGCTTCCGGTTGGTGTTCTGCACGAAGACCACCCGGTCCACGGCAAACCAGCGCTGGCCGGAATACTCCGCCCAACGCCGGCACGCCAACTCGTAGGCGGCCTGCACCTGTCCCGGCCCCAGGTCCTGCGCCAGCGTGATGTGAGGGCGATACTGATAATGCTCCGCGCAGCCCACTGGACCGGTGTTCAAGTGGTCGTGCATCTGCAGTAGAACTCGCCGGCCCGCTCCGATGCCGATGTAGACCACCGAGGTGGACTCGAACAACTCCACCTCCCCGGCCACGATTTCGAACGGCGGAAAGTCCTTGATGCCCGAGTAGACGTGCTCCCAGGCCACCCGCGGGTCGACCGCCAGGGGGCGTGGCGAAAGGATGGTCGCGTGCGCGCGGGGGACGAAGGTCGGAACCAGTTCCAGCCGCAAGTCATCCAGGAACCGGCCCAGCGGCGCCGGAATATAGGTGACCAGCGCGAAGGAGTTAATGGGCTCGACGCCGTCGCCGCAGGCGTCCAGACTCCGCCACCCCAGGATGTCCACGCTGTCCATACGCGCTGTGCCGATGACTGAGTCCTACGGAGCCGGCGTGTTTCCCCCGGCCGCCTCACGGTTCGGGCCTGCGCCCTCCAGGCTCGGTTTAGCCTCCGGAACGAGCCAGTGCGCCTCTTCGAAGCCTACGTACTTGCAGATGCGCAAGTCGCCATTCTCGGATTCTAACAGGTCGCCGACCCGCGGGGACTGGCCCCGCTGGCGCAACTCCGACCACGCTGCGTACACGCTGGGCGCCTCCACCTCGCCCCCCGATTCGTAGTCCCTGCGCTTCACCTCAGCCGTGCCCGCCGCATGAGGGGCCCACCGGAATTGCTGGTAGGGGGAATCCTTCATGCGGTAGATCTTGAACACGGGCACAGCCAACATTGTAACCCTATCGGCCGCGCGGCCACAGGGGCCAGAATTGTCCAATACAGGATGAGCCTGAACGGGGAGTCCGTTTCCAATGGTCAATGAGCCTGAAGCGACGGTTTGTTTCCAGGGCATGATGAGCCTGAAGCGGAGGGCCGGCGGAAGCGG
>JBEKWU010000064.1:0-29148 GCA_049512775.1 Bryobacteraceae bacterium
CAGGCGGCTTGCTGGCTGTCGTTGATCTCGCCCAGGTAGAGCACCCGGCGCTGAGCAACCTTCCCGGTTCGCAGGCGCCGGTTCTCGACCACGCTGAAATAGCGATGCTCCTTGCCGTCCTTGTTCCGCCGGTGCGTTTTCAGATGCATCGCTGTGAGCAGCATGCCAGAGTTCTCGCCCGTTGAAAAGAGGGTAGGTCTGCCCTACACGCGTTGGCGATGCGCCCGCCTTGCAGCGCAAGGAGTTGCGAGAGAAAACTGCCCCAAAACGGCGGAAAAGTGGCGTCAACTGCGAAAGTCAGGCTAATACGGTGACGCACGCCCGGTGTTACGCAAGAAGTTGCCCGGCATGGCTGTCGAAGAACGGCGGCTGGACGCCGTGAAAGAATCCGGGGACGCTCCGGGCTGGACTCGCGGAATCAGCCGCTCTTGCAGGCTACTCGATCCCCAAACTCACCGGCCGGGACCGCGACAGGCTCGGGCGCCCCGCGCCGCGAGGCGCGCACCGAAACCAGCGCGCACAGGTACAGGCCCCCGCCGATCAGCAGGGTTCCGCGCAGGCCCAGGTAGATGGCGAGCATGATCGCGCACACCGATCCGAGCACGCTGGCAGCCGCGTTCAGCGACCAGGCCCAGCGCACCGAGGCTTTGTGCCGCCTCTCCAGCCGGCGCAGGCCCGTGGGAAACGGAATCCCCATCAGAAACCCGGCCGGGGCGATCAGCAGCACGCTGATCGCCACCTTGACGCCCAACGGCAGGCCCACCCCGGCGGCCAGCAGCGGCGAGACCGCAACAGCCAGCACCCCCACCGCCACGGCCACCCCCGCCAGCACGCCCTGGAGCCGCGTGTCGGAATCCGCCGCCAGCCGGGGGCTGAAGTAGCTTCCCAGGCCGCTCGAGACCAGCATCGAGAAGATGATCACCGTCAGCGCGTAGGTCGGATGCCCCAGGAACAGCACGAACTTCTGCACCAGCGCCACCTGGATCAGGATGTAGCCCGCGCCGATGGCCATGAAATACCACAGGAAACGCAGCACGCCGGCCTCCCGCGGCAGGCGGCTTCGCAGCAGAGCTCGCGGCAGCACCAGGATCACGCCGGTCGCCAGCGCGCTCACCGCCAGCAGCCCGAACAGAAGCGGAACCGCGCAATTGATGTTGTAGTCGGCGCTCAACCTGGAGGCATGCCGGAGGAACTGCCCGATGTCGCGGGGTTGAACCGTGTAGAAGAAGAACGGCCGGTCGTCGCCGACCGCGGAGACGTCGAACTGGTAGTTGCGCTCGAAGGCCGCGCGGTCCGGTGTGCGGAGCAACTCGGTGAACGGGTTTGGCAGGCGCTCGTCGGGGAAATACAGGGGGCGGAAGTGGCCCCGCGCGACAACCGAGCGAAATCGGGCGATGTCGTCCGCGGACAGCGGCTTGCGGGAGATCAGCACGGTATCCAGCGCGCCCCAGCGCGCCAGGTCCTCAGCGCTGCCCTCGCGCACCGCCATCACGTGCCGCCAGGCCTCGCGCTCGCCCAGCCGGGCCAGGGCGTCGATGGCCAGCGAGACCAGGCGCAGCGACTCCCGCGGCGGCTGAAAGCCCCAGCGCGTGAACACCAGCACGCCGTCGTCGGTGAGATGGCGGAGATAGTCCTGGAACGCCTCCGTGGTGTACAGGTTGTTCTCCGAGAGTGCGAAGGCCCCGGCCGCGGTGGACGCCCAGGTGTCCACCAGCGTCGCCTGGATCACCTGGTATCTTTCCGGCGTGCGGCGCACGAAGCTCCGGCCGTCCTCGACCACGATGCGAACCTCCGGCCGGTTGTACAGATTCCGGCTGAACTGGGGGAAGCGGTCGCGCATCACCGTGGTAGCGATGATCGGGTTGATCTCGACTCCGGTCACGTCGCGGGCGCCCGAGGCCAGGGCGCGCGCCACGTCCCAGCCGCCGCCCGCCCCGATGATCAGCGTTTTCGCCCCGGGCCGGAACGCATAGGGCAGGCCTGGCCCCTGGTACAGCAAGGTGCGGCGGTCCTGCTCGGATAGGTTGCCGAGATCGAACGCCGGGATGCCGGTGGAGGCGTCCGCATCGATGTATATCATGGCGGAGCCGCGATCTCCGGTGACCGCGACGCGCGAGAAGGAATTCCACCTGACGAAGCGCTCGTTCTTGAGCGCCTGGCCCTTGGCATATTTCACGTTGATGACGGGCCGCCAGGAGTTGAACCCGGCCAGCGCCGCCATGCCGGCCGAGACCGCCAGCGCCACGTTGCGCCATTTCCTTGCGCCCGAGAGGCTGTACCAGACGGCTCCCGACGCCGCGTAAAGCACCGCGGCGGCGATCACCGTGTTCGGCCCGCCCGCGAGGTCCAGCAGCGGGATCAGCGCCAGGCAGCCCGCCCCCGCCCCCAGCAGGTCCGCGAAATACACGCGATTGACGCGCTCGATGGTCTCGGCGATGACCAGCGAAATCACCGTGCCGGCGGCGAAAAACGGCAGTGCGCTGGCGAAGTATACCAGCGCCAGCGTCCAGGCGCCCGGCGTCCCTTCCCGCGTGAGCACAAACACCAGCGCGGCCAGCGCCAGGCCGCCGCCGAGCACGGCCAGGTCCCCGAGTTTGGAAAAGAAGCTGCGCCGCCAGCCTGCCACCACGTAGGAAAACACGCCGCCCGCGCCCAGCCCGAACAGCGCGATCGAGATGGCCAGAAAGGCGAAGTGGTAGTAGAAGACCACCGAGAAGATGCGGGTTAGCGCCAGTTCCAGCAACAGCGTGGCCAGCGTGGTGAGGCCGACGCCAAGGTAGATCCGGGGCCGCCACGGCGAAGTTTTCATGGAGAGTTGATTCCGAGACAACCTACTATGTTAAGCTACCCCTGCCGGACATGTCCCAGGATCCCATCCCCGACTTCGTGCGCCGCGAGCGGGTCACCGATGCCCTGCTCGAATTCGACCGTCGCATCCGCGAGCGCGTGCTCCCGGTAAGCCACGCGGAATGTTGGGACCTGCTGCTGAACCGCCCTCCGGCCCCGTACGGCGAACATCCGCACCCCCAGGCCGATCCTCTGCCGTTGAGTTATGAGACGCGCGAGGAGGTCAGCCTGTTGCGGGTAATCGATCCGGATGCCCCGAACCGCGCCTGCCTCGAGTGCGACCTGTTCGGCCGGAGTCACTGCGGCGGCGGACTGGTGTTCGTCTACTACGCGCTACGCGACGCCGGCGTACACAGGCCGCTCGATTGGCTGGCCGTGGAAATCGAGCCCGGGCTGTACCTGCCGGATTGGGAGCTGATGCTCGAAAATGGCTGGCTCATCTCGCGCAAGCTGCGCGACTACTTCGAAGCCCACCTCGAACGCGTCAATGGCGAGCTCCAGGGCTGAGGCAACACCTACATGATGGCCGTGGGAGGCGCGGGTTCGTCCGGCCGGCCGGCATTGGCCAGCGGCGTTTTCACCATGAGGATCGCCAGCGCCACCATCACCACCCCCGCCAGCAGAAGCGCGGCCAGCGAGCCCTCCGGCAGCACCTTGGGCATTTCCCACTTCGGGACGCTCGCGTAGCGGAACCGGTACGCCGCAATCACCAGCCCCGCCATGGCCTCTCCCGCGATCAGGCCCGACGCGGTCAATACCCCGGCATTCTCGACGCGGGCTTTCTGCGCGTCATTGAACTTGCGGCGGTCCCTGAGCTGGTCGGTCACCCAGCGCAGGATGCCGCCGATGAAAATCGCGAACGTGGTCTCCAGCGGCAGGTACATGCCCACCGCGAACAGCATCGGGCTGCGGACCTGCACCATGATCAGCGCCAGGCCCATCAGCACGCCCACCCCGATCAGCGGCCAGGCCATGTTGCCGCCCACGATGCCCTGGGCCAGAGAGGCCATCAGGCCGGCCTGCGGCGCCGGGATCGCCGCGCTGCCGAAGCCGCCAAATCCTTTGTGCAAAACCAGCAGCGGGAAGTACAGCGCCGCGCTGGCCACCAGGATCCCCAGGATGTCGCCGATCTGCATGCTGCGCGGGGTGCCCCCCAGAATGTGCCCGACTTTGAGGTCCTGGAGCATCTCGCCCGCCACGGCCGAGGAGACGCACACCACCGCCGCCACCCCCAGCACCGCGGCCACGCTGCCCTTCCCGGAAACGCCGATGGCCACCATCAGCAGCGCCGCCACCACCAGCGTGGCCAGCGTCAGCCCCGAAACCGGGTTGTTGGAGGAGCCGATCAGGCCGACCAGGTTGCCGGAAACCGCGGCGAAGAAGAAGCCCAGAACGATCATCACCAGCGCCGCCACCAGCCCTCCCGGCAGAGTACCCGAGAAGTAGAAATACAGCAGGATCATGCACAGGAAGGTCGCAAACAGCCCGGCGAACACGGTCCGCGCGCTCAGGTCGCGATCCAGGCGGCTGCTCGTCCCGCCTTGCGAGCGCGCCTTCCGGAGGTCCGACACGGCGCGGCGCATGCCGGTGGCCAGGCTCTTGCGCATGCGGAACAGCGTGTAGCACGCGCCCACCAGCATCCCGCCCACCGCGATCTGCTTCACAATGGACTTCCAGATGGCATCGTTCACCTTCTCCCAGTCCGGATTCGCGGCCTGCAACTGCGGGCCGAGGAAGTAGGCCAGCAGCGGCACCAGCAGGCCCCACGCCACCACGCCCCCGGAGAAGTTCAGCGCCGCCAGCCGCGGCCCGATGATGTAGCCCACGCCCAGGTAGGCCGGGCTGATCGCCGGCGCGGTCGCCACCGTGACGCCGCCCACTCCAACCTCATGCGAGTATCCTTTGGTGACCAGCTTCACCAGGCTCTTACCCGTCTCCCCGATGCGCAGCAGGAATGAGTTGCTCGCCGAGAAGACATTGAACGCGCCCAGGAGGTAGAACGCGGCGCCGGCCCCCATGTTGTAGAACAGGACTTTGGCGGCTTGCGATCCGCGCTGGCCGGCGATGTGGATTTGCGAGGCGGCCACCGATTCCGGGAATTGCAGTTCCGGGTCTTCCACCATTACCCGCCGCAGCAGCGTCACGAACAGAATGCCCAGGATGCCGCCGACCAGCATCAGCGCCGTCGATTTCCAGTACGCCTCCGGGGAATCGAATCTGTCCCACGCTCCCGAGATCACGAACGCGGGAATCGTAAAGATCGCCCCCGCGGCCACCGATTCGCCGATCGAGCCCACGGTCCGGGCGATGTTCTCCTCCAGGATCGAGCCCTTCCGGAGGCGCAGCGCCGCCATGCCGATCACTGCGGCCGGGTAGGTGGCGGCAATGGTCATGCCGGCGCGCAGGCCGAGGTAGGCGTTAGCCGAGCCCAGGATCACCGTCATCACCAGGCCCAGCAGTACGGCCCGGAAGGTGAACTCCCGCATGTCCGTCTTCTCGGAGACGTAAGAACGATACTTGGTATCCATATGGAGGCGGTCCTCTCAACCGACACATGATACCAAAGGGCAACCCAGTAGGATAAGGCTCCGTCTTGTCCGGAGCGGACCGGCGGCGCCCTTAGCCCAGGTAGTCGAACAGGCTCTTGTTGCCGCGTAGGGCGCGGGCGGACATCGCGGCGCTCAGATGCGTATTCGCCCGGGTCAGATCCAAGGCGGCCTGGACCAGGTCGGCGTCCTCGATACCGCTCAGACTGGTCTTCTGGCGCACCTCCAGCTTGCTGGCGGTGTCGGTCGCCTCCTGGATGCGGGTCTGCACCGTGCCGTAGTAGCTCAGAGCGTCATTGAGATAGTCCTGAGCGCTTCTGATCTGGGTCAGCGCGGCGTGGATGGCGTCGGTCTGCGCGCTGTACTGCGCATCGTAGGCGGGATCGCCCTCCGCCACCGTGGGGCCGTTCTGGAGCGCCAGTCTGAGAGCGTTGACCGCGGCGAACACGCTGGCCCCCGAGGCCGAACTGTCGAAGATCTCGTCGGCGGACTTGGAGATCGCGAAGCGGGTGCCGCTCGGGTGCAGCATTTCGCGGGTCGCCGCGCCGCCGGCATAGGCCGTCACTCCGTGGGCCTGCGTCAAATCCACGGAGTAGGGAGCGGCGCTGTAGTTGTCGCCGCTGAAAATGTGGCGCCCCTCGACTGTGGTGTTGGCGTCCGCCACCAGGTGCTCCAGGGCCGCCTCCACGTTGGAGGCGATCGTCTGGCGTTGCGCCGGCGTCTGGGTGCTGGTGGCCCCCTGCACCCCAAGCGTGTTCACATTCTGGAGCACGCTCACGGCGTCCTCGAGCGCCTGCTCGCCGGTGTCGACTTCCGCCTTGGCCCGCCCCAGGTTGGTCGTAATCTGCTGGGTTTGGTCAAGTTGGGAGCGGCCCAGGAGCAGCTCAATGACCTGGTCGGGCTGGTCGGAGGGAGTTTCGAGTTTCTTACCCGAGCTGATCTGGCGCTGGGCCAGCTCGGCTCGCGCCTCGATGGCCTTGAGCGCCGCCAGGAACCTGTCGTTCGAAGCGTCCAAACCGCTAATCATGGGGTCCTCCTCTAATCATGGGGTCCTCCTCGAGCCGCGCTTCATAGCGGCAGGATGTTCAGTACGTCCTGCGTCAACTGGTTGAGCACGTTAATGAATTGCGCGGTCGCCTCGTAGGCCCGTTGGAACTCCAGCAACTTGGCGGCCTCTTCGTCCAGCGAAACGCCGGAAGTGTCGTCGCGCATCGAGCGCGCCTGGAGCAGCAGTTGCTCATGCGTATCCTGGTTGGCCTTGGCCGAGTCCAGGGCCTGGCCGACATGGGTCGCGAGCTGGCCGTAGAAGGCGGTGTAGGCAAGCCCGTCCAACTCCGGCTGGTTGGCCAGCTCCGTCAGGTTCAGAGCGTTCCCGTTGCCCCCCGGCTTGTCCGGCGTCGCCGCCGCGAGTTCCGCCGTGGTGATCGAGGTCACCCGCAACGAGCTGGCGGCATCGCTCGCCGAGTTGTACGCGAACAGAGCAGCCCCGGCATTGCCGTTGGCGTCCACCCCGGCGGCCAGCGTGGCATTGATCCCGTCCGCCAGTCCGGCCGCCAACCGGTTCAAGTCGCTCATGTAGGACGGCAGGGTGGTGTTCCTCATCTCCATCAGGGCGCCCAACTTTCCCGTGGTGGCCTGGGCCGTGACGTCGTTACCCTGGGCGTCGCGAATCATCGTCTGGGCGCCCGAGGAGTCGGCCGTGAGGGCGCATTGCTTGTCGCCATTCACCAATGGAACCTGTCCGCCCATCAGCACCGTCACGGTACCGTCGGACTGGCGCAACGCGGTGAAATCGGTGTACTGGGCCAGGCTCGCCAGTGTTTCGTGCAGCCGGGCATCCAGACTGGGATCGCTCCGGGTAGCGAGATTCCGCTGCGTCTGGACGTTGATATCGCGGATCTGGGAAGACAGATCGTTGATGGCGCTGACCGCGTCGTGGACCTGTTGGTCCAGGCTTTGGGAGGCACTCCCCAACTCGCTGGCCACGTCATTGAAGCTGGAGGCCAGGCTGGTGGCTGCGTCGATCACCTGCTGGCGCGGAAGGGTGTCGCTGGGGGCCACGCTCCAGGCCGAGAAGGCCTGGAACAGCTTGCTCATGGCGCTCGGAACACCGGACTGGCCGCTGACATCGAACAGGCCCTCAATGCGCGAAAGATCGCTCGCCGTCTCCTGGTACCCGCTGTACTTGTACTGCTCCTGGCGCACCGCCTGCTCGGCGTATTCGTCTCGGGAGCTTTCGATCTCCGAGGTGGTGATGCCGCCGGGCAGACCCTGATTGGGAGCGAACGGCAAAGCCACGGTGGTGACTCTCTGTTTCGCGAAGCCGGGAGTGGAGGCATTGTTGACGTTGTTCTGGACGTTCGACAAGGCCTTGTCGAACATCTGCAAGGCGTTAGCCGAGACGCTCAGTGCGCCGAATAGCCCGGACACCGCATTCCCTCCGCGAGCGAAATCAACCCTCGATCGAGAGCCTCCGCACCGGCCCCGGCGCCGCGGGCTCACCGCTCACCGTGTAGCCGCAGGCCCTCGCATACAGCAACCGCGCCCAGCCGAAGTGAAACCTAGCGGCTCCCTCCAGCAGCGCACTCGCGCGCGCAACCTGTCGCCGCAGCTCGCCTAGCTCCGCCGCCAACTCGGCAGGCGCCGGCCCTGGGCCCCGCGAGCCGAGCGAACCTTGGAGCGCCTCCAGGCATCTGGACGCTGCCTGGACCTGCGCTGCCGCCTCCTCGATCCTTCTGGCGCTCGGAGACGCCAGCAACCGCCCCGCCTCTCGAACGCTGGCCTGCGCTTGCCGCGCCCACCCCAGCTCGCCTGCCCCAGGGTTACGGCGCATGGCCTATTGCGTCGTCCACGATCCGCCGGCTCGTTTCCAGAGAGTTGGGCTGATAGCGGCCGGCCCGGTAGTCGGCTGCCAGCTTTTCCACCCGCGCCGCCCGCTGGGGCGACTCCGCGCTCTGGGTCGCCAGAAGCTGGCCTGAAAGCTCCGAAAGCTGCACGCGGTCCGACTCCTGCCGCGGCTGCGCCTCGCTGCTCTTTTTCGACCCGCCCAGCGTGACTGCTTCCGCCTCGCGCGCCTTTCCGAGCTGCGACGCCGCTGCCTGGTTCAAAGAGCTTTCGTGGACTTTCATAGCCGACTTCCGCCTAAGTTCTTATCGGCAGGGCAGTGGGGAAGTATTAGGAATCCGCCGGGAAAGTCTTACCGCGACCGAAAACACCTTGAAAATCATTGGCTCGGAAGCCCTTGGCGGCTGGCCGGCGCCCGCGTCCCGGCACACTACGAAGCCACCGCCGTAGCCGCCTGAAAGTAGGCCAGCAGCTTGACTTCCTCAAGCCCAATCTCGCGGGCGTACTCGCGGATGTAGCTGCTGGTGTAAATCCCGCCGGGCAGTCGCTTGAAATCCCCCTCTTCGATCGCTCGCAGAAACCGGATGCTGACCTTGGTGCCGTCGGCAATCTCCCGCAGAGAGATCCCCCTCTGCTGGCGCAACGCGGGCAGGTCCAGCCCCTCGGCCACGGTGGCCTTCGTCGCGCGTTTCCTCATCCCGGCTCACACCCCGCACCCTGGGGTGTCCAACGGCGGAAAGCTCATCCTATCACAACTGCTTCAAAACGATTGTGAAAATGCTTCCAGTTTTGGGCCGAAGCGCGCGCTGGCGCCATTCCGCCATCCATCCTCGTCTCGTCCGTGGTATTCTCGGGTGGTAAATATCCGGACCCAGTGCTCTGGACCGGGGCGTCACCGGGCGGGCGCGCTGTGGTCGTGTCTGCCGGCGGGGAGCGCGGCCGATGGAGGCTCCCCGGCGTGCCCCAGGCATTGGGAGGCGCATTATGTCGGTCCCTCAAAAGCTTAAAGGCCGTTACGAGATCAAAGAGACTCTGGGCCAGGGCGGAATGGGCCTGGTCTTCCGCGCGTACGACACCGCGGTCAAACGAGACGTCGCTCTCAAGACTCTGCGCGATACCCCGAACCGGGCCGCGCTGCAACTGTTCTACAAAGAGTGCGAGGTGCTGGCGGCCCTCAGCCACCCCAACATCATCGAGATCTTCGATATCGGGGAGTATTACGAGGGCGAGGGCGCGGCCAAGCCGTATTTTGTGATGCCGCTGCTGCCCGGCGCCACGCTGGACAAGCTGATACGCGATTCCAGCCACCGCCTCACCCCCGAGCGCGTGGTGGAGATGATGTGCCAGGCTTGCCGCGGTCTTCAGGCCGCCCACGAGCGGGGCCTGGTCCATCGCGACATCAAGCCCAGCAACCTGTTCGTGATGGACGACGACTCGGTGAAGATCATCGACTTCGGCGTCGCCCACATGGTCGAGGCGGGGCTGTCGGTGGGCGCCAAGGGAACGCTCTTGTACATGGCGCCCGAGCAGCTCCAGATGAAGCCGGCCTCGCCGGCCTCGGACATCTATTCCCTGGGCGTGGTGTGCTACGAGGCCCTCACCCGGCGCCGCCCCTTCGACGCGCCCTCTCAGAACGAGATCGTGGACGCCGTGTTGCGCCGCATCCCGCCCCCGGCCTGCGACCTCAATCCCGCCATCAGCCAGCCCATCAGCCGCGTGGTGCACAAGGCCATGGCCAAGCAGCCCTGGAACCGCTACGCCAGCGCGCGTGAGTTTGCCGACACGCTCCAGAAGGGGCTGCGGAACGAGCCCATCGAAGCCTTCAACCCCGCGCGCATTCAGCCTCGGATCGAGCGCGCCGCCCGGGCTTACGAGCAGGGGGACGCCCAGTTCGCCCTCGAGATCCTGGGCGAACTGGAGGCCGAGGGCCACATCGATCCGGATATCTCGGTCCTGCGCCAGAGAATCGAGGTCGCCACCCGGCAGGTAACCGTCGGCCAGTTGATCGAGAGCGCGCGCATGCGCTTCGAGCACGAGGAGTTTCCGCTGGCGCTCCAGAAGATCCAGGAGGTCCTGCAACTGGAGCCCGACAACGCCCAGGCCCTGGGCCTGAAGATGAGCATCGAGAACAAGCTGACCAACCAGAAGGTGGACGAGTGGTTTCGCCTGGCCCAGCAGCATATCGAGAACCAAGCCTTCGGCCACGCCCGCCAGGCTCTGCACAATGTCCTCGAGCTCCGGCCCGCGGACACCCGCGCGCCGCAGTTGCTCGCGGAAGTGGACCGGCTGGAGCAGGACTACCTCCGCTCCCGCTCCCAAAAGGAAGAACTGTTTCAGTCCGCCCAGGAGTGCTGGAACTCGGGCGAGGTGACTTCGGCGCTCTCCAAGCTGGAACGCGTCCTCGAATTGGACCGCGGATCCCCCGACAAGTCCTCCCCCGACCGCTCCGCCGCCCATCAGTCCTTCTACAACAAGGTCCGCTCCGAGCAAGAGACCCTGAAGAACTCCTACGCCGAAGCGCGCAAACATCTGGCGGACCGCAACTTCGCCCAGGCGCTGGCCATCGCCAACGAGTTCCTCGCCAGGTACCCCGGCCACGCCCTCTTCCAATCGCTGAAGTTCGATATCGAGGAGCAGCAGCGGCAGGAACTCTCCGCCCGCATCGCCGCGATCGACCGCGAGCTCGACGCCGAGCCGGATCTCGACCGGCGCGTGCACATCCTGGAGCAGGCGGTGGCGGCCTATCCCGGCGAGCAGCATTTCGAACGCCAGCTCCGGCCCACCCGCGAGAAGCGCGACCTGGTGAATTCGATCGCCGCCAAGGCCCGTTACCACGAGGAGCGCGGGCAGTTCGCCGAGGCGCTGGCGCAATGGGAGATCCTGGGCACCATCTACGGCCAGTATGCCGGCCTGAAGTTCGAGATCGAACGGGTCGTGAAGCGGCGGGAGCAGCAGGCGCGCTCGGAAGGCAAGACGCGCTGGCTGGAGCAGATCGACCGCGCCATGCAATCGGGCGACTACGCGCGCGCCGTGGAGCTGGTGGCGAGCGCCGAGGCGGAATTCCCCGGCGACGCCGAGCTGGCCCAGGCCAGGGAGAACCTGAGCCGGGCCTCCGCCAACGCCCTCGAGGCCCAGAATCAGCTCGCCCAGGGACAGTCCTTGTTGGGCCAGCAGTCGTTCGACGAGGGCCTGGCCGCGTTGCACCGGGCGCATGAACTCGACCCCCGCAGCGCCGCCACTCGCGCCGCCCTGGTCGATGCGCTGGTCGAGCGCGCGCGCGCCCTCATCGATGCCGATCTGCCGGCCGCCGAGCCCCTGATCCAGCAGGCGCTCGAGATCGATCCCAACCATCCTCTGGCCAGGAGCTTGCGCACGCGCGTGCTGGACAGCAAGCGGGACCAGGCGGTGATCCGCTGCTTCATGCAAGTCCGCCAGTACCGGGCTGCGGGAGAGCTCGACAAGGCCCTGGCCGAAACCGAGCAGTGTCTGGCCACCTACCCCCTCGATCCCCGGCTGCTGCAACTGCGCGACATCCTCGGCAGGGAGCTCGAGGAGAGCCGGCGCAGCAAGACCCGTCCCGCCGACCTGGCCGCCCTGCGCCAGCTCGAACAGGACGCCCTGGCGGCGGGCGAGTGGGCCGATCTCAAGACCGTGGTCGAGCGGGCCCGCGCCATCGCCGCGGGGTACCCCGACGACCCCGAGTTTCAGACCGTCGTCGCCAGCCTCGAGCAACGGCTCAGTGCCGCGAGCGGAGAGCGCAGGGGCCTTCTCGACACCGGCATGGTGGCCAGCTTCACCCAAACCGGACCGGCGGCCGCCCCGCCGCCGCCCCAGCAGCCAACCACGCCGTTCCCCCCGGCTCCGCCCGCCGCTCCGCCTCCGCCGCCGGTTCCCGAGGCGGTCCCGGCCACGCCCACGCCAGACCTGCAAATGGTGGGGGAAACGCCGCCGCCCGCCGCTCCCGACTTCTTGGCCGCGGCGCCGCCGCCCGCCGCTCCCGATTTCTTGGCCGCGGCCGTTCCGTATCCGTGCCCTTCCTGTGGCTCGGCCACCGCGCCGGGAACCAGGTTCTGTACGGTTTGTGGAACGAATCTGGCTTCGCCGCCAGCGGCCCCGCCGGTGCCCGCACCCGCGCCGGTGCCCGAACCCGCGCCCGTGCCCGCGGCTCCCCAGCCTCCGCCGCCCAAGTCCCGGGCGCCGCTGAGCCCCTCCGTCCGCTGGGCCATCTTCGGCGGCGCAGGCGTAGTCGCACTGATCGGTCTGGTGATCGTTCTGGTTCCCCTCTTCCGGAAGAAGCCGATTCCGCCAGCCGCCCCGGTCAAGGTCGAAGTTCGCACTACGCCGCCCGGCGCGGTCGTGCGCGTCAATGGCAGGATCCGCGGCACCGCGCCCTTCCAGCTCGAGGACGCGCCCGGCGTCTACCAGGTGGAAGCGACGCTGGATGGCTACCTGCCCGCTTCGGCCTCGGCGACCCTGGCACAGGGCGCCACCAGCCCCATCGAGCTGACGCTCCAGCCGATGTCCCAAACCGTCCGGGTGTTCAGCGATATCGCCGATGGCAAGATCGTTCTCGACGATCAGCCGGCGCGCGATCTCATGGACGGCCAGTGGACGCTCGACTCGGTGCCTCCGGGCAAACACACAATCAAGGTTACCGGCCGCTCCATTGAGGCCTCCTTCGGCTTCGAGCTGATCCCGGGGGGCGTGCCCGTGGTCAGCGGCGCTCCGGCCGTGAAGAACATCGCGGCGCTGGTGGTGAGCAGCTTCGGCAACCGGGCGCGCATTTACAGCAGCCTGGCGCCGGCGAAGGCCGAAGTGGACACCCAGCCCGCCGGCGACCTCGGCCCCGAGGGACTCGAGTTGAACAACCTGACCCCCGGCCTGCACGACCTTTCGGTAAGCGATGGCAAGCAGCAGCTCAAGAAGGTGATCGAGATCAGCCCGGCGCCGGTGCTGAGCGCCTTTCTCCAGTCCGACCAGAACCTCGGCATGCTCGTCATCCTCGCGGGCGAGGACGGCGCCGACGTCTACCTCAACGGCACCAAGTATCGGCGGCAGACCTCCCGCGGCGGCCAGTTGCGGATCCCCCGCGAGCCCAAGGAGTACCACGTGCGGATCGCCAAGGAGGGCTTCCAGGAGGTGCCCGAGCAGACCGTGGCGCTGGCCAAGGGCGAAGAGAAGAAAGTCGTCTTCAAGATGACGGCGCTGCCTTCCACGGCGCATATGGTCCTCCAGGGCGTCACCCCCGGCGCGCAGGTATTCATCGATCAGAATCCCGTGGGCGCGGTGCAGCCCGACGGGTCTTTCCAGATACAGACCCTCAGTCCGGGCGAACATGTGATCGAACTGCGCAAGGACACGGCGCGGTCGCGGCCGGTGCGCAAGAGCTTCGTCGCCGGCCAGACCGTGCACGTGACCGAAGCCGAAGCCGCCCTCCGGGTGCCGCCGGGGACCTTGCGCCTCAACATCCAGCCCGCCAACGCGCAAGTGACCCTGGCTCGCTCGGGCGGCGGCCAGCCCCAGACCCCAGCCGGAAACACCCTCGAGCTGGAAGAGGGTTCCTACACCGTCTCCGCCCGTGCGCCAGGCTACCTCGAGCGCACCGAACGCGTCCAGGTGGTGTCCGGACAGACCGCGCTGGTCAATCTCGTGCTGGCCCGCGAGCCGCGCAAGCCCGCCGTGGTGCCCCTGGGCATGGAGGGCTGGGATGCCAGCGCTTGGACCGCCGAAGGCCAGTGGTACGTCCGCCGCGGCGGCGGATCCCCTCTCTACAGGCTCACCGGGAGCGCCGGCACGTATTCGTTCAACCTCACCCTGGCCTCCGGCGGCGGGGTTTTCCGCGGCAAGAGCCTGGAGTGGATCGTCGGTTTCAAGGACGACCGCAATTACATCCTCTTCCACCTGGACAAGAACGATTTCCGCCGCATCCAGCTCGTGAACGGCAAACGTTCCGAGATGGTCAAGAAGCCTCACGGCCTGGACATCGGCGATCCCTTCGCGGCCTCGCTACAGGTCGAAGTCACCCCGGGCAGCATCGTCAACAAGGCGCGCAACGGCGACCAGTGGATTGTGCTCGATTCCTGGGCCGCGCCCGACCGCAATTTCACCCAGGGCCGCTTCGGCATCATGATTTCCGGCAAGGATGAAGTGCGCCTGTCCGGCTTCAGCTTCACGCCGAAGGAATGACCCTATCGCGGAGAGACTTCCTGGAGACTGCGGCCGGCGTTGCCTGGATCGCGCCCGCCACCGAGCGGCCCGAGTGGTTCGATCTCCCCATGCGCTGGGCGCAGTTGACCCTGGTGGAGAACGATCCCGGCCGCTACGATCCGGGCTTCTGGCTGGATTACTTCCGCCGCACTCACTCGGATGCCGCCTGCCTGAGCGCCGGCGGCTGCGTGGCCTACTATCCCACCCGGATCCCGCTGCACTACCGCACGCCGTGGATGGGTGCGACGGACCCTTTCGGCGAATTGCTGGCGGGCTGCCGCAAGCTGGGCATGGTGGTGCTGGCCCGCACCGATCCGCACGCCGCGCACCAGGATCTCTGCGACGCTCACCCGGACTGGATCGCCGTGGATGCGCAAGGCCGCAAGCGCCGCCATTGGGCCAGCCCCGACCTCTGGGTGACCTGCGCACTCGGCCCCTACAACTTCGACTTCATGACCCAGGTCACCCGCGAGATCGTTTCCCTGTATCGGGTGGACGGAATCTTCTCCAACCGCTGGGCGGGCAGCGGCATGTGCTACTGCGAGCACTGCGCCGCCAGTTTCCGCGCCGCCTGCCAGATGGACCTGCCGCGCACCAACGACCCGCGCGACCCGGCGCGCCGCAACTATATCCTGTGGCGCGAACGGCGGCTGTTCGAACTCTGGCGGCTGTGGGATGCCGCCATTCGCCAGATCGATCCCCACGCGCGCTTCATCGCCAACGCCGGGGGCGGCGCCCTCAGCGGCCTGGACATGAAGACCCTCGGCGAACTCGCCCCCACGCTCGCCGCCGATCGCCAGGCGCGGCGCGGGCTGATGCCGCCGTGGGCCAACGGCAAGAACGCCAAGGAATACCGCGCCACCCTGGGGCGGAAAGCCATCATCGGCATCTTCAGCGTCGGGCTCGAGGAGCCGTATCGCTGGAAGGATTCCGTCCAGACTCCCGAGGAGATCCGCGTCTGGGTGGCCGACGGCATCGCCCATGGCCTGCGCCCCTGGTTCACCAAGTTCTCCGGCACGCTGTATGACCGCCGCTGGCTGAAGGTGGTCGAGGACATCTACGGCTGGCACTATCGCGCCGAGCGCTATCTGCGCAATGAGGCCCCCTTGGCGCGCGTGGCGATGGTGTACTCGCAGCAGACCGCCACTTTCTACGGCGGCGAGCACGCTTCCCAGAAGGTCGAGGACCACACGCTCGGCATGTACCACGCGCTGGTGGAGGCGCGCATCCCCTTCGAGATGGTCCACGACCGCCTCCTCGATGCCGCGCACGTGGATCGCTTCAAGTTGCTCATCCTGCCCAATATCGCCGCGCTCTCGGCCGCCCAGTGCGCCGAGCTCCGCCAGTACGTGGCGCGGGGTGGCAGCCTGCTCGCCACTTACGAGACCTCGCTCTACGACGAATGGGGCGCGCCTCGGGCCGACTTCGGCCTCGCCGACGTTTTCGGCGTCGCCTACAAAGGCCGCCTGGAAGGGCCGATGCAGAACTCCTATCTCAACCTCGAGAAGGACCCCGTCACCGGCCGGCATCCTCCGCTCCTGGCGGGCCTGGAGGATGCCGGGCGCATCATCAATGGCGTGTGGCGTGTCGATGTGGCCCCGCGCGCGAGCTTCCCCCACCCGCCGCTCACGCTCATCCCCTCGTATCCCGACCTGCCCATGGAGGAGGTCTACCCGCGCGCCCCGAAAACCGATATTCCCGGGGTCTATCTGCGGGAAGCCGGATCGAGCCGCATCGTCTATTTCCCATGGGACATCGACCGCACCTTCTGGGAGGTGATGGCCGCCGACCACGGCAGGCTGCTGCGCAACGCCGTCGCATGGGCGGTCAACGAGGCGCCCCCAGCCACCGTCACCGGACCGGGCCTGCTCGACGTCAGCGTCTGGCGCCAGAAGGAGTCCCTCACCGTTCACCTGGTCAACCTCACCAACCCGATGATGATGAAAGGGCCGTTCCGCGAGATCGTCCCCGTGGGCGAGCAGAAGGTCGAGGTGCGGCTGCCCGAAGGTGCGAAGCCGCGCAAGGTGCAACTGCTGGTCGGCGGCCGCACGCCTCGCGTCGAGGAATCGCCGGGGCGCGTGAGGATCGCCGTGCCGTCCGTCGCGGTGCACGAAGTGGTGGCCATCGACCTTTGAATGAAACGGCCGTTCCCTGCTTCGCGTACCAATGGCATGCGACTGATCGCGCTGATCGCGCTCGCGGCCGCACTCTCGTTCGCGCAGGATGCCCGCCAGATCGTGCTCCGCTCCCTCGAGCTCGACGGCCGCAACGAGCGCATCGCGCGCAACTACACCTTCGTGGCGCGCAACGAGACCCGCCAGATCGACGGGCAGGGCCGCCTCAAGCAGCGGCGCGTACTCACCTACGACGTGACGCTGCTCGAGGGCTCGCCCTACACCCGCCTGATTGCCCGCGACGACAAGCCGCTCTCCCCCGCGGAACAGCGCAAGGAGGAGGAGAAACTCCGCAAGAGCATCGAACAGCGGCGGAAGGAGACCCCGGACCAGCGCACCAGGCGGCTCGCCGATTGGGAAAAGAAACGGCGCGAGCAACACGACCCGCTGCTCGAAATCCCCGAGGCCTTCGAGCTCCGCGTCGCCGGCTCCGAGCGCGTGGACGGCAAGGACGCCTGGATCATCGATGGCACGCCACGCCCCGGCTTCCGGCCCAAGTCGCGCCTGGCCCGCTTCTTCCCGAAATTCAAGGGCCGGCTGTGGATCGACAAGCAGGATTCCGTCTGGGTGAAGGCCGAGGTCGACGTGCTCGACATCATTTCCTTCGGCCTGTTCCTGGCGCGCCTGCAAAAGGGCGCCCACTTGACCTTCGAGCAGACCCGGGTCAACGACGAGGTCTGGCTGCCCAAGCGCGTCACCGTCGCCTTCGCCGCCCGCGTCTTGCTGCTGAAGACCATTCGCGCCGAGGTGGACGCCACCTTCCGGGATTACCGCAAGTTCCAGTCCGAGTCCCGCCTGGTCGGGTTTGAGCCGCCCCCATAGCACTTCAGCTCTTCCGCGGCCGGGTCCCATCGGAGCGTGGGGGACTGCCCCGTGAACTCCATCTCGACCGGGGCGCCGTGGCGCTGGATCTCGACGCACTCCCGGAGGCCGTTCTGAAGGAAGTACACGCCCCGAAGGCTGCCCGGAAACGGCCCCACCGTCAGCTTGTTGGCCGGCCCCGCGCAGCTTGCGGCAGCGGCGCACGCGGTCCGCGCCTTCCTCGAGGCATACTCCCAGGCATCCAGATTGCGCTCGAGCACAACCAGGCTGGCGATCAGAACCATGCCCGGCACGATCCACCGCAACCGCCCCTTCAAACCCTCCACCGCGGCCGCCAGCAGCAGGCACAACCCGACCGAGGGAAGGTACAGCACCCGGGACTTCTGCAAATCCGGCCCGATCAACAACTGAGGCAGCGCTGGCAGAGCCGAAACCAGCACGAAGCCGATGCCGAAGATCAGTGGCTCTCGTCTGGCGCGGCTCGTCGCCAGCAAGCCCAGCGACACGATCAGCGCCACGATCGCCAAGGCCTCGAGCCGGCCCGGTTCGGCGCTCCAGTTGATGGGGAAAAACAGAGCCGCCCATAACCGCAGCGCCAGTGCCTTCGACGCCGGAACGAATCCGAGCGCATCGGTCCGATAGCCGCCGATGCCTCCGAGCAGAGTCCAGCGGTAGACGAACAGCGCCGCCGCCAGGGCGAAGAACGGAACCGCCGCGCGAACCCGGCGGCGCGCCGGGATGGCCGGCAGAAGCGCCAGAAACGGGAAAGCGTAAGCCGATTCCTTCGACAGCATCGCCAGGGCCATCGATACCAGCGAAGCCAGCCTGTTCCAGCGGCCGGGCCGGAGGAACAACAGCAGCCCGGCAAGCATGAAGAACGTCGCCAGCAGATCGAACCGGCCCGCCACCCAGACCACCGCCTCCGGCCGCGTTCCGTGAATCGCGAACAGCGCCGCGGCAAACCACGCGGCCCGGCGCGAGCCTAGCACCCGCATCGCCAACACGAAGACCAGAACGCAATTGGCCGCGTGCAGAGTCAGGCCACAGGCGTGCCAGAGCGCCGGGCTCACTCCCGCCCACATCGACGTGCCTGCCAGAGAAACGTACCCCAGCGGACGGAAGAATCCGTCCCCGCCGCCGGTAGTGAATAGCGCGAGCCAGCCCGAGCGCAGCCCTTGGGCCAGTTTCAGGAGAACGAAATCGTCCGAGAGGAAGTAGAAGTCGAGCGTTCTCCAGAATGCGGCGGCCATGAGGCAGATGAGACCTGCCCCAAGCGCAACGTCTGTCCGTCCCAAGCGGAGATCTTGGCGCTCGGAAGAATTCGTGGCTCCCAGGCAAAGCGCGAGGAGCAGGCAGATTCCGAAGCACGCCTCGGCATTCAGCGGCGAATGCACGGGGATAGGAACCGCCAGCGGCCCGAACACCGCCCGCGCCGCGACGACCAGCCCGGACAGAGCCATCCCGCCCGCCAGAGCGTACCGTGATCGGGACACCGGTTTAGGAGCTGCTCGGAACCGGCGGGCGCCTGCGGTGCCAGTCGGTGCGTTTCTGGAACTCGTGGCCCAGGGCCAGCAGCGTGTTCTCGCCAAACGCCCGGCTCACGAGCTGAATGGAAATCGGCAGGCCGTCCGCAAAACCGCAAGGCAGCGCCAGCGCGGGCAGTCCGGCGAGATTCCCCGCCGCGCCCAAATCCGCCAGGCCCCGCTGTTTCGGCGCGGGACGCTCCCCGGAGCGGCGGTCGAGCGGCTCCTCGATCTTCGAGGCCGGGCCGAACCGGCTGGCGGAAACCAGCACGTCGTAGTCCAGGAACAGCCTGCGCAGCGCTTCCTGGGCCAGCCGGCGCACGCGCATCGCCTTCAGGTAGTCCTTCGCCGCGATCTCCAGGCCCGCCTTCAAACCCGCGATCTGCTTCTGGTCCGCCAACTGGTCGACCTGGCCGCTCTCGACCAGCGGCTCGAACACGGACGAGCCTTCCGCGTCGATGATGAAGCCCGCCAGCGTGGCGTAGGGGAAGTCCGGGAGGCCCACCTCCCTCATCTGGACTCCGATTTCGCGGATGGTCTGGATGGCCTTCAGGAAATCGGGGCGCGCGGCGGGCTCGGCGCATTCCTCGAAATCGACCGGCGCGAACCCGACGCGCAGCTTCTGGAACTCCGAGACGTACTGCGGGTCGTAGTAGAATCTCCTTCCGGCCGAGCCGGGGTCCCTCCAATCGCCGCCCGCGATCACGCTCAGCACAAACCCGCAGTCCTCCGCGGACCGGCACAAGGGGCCGATCTTGTCCATGCTCCAGGACAGCGCCATGGCGCCGTAGCGGCTCACCAGGCCGTAGGTGGGGCGGAGGCCGGTGACGCCGCAGTACGCCGCGGGCGTCAGAATAGAGCCCCAGGTTTCCGAGCCCAGCGCGAAGGGAACCAGCCCGGCGGCCACGGCGCTGGCGGAACCGCTCGAGGATCCGCCGGACCAGCGCGACGGATCCCAGGGGTTCAGTCCCGGGCCGAACATCGAGGCCGAGGCGTAGCGGTAGCCGCCGCCGCCCGCCAGCTCCACCATGGCCAGCTTGGCGAGGAGCGGCGCACCCACTTGATTGAGTCTCTCCAGCGCGGTTGCGGTGTAGTCGAACATCTGCCCCGCGTAGGGCCGCGCTCCCCAGGTGGTGGGCTTGTACGCCACCGAGAGCAGGTCCTTGGCCCCGTAAGGAACGCCTTGCAGCGGCCCGCGCAGCCGCCCCCGTTTGATCTCCGAATCCACGTCGTGCGCTCGTTTCAGCGCGGATTCACGCAGCGGCAGCGCCAGAGCGTTGTAACGGGGTCCCAGTTTCTCCAAGCGGTCCGCGAAAGCGCGCGTCAGTTGGACCGAGCAAAACTCGCGCGCCCTCAGTTTCGCGCCCAGCTCCCCGATGGTGCTAAAGAAGAGGTCGTCGCTCCATTCCCGCATGGCTACTGCGCCTTGAAAAGGAACGCCGGTTCCGTGGCCATGGGAACCCGGATCTTGGCCAGGACGCCCGCGTTGCGCCGCAGTCGCTCCCCGGCCGCTTTCCTCAGTTCTTCCGGGGTCTCGGATTTCCCCTGAAAACCCCTCGCCAGGCCGGCCGCGCCCGCGGCCAGCGTACCTGCCCACTGTCTGCGCGTGATCTTCATTTGGGCCCCGTCATGACCGACTCGGAGTGCCCGGCCAGGGCCTCCAGCGCGGCCTTCTCCATCACCGGGCGCGGCGCCGTTTCCCCGGTCCAGATCTCGAACTGCCGGGCTGCCTGTTCCAGGAACATCTCGGTGCCGTGGATCACCGTCCGGCCCTGCTCGCGCGCCCGGCGCAGCAACAGCGTCTCAATCGGATTGTAGACCATGTCGAAGACAACCTCGGCCGGAATGTGGTTGGAGAAGAAGCACTCGTCGACGTTGGGAGTCATGCCCAGCGGCGTGGCGTGCACCAGCGCGTCGAAGTGGCGCGCCTCGGCCTGCGCCCGCAGCAGCGGCTCGGCTCCGCAAGCCTTGGCCAGCGCCCGCACGCGATCCGGATTGCGGCCCACGATCGAGATCTTCGCCCCGGCGCCGGCCAGTGCGAAGGCCGCCCCGCGCGCCGCGCCGCCGTTGCCCACCAGCAGCACCGACGACTTCGCCAGCCGCAGGTGGCGTTCCAGCGGCGCCCGCACGCCCTCGGCATCGGTGTTCGTCCCGCGCCACCTCCCCGCCTTCCGCCACACCGTGTTCACCGCCCCGATGCGCCGCGCCAGCGGATCGACGACGTCCAGATACCGCATGATCTTCTGCTTATGCGGGATGGTCACGCTGAAGCCGGCCACGGGCAGCGTCCCGGCCGCCGTCATGAAGTCCCTCAACTGCGCCGACTGCACCAGGAACGGCAGGTAGACCGCATCGATGCGCCGCGCCTGGAAGGCGCGGTTGTGCACCGCCGGGGAGATGGAGTGCCGCACCGGGTCGGCAATCACCGCGTAGATCTTCGCCGCCCGCCCCAGTTTCTCGATCCGATAGAGCTGGCGCAGTTGCCGCGCCGACACCTGCCCGGGCGCGGTGCCCTCCGCGCCCCTTGGCGCCGCGTACGTGAACAGTCCTCCATACACGGTCGACAGCACCCGCGAGGGGAAGCCGGTTTCTCCCATCCCCAGCAGCACCAGCGGCGTGCGTGGGTGCAGCCGGGCCAGCGAAAGCACCCGGGAATTGTCCGATGGCTTGCGCGCCGTGGTCACCAGTTTGTAAGCGTCCGCCGGAATCCGGGTCATCCGGCGCAGCACCGCCTCCATGCCCGGCGTGCCCTCGTAGTTGTGATACGAGAGCACCACCATCGCGCGGCCCCGGAACACCTCCGGTCGCCCGCCGGCGCTCTCCGCGGTTTCAATCTCGACGTCCACCGCGCGCGCCCCCGCCTCCACCGCGGCCTCCAGGATGCGGATCTGCTGCTCCACGCTGCCGTTGAACCGGCCATGATTCTGACGCCGGCGGCAGGTGGCGATCACCGTCGAATCCGGAGATTCGCCCAGGAGGGTCCGGATTGCCTCGACGCCCCCCTCCGGCCTGTCGAGGCGGTCCAGGCGGAATTCGAGGAAGGTCTCGCCGGCTTCCACTTCGCTCCGCGCGTGCTCGAGGAGGCGGCCGGCGTTGGAGAACCCCAACGCGACGCAGATGCGGGACATGGAACCAAGGGGTTGCATCAGTCGGGCGTCATTCGAGAATATCACGGAAGAGAGGTCTTCTCCGCCAACCTCGCTTTCCACGCCTCCAGGATGGCAATCGTGGCGGTGGCGCCGAAGCGGGAGCAGCCGGCCTCGTAGACCTCGATCGCCTTCTCCAGCGTGCGCACGCCGCCGGCCGCCTTCACCTGCACCTTCGGCCCGGAGTGCGCGCGCATCAGCCGCAGGTCCTCGAGCGTCGCGCCGCTGGGCGCGAAGCCCGTCGAAGTCTTCACGAAATCGCAGCCGGTGTCGGTCGCGATCTTGCACGCCACGATCTTCAGCTCGTCGGTCAGGTAGGCGTTCTCGAAAATCACCTTCAGGATCGCGCCCGAGTCGTGGCAGGCCTCCGCCATCTGCGCCAGCTCCACCTCCACGTACTGGAACTGGCGGGACACCAGCTTGCCGATGTTGAGCACCATGTCGATCTCGCGGGCGCCCCGGCGCAACAGGTCGCGCGCTTCATAAAGCTTCGTCGCGGTGGTCTGGCTTCCATGCGGGAAGCCCGCTACGCTGCCCACCGCGACGCCGCTCCCGCTCATCCAGCGCACTGCCGCATCCACGTCGCTGGGGCGCACCGTCACGCTGGCTACGTTGTACCGTCCGGCGACCCGGCATCCGTCCAGCACCTGCTCGTCGGTCAACTCCGGCCGCAGCAGCGAGTGATCGATCATCTTGGCCAGTGCTTCGTAGGTGGCCAGGGGAGGTCTCACCGTGGGGTCCATAACGTCCCCCATTCTCGCACGAGCCAAGTGGGGCAGGCGGTTCCGCCTGCCGAGGCATCCGCTTAATGGGCCTTGCGGGCGGCCTTCTTGCCGGACGGCGTGGCGGACATGTTCATGGCGGCTAGTTGCGCCTTGGCCTTGGTGGCCAGCTCCGAGGTCGGGTAACGGTTGATTACGGCGCGAAACTCGGCCGCGGCTCCGGCCTTGTCGCCCATTTGCATCAGCGCGCGGCCCTTCATGAACATGGCGTCGAGCGTCTTGGTGTTCTTGCCCTCGGGGAACTGCTCCAGCACCGCATCGAAAGCCTTCAACGCGCCCTCGTAATCCTTGCGGTTGTAACTGATCTCCCCGATGTAGTACTGGGCGTTGGGCGCCGAGTCGGTGTCGCGGTAGTACTTCAGGTAGTCGGCAAACTCCTGAAGCGCCATGTCGAAATTGCCCCCGTTCTTGTCGTTCATCGCGTTGGCGTAAAGGGTCTCGGCCGACGGCGGGCTGGAAGAGCCCGCGCCGGGCGCCGCCGGAGGCGGAGTCGGCGGCGTCTGCATCACCTTGATGACGTTCCCCAGATCCACCAGGCCGCGTTCCAGCTTGCCCAGCCGCGCACTCAGGTCGTCGATCGACACCCGCACTGCCTGGAACTCCGACGACATCTGGTCCACCTTGCTGCCCAGCGCCGTCACCGGCGCCGACAGCTTGCCTTCCCGTTCCCGCAGGGAGGTGTCCAGCACCGCCATCGAGGTGCTCAGTTTGCCGATGCTGTCGATGCACTGCTGGACCAGCGTGTTCAGGCTGCCCATCTTCTCGTTGAAGGAGCGTTCCAGGCTGCGCACCTGGTCCTGCAAGGTCGACATGTCCCGTTGCAGCTCCACGAACTCCCGCTTTTGTCCCAACGCCAACGGCGTGAACAGAAAGGCCGCCAAAGCCAGCCGCAACCAGTTCATTTCATTCTCCTACTTAGGGATCGCGGCGCGCGGCCATCCGCGCACCGCGATCCGACTTCAGGACTGGCGAAGGACGCACCTCAAACGTCCGGTGCGCCCTCCGATCCTCTTCTTTCCCCGCTACTGGGCCGGCGAGAAGTGCACGTGGCGGTTTCTCTGCCAGCACTCTTCGTTGGACTCGGTGCACACCGGCCTTTCCTTGCCGTAGCTGACGGTCTTCAGCTTGTCGGCCGGAACCCCCAGTTGGGTCAGGAACTCCTTGGCCGCCGTAGCGCGCCGGTCGCCCAGTCCGATGTTATACTCGGCCGAACCACGCTCGTCGCAGTGGCCCTCGACGACCACCACGGCCTCGGGGATCTCCGCCAGGACCTTCTTCAGCCCTTCGGCATCCCGGGTGAGCGCGGTGCGGGCATCCTCGCGGATGTCGCTCTTGTCGTAATCGAAGTAAGCGTCCTGCACCTCGGTGGTCAGCAGTTCGCTCAACGTCTTCTTGGGCGGCGGTGGCGGCGGCGGCGGTGGCGGCGGCGGCGGTGGTACGGTTACCGTTACGGTCGCCGTGGCCGACTCGCTCCCACCCGGCCCCTTGGCCGTCAGAGTGTAGGTTGTTGTGTCGCTCGGGAAAACCTGGCGGCTGCCCCGCGCGGAGACTGTGCCCACGCCCGGCGCGATCTCGATGTCCGTGGCATCGCTCACGCCCCAGTTGAGAGTGGACGCCTGGCCGCGCTCGACCGTGGCCGGTTCAGCCGAGAATCGAACCGTGGGTTTCGGCGGCGGCGGCGCCGGTTCTGCCTTGGGCGGCGGCGGGGGTGGCGGCGGCGGGGGTGGCACCGGTTTCTTGCACCCCGTCGCAATCAGAAACAGACACAGAGCCAATAGCACGAGACTGACATTTCGCTTGTTCATCCTGTACTTCGCCTCCTGAGATTTCAAGTTGCCGTTCTTTCTCTACTTGCCCCACACTGGCATCGTATTCTGCCCCTGTGTGGTGAGTTGTTGGAGTTGGGTTCCATCCGCCAGCATCGTCCAGATCTGCGTCGAGCCGTTGCGATTCGACGAGAAGACGAGGTGCAGGCCGTCCGGCGCCCAACTCGGGTTTTCGTTGCGTCCGGCGCCATGCGTCAACTGGTTGACCTGCCGTGTCGCAACGTCCATTACGAAAATGTTGTAATTGCCCGGCGCGAAGCCCCGCGTCCAGGCAAACGCGATGTGCTGCCCGTCCGGATGCCACGCGGGATTCACCGCGTCCCCCTCGCCCGTGGTCAGGCGCTGCACATCCGCGCCCTCCAGGTTCATCCGATAGATCTGCGGCGTCCCGGAGCGTCCCGAGACAAACACCATCTCGGCCCCGGTCTTCGGGTTCACCTTGGGCTCGATGTCGATCGACGAGGAGTAGCTGACGCGGCGCAGACCGCTGCCGTCGGGGTTGGCAACGAAAATCTGCGTCCATCCGCCGATCGCGGACGCAAACAGAATGTGCTGCCCGTCCGGAGTGAACTCGGGCGTGGTCGTCACCGAAGACACCGGGCTGTAAAAAGGCAACCGCCTTCCTGTCTCCAAGGAGAATACAAATATAGCAGGATTGCCCGCCTGGAAGGTAGTAAAGGCCAGCCGCGTACCGCCCGGCGACACGGCTGGGGTGAACGAGAGCGAATGGTACTGCGTGATCTGCTTCTGGTTCGCCCCGTCGTGGTCCATGGACCAAACCTCTTTCACGCCGCGGCCGCTGCGGTTGGAGACAAAATAGATCTTCGAGCCGACCAGGCTCACGCCGCCGAGCTGCTTCAGGATGTCGGTGGCGAAATCGTGGGCCAGCTTGCGCGCGCCTTCCTCGCCCAGTTCCGCCAGGTAGGTCTTGCCGAAGACCTGCGCGTTGGCCAGGTCGGCCTGCACGACGTTATACAGCCAGCCCCGCAGCACCATCTGGCCGGACTGGGAGGCGGTGTAGCCGAAGGCCAGGTAGTTGGCCTTCACCGGCGGCTCGCTCCAGTCCGTCAGCCAGGGGCCTTGCGAGATGGGCCGCGGAGGAGGCGCGCCCCGCCGCGCCGGCGCGGAAGGCATGATCGGCCGGCGGAAGTCCTCGGGCCGCTGCGGGGTCTGGAGCGGGTACATGCTCTTGGGAGCCATGGTGTACACCCCCGAGCCTTCCAGGTCGCTCCACAGCGTCTGATTGAACACGTCCATGTACTGCTGGGCGTCTCCGGCCCCGCGGAAGTCCGGGACCGCGATCACGGCCCGTTCGGGCGATGCGATCTTGATGATGACGTCGCTCTCCTGGGCGGCCAGAATCAGCACCGCCGCCGGCAGGAACAAACCGATCCCTAGAGTTTTCTTGGTCATCGCTTTAGTTGAAACCAGAATTCGATCTGGGCGCTGTCGCGCTCATAGCCCGGGGGCAGTTGGGGGAAGGGGGCCGCGTCGTAGATGGCGCGCTGCGCGGAATAGTCCAGCACCCGGTTCCCGCTGGCCTGCAAGATCCGCACGTTGCGAATCTGGCCGTTTCTGACGATGTCGAAGGTGACGATCACCGGCGGGGCGCTCTGCACCCGCGGGTCCACGTCGTCGGTGTGCCACTTCTGGGCCACGCGCTGCTCGAGCAGGTCGCGGTACCAGCCGAACCGCTGCCCGAATGACCCGCGCGGCCCCACTCCCACCCTGCCGCCCATGGTGCCGGCTTGGGAGCCGTACATGTTGGAGCTCAGGGCTTGCCCAACGCTGCTGTAAAGCTGGTTCGGCCGGTCCGGCTGCGCCCGGTACTGCTGTGCCTGCTGCACGCGCGACGCGCGCTGGTGCGCTTTGCGGCCCCGGATCGGAATGGCGTCGGGCTCCGGCGCCCGCACCCTTCTCGGCTCCGGCTTGGGCGGCAGCGGCACCCGGGATTCGGTGTCGTTGGCCAGCGGATTGGCCTCTCCCGCATGCGCCCGCAACGGAATCTGCTTCACCGCGGTGATGCCCACCGAGCCTCCCATGCCCGCCGCGTTCGGGTCGCCCCACTGCACCCCTCGTCCCCCCAGCGAGTTGGACACGATGATCGCGGAGAACACCAGCGCATGCACGCCCACGGAAGCCAGCACCGGACTCCGCAGCGAGTCCCGCTGTTCCAGAACGTCCACATGGCTGATCATCTGCGCTGCCACCCGAACTCCCGCGCCTCAGCGGCGCTTCTTGTCTGCCTCGTCCTCCGGCTGGGTCACCATGTTGATCCCCAGTTTGGCCTCGCTCAGCGCGCTGACCACTTGGGCAATCACGTCCCAGATGGCGTCCTTGTCCGCCCGCACGTAGACCGCCGAAACTCCGTGGAACTTCTGCCGCACCAGCGGCCCCAGATCGTTGATGTTGATGGCCTGGTCGTTCAGGTACAGCCCGCCGTTCCTGGCGACGGTGACCACCGGCAGCTCCTGCGCCGTGTCCTTCACCTGCTTGACCTTGGGCACGTCCACTTCCATGCCGAATTCCATCACGTGCGCGGTCAGCATGAAGATCACCAGCAGCACCATCACCACGTCCACCAGCGGAACGATATTGATCTCCGCCAGCGTCCGCGTGCCCCGGAACCGGCTCCGGACCCCCGCCCCCCCGCCGAGTGAAAATGCCATCGCGCTACTCCTCGAAGTGCCTTTCCGAGACGTTCAGGAACTCCAGGACGAAATCCTCCATCCGGGCGCCGATCTCCCGGATGACGTGGCCGTAATGGTTGTAGCCGATGGCGGCCGGAATGGCGGCGGCCAAGCCCATTGCCGTGGCCACCAGAGCCTCGGAGATGCCCGGCGCCACCGCCCGCAGGCTGGCGCTGCCGGCCTGCCCCAGCCCCTGGAACGACCCGATGATGCCCCAGACGGTCCCGAACAGCCCGATGAAGGGAGTCACCGTCGCCGTCGTGGCCAGCCAGTTCATGTTCCGCTCCAGCTTGGCGATCTCCTCGCTGATGCCGAGTTGCAGCGTGCGCTCCAGCGCGGTCATGTTGCCCACCGTGCCCCGCACCTTGACTTGCCGCGTCAGTTCCTCGTAGCCAAACTCGAATACCGTGGCCAGCGGGCAGGGCCGGAACCGCTCCACCACCGCCGCTGCCGCCTCCAGCCCGTTCGACTTGCGGAAGGCCCGCAGGAAACGCCCGTTGGCCCGGCGCGCCTGGCCGAGCGTCAGCCACTTGGAGAAGATGATGGCCCAGGAGACCACCGAGAAAATCAGCAGGATCACCAGGACCGTGAGCGGCAGGGGCTTGGACTGGCTCACCATGTCCCAGATGTTGTTGTACTGCTGCAACAGCAGGTTAGCCGGATGAAAGAGGTTCAATATAATTCCCCCACGAGTCCATCATAAACGAGCCTCAGCTCTTTCGACTCCCCCGCCCGGTAAAAAGACTCCGTCAACCCGCATTTTCCGCCACCCCGTGCGAGTATAATTGCCTCGAATGCTCCTGGAGCTGGTGGTCCAGAACTACGCCGTCATCGAGCGGGTCCGGGTGCGCTTCCACCCGGGGCTGAACCTGCTCACCGGCGAAACCGGCAGCGGCAAGTCCATGGTGGTGGACGCGCTGGCCCTGCTGTTCGGAGACCGGGCCTCCCAGGACTCGGTCCGATCCGGCGCCGGCCGAGCCCGGATCTCCGGGGTCTTCGAGCTGCCCCGCGACCCCGCCCTCGCGCGACTCCTCGAATCGGCGGGCATCGAGAGCGAGGAGGGCGAGCTGCTGCTCGAGCGGGAGATCTCCTCCGAGGGGAAATCGCGCGCCTTTGCCGGCAGCCGCCCCATTACCGCCGGTCTGCTGCGGGACCTGGCGCCCTACCTGGGCGACAT
Organism: Bryobacteraceae bacterium; assembly: GCA_049512775.1. Taxonomy (GTDB): domain Bacteria; phylum Acidobacteriota; class Terriglobia; order Bryobacterales; family Bryobacteraceae; genus Fen-330. The sequence continues at coordinate 28,585 of JBEKWU010000064.1, forward strand.
TCACGGCCAACACGACCAGCAGATGCTGTTCGCCCCCGAGTCGCAACTGGAGATGCTGGACACCTTTGCGGGCGCCGGCGGCCTCTTGGCTGAGACCGGCGAGCTTTACGGCCGCTGGCGCGGCCTTACCCGGGAGATCGAGGAACTCGAGCGGACCGAGCAGGAGAAGCTCCGCCTGCTCGACCTCTGGAACTTCCAGCGCCGGGAAATCGAGGCGGTGGCCCCCAAACCCGGCGAAGACGCCGCGCTCGAGCAGGAGCGCCGCGTTCTCCAGAACTCCGCCCGCCTGGAAGAGGCCGCCAACGCCGCTTACGCCGCCCTGTACGATTCCCCCGACTCGGCGCTGGCCCGGTTGGGCACCGCCGCCCGCCGCCTGGACGAGCTTTGCCGCATCGATCCGCGCCTGGACCCGGTTCGCCAAAGCCTCGCCCCCGCCACCATCACCGCCGAGGAGGCGTCCTTCGCGGTGCGCGACTACCTTTCGCGCCTGGAAGCCAACCCGGCCCGCCTCGAGGAGATCGAATCCCGCCTGGCGGCCTTCGACCGCCTGAAGCGCAAGTATGG
>JBEKWU010000065.1:0-28868 GCA_049512775.1 Bryobacteraceae bacterium
GGCGGCGGCTTCGAGGTGCACGATCTGGGCATCGACGTATCTCCGGAGAAGTTTGTCCTGGCGGTTCGGGAACGCAGCCCCGATCTGGTCTGTCTCTCGACGCTGCTGACGGTGACCATGCGCTCGGTGCCGATCACGATTCAAGCGCTGAAGGATGCCGGGCTGCGGGAGCGCGTGCGGGTACTGGTGGGCGGGGCGCCGGTGACCGAGGAGTGGGCGCTGAAAGTCGGGGCGGACGGTTACGGGGCCAACGCCGCGGCGGCCGTTCCGCTGGCCCGCAGAATGTTAGCCAGGCAATGACTATTATCGAGCAGTTGATCGCCGGCGGTCCCGTGGTGACGGACGGGGCCTGGGGAACGCAACTCTACGCGCGCGGTCTGGATCCGGGCGACGTTCCAGACTCCTGGAACCTGTCGCACCCGGATCGAGTCGAGGAGGTGGGGCGCGCTTACGTCGAGGCGGGCAGCCAGGTGATCCTCACGAATACGCTTCGCGCGAACCGGGTGACGCTGGCCGCGTACGGCCTCGCCGAAAAGACGGTAGAGATCAACCGCGCGGGTGCCGCCATTTCGCGCCGCGCCGCCGAGGGACGAGCGCGGGTGTTCGCCTCCATCGGCCCGAGCGGCAGGCTGCTGGTCATGGGGGAGGTGACCGAGGACGAATTGTTCGAGGCGTTCCGCGAGCAGGCGGAGGCGCTGGCCGAGGGCGGCGCCGACGCCCTGCTCATCGAGACCATGACGGACCTCACCGAGGCGTCCATTGCCATCCGCGCGGCCGAGGAGACGGACCTCCCCGTGGCGGCTTCGATGGTGTTCGACTCGGGCAAGGAGAAGGACCGCACCATGATGGGGACGACGCCCGAGCGCGCCGCCGCCGCACTGGAGTCCGCCGGAGCCGATGTGGTGGGCGCGAATTGCGGCGTGGGCATCGCCGGTTACGTGGGCGTGTGCCGGCGCATGCATGCCGCCACCAGCCTTCCCATCTGGATCAAGGCCAACGCCGGCCTCCCCGAGTTCGTGGACGGGCGCACCACCTATCGCATGACCGCGGCCGAGTTCGCCAGCTACGTCCCGGCGCTGCTGGAAGCCGGCGCGAGCTTCATCGGCGGCTGCTGCGGAACCGGGCCGGAGTTCGTCCGCGCCATCGCCCAGGCGCTCGACGGCCGGAGGACGCCGTGAGCTACGCCGACCTGGCCGAGGCGATCCGGAACCAGAGGGCCGTCCTCTTTGTAGGCGCGGGCGTTTCCAAGAACGTCGGCGTGCCGACCACCGAGGAGATGGTGGCGGAGATCGCCAAGCAGTTGGGGCAGGATCCGGAGTCGTTCCGCGCGCTCGGCGACCACCGCACGCTGGCCGAGTTCTACCACCTGACCAAGGGCACGCTCGGCCCGCTGCGGAGCTGGATGGACGTGACCTGGCACCGGCCGGAGGTCGACGTCCGCACCTCGGAGATCCACCAGTTGATCGTCGAGCTGGCCTTCCCCATCATCTACACCACCAACTACGACCGCTGGCTGGAGAAGGCCTACGATGCCCACGGCCGGCAGTACACCAAGATCGCCAACGTCGGGGATCTGCTCGAGGCGCGCGCGGGCGTCACGCAGATCGTGAAGTTCCACGGCGATTTCGACGACGACGCGTCGCTGGTGCTCACCGAATCGAGCTTCTTCGAGCGGCTGGATTTCGAGAGCGCGCTGGACATCAAGCTGAAATCGGACGCGCTGGGCCGGCCGGTGCTGTTCATCGGCTACAGCCTGTCGGACATCAACATCCGCTACCTGGTCTTCAAGCTCCAGCGGCTCTGGGAGTCCTCCTCGTTCACCGCGCTGCGGCCGAAATCCTACGTGTTCCTGAGGAGCTCGAACCCGGTGCAGGAGCGGGTGCTGCGGGCGCGCGGAATCGAGCCGATCGTCTCCAAGAGCGACGATCCCGGCCAGGGCCTGCGGCAGTTTTTGGCCGAACTGCTCGAGGAAGTGCGGCGGAAGTGATTCCTGCGTGCGGCTGAAGGCGATCAGTTGCGAGATCCTGTACCGGGAGATGTGCGCGGCGGCGGCGCGGTCGCCCAACCAGGTGGACATTGAATTCCTGCCCAAGCGGCTGCACGATCTGGGCGCGGCGGGAATGCTCCGGCGGCTCCAGGCGGCGCTGGATGCGGTGGATGAATCCAGGTACGAGGCGGTGGCGCTCGGCTACGCGCTGTGCGGGAACGGGTCGGCGGGCCTCGCCGCGCGCGGCCTGCCGGTGGTCCTGCCGCGGGCCCACGATTGCATCACGCTGTTCCTGGGCAGCAAGGAGCGCTACCTGGCGTACTTCGACAGCCACCCGGGCGTGTATTTCAAGACCACCGGATGGATCGAGCGCGCCCAGGACCTGGAGCAGATCGGCGCCGACCTCACGAGCAACTACAGCCAGTTGACCTTCATCGAGATGGGCGTGGAGCCCGACGACCGCTTCGAGCGCCAGACCCGCGAGCAGGCGGCGCGCCGCGGCTGGTCGTTCGAGAAGGTGCGCGGCGACCTGTCGCTGATTGAGCGGCTGGTGGACGCCCGATGGGATGCCGAGGATTTCCTGGTGGTCCCGCCGGGCTGGCGGGTCGTCGCCAGCTACGACGACAGCATCATCGCGGCGAAGAAACCGAACCCGCAGCCGCCGTCGCGCGTATGACGTTTTGGGAGGCCGATTCGTGCTCACGTTTTTCGCCTGGTTGATCCTGCTGGTTCTGTGCTGGCCGCTGGCACTGGCGGCGCTGGTTCTCTACCCGCTGATCTGGCTGGTGCTGCTTCCGTTCCGTATCCTGGGGATCGCGGTGGGCGGCGTGCTCCAACTCCTCTGGGCCGTGGTGACCCTGCCGGCCCGGGTGTTGCGGGCGATGACGCGGGGCGGAGCTACTTCGGGTATTTCCCGATGAGCTTGATGGTGTCGGTGACCGCCGGCGGCTGCGCACATGTAAGGTTTCGCAAGGGGGCTCGCTGGGTCGCACGATAACCAGATGAGGCTCCTTGCGCTCAACCTCGCCCCGAGAGCCAACCCGCCGTGGAGCTTCACGCGAAACGCTTCCAGAAACGCGCTGTCGAGGCACATCGGTCCTTGAAGGTACAAGATGGACATCAAGGGTTAGTCGGGTTTCGAGGCTTTGCGGCGGGACTTGTCACGAAGGCAGGCGGTGTGGAGGGGAGTGGTCCGCGATTGCCAGGCGCTGTTCGCACCCAACCGCAGCGTTCAACGGATATTGTTGATCGAGTTCTTCGCGGTGTCGTGCTTGTTCTTCATGATGTTACTGACCATAGAGAACTGCCGGTTCTCTTGGCTTATCTTGTTCTGGAGCATAAGGTACTGCAGATTGAAGCTCATCTGCATGGCCTCCATGTTCTGGGTGGCCTGCAGGAGCTGGGCCTGAGGAGCTCCACTCCTCACCAGACCGATAAGGACCCTCGCCAGTCCGGAGAGCTGCTCGTACATGCGCTGGGAATTCTGAAGGCATTCGTACAGGTTCTTCTGGCTAGCCGCCAAGCGGTCGACGTCCTGTGTCAGGCCGCTGAGCGTGCTGGTGATTTGGCTGATGACGGTTTGGTTCATCTTGGGTCCCCTTCAAAACTCGACGACAGTCTCTGTCTTGGCCAGGGTTCTCATCTTGGCTTCCTGGCCGCCTTCGATTGTACACCCAGCCGCCTGCATTGGAGCCGTTTGTCTCATTATTTCCATCCCGAGCCACTCCGGCGGCCCAAGAAGGGGCCAGCTCTGGCTCCTACGGGTACGGAAAACCCGGAAGTGCCTCATTCCAACCGATGTCTTATAAACCCCTTCTTCCTTCGACCTGTTTGCCTGCCCGCCGCCCCCTATCCGGCCGGCAAAGGCAGCGCAGCGATCCGCCGGACCATGTTTCCAAAGAGCCGCCGCGTCAGGTGGCTCTCTGCCAACAACAGCCGATAATGCCGGGCGTGTTTCACCGGCCGTCCAGCCGTCTTCACCAACCGCTGCTGCAAGCTGGTCAGGGACCAGAATGGACGTCCGAGCAGTCAAAGCACTGAGAGGTCCGATTCGTTGGGAAGTGGCTCCGAACCCGGATAAACAAAGGGCGGAATCGCACAGCTAGAGAACATTCTGCCAGAAAAACCAGGATCTGACACCATAGGTACCGAATGGCTGCAGCACTCGAACCTCCGCGGCTAATTATGCTTCGAGCGCCTCTTCGGTGATGCGGGCCAGGGTCTCGGTGAACTCCGCCAGGTAGGACTGCTTGTGGCCGGTTTCGGCCTGAATCGTCAGGTGCTGGTAGACGGCCTCGGCCAGCGAGTTCATGCGCTTCAGCGAGCGTTTTTCGCCTGGTTGATCCTGCTGGTCCTGTGCTGGCCGCTGGCGCTGGCGGCGCTGGTTCTCTACCCGCTGGTCTGGCTGCTTCTGCTTCCGTTCCGTATCCTAGGGATCGCGGTGGGCGGCGTGCTCCAGCTTCTCTGGGCCGTGGTGACGCTGCCGGCCCGCCTGCTGCGGGCGATGACGCGGGTTTGAGCTATTTCGGGTATTTCCCGAAGAGCTTAAGCAGGCCTCTGTGCAGGCGGTGGAACCACATCGGGTTGGGTAGGAACATATAGGGACAGCCTCCGGCGATGACGCGGATGCCGTTTTTCGCGCAGAGCTCGACGGCGGACTGACTCACCGCTCCCGCGCCGGCCATCCGGTACATCCAAACGCGCTTCACGCCGGCCTCGACGCAATCCTGGGCGATGCTGTCGGTGACCGCCGACGGCGTCATGATGAGCACGCCATCCACGGGCGGGGAGATGGCCTGCACGCGGTCGAAGCAGCGCACGCCATCGACTTGCGCGACGTGCGGGTTCACCGGGACCGCGTCGTAGCCGGCCTTGCGCAGGTCGCGGAACAGCCTGCTGTTGAAGTCCCTGGGATTGCGGCTCACGCCGACGACCGCGATGCGCTTCTGCGCCAGAAAATCCTGAATGGTTTCGAGACTGGACACGGCTCCTCCTATTTCTTGAACAGGCCTCCGATGGCAATGTCTTCGAAACTGGGGACGGGGCTGTCCAGACGGTAGGCGTGCGTTCCGCCGGGACCCTCGACGATCGCCATCCCCGTTCCCACCAGACCGCCCTTGATGGTCTTTCCGTCGGCTTCCAGCATGAACGTCAAGGCCACCTTTTCGCCGATCAGACGGTAGATGGTGGCCTTCATCCCGGGCGTGATGGAGCTTTTGAGCTCCGTCACCAGCGGCTGCATCGGGAACCGGATGTAAACCACTTGTTGGCGCGTTGTGCTGTCCACAAAGCGCAGCTTCTCTTCGTCCACCAGCCCCGTGCGCTGGTCCTCGGAGGCCGCCCGGAAGGCCGTCTTGTAGTCGTCCGGGTGGAATGAGTCCAGGGGAAACTTGCCCGATTCCTCGATGCCCGACGCGGAGCCCCCGACGGCGGCAGCCGCGACCAGCGTGAGCAGCTTCTTGACCGCTTCTTTCGCCTCCGGCACGCGGCGGCCACTCGGAAAACCGCTGTAGAAGCGGTTGTAGGCCTCCAGCGTGTCGGCCGCCTTGGCCGTCTCCCAAGCGGCTTGTTCGAACTCGTCGATACGCCGCGCGGCGGCGCCGTCGTAGGGGCTCTTCGGATAGCGCTTCCTGAAGCCGCGATAGCCGTCCAGCTTGTCGCCGGCTTGAGTCTCCTTCCAGAGCGCGTCCCGCCCGGCCTCCAATTCCGCCAGACGAGCCCGCGCGGCCGCGGCATGATCGCTGTCTGCGTACTTGTCGACAAACCCCTGCCAGCGCTCGAGGTCCTGGGAGTCCTTCAGCCCGACGAAGGCCAGATCCGCCATCAGCTTGCGAGCCTCCACAGCGTGGCGCCCGTCCGGAAAGCGCTTGAGATACGATTCACAGTCCGCTGCTTTGCGGGAGTCGTACTGGTTCTCCGTCACGTCTTTCCAAACCAGGTCGTCGAGCCGGGCGCGGGCTTCCGAAGCGAACCGGCCGTTCGGGTATTTGCGGAGGAATTCCTCGAAGGGGTATACCTGGTTCCGTTTCACGGCCTTGCGAAAATCACCCTCCTCGCCGGCGCGGAGCGCGCCACAGCAAAAGAATGCCAGCGCCAGTATCATCGAATATCGAACCGCCTGTTTCACTCAATCCCTCCTTGTAACGGTTTGTGTTCGCCCGGCAGCGCCTCTGCGGTGATGCGGGCCAGGGTCTCGGTGAACTCCGCCAGGTAGGACTGCTTGTGGCCGGTCTCGGCGGCTAGCGTGATGTAGGGCGTCATCACGGTGGCGCGCAGGACGAAGACTCCCTCGGCGGGGTACTCCTCAAGGTCCACCTCGGCGCGTTCCAGCAGGCCGGCCACGGAGTGCAGCGAGTAGTTGGGGAGCTGGAAGCGGGTGCGCGAGATAAAGAACGGCTGGGAATAACTGTAGCCGCGATCGCCGGTCTCGGCCTGGATCGTCAGGTGCTGGTAGACGGCCTCGGCCAGCGCGTTCATGCGCTTCAGCGAGCGGCTGTGCTTCTCCTTGATGACGAAGCAGACGATGTTGGTGTCGGGAGGCAGCCCGGCCACGGGCACGAACTGGTAGTTGGCCGGGGTGCGGTTGACCTGGCAGGAGTGCTCCCAGTGCACCAGGCGCTCGTAGAGCTCGCGCGCGGCCAGGAGCGATGCGCGCGCGATCTCGCCGTAGCCGTCGCGGTGGGGCGGGATCATGCGGTGCGAGAGCCAGCAGGAGGCGGCCGCGGCGCCCGGCTTGGAGCCCTCGAGAATGAATGGCCCGACGTTGGCGGGCGGCGAATACTCGCGCGCCGCGGCATCCGAGTGGGTCATCCGCGTGATGTAAGGGGCCTGCTGGCTGAGAAAATGGCGCACGCGGTCGTTGCGGAAGGCGACCACGCCGCAGGGATAGGGGATGTAGCCCATCTTGTGCGGGTCCACGACGATGGATTCGGCGCGCGGAAAGGCCAGGAAGGCGCGGCAGACTTCCTTGCTGCCCCACCTGGTCTCCATGGTGCGCTCGTAGCGGCCGGTCTTGATCTCGAGCCGGCGCGAGGCAAAACGATTGACGGAGGCAATCCGCTCGGCCTCCTCCGTCTGCCCGCCGCGCGCATTCACGAACAGGGAGCGGAGGTAGCCCGCCCAGGCCGCGTCCACATGGAGCCAGAAGCTGGTGTGTTGGTCCTGCTCGAGACGGCGGCGGAAATCGTCGATGCGATGTACCGGATCGACGGAGCCCTCCTCGGTGGTTCCCGCGATGGCCACCACGGCCAGCGGAACTTGCCCCCGCCGCAGCGCGGCTTTGAGCTTGTCTTCGAGATCGCGGACCTCCAGCCGAAAGGTGCGATCGACATCGACGAACACGAGATGGTCGCGGCCGATGCCGAGCAGGTCCGCGGCCTTGCTGAGGCTGTAGTGGGCGGTGCCGGAGACGAACAGCGCCGGTGGGAGGCTGGAGAAACAGGCGGCCGCGCCGCTATGCGCCACCGCAAAGCCGGTTTCCGAAAGCGCCTCCCAAGCGCGCCGCGTCGCATCGGCCTCCGAGAGGTTCCAGCGCTTCCGCAGCGCCTCGATGAACCGGATCAGCAGGAAGGTAGCGGAATTGGGCTTCAGCGCCAGGCACTGGGGGTCGTCGAGGCCGGTGATCGAGCGCGCCTGCGTCTCGCCGGGCAGCTTCACCGCGAGCGCGATGCCGTCGCGCTGAGCCGCGCGCTTCACGGCCAGCGGGAGGTAGCGGACGTTGCGCGCCACCCACAGCGCCTCGATGTTGGCCACGGTCCCGCCGCTGGTGATGTGCGCCCAGCCGAACTCCTTTTTCGTCGCCCGGTGATCGGCGGCGGAGGCCGGCGGGGGCGCGTAGCCCAGCATGTTGAGGATGTCGGCAGCGACCTCGAGTTCCCATTCCACGGTGACCGGCGCGGCTTCCGGCGTGACGTTGTTGGGGTTGTAGAGCATGCCGGCGAAGTAGCCCAGCACCGAGGGAATGGTCTGGTCCGAGAGCATGTGCGCGATGTAGCGCGGGCTGTAGAACGGGAAGTGCCGGCGCAGCCGGGCCAGCATCTCGCTGATCTGCTGGAACAGCGCGTCGGTCCAGTCCAGGGCCTCGCGGCGCATGTGCTGGGTGATGGTGATCTCGTCGGAGGGATAGTAGTTGCGCCGCCAATGGAAGTAGTCCCGCAGGATGTGCAGGATCATCTCCTCTTCGAGGCTGGCGTTTTCGGCCTTGGGGCCGAGGAACCAGGCGCCCAGTTGCCTGGTCCGGTTTCGAATGGAAGGCTGGTCCTCGCTCACCGCGTCACCCCCACCGCGATTCTACCGCGTGGCGCTAACCGCGCGGCAGGCCGCCTCCGGCGGACGGGCGCGCCGTTAGTGCGCGGGTCAGGGGGACAGGCGGCGTCAGGGCGTGTGCGGCAGCTCTGGGCAACCGGGGACAGCCCGAGCCGTCCCGACAGCGGACGGCCTAGGCAGTCCCTCGGTTGCGGGCGCCCGCTATGGTCGCGGCTCGGAAAGGCGGAGGGCGTTAAAGAGGAGCGGGAAGGTCTGATAGCTCTGGCCGCGGTACTGCGGGCGCATGCCGAACAGGACGATGCGGCCCGAGCCCACGGGGTAATCGACGAGCGCGGCCCTGCCGGCCAGGTACTTCTCGCCCAGCAGCCAGCCGGAGGCCAGGATGCCGGATTGCGGATAGCGCGCCGCCACGCGCGCCGGAGAGCCCTGAGGAACGTCCCAGGCCGGGCTGCCTTCCGACCAGATGGCGATTTCGGCGGGCAGACCGCGGGTGAGCGGGCTGTTCGAGTCCAGAGTCACGTTCAGCAGGGAGCCGGGCGAATAGAATTCGGTGTTCGAGAGTCCGCGCACCACGTTTTTGACGTCGAGCCCAAACGTCTCGGTGGCGTACTGGGTGGAATGGTTGAGAAACACCAGCGTGCCGCCGTCGGAGACGAACCGTTTCAGCGCTTCGGCGCCCTTCTCGCCGAGACCGCCGGTGTATTCCTCGGGCATCTCGCCCGCGCGATAGCCGCGGACGATGGAGGCCGGGCGCTGGTCGGGGAAAATGAGCGCGTCGAAGCGGCGGCGGAGGTCGCCTGCCAGGATATCGCTGTTGGCAGCGCTGTGATAGGGGACCCCGAACTGCTCGAGCACCCAACGCGTCCAGCCCTCGTCGATCGCCGGCACGAAGCTCTTGTACACACCGATGCGCGCGGGGATCGCGAGCGGGCGGGGCTTGGATGGGAACTCGCCGGAGAGCGGGGCGAGCGGCACGGCGACGGGGGAGTCGATGGCATCCACCTGGACGCCCATCAATAGCGGCAAGGTGTGCGCGGTGACGTCGTAGGGGCGCTTGGGCGGGCCGCCGGGATAGAGCCGCAGGTCGGGATAGCTCTGGCGCTCGAGCAGCGTCTTGGCAAACGAGCTGTACGGCTGCTGCATGCGGATGACCCAGGTTCCCGCGCTGTACTTCTTGCCGCCCGCTTCGAAGGCCTGGGCCGCCTGCTCGATTTCCACCTGGCCGAATGCCAGCGTTTGGATCAGCTTTGCGGCGGCCACGGGATCGCGCTGGCCGGTGGGGATGGCGAAGGCCCACGGAGAGGTCCTCGAGACGGCGCGCCGGCCGATGCGGTAGAAATTCCGCAGCAGATCCTCGCGGCGCGTGGCCGCCTGATAGAGCACCGACTCCATGGCGATCAACTGGTAGTCGACGATGTCGCGCAGCCTCCACGTGCCACCCATCCACGGCTCGAGATAGTTCCAGCTCCGCTCGCGCGGCAGGTAGCCGGGCGCGGAAGGCTCGATCTCGTCGGGCCGCACGGTGATGGGCGTGGCCAGGCGGGCGCTGGCGGCTTCGGTCAGAATGCGCAAGCCGCCGTGATAGGCCTGGTAGTGCCGGGCCGGGCTCCAGAGATCGTAGAGCGCGTTCATGACCACGCCGGCCTTGCCCGCGGCCGTCAGGTCCACGGCGATGCCCGTCCCGATCAGGTTGCACTCCTGCGCCAGGATCGGATCGATGTTGGGCTCGATGGGGTCCATCCAGGGCGGCACGAACATGCGCGAGGCGAAGGGGCCCTGCTGGTGCACGTCGTAGACGATCTGCGGATGCCAGAGGTTGTGGAGCTGGGCCACGGTGAGCCGCGTCTCGGCCTGGGTGAAGAAGTACCAATCGCGATTGTTGTCGTGGCCGGCGTACTTCTGGTAAAGCTCCGGCGGCGGAGTGCCCTCGAAGCGCGTGCCCAGTGTTTTGCGGTACCAGCGCGTGACGATCTCCAGCCCATCCGGGTTGAGCGAGGGCACGAGCAGGAAGATCGTGTGGTCCAGAATGGCGCGGAAGCGCGGGGTGTCCTCGGTAAGCAGGCGATAGGCGAACTCGATGGCGGTATGGGTGGAGGCGAGCTCGGTGGCGTGGATCGAGCAGGTCACCAGGACCACCGCCTTGCCTTCGCCGATCAGCTTCTCGGCCTCGTCCTCGGGCGTGAGGCGCGGGTCGGCCAGCTTCTTCTGGATCCAGGCGTAGCGGTCCAGGTTGCGGAGCGTCGAGGGCGCGGCGATGGTGACCGCGAGGAACGGCCGGCCTTCCGTGCTCTTGCCGAGCTCCCGGACGCGGATGCGGTCCGAGCTTCTCTCGAGCGCCTGGAAGTAGGAGACCACGCGGTCCCAATCCAGCACGGTGCGGTCGGCGCCCATCTTGTGGCCGAAGTGGCTCTCGGGCGAGGGAACGGCCGCGGCAGCCAGCGCTGCCAGGGCCAGGACCAGCGGTATCACGCGGCGGGCGGCCGCTCCAGGGGGCATGGTGTGTCTATTGTATCGGATGGTCTGCGGGCTTGAAGGGAAGCTGTGATACACTTCGTTCCTGGTGACAAAGGAGATCGCACCATGCGACGATTGGCGGCATTTGCCGTTCTGCTATTTGCATCGGTATCCGCTTCCGCGCTTGCGGCCAAGTCCTGTGAAGAGCTGAAGGGTGAAATCGCAAAGAAGCTGGAAGCAAACAACGTGAAGGCGTACTCGCTGGAAATCGTGGATAAGGACAAGGAAGTCGAAGGTAAAGTGGTCGGTAGCTGCGAGGGCGGAACGAAGAAGATCGTGTATCGCAAGACGTCCACTCCGCCTCAAAGCCCGGCGACTGGCTCGAACCAACGCTAGATCGTTAGGGAGGCGTCGCGAAAAAGCGGAGCGACGCCATGCGGCGCGGCAATCCCTCCCGCTTGAGCGGCAGCACCATCCGCGCTCTATTGCTGGAAGCGCCGCCAGCCAAATTCCCTTCGCACTAGGAGACGCCCAGGAAGTCCGGTTCTATACATCAAGACGTTGTGTATCGTTGAGGCGGATGGCGGGGAGGACGGTCCGGGAGATGCGTTTCCAGTTCGCCGTGCCCATGCAGTGGCGACCTTTCTCATACCGCCGCAGCCGGCGTTTGGACAAAGCCGCTGGGGCGGCGGACGTCGCGCGGGTGGGGAGTTCACAGCGAGCGCGCACGTTCGGTCGAAGGCAGTACCAACCAATAGTACTCACAGGACGGTACTTAGAGTACAATGCTATGTTGACCGCTGGTTAGAGATGCCCTATTATGATAGGGAAGAAGCTCATTGGGCCCGTTTCGTGGGTGGTGAAGAACATGAGATCAAGAAGCGCGGTGCTGATACTGGTACTGCCGTTGTTCGTTCAAGTGCTCGCGGCGGAACCGGTTACGACATTGGCTACGTTCACCGGCGGCATTTTTGGGACGTGGGACTTCACATTCACGTCGGGGCCAGCGGACCTTCAGTTGCTGCAGATCACGATTGATCTTAGCCCAACGGACCTGAGATTTGACACGGCCCCGGGCGGGGTTTTCGGATCGTTGACTTCCCTGGACATCGGCGATTATCAAGGCACCGATGTAAGCACGGGCCTCTATGGGATCCTGCCGGGGACCGGCGCCGACCTGGACAGCGGCCAGTCGCTAACCTTCCAGTTCGACGACTTCACCGCGGGTGAGACTTTCCACTTCACCGGCGATGTCGATAACCCCAACCCCACACTTACGTCATTGAATACTTGCAGCGGCCGGCCCCTGGCCGTGGCGCTCTGCAATGTCCGGAATGCTCTTATTACAGCCCAAAACGACGCTCGTCTGCTTGCTGCCGCGCTCGTGACCTCGGAGGAGTTTGCCGGCGCACAAGTGACCTACACGTTCGGAGGGCCGGGCTTCTATACCAGTGAATTCCCCCCGGGCGAATTTGAGTCTGCCGGGGGAGTTCGTGACGTGAGTTCCTCCGAGGACGACGTGCAGGCGACACCGGAACCGGCCACCTTTGTTTCGCTCGCAGCCGGCGTTCTGCTGCTTGGTTGCCTGCGGCGCCGCCGCGCGCGCTGAAGTTTTCCGTCCGGCTTCAATAACACGAACATTGGCGCTTAAGTCGCCAGGGGTCAGTCCGCGGCATTAACTTCCTCGACCGAGCAGCATTCGCGGCGTCACCCGAAAGCCTCCGAATTCTCGCGGCCGGTGCTCATGGGCGTAGGCCAGCTTGGACATTTTCGGCGCCAGCGGAATTTCCAGGTCCTTCAACCGGCAAAACAGCATCGCTACGAGCTGGCCCCAGCAAGTGAAGCCGCGCGCGCGGCGCTCGGGCTTGTGATAAATAACAGCGAGCTGGAATTCCACGCGCGGGAGCCACTGCAACAACTGGGAGAGAATGTTGCGTACGCGATTCACGGTTGAGCCTCCGTAGTTTCGATATTGGTTTCTGGCAGAACCCAATCCAATCTGTCAGAGGCTCAGCCTGCTTACCGCCGTGCTCAAGCTCTCGCGTGGCCCAGATCTACGCGGGTAATCTGGAAGAGAGTGGGGTAAAGTAGGATGTTGAGAATGGCCGACGCCTCGGTGACCGAGGTTCGCGGAGTTGCGGCGCCGGCGCGAACTCCGCACTCCGCAACAGCCTGTGGAGGTCAAGCGCAATGATGTGGCTACGAGCGACGGGGGCGGCCGCCTTGCTGCTCCTTTCTCAAGCCCCGCTGGCAGCGCAGGCGGCGCCCGCGCCGGCCAACCCGAAAGCGTCCGCGGAGGCGGGCTCGCTGCTGCGGTACCTGTATTCGATCTCGGGGCGGTATACGCTTGCGGGCCAGCACAATTATCCCAACACGATTGCCCGCTGGACCGACCGCGCCTACGACTTCACCGGCAAGTACCCCGCGCTGTTCGGGCAGGATTTCGGCTTCGAGGGAGGCGCCGACAAGGACTCCGTGCTGGCGCGGCCGGCCCTGGTCGAGGAAGCCAAACGGCAGTGGCGGAACGGCGCCGTCGTGGCGCTCACCTGGCACGCGGTTCCTCCGACTCAGGACGAGCCGGTTTCGTTCCGCGAGAGCGTCCAGAGCCATCTCACGGACTTCGAGTGGAGCGAACTGGTGACGCCCGGCACCAGCCTGTACAACCGCTGGTGCGCGCAGGTGGATGTGATCGCGGGCTACCTGAGGCAACTGCGGGATGCGCGGGTGCCGGTTCTCTGGCGGCCGTACCACGAGATGAACGGCGGCTGGTTCTGGTGGGGCGGCAGAAAAGGGAAAGACGGGTCGGCGGCGCTGTACCGTCAATTGTTCGACCGCCTGGTGAATCACCACAAGCTCGACAACCTGATCTGGGTGTGGAACCCCAGCCCTCCGGGCACGGGCTCGTCTGGTCCGGGGCCGTACGCCGACTTCTTCCCCGGCCCGGAGTATGCCGACGTGCTGGCCGCCGATATTTACGGCGAGTTCAAGACCAGCCACTATGACGACCTGCTGGCGCTGGCCGCCGGCAAGCCGATCGCCCTGGGCGAAGTGGGAGCGGTCCCCAGCCCCGCCGTGCTGAAGGCGCAGCCCAGGTGGGCGTGGTTCATGACCTGGTGCGAAATCCTCGAATGGGCGAACTCAGTGGAGGCGTTACGGGCAGTCTATGATGCTCCAAACACGCTGACCCGTGACGATCCGCGGGTGGCGGAGCCTCTGGCGGCGATTCGCAAAGCCTCGGCCGATTCGGCCGTGGAGCCGGTGACGCCGGGCGCGTCGGCGGAGGCCAGGGCGCTGCTGGCCCGGCTCTACCAGGCGTCCGGGCGAAGCGTGCTCAGCGGCCAGGAGAATGAACCGCGCTCGGTTTCGGGTTCGACTGACCGCGTCTTCGAAGTCACGACGAAGTATCCGGCCATCTACGGCCAGGACCTGGGGGTCGCGGCGGCGCGTCAGGCGATCGTCGACGAGGCCAAACTCCAGTACGCCAACCGCGCCATTGTGACCCTGACCTGGCGCGCAACCCGGCCTACGGATGAGGAACCGGGTTCCGCGGATGCGAGCGTTCGCGGCAAGCTGACGGATTTCGAGTGGAATGAGCTGCTCACGCCCGGCTCCCGGCTCCATCAGAGGTGGTGCGGGCAGGTGGACGCGGTGGCGGGGTACCTCAAGCAGTTGCAGGATGCCGGCGTCCCGGTCCTGTGGCGGCCCTATCCGCAGCCGAATGGCACGCGATTCTGGTGGGCCGGCCAGAAGGGGAGCCGGGGATCCGCCGCGCTCTACCGGCAACTTTTCGATCGCCTGGCGAACTACCACAAGCTGCGCAACCTCATCTGGGTGTGGAACGCGGCGGCGCCTGGATTCAGGCCCGACGCGCCTGGCATGTACAGCGATTTCTTCCCGGGCCTGCAATACGTGGATGCACTGGCTGTGGATATCGAAGACGGCGGTTTCAGATTTCGCCGCGATGCCGAACTGGCGGTTTTCGGCGTAGGCAAGGTGATTGGAGTTGGCCTCCCTGCCCCTGCTCCCGCGATTGTGGGGCAACCATCCAGGTGGGCGTGGTTTCTCGTTGCTGCCGCCGACGACGCGGACCCGGGGGCGTTGCGCAAGCTGTACGATGATCCGCGAGTGGTGTCGCGGGCGCCCTGAGGACGCGGGACAGTGGCGCAACCGGGGACAGCCTGGGCCGTCCCAACGGCGGACGGCCGAGGCAGTCCCTCGGTTGCAGGCGCGTAGGCAGTCCCTCGGTTGCGGTTTCAGGCGGGCAGGGCGTCGAGGAGGCGGGCGATGTCGTCGGGGCTGATGTAGAAGTGGGGGGAGACGCGTATCCAACCCTGGCGCGGGGCGGCGATGAAGCGCTGGGACCTTAGCTGGCTGACCACCCAGCGCGCGTCCAGGCCGGGCTTGCGGAAGCTGACGATGCCGGCTCCGGTGGTGGGCGTCCTCGTGCCGAGAACTTCGTAGCCCTTGACGGCAGCCCCGGCGGCAACCTGGTCGCCCAGCGCCTGGACGTGCGGCGCGATGCGGTCGATTCCGACCGAGAGCAGGAACTCAATGGCCGCCTTCAGCCCGTAGCAGCCGATGGTGTTCAGGGTGCCGCACTCGTAGCGGCCGGCGTTCGGACGCAGGGTCATGTCGCGGTTGGCGAAGTCGGGGTAGGCGGCCACGTTGGTCCAGCCGAACTCGACGGGCGCGATCGCATCCTGCAAGTCCTTCCGGATGTATAGGATGCCGCAACCTTCCGGCCCCAGCATCCACTTGTGGCCGTCCGCCGCCAGGGCGTCGATGCGAGCTTTGCGCACATCCAGCGGGAAGGCGCCCAGCCCCTGAATGGCGTCCACCACGAACAGGCAGCCGCGGCGCTGGCAAATTTCGCCGATGGCTTCCAGCGGGGCCCTGTAGCCGCTCAGGTACTGGACGAAGCTGATGGCCAGCAGGCGCGCCCCGCGGCAGGCCTCGTCGATGCGCTCCAGGGGGTCGCGGACCGAAAGGCACTCGGCCCGCGCCCCCTTCGATTCCAAGCGCTTCCATGGGAAGAAGTTGGCCGGGAACTCCTCCTCGAAGATCACCACTTTGTCGCCGGGGCGCCAGTCCAGGCCGAGGGCAATGGTGACGATGCCTTCCGAGGTGTTCTTGACCAGCGCGATCTCGTCGCGGTGCGCGCCAATGAGCCGGGCGGCCTCGGCCCGGAGGCCCTCGTAGGTCTCCATCCATTCGCTGTAATTCCAGGACCCGAACCGCGCGACGTCGTCGGCCAGGCGCTTCATGGCATCGGCGGCGGCCTTCACCAGGGGCGCAACGCCGGCGTGGTTGAGGTAGACGACCTCCTGGGTGACCGGGAACTGGTCCCGGCAGGCCTCCCAGATCGCCGGGGCGCCGCCGGCGGAAGTTATTTCATTTTGATCGCAACCCATTCCTCCCACTATACGTTAAACACTCGGAGGCTCCGATCCGAAGCCTGGATTGCGTTGGCAGGGGTATAATTAGGTCAAGACCCCTGGGCAGGAGGTAATTGATGAGACGGCTGTCTTCGATCGCGCTGGCTGCGGTAACCGCGTTCGCTTTGCTGGCTCCTCAGGCGGGGTTCGCCGAGGACAAGAAGAAGGACCCCGACCAGATCGGCAACCGCGATGTCGGGAAGGGCGTGAACTTCTACTCGCTGGAGAAAGAGATCGCCATGGGCAAGCAACTGGCGCAGGAGGTCGAGCGCCAGGCCCGGCTGGTCGACGACCCGGTGGTCTCCGAGTACGTCAACCGGGTGGGACAGAACCTGGTGCGGAACTCCGACGCCAAGGTGCCCTTCACCATCAAGGTGATCGACAGCGAAGAGGTGAACGCGTTCGCGCTGCCCGGCGGCTTCTTTTTCGTGAACACCGGGCTGATCCTGAAAGCGGACTCGGAGTCCGAGCTGGCCGGCGTGATGGCGCACGAGATCGCGCACGTCGCGGCGCGGCACGGCACGCGGCAGGCCACCAAGGGACAAATCGCCAATATCGCCAGCATCCCGCTGATCTTCATGGGGGGCTGGGCCGGGTACGGCATCCGGCAGGCCGCCAGCGTGCTGGTCCCGGTGACGTTCCTGAAGTTCTCGCGCGGGATGGAATCCGAGGCCGACCTGCTGGGCCTGGAGTACATGTACAAGACCGGCTACGACCCCACCGCGTTCATAGACTTCTTCGAGAAGATCCAGACGCTGGAGAAGCGCAAGCCGGGGACCATGTCCAAGGTGTTCTCGACGCACCCGCCGACCGACGACCGCATCAAGACGTCTCAGAGGAACATCCAGGAATATCTGAAGGCCAAGCCGGAGTACGTGGTCAACACCTCGGAGTTCGACAACGTGAAGGCGCGGCTGATGGCGATGGAGAACCGCCACAAGGTCGACAACAAGGACCTGAACAAGCCGCGGCTGCGCAAGAAGCCGGGCAGCGGGACGACGGTCGACGACGGGAGCGATTCCAAGGACAAGACCGGCAGCGACGCGGAGGACCGCCCGACACTCAAGCGCCGCAACTAGCTTTCTTTCTCCTGGTGATGGGGAGAGGCCCACGGCCGTCATAGGCCGTGGGCCTTTTTGTTGGGGGGCTACTTTTTCGACTGGATGAGGGATTTGAGTGCGGCGAGGTTGGCGACTACGATCCTCGTCTGCGGGTTGTCGGGGCCGTAGGTGGTTTGGAAAATGCGTAAAGCCCGCTCGGTGTAGCGCAGCGCGCCCCCCAGGTCCCCTTTGGCATTGAGGATTGTCCCGATGTTGTTGGCGCGTATGGCCACCTCGGGATGCTCGGGGCCGTAAACCTTCTCGGCGAGAACCAGAGCTCGTTGGAGACTCCCCTCGGCCTCGGACGGTTGGGCACGAGAGAGCAGATACAGGCCGACTTCATTCAGCAGCCGGCTGGTCATTTCGGGTGCCACATCGAGATCCGCGGCGTGCTTCGCGACCGTGAGCGCATGGGGAAGCAGGCGCGAAGAGCCAGCCCAGGTTTCGACAACATCCCTCTTGTACGGGAATGCGTCGTTAACTGCCCGAAGAGCGGCTTCCGCGTACTTCCGCTTCGCCTTGGGTTTCGCGAGCCTGTCGCGCGTCACCGCCTGCACCAGGCGGTGAACCTCGAACGCGCCGTCGCGCACTTCGACCAGCGAGTACTTGCGCAGACCGGCCACGGCCTGGTCCAGCTTCATCAGATCCTCAGTCAGGAGTTTCCGAGGAATGTCGTCCGGCGCCAGAAACGCAAGGAAGTTCAGCAGCTTGAGCGCGCCGGGGGCTTCCTCTTTCAGTTGCTCGAAAGCGACCAGCCAGGTGGTAGCGACGGAGGCCGGGTAGTCGGTCGAGGGCGGGGCCTTCAGCAACTCCCGGGCGTGGCTTTCGAACCGCGACAGACACTCGGCCACCGTGATGCCCGTGGATTCGATGTAGGCTCCCGCCTGCTCCAGGGCGAGCGGGAGGTCGCCAACGGCATGGCACAACCGGTCGGCTGCGTCCCGGTCTTCGCATCCGGTCCGTTTCCGCAGGAAGGCGATCACCTCCTCGCGGGGCAAGACCGCTACGGGGAGCGGTTGCGCGGAGCCGGCCCAGACCGGATTGCGCGAGGTTACCAGCACGTGTAGCCGGTCGCATGGCGGTAGGCGTACTCGACGGCGAGCTGCGTCTTGCCCACGCCACCCAGTCCCGTGATGGCCTGGGTGAGCGCGGCGGAGTGGCCAGAAGAGAGCGCGGTGCGGAGGTCGTCGAGGAGCTGGTCGCGCCCGGTGAAGTTCCGGTTGCGCAGGTGCGGGACGTTCCAGATGGGCGGCAGGCTGCCGGGAAACCGCGGCGGCTTGGTTGCTGAGAAAAGCGGCGGCGCGGCGGGACGGCGACGTTCGGGGCGGACGCCGGCCAGCAGGGCGTCTCGCGCAGCGTCCTCGGCGAGATCCACCAGGTCGATGTAGACAATGGGGCGCCAGAGGCCCGCGAGCTCGCACTCACGCACGCGCACCGGCAGGAGCATGCCCTTCTCGCCCGTGGGGTCCTGTACGAATGCCGCGGCCCACTCGGGTTGGGTGAAGCGGGCAGCCAGGTAGCTCGGCGAGAGCACGGCAATGGCGTGTGCGGCCTCGGCCGCGGCCTTCTGCATCTCGAGCACGAAGTTGGAGCCGGGGCGGAAATCCCAGGCCTGGAGGATGCTAGTGTAGCCGGCTTGCTCAAGCTGCCAGGCGATCCACTCGGCCCAGTTCCGGTCCGCGCCGTTGTAACTGATGAAGAAATCGATCATCGGGCCTGTTCGGACCGATTGTACGTTATGGGCCATCGGGACAAGGCGGGAGCCTTATCCTACTCCTTGGCGCTGAAGTAGGCAGTCAGGTCGGCCATCTCCGATTGGCCGCCCCTACATGCTCAAGCGGAGACCGGTGGTGAACTGATGGGCGCGGAAGCCCTCGTAGAGGTAGGTGGGCTGCGCCAGGCCGTACCAGCGCCATTCCGCGTTCCACTGCACGTGCTTGCCGACGGGGATGAGGAACTTGCCGAAGGGCTGGTAGTAGCGCGCCGGGCGGGTTCCGCCGGAATCGAAGAACGAGCCGCCCAGGCTCAGTTTCGGCTGCACGCCGCCGCTGGCCGGCAGAGGGATATCCGCCAGCAGCGTGCCGGTGTGGGCCCGCTCGCGGTAGGAGGACAACCCCGACGCTCCCGTGCCCGGGTCGCGGTAGGTGATCTCGGAGCGCAACGTTGCCCGCGAGTACTCCGCCAGGATGCTCAGCCGTTTTCCCCCCGCCGGGGTCCAGTAGGCCGAGAGCGTATTGTCGCGGCTCAGGAAATCGAAGTTAACGGCGGGCGACGGGTTCTGATTGCTGAGGACACCGAAATGAGCGGTGAGCGCGAGAGAGGGCAGAAGCTGGTAATGCGCCTGAATCCGCGCCCGCTGGTACTGGTTCAAGCTGGTGCGGAAATAGGAGCGGTCGCCCGGCGATCCCTCGTAATCTACGCTGGCCCGGATTTTCTGCGCGGTGCGGAAGGTGAATCCGGCCAGCCCGACGTTCCGCCGCAGCACTCCGGACTCGCTGCCCTGGCCGCCCAGGACCAGCGCCGCCGGGACGGTGGCATCGCCCCACACATAGCGGTGCCCGCCGCGCAGAGTAATTTTGGAAGTGAGGTCGAACAGCAGGGTCACTTCCTGCTGGTTGTAGTTCATCACCACGCGATCGGCCGAGGCGATACTGTCTGCGCTGAGGGTCTTGCCGGAAACCAGCAACTGGTCCAGAAGCAGGGCCGAGCCGGCGTCGTGCAGCCGGTCGGTCATCCAGGACTCCATGATCCGCAGGCGCTGCCAGGGACGCAGCTCCGCGGCGAGGCTGCCCGAGGTGTGCGGCTGGCGCGCCCTCGAATCCAAGACGTTGGTCAGGCCGTTATAGAACGCCAGCGTGGCGAGGTCGACGAAGTTCCCGGTGCCGGTCTCGGTGAAGTGGGTGTCGGTGTGCGGCTGGCTGTACAGGAACTGCGCGTAAAGGTCGGCCCAGGAGACCGGGTTGGCGCTGAACAATGCCTTGGTGAACACCGCACCGCCGCTCACGGCGTAGGCCTGCTGCCCGCTGGCGAGCGACAACCGCTGGCCGAAGTACGGGGTGGTCAGGTTGCCGAAGCTCGGCGAGGCTCCGCTCGCGACCTGCTGGTTATCGGCGAAGCTCATGCCACCCTCCTCGAGGGTCAGGTGGTAGCGGTTCATCTCGAAGCGCACCCCGCCGCGGAACAGGCCGCTATGGTCGTCGGTCCGATCCGGAACCGTGTATTCATTGCCCTGCAAGGTGATGTTGGTCGTGCCCTGGCCGCGTCCTCCGCTGCGGCTGTAGGCGAAATAGGGAATGATCCGGTGGCCGGGGAACAGGGTGAGTTCGAGGTCGCTGGTGCGGCGGAAGGTGTCGTAGGCGCGCTGGTTGAGGAACAGCCCGCGGTCTTTGCCGGGGTCCGCGAACGACGGCAGGAAGTCGTAGTAGGCGATGTTCCGGTAGTCCCAGGTGAGCCTGTAGAGACCATCCTTTCGCGCATCGATCCGGGCGGTGTTGTAGGGGTCTCCGCCCCAGGAGCTGGCGCGGATATCGATGCGATCCACCAGACGAGTGGAAGGCGGCCGCACGGTCAGATCCAGTCCCAACAGCTTGGGGCCTTCTCCCAGGTTGACCACGCTGCGATAGGTGTTGAAATCGCCGCCCACGCTGCCGACCCAACGGTAACCGAAGTCGACGCTGCCCGAGATCCAGTTTTCGGCCGCCGGGGCGGAGGGCTCCGCCTGGGCCGGAGCGGGCTCCGGCGCGGGAGTTTGGGCCGCGAGCGGCAGGGCGAATAGAACCAGCAGTGCCGTCTTCATCGCTAGCGCTCCAGGTAGGCGTCCACGTTCGAGCCGTGGATCTTGGTGTGACAGATGGTGCAGTTCCGGTAGCGCGAGCTTCGCAGATCATGAAAGGCCGGAGGAGTCCCGCCCATCGCGGTCCCCGCGGCGATGTTGGAGTGGCACTCCAGGCACACGAAGCGCACCTCGTGCCGGGTCAGCATCCGGGGATTGGCGGAGCCGTGGGGCTCATGGCAGGTCGTGCATCCTTCGAGCCTGACCGGAGCGTGCTCGAAGGCGAAGGGGCCGCGCAGGTCGCTATGGCAGCGGAAGCAGGACGGCTCGTTGGCGGCCACGGTCCGGATCGAGCGCGGCAGGAAGCTGCCGTGCGGGTTGTGGCAGTCGGTGCAGGACATGGATCCCTCGGGCAGCCGGTGCTTATAAGGCCGCTGGAACTGGGCCCAGACGGAGTTGTGGCAGGAAGCGCATTTCTGGTTGATGTCGGCGGCCTTGATCGGCCGGAGCTTGTCCTGTCCCTGATGGATGGCGTGGCAGCTTGTGCAGGCCACCTGGTCCTTGACGTGGCTGCTGCGGATCCGCCCGGCATGCGTGGGCTGATTCAGGTGGCACTTCAGGCAGATCTGGTCGGTCTTGGCGGCGGGCTGCTTCGACGGGTTGACGATATCGGCGGCGGTCGCGGATTCCGCATGCTTGGCGCCCGGCCCGTGGCAGGACTCGCAGGCCATGCCCTTCCAGGCGGGCTTGCTGCCGGTCTCGACCGCGTGGTGGGGGTTCTTTCCAAACGCCTTGGAAACGTCCTCATGGCACACCTGGCAGGTATCGGAACCGGCGTACCCGGCGGGCCGGCTCGGATTCTGCGCGGCCGCGACTGTGGCAGCAATCAAAAACAGGGCCGCTCCGGCTGCCCTCGGCAACCGTGGCGGCCAAGCCCTGGAGTTCATCGGGTGATCCGGCACGTCTCTATGGTAGCTTGCGTTAACGTGCGTGTACCTTGGAGACCCCGAAGTCGCTGGAGGCGGAATGGCAAACCGCGCAAGCCTCGCCCAGTAGAGTCGTGGTGTTGGATAGCGCGTGTGAGGCCGTCGGGACGTCGGTGTGGCAACCCGTGCAGGCGTTGGTGGTCGGCTTGACCGGGTTCAGCAGGCCGCGCGGGCTGGTGACATCCAGCAGGCCGTCGGGCAGCGGCACCTGCTCGGAGCCGTTCACGTGGCAGGCGCTGCAATTGCGCCGGTCGCCCGGATACCGCACGTCAGTGAAGTCGTTGGCCGACCCTCCGAAGCCGTAGATGGTGTACTCGCGGGGGCTGTCCTCGCCGGTGTGGATGCGATGGATCATGTAGGCGAACTGGATGGTCTGCGACGGCGCCTGGCTGGCGGGCCGGTTGCCCACGTCGGTCCCATTCGGGTTGTGGCACAGCACGCACTGCTCGATCTGGTTGCGATTGCCGCCGTGCAAGCTCAGGAAGGAGTGGCAGGAGTTGCACTTGTCCAGGCTCACCACCTGGCGCCTGGCGGCCACTTTCGAGCCGTCCACCGAGAAATAGAAGACGTTGTTGATCCCGGCGTTGCGGACCGAGGTCGCATTCACCGTGCCGGCGTTGATGGTGACGGTCTGGTAGCCCTCAATGCCCACCGCGTAGGTCCCCTTGGCGGTTGCCGGAATACTGTTGGTGAAGGTGTAGGTGTAAGTCCCGCCGCTGCCCGCGGCCTTGGTCGCGCTTTCGGATACGTTGGTCGAGTAGTCGGTGGTTGGCCCGGCCAGCACCAGGGAGAGCCGCATGTTGGTGATGTTGGTGATCGGGTTGCCCGAGCTGTCCTGGACGGTGAAGGTGACGGTGGGCTTCTTGCCGGGGGCGCCATCGCGGACGTCCGTGATTGCGAACACCGTGCCCGGCAGTTGGCTGGAGAATTCGGGAATCGTGTGGGCGCCCAAGATGGAGGCGTCGAATTCCAATTCGCCTTTTGGAATGTGGCACTGCGAGCACTGGTTGTCGCTGATTTGCGGCAGGTCGACGTGGTTCTGGCCCGTGGCGAAGTTCACGTCGTCGTGGCAGGAGCCGCAGGCCGCCCGGTTGGGGTTGGTCAGCCAGGCGTTGGCCTGGGCCGCCCCGGTGGTCGAGTCGTGACAGACCGAACACCGGCGGACATCGGCCGGGAACACCACGGTCGAGAAATCGGAAACCGCGTTCTGATAGCCGATGAATTGATACTTGCCGCCGGCCTGCACGCTGGGCAGGCTGGATCCGGCATGGATCTTGTGCACCATGACCGCCATGTCGATGGTGTTGTCGGTGTCCGGGTCGCCGCTCTGGGGCGTGTGGCAGAGGATGCAGAGCTCCAGGCCCTGGCGCTCGTCGTGCGCCGAAAGCGGATCGTGGCACTTGTTGCAGCTTTGGGTGCGGATCACGTCCCGGGTCTTGGTCACCGCGGCCCCGTTGGGCACGAAGGTGAACACATCGGAGTCGTAGTTGGCGATGGCGGACAGGTCGAACTCGCTCAGATCCCGCGCCGCCCACATCCCGATGCTATGGGTGGCGGTCTTGTCGATGTTCGCCGGCGCCTTGCTCTTAAAGGTATAGGTGTAGTCGCCGTCGGCGTTCTTGGTGTAGGTCCCACCCGAATCCGAGGTGGCCTGGATGGCGGTGTGGTTGGTGATCGAGCTGGTGACCATCCGGGTGATGTAGGAGATGTACTGCTTCTGATTGTTGGGGATCCAGCTCACGACGAAGTGGGTCGAGATGGGGCCGGGCGTGGTGATTCCATCGCGGTCCAGGGGCAAACCCTTGGGGTCCGTCAGCGTGAACCGGGCGCTGATGGTGCCGTCGCCGGCAATGCTCGCCGACACGATCTTCAGCACCAGGCCGGGGCGCACGAAGTTGACGGTGTTGGCGTCGGCGTAGTAAGCCTTATCCATGGCCGTGAAGGCCTGTTTGTCGGAACTGCTCAGCAAGAGAGCGGACCCTACCACCAGGACCAGGGCCAGACCGAGCCGGATCGGCGCTCGGAACGAGAACGGAACGCGCATAGAACTTCTTCCTCCAGATAGACTGCTCGCGCTGATAAGCTACATTTTGAAGCAGGGCTGTAGCCAATATACACAAGTCGTAATAAAAGAGCAACAAGCCGTCTGGTCTGCGAGTTACGGCCAGTGAACGAGTTAACTCGATCTTAGTATCCTAAATTGAGTGTTTTCACTGCGCTAAATCACCTCGCCCATGGGTGAAAGCTCGCAACACTTCGATTCGCGCGATATTTCAGTTTACAACTGTTACACCCTTGCCGATTGTTCCGCATCCAGCCGCGTCTGGCCCGCCCGCTGTGACTCTGGTCACTGCGGCGGCCCGATGCGCGATCGGACTGGAACAGAGCAGGCAGCCGCCGCCGGGCTCCGGGGGGCGCGTGCGGCGGGGCCTCGGAGCCTAGTATAATTGAATTGATCCCTGGACCTCAGGGTGCGCCAGCAAACGATTGCATGCCTGCTCCCACCCCCAAGCCCAAGCGCAACCCCAAAGCCCCCCGGCAGCAACTCCCGCTGCTTGATCCCCAGCAGCGCGCGGCTACCTGCCAGGAGGTGGCCCTGGGGTTCGACCAGGAGCAGGCGCGCATCGAGGCGCTGCGCTGTTTGAACTGCAAGGATCCGAAGTGCATCGAGGCCTGCCCGCTGCATATCGACATCAAGAGTTTCATCGCCCGGATGGTGGATGGCGACCTGGGCGCCGCCTTCGAGAGAATCAACGAGGACACTCCGTTTCCGGGCATCTGCGGGCGCGTTTGCCAGCACGAGCTGTACTGCGAGAAAGCCTGCCTGCTGGGCGGCCCGAAGACCAAGCTTGAGCCGGTGGCCATCGGGTCCCTGGAGCGCTTCCTGGCGGATTACCAGCGCCTGTCGAGCGAGCGGCGGCTGCCCACGGCGGCTCCGCCGAACGGGCTGAGAGTCGCGCTGGTGGGCAGCGGGCCGGCTTCGCTGATCGCCGCCTTCGACCTGGTCCGCAAGGGTTATCGGGTCACGGTTTTCGAAGCGCTGCACAAGCTCGGCGGCGTCCTGGCCTACGGCATCCCGCCGTTCCGGCTCCCGCGCAGCATCCTCGACGAGGAGATCGCGGGGCTGCGCGCGATGGGCGTCGAGTTTCGCACGAATTTCAGCGTCGGCAAGACCGCCACGCTGGAGGAGCTGTTCGAGCAGGGCTACGCGGGCGTGTTTGTCGGAACCGGCGCCGGCCTGCCGCACCTGATGGGGATTCCGGGGGAGAACCTGGTCGGCGTATACACGGCCAACGAATTCCTCACTCGCATCAACCTCATGGAGGCTTACCAGTTCCCCGCGCACGATACTCCGGTGCGCGTGGGCTCGCGCACCGTGGTGGTGGGAGGCGGCAATTCGGCCATGGACGCGGCACGCTGGGCCAAGCGGCTGGGCAGCGAGAGCATCATCCTGTTCCGCCGCGGGCGGGCGGAGCTGCGCGCGCGTTTGGAGGAGATCGAGCACGCCGAGGAGGAGGGCGTGCACTTCGAGTTTCTGGCCGCGCCGGTGCGGCTGTTCGGCGACGAGAATGGGGTGCTGCGCGAGATGGAGTGCATCCGCATGCGATTGGGCGAGCCCGACGAATCGGGGCGGCCGTCGCCAGTGCCCATTCCGGGCTCGGAGTACCGCGCCCCGGTGGACACGGTGGTGATGGCCATCGGCCAGAGCCCCAATCCGACCGTGCAACGCGCCACCCCGCAGTTGCTCACCAAGCAGGGCAAGATCGCGATCGACGAAACGGGCCAAACCAGCCTGCCCAACGTCTTCGCGGGCGGGGACGTCGTGCGCGGGGGCTCCACGGTCATCCTGGCCATGCGCGACGGCCGGATGGCCGCCGAAGCCATCGATCGCGCGCTCCGGGGCAAGAGCCCCGCCGCAGCTCTCCCTGAAGCCTCCCAGATTGGCGCCGGCGGCTACCGCGTGGTAAGCAAGCGCCTGCTCACGCCGGAGATCGCGCGCCTGGAGATCCTCGCGCCCCAGATCGCCCGCCGCTGGAAGCCAGGCCAGTTCATCATCCTCCGCCCCACTGCCTCCAGCGAGCGCATCCCGCTGACGCTGGTGGATGGCGATCCGGAGCGAGGCGTCATTCAGCTCGTGGTCCAGGCCTTAGGGAAGACCTCGCGCCAAACGCTTTCGTTGGAGGCCGGCGACCTCATCCCGGACCTGCTGGGGCCCCTGGGCATGCCCGCCACCATAGAAAAGGTCGGCCTGGTGCTGTGCGTGGCGGGCGGGGTTGGCACCGCCGAGCTACTGCCCGTAGCCCGCGCGTTCCGCCGGGCCGGCAATCGCGTCATCGCGCTGTGCGGCGCCCGCTCCAGGGCCCACATCATCCTGGATGAAGAACTGCGCGCCGCCGCGGACGAGGTTTCCTGGGCCACCGACGACGGCTCGGGCGCTTTCCATGGCACTGTGGTGGACCTGATGCGCGCCTGGAAGCAGGAGCACGGCCTCACCCCGGGCGCCGCCCACGTCATCGGCCCGATCCCGATGATGCGCGCCGCGGCCGCACTCACGCGCGAGTGGGGCGTTCCCACCTTCGCCAGCCTCAACCCCATCATGGTGGATGGCACCGGCATGTGCGGCGGCTGCCGCGTGACGGTGGGCGGAAAAGTCCGCTTCGCCTGCGTGGATGGGCCGGAGTTCGACGCCCACCAAGTCGATTTCGACGAGCTCACGCGCCGCAACCGGGCTTACCTTTCGCAGGAAAAGCTGGTGCTGGAGCAGCATCTCTGCCGCGTCGGCCTGGGACAGTAGATCCGTGCTAAGGTCGAGACTGGAACACCGTGTCCGCCGCCAACGCCGATCGTGAGAAGAGGCGGGCCGCCTCGAGTTCGGTCCTTGCGGCCGTCGGACTGACCGGGTTCAAGATCCTCGTTGGCTCGGCTACCGGAAGCCTGGGCATCCTGGCCGAGGCGGCGCATTCGGGCCTGGATCTGGTGGCCGCGCTGATGACCTGGATGGCGGTGCGGATCTCGGGCAAGCCCGCCGACCGCGACCATCGCTATGGGCACGGCAAAGTGGAGAACCTGTCCGCGCTGGCGGAGACCGTGCTGTTGCTGATCACCTGCGTCTGGATCGTCTACGGCGCGGTGGATCGCCTGATCGGGCACAGGATCGAGATCGAGGTGAACGTCTGGTCGTTCGCGGTGATGATCACCTCGGTGGTTGTCGACGTGTCCCGTTCCCGCATGCTGTACCGCGCCGCCAAAAAGTTCAACAGCCAGGCGCTGGAAGCCGACGCGCTGCACTTCAGCACCGATATCTGGAGCTCGGCGGTGGTCATCCTGGGCCTCATCTCGGTGAAGCTGAGCGAGTGGGTGGCGGGATGGGGCGGCCTGCGCTATGCCGATGCGGTCGCGGCCATTGTGGTGGCCGTGATCGTGGCTCAGGTCAGCATCAAGCTGGGGCTCCGAACCACCGCCGCACTGCTGGACACGGCGCCGGCCGGACTCGAGGAGACGATCCACTCGGCAGTCTCGGCACTGCCCGGCGTCCACGACTGCCACAACGTCCGCCTGCGCTATTCCGGACCGCAGTTGTTCGTCGACATCCACATCCTGGTGGACGGCAACCAGAGCTTGCGCGCGGCCCACGAGCTGACCGAGGAAATCGAGCGCGCGATCCAGAAGCTGGTTCCCGACGCCGACGTGACGGTTCACCCCGAGCCGTCGTAGCGCGGGCAACCGGGGATCTTGCCGGCCGGCTACAGCTCGGTTTCCGCCTCTCGCTGGAGGCCCGTGCGGTCCAGGAGGTGGATCTCGCGTTTGTGCATCCGCAGGAGACTCTCGGCTTGAAAACGGACCAGGTTGCGGGAGACGACTTCGCGCACGGTGCCCAGACGCAACGCCAACTCCTCGTGCGTCGCGGGCAAGGGGAACGAATCCGCCCCGGCATGCTGGGCGAACTCGAGCAGGGCGCGCGCCAGCCGCTGGCGGACGCTGCCGAAGGTCACGCTCTCGACGGTCCGCACCAGGTGCCGCAGCCGCTGCCCCACCACCGTCAACACTTTCAGCGGCAGGTCCGGGTTCTGCCGGCAGGCCTGCTGGAAATCCAGCATGGCGATGAAGAAGGCGAGCACTTCATCGACCGCGCTGACGGTTGCGGGATAGGGTCCCCCGTCGAACAGCGGCACTTCGGCCACACTGGAGGGCGCGGACTCGATCGCCAGCATGATTTCCCGCCCCGCCCTGGAAGTTTTGTAGATCTTGACGCTTCCTTGCGCGATCAGGAACAGCCCGCTACACCGCTCCCCCTCATGGAATAGCACCTCTCCAGGGGAGTACCTCTGCTCCACGGTGCGCTCGGCCAGGGATCCGATTTCCGCTGGCGTGAGCCCGGCGAAGAGCGGAACTTGCTGAAAGATGACAGCCTTGCGGATAGACATGGCGACACCGGATGGCTGAGTTGCTCCATCCATGCTGTACCGCCTCCCCTCCGCAGGCACGAAGCCCGGCGCGCGGGAGAAAATCCCGGCGAATTGTGGCTCGGGTTTTGCACTTAGTAGTCAAGGAAGGGAGGAGCCGGAGGCCGAGACGGAGGCCATACTTAATTCCGGCCGGTTTATCGCCTTGTCGACGGTCCTCATGCTGGCGAGGGTTGTGTTTTTCTGTACTACGTGCTGTAATAAAAGGAGATCCGCACGCCGATCTCAAGCTCGCTCCCCCAGGGTTCAGGCGGCGGATGAGATGTATCCCTCGTGATCTGAATTCACTCTTGTCCAAGACAACTTTAGCCCTGCGATAGTGAAACGAAAAGCCCTCCTATAATGGGACGTTGGCGAATCGTTCCCTGGCTGGAGCTTCGCCAGACGCCGCCCACAAGGAGGGCAA